>CAVSLC010000001.1:0-180117 GCA_963728565.1 uncultured delta proteobacterium
CGGGATCTTTGTAGTGGCAAGGTAGAGATAATGATCCCATCGTATGTTTGTTCATGACGTTGCAGCTCATCTTCGATAGCTTTGACGGGCGACGGGTCGCCCACTTCCGTTCAATGACATTCGCGCCCACTCCTTCCAAATGTTCTTTGGCGGTTTGAGCCGTGCGTTTCGCTACCGCTTCGTTATCGCCGTCCTGCCAATCCAGCAAGTCTTCCACCGGCGTGGCGGGAACCAGCAAGATAAACTCGGTAGCGGCGTCTTTTTTGATGATCTCTCGAATGGCATTCGTCGCTTCCGGGCTCGAGGCTGTCTGATTCGCCCAAGAATAAGGATCCGTGGCATATCTCACCTCCGGAAAGTTGTAGATAATCGTAAATTAGGATGAATAACATCTCGGTACAAGATTATGTTAGAATGGGTCGTTTCCCTCCGCTGTGATTTCGATGTGGCCAGTAGTTGTCTCCCGCCTGATCGGCCTTACTATCGTACGCCAAGACCGCAAAGATAGTTCCTGAACAGCCATTGGTGCCGAGGACTTCGGGGTCATATTGAGTTAGCCCGGTTTGACGGACACGTAAATGAGGGACAAATAACCTTGAGGAGGTGTTGGATGAATTGGCTCGCGAGAAAATTTACATCAGAGTTTAAACTAGAAGCGCTCAGACTGATGGAGATGGCTCAGGTAAGCCTGCGGCTCATCTGTTCCTCGAGAATTGGGTGTACGGCGCAATCAACTTTATAAGTGGAAGGAGCAGTTGTGACAGACGCGGGGCGCAGAGCATTCGCAGGAGCGGGAACACGCCCTGAGATCAGTGATGAGGTGGGACGGCTTAAGCGGGAGTTGGAGAAGGTCAAAGAGGAGCGAGATATCCTAAAAAAGGCGGCAGCGTACTTTGCCAAAGAGCTCGGGTGAAGTACGCATTTATGAGAGCTCATGATCGATCAGTTTAAGGTGGTCAAATGAGCGCTTGTGCTTAAGGTCAGTCGTAGCGGCTATTACGGCTGGCGGGGACGTAAAGAGTCTAGACGCAATCAAGAGAACCGAGCTCTGCTAATTGAGGTCAAGAAAGTGCACAGTCAAAGTAGGCAAGCCTACGGAGCATTAAAGACCTGGCGAGAGTTAAAGGCTCAGGGAGTAAAGTGCGGTCGGCACGGGTTGCACGACTGAGGCGTAAAGCGGGTATCGAAGCTCGGCGTAAGCGACGATTTCGCATCACGACTCGGTCTCGGGCGGGAATGGTGGTAGCCAGAGAACCGTCTCAATCGAAGCTTCGAGGTAAGTCAGTGAATCGGGTTCGGTTCGACATTACGTTCATCGCGAACGGCGGCAGGATCGCTCCATGTCTCGGTATTGTTGGATTAGTATTCCCGACATTCGTCGGCTGGGCCATGAGCGAACAAATCGATCAGCAGCTTGTCATCAAGTCGTTGCAGATGGCGATCCTTCGTTGCCCGCCTGAACCTGGACTGATTCATCATACTGATCAGGGCCGACAGTATACCGGCGCTGTGTACGTCGATCTTTTGAAAACCTACGGTATGTTACAGAGCATGAGCGGACGTTACGGACAGTGCGGTGGCGGAGAGTTTCTCTTTTAGCTCGCTGAAGAACATGGTGCATCACTGCAGCTTTACCGGCGCAGACAAGGCTCTTCCAGCTATCTTCGTACATCGACGTGTTTTATATCATCAGCGCAGGCATCAATCACTTGATTATGTGAGCCCTGCTGACGACGAACGCTCGTTGGCTGTTGCTTTATCTACTGTCCGTGAAATCGGGGCCAGCCCCAGCCTGACCCCAGATATGCTTCAGCAGCAGGAAGGCTTGGGATTTGGTCAGGATAAGCCATGGACGACCTATCACAATCAAAGTCACGCCTCAGCGCCAGCATCCTAAGTGACAGGATCGGAAAAGTTCGTGGTAAGGTGCTTTTCCAAGACAGGCCAGTGCGGGGAGCAGGCAAAGCCCTGCAAAGGACCGGCAGAGGCGCTCAAAATCTGGTATCTGAGCCACGGTCGGTATTTGTTCCGCGGCGGCGAGAGTACCACAAGAAGTTCGCCTTCGGCTAGTTTTCGACTGTACAGAGATGCACGCTCTTGACCGCAATCCAGCGCCGAGCGCCGGGCTAAGTAGGCGGTGTTCACGGGGGTGGCACTTGACGAGGCATGAAATACTAGATCGAGCACGTACTGTCTCGGTGGAGAATCCCAATGCCCAGAGCAATCGAAAGAAGGAATAATGGTCAGCCTGTGATGCGCAGCAATAAGCGGACGCCAGAGTTCAACTGGAGCATTGAGTGTCCACCTGAGTGCGTCCTCGCGGCCACACCATCCCGAAGAGAACTGGCATCGACGAACTGCAGGACAGCCGCCACCAAGATGAGCGCGATGTTGAAAGGTCGGCGCAGTCTGCGGTGCGCAACGGTAAGCCCCATCGCCATGAGCGTGTAGCCTACAGGCCAGAAAAGGCGGCCTGACGCCCGCAACTGCTCAAGGAAGAAAGGAGGACTGCTCCCGATCTTCAGAACCTCCCAATATCCGGCAAAGACCCGATGGGAGAGGGCGAGCAGGGTCAACCCAAGCACAAGGAGCGCAAGCGCCCAATACTTTCGCACAGCGGAATTAATTTCCGAACTGCCAGCCCAAAGCGCTAAGGCCAGCAACAAGAGGACGCCCAAACCGAGGTAATTGAAACCTTCATACTGCCCGCCCGTTCCGTCAATGACGCGGCTCATGGCTGGAAATAATCCCAACGATCGCGGTACCCAGGGTGATAACGCGGGTATCGAGAAACGGTTCATAGCTAGAAATAATCCCGACCGTTGCGGTATCCAGGGGGATAACATGTTCATCGAGTAGTGGCCAAAGCCAAATGGCTTGCCTTCTCCGGGGTAGCCCACCGGGTCGCCGACTTCATGGAAGTAACCAGAAACCCACATGAGATAAACTAGACACCCCGAGAACGATAGTGACCGCGACAAGGCTCTTCCAGCGGCGGGTTCTTGAGAACAGTGCCTCTTGCGCTGCCACAGCGAGGAACGCGCCGAAGATCATCACAAACAAATAGAAGTGCACAGAGCAGCGCAAGCCCGCACAAGAGTCCCAGCCAACCCCACAGCCTCTCGAACACCTGGTGCCTCACGCTCCGGAAATAAAGCCCCAAGGCGAACGGCGCAGAAAGTGGCCGGACAGCGCCGCGTGCCCAAATCGGAACAGCCGAGCCGGGAAAGACAGAGCCATCACCATTACGCCCAGGTTCAGCCACTCTGACATCTAGGGAGCGCAACAGGAAAACCGCAGCGATGCTCTGCAGGACATAGCTAAGGAACAGCCAGATCCCAAAATAGTTGACCTGCTCCGGAAGCCAAGGGCGAAGCAGCTTCGCGATAGAGGGCGAACAGCGGTAGGCTGTCCGTATAGATGATGTTGATTCCTTTGGGCGGTGCGATTAATCACATCTGAAATACCGGAAAGCGCCATTCATCGGCGAGGAAGTAGCGCATACCGATGATAGTCTGCATGCGATCTTTGCCGCGCGGTGCTGCCCAGTGGGACCCTTCCCAAGATGAAGTCAACCGGAAAAAGCCAAAAGGCGAAAAGCAAACCAACCACTAAGGCCAAGAGATAACTCGACAGAGCCGACTCGTTTGACATAAGTTTTCAGCCCTCTCCAAGTCAATCTTCCCTAAATCCTCCCAGCCGGCGCGATAACAGCAGAGCGTGGTCGTCCTTCTGTAAAACGACAGAACACCACCCACCGTACTGTTTTTCATGGGCTCGAGCTTGAGTAAATTTTTGCTCCATTGGGGTCAAAGACCCAACTGGATGATAAATCTGCTGGGCGCGTTTGTGTGCTGGAGTGGGAACGACATTACAACATCTCAGTATCTATAAACTCACAGCTAATTTTCCAAAGCCATTCCCTCACGCTTTCAGCGCTGGAGCGGCTGAGATGGGCTGCGTAACCTCAGGGTTGGATCACTGTAGCGCGCGGTACGGACAACACCGACGAGTATAAATAAAGACAGAGGCCATTAACCATACATATTCAATAAGGGGAATGAAGAAAAGTTTTCCAGCCGCCACTCAGGGGGTTCAGTCCTATTCAGTGATGTCCTTAAGTTGCGCAGGCGACACCTGATAGACGAGGTAGTCATAGGCAATCGTCTCTGCCGGAAGCTGGTGATCTCGCAGCCACGCATACCGGGCCGGGTCTCCAGTAACACCAGTAAGTTTATTGACTGTCACAACAATGCGCCCCGCTACAGGCCTTTCGGGCTCAACCTGAGTTTCTGGATAGCGCTCAAGGTATTCCGTAAGATAGGTTTTGCTCTGCCCCCAATCAATATTCGAATCAGCAAGGATCTTGTAGCCATATCTGCGGTCAACAAGTTCATTAAAATAAGGAATATAATGCGGAAAGTAACTGAGGACGGCTAGGACAAGGTAGCCACTCAGCACGAAAATCCCCACCTTCGTTGCTCGTTTGAACATACCCCAATTCTCGACAAGACCTGCCGCAGAACACTAAAATGCACGGAAAGATGACCAACAAGAAACAATCCCAATCTGGGCCCGATAGAAGAAATTTAAGTAGATAGTAAAGAACAGTATGGGCATCAGCAAAAACAGCTCATCTCTCCGAAAATGGCCTCTCTTCCAGTCCCTCACATGAGTAGGATGGCAAGGAGACATATCAGCTGTATTGCAATAGGGACCTTGAACAGGAAAGCGATCAGGTAGTAGCCAACAAATCCCTCCTGACTGAGCTGACCCAGGAGATAAATTCTGCCATGATTAAAAACTCATGCGTTCCCGGAAGTGTACTAAATCTAACCCTTCTAAATACGGATAGGGAAGCGGAATGGGGAGAAAACTTACTGGGGAGAGGAGCGACTGGATTGATTGGAAGCGCTCCGATTGGAACTGATATTCTTTGAGTGGGGTCAGCGTGCAATTGAACAAGTAGCCCACATTGATCATCAAGAGCATGATCAGCATGATTAGACATCCATGCCCCAAGGACCTTAGCGCATAGCCCCGGAAGGCTGGGAAATCCTCCGTCCTGACCATCTAAATGGCCTGCTTCGCATCTGCAATGAGCAGTGTCGCGGGGAGCAGCAGGAGTAGGAACACCCCGAGTATTTCGCCCAATTGACTGCGACCTACGGCAATTGCCACATGCTGCTTGCGTGTCAATACTTTCACAAATACTTCTGCCAGCTGTCGAAGGCCAGCATGGTAATCGCATCAGCATGCCAGTCAGTCAGTGACCGACTGGAATGGGCAATAATGTCGGGTTCAAAGAAAAAGGAAAGCGGTCCACACCCCTGCCATAAACTTGGCAGCTCCATGAAAACAGAGATACCCTAAAAGCATGGAGGTCATAATCGTGACTAAACGTGCCGTGGAAAGACCGCCCACGATAGTTTGAAGTCTTCCGACTGGTAAACTGGAGGCGATCGCGCCGGAGACGCGTTCAATGCCGAAACCGGCATCTTGCTATCGTCCCTTGCGAACCCGCCGCCGTCCTGCTCAGGCCCGAGGACCTTATACGGCTGCACCTTGCCCCTTTCCTGAGCCTCAGTTCCTGGCCGGCCACCTCTACCCGCCAGCCATCCCCAGGGTCAGCTTGGGGACCAAGGGGGAGATACCTGCAATCGATTCGAATTCAGCCCGAGGATCTGCCGCCCATATCTTCGATGCCCTCCCTCGTCCACCGTCGGTGTCTGATGACGCATGCTGAGGAAGCTGACGACGAAGAACACGCCAAGGATTAGACCAGCCCAATATTCGGCCTTCACACTTGGGCGATGCGCCGAAGTCCTCACACTTGGCAGCCCTCGCACTTCGCTCATGCTCTGAAAGGTGCACCACTTGGAGATAGCGGTCAATGCCGCTTCTCCAGTGCGCCGGACCCGCATCAGCTGCCCGGCGCTCGGTGAGCCCTTCGATGCATTGCACCGCTATCACGACCGCCAAGCGCCAGGGCGTCACTTCCACAGGGCGCCCCTTGGGGGGTGGAGTCGGGCAAAGAGCTAATCATTATAGAGCGTGCTAAAGTCGGTATGCAGAGCCACACAGCTGTGGCGAGACTCGACTGGTATGTCCGTTTCTGCAGATTCTCAGGCGAGTCAAAGTGACTCTGTGCAGCAATGAGGTCCGCTGTTATCTGCGAGGCGCGTGCTTCAAGGCATAGGCTAATGTACTGCAACTCTTCTCGGGATTTTTCTGCCTGAGTCATATTCTCTGGCATGCGCTTATGGGACTGAATGTCCATACATAGCAATGCTTACTATTCGTCGGATTTCTAGGCGTTTATCTAATACTCAACATATTTCCTCTTGGGCAATAACGTATGCAGAAGTGGGAGGATCAAAAAAATGAAATCAAATGAAACCATGTCCAAACGTCTTGCGACTCGGAAAGCGTAGACGAAATACAGGCGGCTTTATTCATTACCCATATAGACGCCAGATCCTTCGACGGTGAAAAGCGTCCATTCGAAAAAGAGATAGACACGTCGATGGACAAACAAAGATGACCGATGTTGATCACTATCGGGAACTAGGATTCGGAAATTTTGGGTTCGCCGGGCGAATCCAAAAGATTGGTTATTGGATTCAGAATACGCTGATAAACCGCACGCTCCTCGAACAGCTTCTGCTTAAACTCCGCGTCCGTGATGATGCCCCTTTCGATCAGTACCTTCGTAAGTGCGTCTGTCATAGCGAGGGTTGAGACCATGAGTTCTTCCGCATCACCCAGTTAGCTATAGCGCTTCTCGCCTCCCTTGTCGCCAAGTGGTAGCATCCCCATCATGGCAACTCCTGAAGAATTGGCGGTTTGGCGCTGGCAGTATCAGGAGATTCACGACTCGCTGGAAAAGATTGGCGAGCAATTTACTACGTGGTCAGAAGAGCTCGCCAGAATTGAGGGAGAGAATCAGAGCGTAGAGGTCGGCGTTGGGTGGTCGAAATTAAAACCGACCTGCAGCACTACCGCGAAGTAATGGCTCAGCTACCGAAGGTCGAAGAGTTTACGGACGAGGACGTTGAAAGCAGAAGCGGCAAGGTCTTTGAGCTGTTTGACGTGGTATGGGAGGATGCTAAGGTTTTGAAGAATGACCTTTCGCGCAAGTTTGAGCAGCTGCACTTTTTGCTCAAACAATAATTTTAGTGGACGCAGGGCGGGGGCCCCGGGGGGCGGCGATGGAGTGTTTTGTGGCTTCTGATAAAAGGGCCGGCCCGAAAGAGGGCTGGCGAATGCGCCTGTGATTAGCTAGAAACGATAACCGCCCGCTCTTAAACTGCAGCCTGATTGCATTTCCGATTGGCGTATATCTGGCTCGCTCGATTTCCAATCATCTTCTCTGCTGGTAGCCGCCTGGAGGTGGTGGCGACAGGCCGCGTCGGAGTTTTGACGCCGCTGGATGGGCATTATCATCTGAAAGGACGCTGTGAACCAACTTGACAGCCCTGCTTTCTCAAACTAAAAATTGCCGCAGATTGATTGGGCATACAGTGAGCTGCGACTAGTTCGACTCATTTAAGGAGATCTTTCCAGGAGCGGCCAAGAGCGATCGGATCGATGCGCGCAAGGGCTTGGAGCTGTTTCAGCTAAGCGATCATCTGCCGCTGGCCAAGGAAGTGTTGCAGGAGGTAAAGGGAACGCCAGAGGAGAACGAGATTCTCAAGCGGCTTACCCGGCGCCGGCGCAGGCTAGTGGATGAACGGATCCGTGTGATCAGTAATCTTCAAACCGATCTGCAAGCGGTTTGCCCCGGACTGTTAGAGATGACCAAGAACGCTGGCAATCAGTGGTTTTTGAATTTTCTTGTCAGTGCAGAGACCCTTCCCCAACTTGCTCGGCTGCGACCATCAAGCTTATTGAAGATCCCTGCAGTGGGCAGAAAGTATGCGAGCCTCATCGAGGACTGGCAGAAGCGAGCCCATTTTAGCGAAGAGGTTAAATGGGTCAGCGAAATGATCCAGGAAGACGCACAACGATGTCTTGAACTCGATGAGAAGATAAAAGTGCTCAAGGCTAAGATCAAAGAAGTTGCCAACGATTCTAAGATCGCCAAGATTTTATTATCCATTCCTGGATTCGGAACGATCTGTACTTCTGAGTTAGCCGCAGAGATCGGCGCCATCGAGCGATTCTCAAAGGAAGGGAGTTTGGCGCTGTACTTAGGGATGGCCACTCTGGAGAACAGTTCGGGGAAGTATAAAGGATCCAAACAACCCAAGCACGTCAACACGCGAGCTAAATCGGCGATGATGGTAGCGCTCGATCGTCATCGAAAGTATGTGCCCGAGTCGCAGAGATACTATGAGAGGAAACGCAGCGAAGGGAAAAAGCACAATCAGGCGATTCGAGCTCTGGGACGTCACCTGTCTCGAATCATTTACAAGATGCTCACTGAAGAGCGCGCCTACGAGATGCGCCCCGAAAAGGGGAATACTAAGAGCAAGGTCACTTCGAGATCGTTGCTTAAAACGCAAATACGGAAGCCGAAAATTTCAGCCAAAGGAAAAAATAACAAAAATTACCAACAGAGCGCGTGATCGGGCCATCATCGGCTTGAATTTCCAGCGGGATGATCAAGTCTTGCCGTGCCATATCATTCAATTCGTTTGCTCGATCTGTTTAAGTCTACAGCTCACCGTGCCATAGTGAACAACCAAACGCGGGCAATCTCATGAAGCCGATATCCATAAACGGCAAACTCCGTTGATTAAACCTGACAGTGATAGCTACTTTCAATTTAATTCTCTCCCGGTTGCATGATAAGTCCGTTCAGCGCGCAGTTAGCTACCGCTTTAGGTAGACGTCTTTTGTTGACACTTTGAGAATTGGCGAGTCAAGATGTTCGCTGTGCGATCGTAAACGCGATTGATAATCTAGGCTCAGTTACCGTTCGTTGACCCGTTAACGTTCTTCAGGCCCTCACACTGCACTTCTCGACATGCAGCTCTAGTGTCCTGTCTCAGAAATTCGCTGACAAAATCGAGCGACACTGGCGAGAATTTGATGAGCGGTTTTGGTCCAGATAAAGGGCTTGGGATTGTCGTTAGTGAACTCGACATACTGTTTGATGGCCTTTTCCAATTCCAGCGTGCTGCGATGAGCCGCTCGTTTGATGTATCTTTCGGTGAGCAAACCAAACCACCGTTCCACTAGATTAAGCCACGAGGCGCTGGTCGAGTGGAAGTTAAGAGAAATGAAAACGGGGCCGTTTGGCAAGCCAACGATGAATCAGAGCGGTTTTATGAGTTCCATAGTTGTCCAGAATAAGGTGAACCTGAAGCGCACTGGGAACGTTGGTATCAATAGCGTCAAGGAATTTACGAAACTCTACCGCTCGGTGCCTGCGATGCAGTTGGCTAATGATTTTGCCGGTTTTGGTGTCTAGAGCGGCGAATAATGAGGTCGTGCCGTGTCTGAGATAATTTGAGATCGCGGCGCGCGACTTTTGGCCCGGTCGCATCGGTAGGCAAGGTACGTTCGATCTAGAGCTTGGATTTGACTCTTCTCATCGACACAGAGGACTAAGACCAGCAACGAGAGGCAAATAGAGCCCGACAATATCACGGACCTTCTCGATAAATAGAGGATCGGTGGACAGCTTAAAGGTCTCACTACGATGAGGTTGCAGAGCAAAGGCACGCCAAATGCGGTGAATGGCGCTACGACTCAACCTGCTGCCGCTAGCCAGTGGAGCGAATACTCCAGTGCGTGGCTTGCCGGGGAGTGGATTCCAAAGTCAGCGTAAGCACATGCTCTGCCTTCAGCATCGGTAATAGTACGCGGAGCTGCGGGACGCGCTTCATCGAGCAAGCCATCGAGGCGTTTGCCCAAAAACCGACTGCGCCATTTTCCCACGCATTGTTTGGTAATGTGCATCTGTTCAGCTACATGCGAGTTGGTTTTGCCGCTCGAACACCCCAGGATAATGCGTGCTCGTTGCGCCAAGGCTTGCGCGGTCCTGGGTCGTCGTGCCCAGCGTTCCAACGTTTCGCGTTCCTCTTGGTTGAGAATCAAAGCAGGGATTGGACGTCCAGTACCCATCGTTATTCTCCTTCATATCATAGACGTCCAGTACGAGTTATTTATTTAATTAATTTATGAGACACCACACTAGTGTCCTGTCTCAGAAATTCGCTGACAAAATCGAGCGACACTGGCGAGAATTTGATCAGCGGTTTTGGTCCAGATAAAGGGCTTGGGATTGTCGTTAGTGAATTCGACATACTGTTTGATGGCCTTTTCCAATTCCAGCGTGCTGCGATGAGCCGCTCGTTTGATCTGTCTTTCGGTGAGCAAACCAAACCACCGTTCCACTAGATTAAGCCACGAGGCACTGGTCGGAGTGAAGTGCAAATGAAAACGGGGCCGTTTGGCAAGCCAACGATGAATCAGAGCGGTTTTATGAGTCCCATAGTTGTCCAGAATAAGATGAACCTGAAGCGTACTGGGAACGTTGGTATCAATAGCGTCAAGGAATTTACGAAACTCTACCGCTCGGTGCCTGCGATGCAGTTGGCTAATGATTTTGCCGGTTTTGGTGTCTAGAGCGGCGAATAATGAGGTCGTGCCGTGTCTGAGATAACTTGGAGTGCGCCGCGCGACTTGGCCCGGTCGCATCGGTAGCAAAGGTTGAGTACGATCTAGAGCTTGGATTTGACTCTTCTCATCGACACAGAGGACTAGAGCGCGGTCCGGGGGATTGAGATAGAGCCCGACAATATCACGGACCTTCTCGATAAATAGAGGATCGGTGGACAGCTTAAAGGTCTCACTACGATGAGGTTGCAGAGCAAAGGCACGCCAAATGCGGTGAATGGCGCTACGACTCAACCCACTGCGGCTAGCCATCGAGCGAATACTCCAGTGCGTGGCTTGCCGGGGAGTGGATTCCAAGGTCAGCGTAAGCACATGCTCTACCTTAGCATCGGTAATAGTACGCGGAGCACCAGGACGCGCTTCATCGAGCAAGCCATCGAGGCGTTTGCCCAAAAACCGACTGCGCCATTTTCCCACGCATTGTTTGGTAATGTGCATCTGTTCAGCTACATGCGAGTTGGTTTTGCCGCTCGAACACCCCAGGATAATGCGTGCTCGTTGCGCCAAGGCTTGCGCGGTCCTGGGTCGTCGTGCCCAGCGTTCCAACGTTTCGCGTTCCTCTTGGTTGAGAATCAAAGCAGGGATTGGACGTCCAGTACCCATCGTTATTCTCCTTCATATCATAGACGTCCGGTACGAGTTATTTATTTAATTAATTTATGAGACACCACACTAGAATACCAAAACTCACGCCGCTCTGGATCCAGCAATCCTCATCATCGCAGTTGCCAGCGCGCTGCGGTAGGCGCGGTCGACATCGAGACTGTCGTGAGCGGCTTGAACCACCGCCTGGGCGATTCTCTCATCCGTGACATATTTGTCGAAAATGGGCTCGAACATGTCGGAATGGTCTTCATCGGCAACCATGTGAACTTTGGTATTGTCATCGAGACTTTCAATCGTGCCGCCAAGATCGGCAACTTTCTTGTGAGCATACCTGGCGGTAAAACCTCCGCCTTTGACGATCGCCGGGTTATTTTTCCTTTCGGTGATGTGGTTCACCATCAGGCTTTCAATCCACGGACGGGTGGTGGCCAGATGCATCCAGGCGAAAAATACCGCGCGCACCGCCGGCAGCAGATTCGACTCAGCCGTGGCTTCGGCCATTTGCTCATCGGTTAAATGCGCGGCGCCCAACCTTTTGTCAAATATCAGCTCGTCCTTCTCGTGCTCCCAGATTGCCCGCTTGACATCGAGCGGAGCTCGAACCGCGGCGGCGCCCCAACAATCACGCCTGCTCTTGATATAGTGGGGATAATGCAGGTCGATTATTTTTTGGCGCTCCGGAGTTAGTTTTACCGAGAAAAAATCCTGGTACTCCGGGGTTTCGAAATGACGATTCACCAGAGCATCCAGTTCCTGTCTCGTCTTGGGCCATAAACTCATAAATACCTCCTCAACTTGTTTGTCAGACTATATATTCGCTCGCCCAGCCGATCATGTCGCCCAACTCACGGCAAGCCGAAGATCTGCCGATAAGTTTTCAGGCTTTGTTGAGCGTCCTGCGCCTTTTCCGGATGAAGTACGATGCGCTTGAAGCCTTTGATCAGCCGCGGCGGGTTGGGTTCGACTCCGTCGCGCAAGGTCACGCGGCTGAAACTCTGCAGCAGCTCCTGCCCCGACTGTGAAAGGATGAAATCGATGAAAAGTTTGGCAGCATTCGGATTAGCCGCCTTGGAGCCCAGCATGATCCCATCGAATTTGATAACCACGGGTTCCAGGTTGACCCAGTCGACCGGCGTGCCTTGCGACTTGGACCATTCAATGGTGTGTGTGTATGCGATTGCGAGAGGAAACTCTCCTACCGCTAAAAGCTGCACCCGCTGGCTATTGCCGCGTCCAACGACGGGCTCTTGCGCGGCCAGTTTCTTCAGGTAATCCGTTGCCGCGCCGCCTCCCCATGCTTCGCCTAGTCCGACTAAAAGCTCGTAACCTTCATCATCGACAGAAATTTTTCGGCCCTTCCACTTAGGATTGAGCAAATCCTGGTAGGTCTTGGGCGCATCTTCGCGTTTCACCTCTTGGGTGTTGAAACCGACCCCGGTCGGCAGCGCGTAGGTGCCGGTCCAATATCCCTCTTTGTCTTTCAGATCCTGACTAAAGTGGCGGCGCTCCGGCGACTCGTGCGGCGCAATCAATTTCTTTTGCTTGAGTTCGTAGATGAACTCCGGCGTCGTTTGCGAAACGACATCCCAACTCGACCGCCCGGCGCGCGCTTCCAGAAGTATTTTATTGTGCAGCCCCACGCTGCCGCTGCGCCAGTAGTTGGCTCTGATGAAAGGGTAAAGCTTCATGAACTCGTCGACTATTTTTTGTGACTGGTCCTGGGCGATGGTGCTCCACCAAAACAGTTGGCCTTCTTTCTTCGCCGCCGCGATTACTTTAGGATCGGCCGCCGCTCCCGCGTGCGGCGCAAACCACAAAATCAGCCAAACAAGCATCAGCGCCGGCCACAACGCGCTGCATAGGGTCCACCTTCATGCGGGGATTTTCTCCTGCGCCTCGGCTATTCCTTTGCGGAACAATGCGTTGAAATCCAGGGACCTTTTGGCCGCCGTCAAAGCGAGTTGTTCCTTTCCGCCCGTCGCATATTCCGACAGGAAAGGTAAAAACATATCGCTATGCTTTTCGTCGGCCTGGCTGTGCGCCTGCAAGTTGGGAATCTGCTTCCAGGTAAAACCCATCTCCTCCATCCATTTTTTTGCCATGCGGGTGGATTGACCGCCGCCGAGATCGCCCAACAGCCGGTCATCGTTGCACCACTCGGTGATCGTCATCGCCGCCAGTCCTTCAATCCAGCTAAGCTCGCTGGTGATCCACGACCAGGCATAGAGTACCGCCCGTGTTTCCAGCAGCGGCTCGGCGTTCAGTATTTGCTCGGGCTCCAGACCGACTGATTTTCCCTGGTTGATGATCAGATGGAGATGACCATAGTCCGAGAAGTCATCGCGAATGATTTCCTCGTATTCGTGCTCGAGAATCCGTTGTTTGACGCCCAGGATCGGGCAGTTGGCCGAAACGTGCGCCCAACATTCGCGCCGGTGACGCACATAAAGACTTTGCTGCATCACCATGACTGCGGCGCGCGGTTTGGTCATCTTGATCGAAAAATAGTGGTCGAGCTCAGGCGATCTGATGTAATCGCGCACCATTTCACCCATCGTCTCGTGCCACTGGGATTCGTTCACGACTTGCCTCCTTTGTAGAGCCGGTCGATGAAACCTTCCTGCGCCAAACGATCGACGATGGCGTTATCGAAGAGCTGCACTTTAGGCGGGCTCTTCTGGCCGACCATCTCCAAGACAGTTTCGATGGCTGCCGGATCGACCCGCGGAATTGCATCCAGGTACTTGGTGACGAACTCGTAGTGTTGTTCCGCCGAGCCGCCGCGTTGCCCCATGTATTTCTCGAGCACCTTGAGACCCTGGGCCTTTCGGGTTTTGAGCGCCGCGATCCCCTCTATGTAGGACGCGACGATCCTCTCAACGGTTTTAGGTGATCGTCGATAGAAATCGTTACTGACGGCCAGCAAGTTCATCGAGAATGGAATGCCCAGCTCCGCGGCGTCCACTAACATCTTGGCCTTCGGACCCGGCGCCTGCGATGACACCCTGCCCTCCGCTTGCCCGGCGCGAAAACCAACGTCCGCTTCGACCACGCCGCCGAACTGGCGCAACTCGGCCTTACCTTCCAGATTGAGTTTGCGCATGATCAGCCGGGTGACAAAGTCGCTGGTAGAGCCGAACCGAGTGATCGCCAGAGTCTTACCCTGGAGCTGCTCCGCGCGTTGAATATCCGGCTGAACCCAAAGCTGCATACCAGGCCGGCTGGTATTGCTGCCCACCGCGATGATCGGCGCTCCTTTGATGATTGCCGCCACCACTGCGTTACTCGCGCCCAACGCCGCGTGAACGCTGCCGCCTACCAGCGCCTGGATTGCGATCGCGCCGGAACTGATATGAACCAGCTCGGCATGCAAGCCGTTGCGATCAAGGCACCGATCTCTTTGGCCATCCAGATTCCGGACATGCTCGGGCTGATGGCAGCGTAGGCAAAAGCAACTTTCTCTTTGGGAGCGTCCGCTGAAAATGCGGTGTGCGACGACAGCAGCAAGAGCAGAATTAGTTTCGCAAACAAAACACAACCTAGGGTCAAAGCTTTTACGTTGACTAGTTGATTTAAAATCGCCCGGGAGCCGCTTCAACGGGGCATGGAGCCCGTAAAACTCGATCGAGTCATTCATTGTCTGCCTAAAGCACTTTAACATTGGTCATCAGTCAGGTAGCGCCTTCATCGCGTCGGCAAGACCCTTTTGATAAAGACGGTACAACTCTTCGGATTCTTTTGCGGCCTGCAATATCATCTCTCGGTTCTCGCCGGAGCCGAACTCCTCCCAAACCGGAAGAAACATATCGACGTGACCTTTGTCGGCTTCGCGGTGGGCCTTCCAGTTCGGCAGATCGTCCCAGGTGATGCCCAGATATTTGACCCAGAGATTTCCCATTCGCGCCGAGTGACCGCCGCCAAGATCGGCCAAAAGGCGATCGTCCTGGTTCCATTCGGTCATGCGTCATTGCCGCCAAACCTTCGAGCCAGCTTTTTTTCTTGCACATCCAACCCCACGCATACAATGTCGCGGCTGTAGTCGGGATCGGCTTACTTTGCAAAATATCCTCGGCCGTAAGCCCAATCGATTTTCCCTGGCGGATGATCAAATCCAAATGACCATGCTCGGAGTGCGCATCCCGGATCATCTCCTCGTACTCATGCGCGAGTATCTTCTGCTTGACCGCCAGCACCGGGCAGTTTCCTGAAACATACGCCCAGCAGTCGCGACGATGACGAACGTACAAGGAAAGCTGCTTAAGGATGAGTTGTGCCCTCGGCTTGGTTATCGGGAGCGAATAGTATCGCTCCAACTCCGGCGAAGACATCGTCGCGCGAGCTAATTCCCCGAAAGCGGCGTTCCAACCGTTCGCATCCATAGTAATTCTCCTCGATCTTCAAACAACCGCGGCCCGGTTGGGCTGTGGAGTGTGCGGGGAATTTCTGAGGCTCTCCGCTAAGCGAACTTTGCCATCTCCTGCGCAATTCCCGCGCGGAATATCTTCAGCAACTCCATCGACTCTTTGGCCGCTCGGTAGGCAAGCGCTTCCTTCTCGCCGGTAGCGAACTTTTCCAGATCGTCCAAAAACATATCGCTATGCTCTTCGTCCGCCTCGCTGTGAACTTTGAAATTCGGCATTTGCTCCCAGCCAAAGCCAAGATCGTCCATCCAACGCTTGGCCATGCGACTGGACAGACCGCCGCCGAGGTCCTGGAGCAAGCGGTCATCATTGGCCCACTCGGTAATGGTCAGAGCGGCCAAACCTTCGATCCAACTCTTCTCTCTCGTCATCCATGCCCAGGCGTACAGAGTGGCGAAAGTCGTCGGCAAAGGCTCGACTTCCAAAACTTCCTGCGGGCGAGAGTCCTAACGCTTTTCCCTGCCGGACGATCAGGTCCAGATGCCCATGCTCGGTGTATTCATCCTTGATCACCTCGCCATATTCATGCTGCAGGATCTTTTGCTTCACCGACATCTGCGGGCAGTTGCCGGAAACGTGCGCCCAACAATCGCGACGGTGGCGAATAAACAGGCCCAATTGCGTGATGAAGATTTGTGCGCCGGGTCGCGTGATCTTGACCTGAAAATAGCGATCCAGTTCCGGTGCGCGCATCGCGTCACGCACCAACTCTCCCAATTCCCGGCGCCACTCAGCTCGCTTCATGCGGATCTCCCCGTTACTTGTAAAGCTTGTCGACGAAGCCTTCTTTGATGATCGAATCGATGATGCTGTTATCGAAGAACTCGTTCAGCGAGCTATCCTTTTTGCCTTCCCAATTGAGTACGGTTTGAATCACCGCCGGGTCTGTTCTCGCGTTACGATCCAAATATTTGACGGCATAGTCATAGGCTTCGTCCAGTGATTCACCGCCTCCGAGGAGATATTTGGCTAGAACTTTATAAGCCAGGTCTTTTCTGCTTCTAAGCCCCGCCACTCCTTCGATGTAAGCCTTAAGCATAGCCTCCACCGTCTTCGGAGAACTCTTGTAGAAGTCCCGCTTGACAGCGATCAGATCCATCGAGAAAGGAATTCCCATGTCGGGCAAATCAACTAACATGCGAACCTTTGGACCGGGCTTCATGCTCCGTACAGCCCCGGCGATCATCCCGGTCCGAATAGCGGTGTCGACCTCCCGGGTGCCACCCATCGGTTGAATTTTGACCTTGTCCTGGAGTCCCAGCTTTTCGAGCACGAACTGGGTTAAGAAATGCGTCGACGAGCCATGCCGGGTAATGCCCAGGACTTTTCCTTGAAGCTGCTCCGGTTTGGTGATCTCAGGCTGAACAAATAAACTCATCGCCGGCCGGTTGGTGATGCTGCCCACCGCAACAAGCGGCGCGCCACGCAGAATCGAGCTGACTACCGCATTGCTAGCGGCCACGCTCATATCGAGATTACCGCCTACCATCGCCTGGACCGTAACGCTGCCGGAGCTAATGTAGATGAGATCGGCCTTGACGCCATGCTTCTCAAAAGCTCCCATCTCCTTTGCCATCCATACTCCGGCAAAGATCGGGCTGACTGCAGCATACGCAATGGTTACTTTGGGCGGCGTCTGCGCCGGCGAGGCTCGCGGGCATGCCAGCAAAGAAAACGACGAACAAGCGCGCTCAAACCGAACTAGACAACGAACAATTCCGCCATCAGCGATAACCACATGCGCCTCAAGCTGCCTCCGACCAAGACGAGACTCATACTTTGACGCGAGAAACTCCAACAGGTAACGCGGCGGATTTCTCAATGCAGGCTGCTAAATCGGCCAGCCGTGTTCGGAAACGTCGACCCGATTGCCTTCGGCATCTTTGATCCAGCTCTCCGCAATGGCTCCGTAGGTGTTGTCCTCGGCTTTGGTATCGGCAATTTTCTTCGATTTCTTTGACGCTTTCGACCTTGAACCCAAAGTGGTGAATTCCCCATGGATATTTCTCGGTATGGATGAGAGCGAGATCGAGATGGCCGTCGGATAGATAAATAGTTCCTCCAGGCCGCCGGTGTTTTTCTTCCATGCCGAAAACTTTCTTATAGTACTCTGCGGTCTTGTCGAGATCTTCGACGTTGATAGCGATGTGCCTGATTCTTGGCTTTTCCATGAGCATCCTCCTTATTTCATTAGAAATATTAGTTGAGCGGAGTCTTTTCCATGGCCCGGGCCACGCCTTCACGATAAAGCCCAAACAGAGCAAGCGACTCTTTGACTGCGGCGAGCGCCAGTTCTTCCTTCTCGCCGGTGGCATACTCCGAAAGAAACGGCAAAAACATATCGCTGTGCTCTTCATCCGCCTGCGAATGCGCGACAAAATTCGGCATGTCGCGCCACGCCAGTCCCAGGTCATCCATCCAGCGCCGGCCCATCCGGGTAGAGTGACCGCCGCCGATATCGTTCAAGAGGCGGTCATCATTGGTCCATTCGGTAACCGTCAGGGCGGATAAGCCTTCGACCCAGCTCTTAGCGTGCGTCAGCCAGGCCCAAGCGTAAAGCGTCGCGGTCGTGCTTAAAAGGGGTTTGGTGTCGACAACCTCGCGGGCGGTCAAGCCGAGCTTTTCCGCTTGGCGGATGATCAGATGAAGATGGCCGAATTCTGAATACTGATCCTTGATCACTTCGCCGAACTCGTGCCTGAGGATTGCTTGCTTCACCACCATCACGGGACAATTGGCAGATACCAGCGACCAGCAATCACGCCGGTGGCGAATGTAAAGTCCCAATTGCGTGATCATGAGCTGCGCCCGCTGCTTGTTCATTTTGACGGAAAAATAATATTCCAGCTCCGGCGAGCGCATGTGATCGCGCACCATCTCGCCGATCGCCTTTCTCCACTGCTCAACTTGCATCCTTGCCTCCTCGACCTGCTTGCCTTGCTTACGCGGCTTTCAGTCAGCCATCTGTCTCCCTATATCCGATTATCGCTGCGCAGCTCAAGGCTTCTTGTAAAGCCTTTCAATAAACCCTTCGCGCACCATCTTATCCACCATCGAGTTATCCGCGAACGTCTCGAGCGGTACTCCCTTTTTGCCGATGAATTCCAAAATCGAATCGATTGCTTCCGGCTCAACCCGCGGTGTCTTCTCGAGATACAAAATCGAATCCTGATAGATCTCGTCAATTTTCTTCTGATCGCGCAAGCGGGCATACTTGGCGATGGCTTTGTAGGCTCGCTCCTTTTGGAAATGAATTGCCGCTACCCCTTCCGTATAGGCGCGGACCATGCCGTCGACCACGTGCGGGAAGCGCTTCAGGTCGTCGCGCGAATGGGCAACAACGTCCATCGAATACTGAAAACCCAGGTCTTCGAGCTTGAGTAATAACCGTGGCTGCATACCGGCATCAACACGGAGGCTTGACGTAACGGCGCCGGCGATCTGCTTGTTTTGAAATGCCGCGCTGACTTCGATGGTGCCGCCCATCTGACGCACACTGACGGCGTTTTCCAAGCCGTATTTTTTGAGCAGCATGCGGGTTAGATTGTCGGTCACCGAACCAAAGCGTGTCACACCAACGGTCTTGCCCTTGAGATCTTCGATGCGGGTAATTTCGGGTTGAACCCAAAACCGATGATACGGCCGGTTCGCCGTGCTCAACACCGAAACAAGCGGCGCGCCGCGCAGAACCGCCGCGATCACGGCGTTGGTTGCGGCGACGCCGCCGACGATGTCGCCGCCCAACAACGCTTGCACCGTAGTCGGACCGGACGAGATGTAGATCATTTCGGCATCGATGCCGTACTTTTCATAGGCGCCGATCTCTTTGGCCATCCATGAGCCTGCGGCCATGGCTCCGACTGTGGAATAACCGAAAACAAGTTTTTTTGTTTGCGCGGCAAGCTCGGCGGGCGTGAATAGCAAAGCGCAAACGCTGATCATCAAGGCGGATCTTAAAAAGTCTATTAACAACTGCATCTTTTTCCTTTCGTGTTCGTGTTGATGATCGAAGGACAATTCAAAAAGTGCCTGGCGTCGAACGCCTATAGGGGCAATTGACCCACCTGGCTATAAGCCTCAATTTACTGCCCGCGAGATGAACTTGGATGCTGGCCCTATAACAATCAACTCCATGCTCCAAGATTGAGAAGGTTCATTGCCATGGATGCGATGAGCCGTATGACTGAACCATCGAAGCTGACAAGAAAATCTTTCTACAACGCAGGACTGATCAATTCACGCCCAAGAAATTCAGTTACCAGCGGCCAGGCAAGATCCGCCAGATACGGTTGGTAGCCATCCGATTCCGTGGAAGCAAAGCCGTGATTGCCGAAATGAAAGTAATGCCATTCCAACGGCTGTCCGTTGGCGTGAAAACTTTCCATCACCTTCTGCTGGATCGCGAACGTGCTGGTCCGGTCGTTGCCGCCGTACAGAACCATTGAAGGACATTTGATCTCACGGGCGGCATCGTACGGGTGGCGCGGTCTGATCGGTGTTGGCGGCTCTTCGCGCACCGATGGGTAATAGGCGACAAAGGCGCGCACCGCCGGCGTCGCCGCGACAAAATGAATACCGATGCGCCCGCCCATGCAATAGCCGATGACACCGACCCGCGAACGATCAACGTCGTCGCGTGAAAGGCAATAACGCCATCCCTGATCGATGACGCGGACGAAATCCGGATCGGGTGTCTTGTTTTGGATTTCCGTTCCCTTGTCGATGTGGGTTTCGGCGGGATAACCGAGCATGTGATAGAGATTGGGAACAACTGTGGTGTAACCCAACTGAGCGAATCTATAAGCGGCAGTCTTGAGGTAGCCGGTGAGACCGGAGTGCTGGTGAATCAACAACAGCGCGGGGCCCTTCTGCGCCTGCTCTGCGATGGGCGATGTAGCCTTCGACGCCGTCTTTCTCCTGGTACAATCTGCGCGTTTTAATGGTTGTCATCGTTTCAGCTCCTGATCGCTAGGACTTCTTGTAAAGCTTTTCGAAAAAGCCCTCCCGAGTAAGCTTCTCGACAATTGAGTTGTCCTGGAAAGTCTCGGCGGGAATCCCCCGTTTGCCCATAAATTCCAGGATTGTTTGCACCGCCTCGGGTTGGGCGAGTGGGATACGATCCAGATATGTGACCGAGTCGCGATAGTGATCTTCGATTTGCTTGGGATCACTGAGATGCCCATACTTGGCGATGATCTTTAGCGCGCGTTCCTTGTTCTGATTCATGAACGCCACACCTTCGGCATAGGCACGGACAATTCCCTCGACCGTTTCCGGACTGCGCTTCAATGTATCGCGGGATACCGCGAGCATGTTCATCGAATATGGAATACCCATGTCGACCATATTGACCAGGATCTTCGGTACCGTTAGAGAAGGCCCGCGCAGTTCGCCGGTCACGGCGCCGGCGATCTGACGATTCTGAAATGCCGCCGCTACTTCCATGGTTCCGCCCATCTGCCGCACGTTGACGTTGCCTTCCAGTCCATGTTTTCGCAGCAAGATGCGGGTCAAGTTGTCGGTGATCGAGCCGAAGCGCGTGACGCCGAGAGTTTTTCCTTTTAAATCTTCGAGCCGGTTGATATCCGGCTGGACGAACAGCCGATGATAAGGCCGGTTGGCGGTTCCGCCGACGGCGACAATCGGCGCGCCGTTCAGAACTGCATTGATAACCGCATTGCTCGCCGCGCTGCCGCCGAGCAGATCGCCGCCGAGCAGAGCCTGCACCACCACCGGACCGGAAGAAATGAAAATGATATCCGTCTGGATGCCGTTCTTCTCGAATGCACCGATCTCCTTGGCCATCCACACGCCGGTCGCCATCGATCCCACCGAGGAGTAGGCAAACTTCAGACGTGACTGAGCTTCGGCGACGGAGTGAATCTGAACGCCGAGAAAGATGGACACGGCAAACACCGCGGCTTTGCAAAGCTTCGATCCAGGGCGCATGGCGGATCCTTTCGCACAAATTGAGACGATATTTGCTTCAGTCTCGCCGAGCCTCAGCAGCAACGAACAGCACAGAGTCGAATGGCCTTCATGTTTACTGTCAGGTTCGTGACCGGTAAACGGAAGTCGTGGCTTGCCCGGCATCTTTGATTGCGCGCCAGACTTTTTCCGGGGTCAAAGGCAGCGTCTTGATCCGCGCGCCCGAGCACCAGGCGATCGCGTTGGCGATCGCGGGAGCGACCGGAATAATCCCGCCTTCGCCCAAACCCTTGGCGCCGTAAGGACCAGGGCCGTTGGCATCTTCGATGAGAATGGAATCGAATTGGTCGGGCACGTCATCGAAGCCCGGCACTTTGTAATCAACCATGCCGGCATTGATGATTTGGCCGCTGTCGAAATGATAAGCCTCATAGAACGTATGGCCAATACCCATCATCGCCGAACCCTCGTCCTGGCCCTCGCAGTGCAGCGGATGCAGCGCTTTGCCGGCATCGGCGGCGGTCACGTACTTGTGCACGTGCACTTCTCCGGTTTCCTGATCGACATCCAGCTCCACCGCGCCGATGCCGATTTCCCAGAACAGCGGATTTGCCGGAGTGGGCGCCATGCCGCTATGGGCGTAACCGCGGCCGACAAGCTCGCCTCCCTGCATGGCAAAATGCTTGTGAATCAATTCGCCGTAGGAAACTTTCTTTCCACCGGCGATGGCTTGGCCATCTTTCAGAGTGATAGCTTCCTCCGGCGATTCGAAGTGTTCCTCGGCGAGCTCGAGGATCTGCCGGCGGGCATCGTTTCCGGCTAACTCAACCGCCTTGCCCATGACCGTCGTCGAACGGCTCGACCCGGTGGAGCGATCAAACGGCGTGAAAGCAGTGTCGATGGGGCGGATCGTGACCCGCTCCAGCGGCACCGACAATTCTTCAGCGACGATCTGACTCATGACTGTCTTGGCGCCCTGCCCGAGCTCCACCGTTCCACACAAGAGAACTACGCTGCCGTCAGCGAGCACATGCACCGTTGACGTCGAAGCCAGAGGCGCTCCGGGATCGGTGGTGCCAAATCCCACGCCTCGACCTCGGCCGGTTTTGCTGAGCGCTCCGTCCCAGCCCAGCTTATCGGTGACGAGTTTCAATCCTTTGGCGAGATCGGCATCCAAGGGTTTGAGTTTGGGCCTAATCTCTTCGCCTTTCTTGACGAGATTTTTTAGGCGCAGCTCTACCGGATCGAGCCCGAGCTTCTGCGCGATGATATCCATCTGTGACTCGGTGGCCCAGGCAGTCTGCGGCCCGCCGATGGAACGGAACGAAGCGGCGGACACCGTGTTGGTATAGACACAGTAGGAGTTGATTTTCAGATTAGGGTACCGATATGGCCCAAGTATGCGCGTCAAGGTTCGACCGGTCACGATCGGACCGGTTTCAGCGTAGGCGCCGGTATTGAGATAAATCTCCGCCTGCTTGGCAACCAGGGTGCCGTCTGTTTTCACGCCGGTCTTGAGCTTGCATTGGACCGCGTGACGTCGGCAAGTGACCATCGCTTCAGCGACATTGAGCGCCACCCTTACCGGCCGTTGCGCCTTGCGCGCCAGGGCAACCACAAGCGGTTCGATCTTTCCTCCCGACTTGCTGCCATAGGCGCCACCGACGAAATTCACATGGACGCGGATCTTCGACAGCGGGTAATGATATATTTCCGCAATCTCCTGCCGCACGCCGAATGGGTGACCGGTCGACGTCCAGATATTGATCCCGTCGCTATCCACTTCGGCAATCGCGATGTGCGGCTCCATCGAGTAGTGATAGATCATCGGAAACTCGAAAGTGTCCTCGAAGATCTCGTCGGCCTCGGCAAAGCCGCTCTCCACGTCGCCTTTGACAAGCTCTGTCTGGAAGCAAATATTTCTCTCGGCAAATTCGTGAATTCGCGGCGCGCCGGTTGCCAACGCATCCTGCACGTCGATAAGCGCCGGCAGTTCCCGGTATTCGACGGCGATCCTGGCTAACGCCTCCTCCGCGGTAGCGCGGTCGACGGCGGCAACCGCCGCCACCGGCTGGCCGGCAAAAATTACCCGATCCACCGCAATGATCGGGTGATCTCGGTTTTTTCCGCGCCCCATGTACGGGCTCACATCGCTAAAGTCTTTGCTGGTGATCACAGCGATCACGCCAGGCAGCGCTTCTGCTTCCCGTGCATCTATCGAGAGGATGCGCGCATGCGCGTACGGGCTGCGCAGAAATTTTCCTTCGATCATGCCAGGGACGAAAAGATCACCGGTGTACCTGGCCCTGCCGGTGACTTTATCGATGCCATCGACACGCGGCACCGAGGTACCGACGACGGAGAAGCGGCGCTTTTCAGCCTTCAAGTTAAACCCTTCCTTTTGTCGAGTTCAGCGGAACTGTGCTGGGCGGTTACCCCAGGGATGATTTGCAACGATAGCCTCCATAAATCGCCAAGCTGTAAATACATCCTTCCCGTATATGGGCGCTAAATTCCTGTCAAGCTCTGTGGCCGCTTGACCATCAGCTATCGCGGCAAAGGCGCACGTCGATTACAAGCGCGGCGTCGAGTTTGTTTCTATCTTTCCGATTTAGCTTTCATCTCCTGTGCGAAATCCTTGAGCACCCCATCAATAGATGCGATGATGGCGTACGATTCATTGAACGCTCCGTGAAACGCTACTCAGTGCTCAACTACATCTCCAGAACTCTCCTGCTGATTTTATTCAGCTCTTGCAGTGTGCCGGCGCCCTTGGGTTTGGTTCAATTGCGCCCTTTTCAGATCGAGTCGAAGGAGAACCAACGGACGGAATTCGATGGGCTGATACTGTTGGGCGCTTTCGAACTTCGCTCGCGGCATCCGCAGTTCGGCGGGATTTCCGGGCTGAGCATAGGCGCCGACGGCAGGCTTTACGCCGTCTCCGATCGCGGCTATTGGCTTTCTGCTCGAATGCGCCATGGCAGCGACGGCGCCCTGGTAGACCTGCTCGATTGGCAAATCAAACCCATCTTAACCCCGGAAAGAACTCCCACCGATGGACTGCTGACAGACGCGGAAGCGCTCGCCAGCGCGCCGGACGGGTCGTTCATCGTCGGTTTTGAACAAACCCATCGCTTGTGGCGCTATCTGCCGCCGCCGATGACGTTCGATTCACCGGCGCGGGCAATCTCAGCTCCGCACAATCTAGCCAAAGCGCCGCGCAACGGCGGTCTTGAATGCGTTACCGTTCTCCCCAGCGGAGAGATTCTCACCCTTGCCGAAGAACTGCAAAACAAAGACGGGAGTTTCAAAGGCTGGCTCATCGATGACCAGCGAGCGGCGGAGTTATCGTACTTGCCAAGCGCCGGCTTCCGAGCATCGGATTGCGCTGCGTTGCCAAACGGAGATGTCATTGTCCTCGAACGGCACTTATCGATATATCTCGCCTTTTCGGCGCGCCTGAAGCTCATTCGAGCTGCCAGCATACGGCCGCATGCGGTGCTTAACGGTGAAGATCTGCTCCGGCTCGATCCGCCGCTGCGACTCGATAATTTTGAGGGTATCGCAGTACAGGAAGATGCAGCCGGAACTTTGATCTACCTCATATCGGACAATAACTTCCAGCCGTTCCAGCGCACACTGCTGTTGCAATTTCGCCTTCCTCGGACCGCATACTAAAGTAATCAAAGTTTGATAAACTCTCTTCACGGGCTGTTCAAAAGATTTCAGAGCCGAGGCGCGCGAAGGCCGACGAGCTGAGGCGTACGCTTCGGTACGTTGAAGCGAGTCGGCCGAGCGCAACGGAGGCTATGAATCTTTTCAACAGCCTGTCAGTGCGTTGACACCAATAGGTTTCCTAGAGTAAGCCTGAGCCAAATCGGCCCGCACTGTGTTCTCAGCATGCCCGATAACCAACCGACCTATATTTTCGCCGCGGAGCGTCTGAAGAATTTTTCCGCTGCGGTATTCATGCACTTCGGGATTTCGGCAGAAGACGCGGCGCAAGCGGCGGATGTGTTGGCAACAAGCGATTTACGCGGCATCGACTCTCATGGCGTCGCGCGCCTGCACACCTACTTCGAAATGCTCGAGCTGGGCAGGATCAATCCCAGCCCCAAGATCCGAATCGTCCGGGAGAAACACAGCGTCGCCGCGATCGATGGCGACAACGGCTTGGGTCTGGTGGTGGCGCCCAAGGCCAATGCCATCGCCATGGACAAAGCCGAACAATATGGCTCGGGTTGGGTGAGCGTCTGCAACACCCATCATTTCGGCATCGCCGGCTACTATCCGTTACAGGCGCTCAAGCGCGATCTCATCGGCTGGGCGATGACCAACACGACCAAACTCGTGGCGCCGTTATGGGGCGCGGAGAGAATGCTGGGAACGAATCCGATCGCCATCGCTTTTCCGGGATACCAAGAGCCGCCCATCGTCATCGACATGGCGACCAGCGCCGTGGCTTACGGCAAAATAGAAATCGCGCTGCGCAAAAAGGAATCCGTTCCGAAAGGCTGGATCGTCGACCGCGACGGCCGCGACACGACCAGTCCGCAAGAGATGATCGACGGCGGCGCGCAACTGCCGCTCGGCTCGGAAAAAGAATTAGGCGGACACAAAGGCTATGCCTTGGCCGCGATGGTGGACATACTCTGCTGCGTGTTGAGCGGCGCCAACTGGGGTCCATTCGCCCCGCCCTTTGCGCTCCGGCAAGAAATTCCCGCGCGCTCGGTGGGCAAAGGCATCGGCCATTTCTTCGGCGCCATGCAGATCGACGGCTTCATCGACAAAGACGAATTCAAAAAGCAGATCGATGAATGGATCCGCGTCTTTCGCGCAACCAAACCCGCTCCCGGCACCAACGGCCCGCTTATCCCCGGCGATCCCGAGAGAGAAGCCGAGGCGATTCGAAGCAAAGAAGGAATCCCACTGTTGAAACCGGTGGTGGAGGATTTGCTGGCGATTTCGGAGAAGACCGGGATACCGTTCGAAATCAGCTGGGCGACATGATTAGGCCGGTCGTCTAAATCAAAATGGAGGAGCTATGGTGACAGCATTCGTTCAATTCAAGATACCGGCGCCTATGAGCCGGGAGCAAGCCAAAGAGGTATTTATGAGCACCGCGCCGAAGTACCAACAGGCAGCAGGATTAATTCGCAAGTACTATCTCCTTTCCGAAGATGGTGGCACGGCCGGTGGTGTGTACTTATGGCGATCACGAGAGGATGCCGAGAGTCTCTATACCGAGGAATGGAAGAAATTCGTGAAAGAAAAATATGGTGGGGAACCGACGATTGTCTACTTTCACAGTCCGGTAGTCGTCGACAATCTGACAAAGGAGATTATCAAAGATTAGCCGCTTCCAATTGGCGCGGGCTCACAAGAAATTTCCCGAACATCTTTCCCGACTCCGGCAAGGTCATCGTCCATGGGTTCGAGATACAGCTCAATTGCCTCGCGGATGTTCTTTAGGGCCTCTCTTTCGCTTTCTCCTTCGGAACGCATCCGGGAAGGGAAGGCACATAAACAGTAAAACCACCTTCGTCTGTAGGTTCCAAACGACTTTGAGCTTCATGTACCCTCCGTTCGACAGAATCATAGGCCCTTCGGAAAGCTGAGTCAAAAACAAGCGAGGTTGAAGGCGTCACGGCTCAAAATTGGTCGATCCTTCGCCATTTCGGGCCGGCAAAGGCATCGGCCACTTCTTCGGCGCCATTGAGATCAACGGCTTCATCGACAAAGACGAGTTCAAAAAACAAATCGACGACTGGATTAGACTGTTTCGAAATACCAAACCCGCTCCCGACACCACCGGCCCACTAATTCCCGGCGATCCGGAGCGCGAGGCGGAAACGATCAGAATCAAGGAAGAAATCCCGCTGCTGAAACCGGTGGTAGACGATTTGCTCGATATATCGAAGAAGACGGGGAATACCCTTCGATTATGGTCAACAATTGTGAATGCAAAAGTTTTGAATGCCTGGGCGAAATGCTTTTATTCTTTACGAGAGCCGCGTGGCAATGATCGATAGTTGGTATGTGCTCGCTGCCGTCTCGATCCTGATTCTCATCATGCTGACATGGTTATGGATCCAAAGGTCCCCCGGCGCTTTATGGACAATTTGGCTATTTGTCCCCTCGTCGCCTATTGTTTTAGCGCACTCATGGCAGGTGCGGATCCGCGATATGTCGCTTGCGTGGCTTTTACGCATGCCGCGGCTTCAATTGTGCTTATTGAACGAGGAAGACGAGATAAAATGCATCCTACTGATAAATGTCGTTGTTGCGATGAACCGATATGCGCCTCGCTGGTGGAATGTCGGGGTTGGGCTTAGCAAGCGTCCTCAAGCCCCGTGTCAGAACACCATCGAATTATAACGTCAGGTGCTGGCATCGACTACATTCAATCCTAGTCTGCCCCAACGGCCTCTCGCGGAATGTAGAGATAATCCAACTTCAAGATTTTTTGAAATGATTATCATGAGTGGTCTATCTATTAAGTAATTATCTTGCTCAGCAATCTCGGCCAAACTTTTAATATCAGTACCACTGGGTTCGTTGGACAAAGTATCGGGCAGGTATTTATCGATTTCAGCTGAAAGGATATTCGCTAACACGTCATTGATTTTGACTTCCACAAAAGGATTATGGGAAACAAGATATTCGCCCAAAGCAAGACTTTTGGGTCAGGCAACCCGACTCAAGCCAAGGAGATGTCTTATCGAGTTGTGACTTTTGAATTGTTCTTTGTCGATCAGTAACATGCTACCAACACCGGCCTTGCACAACGAGTCGCCGATTTCCGATCCAAGGGCTGCGCACCCAATGATGGAAATTCTGGAATTCTTAAGAAGCTCTCGCGTGGCTCTTCCCGAATTTCGTAGGTGAAAATATTCTTCCGTAAACAACTCGTGATTAACGGCTTCCAGCGAATAATCTTTTAACCTTTCCACCAACTCTTCGTTCGTCTCCCTGAACCCACCTGACAGCGGAATGGAGCGTTCAAAGGAAGACGCACCAACAACAAATGCCAGCGCCCATAGGAAAAAAATTCCTGGAAAAAGAATCGCTATGAAGTCATATAGGCCGAATCGGTTAAGCACTGTTGCCTCTCGTTAGTTCCTCAAGAGATTTTACGGCGATAGTTTAGGCAGCCGACTCAACCAATGTTTCCTTCAAACTTGCGTAGAAATTTTTGCTAGTCCCTAAAACTGGAGGTCTCGCAGCGGCACTACGATGCTGTGCCCCTTCAGCTTGTTAACCATTTTCTCATCAGCCGTAATGAGCGGGTATCCGGCTTGCTCCGCTAGAGCCACATAAAGCGCGTCGTAAATCGTGATCTTGTAGGCCCAGGCAATGGCGTTGGTTTTGCGCATTAGGTCGCCTTCGGATGGCTTGAATTCGAGATTGAGATCTTGGAGCGTTTCTAAAGCGATCTCCCCGGCTTCTTCGTCTGCTTTTGGGCTGAACCGGATGGCATTGAGAACTTCGAGCAAAGCGAGCTGTGGAATGTAAATTTTCGATTGACCGGAGATATGAAGGTCGCGCAAAGCTAACGCGCGGTCGCGATCCGCTTCCTGATGATGAAGAAACCATTTAACTAAAACAGACGCATCTACGACATAGCCGGCGTGGTGCGCAGTTATCACGCATCGCCCTTCAGATTGCTGTCACGAAACTTGCGGATTGTCGCCTGCGGGTCCCATTTACCCAGCTTTTTTGCCAACGCATCCATCTTGCGCGAAGCCTCTTGCATCTTCTTGCGCCGTTCCTCTTCTTCGCGCTGGCGACGCTTGTCTTCAATGTATTTCTCCAAAGCAGCCTGAATCAGAGCGCTACGATTGGTACCTTCCTCCTCCGCTTCTTCGTTGATTTGATCGAGCAGCTCATCCTTCAAGAAAACGTTTACGCGCCCCATAACACACCTCTTATGGCATAATAAAGCACACTATGAGTGTGTCGTCAAATATCTACATACACACACCAAGATGGGTCGATGCAGACCACGCGAAGGAGGGAGACTGGCGGCTAACTGGAACACGGCTGACATCCATGAGCCAATTACAGATCATTGATTCATCCCATCCTCGTCGAGGACATAGCGAAGCTGACCTGGAGGTACTTTCATCGGTTGTTCACAAAATAGGCGAAACGCCATCTTGCGTTCACCCCGGATCGCGGATTGCTCACGGAGATACTGCACAAGCGCGTCTTCAATCAGATTGCTGAGAGGCCGTCCCTCCTCTGCCGGTTTCCGTTTAGCAACACGCATTGTGCCTCGTTCGATCACAATTGCCATTTTCTTTTTCATATCGGTTACTCCTCAGAGCTGAGCAAGGACGTTGTCTGTGTTCGCTACTACGCGTGATATGCCTAAGTTTAAATCGGCCTTCCTTCTCCATCCCGCGTATCGCGCTGTCCCTCCGGTTAGGTCTTCCGCTTTGAGCCAGCGAATCTCGTTCTTCGAGGATAGCTGGATGACAGTGCATCTAAAAGCAACTGCCGCAACTTTTTTGCTCATTGTCCGTTTCAACTTCTCTTAAGCCCTTCATCTTGCCGCCCGTGAGTGACATAATCAGACAACTTCAAAATGCAGCTGTTGTTCAAGTCTGCTCCTTCTCATTCGATGCGATTAAATCTTTCCGCTTCATCGCCGCTATGGCGCTCACTGCGCCATCGCAATTACCGGCTCTATCTTACCGGTCAGCTGGTCTCGGTCTGCGGAACCTGGATGCAGCAGGTGGCGCTGAGCTGGCTGGTCTACCGCCTTACCGGATCGGCGACCTTGCTCGGCATCGTCGGTTTCGCATCGCAAATCCCGATCTTGATTTTGGGCCCGATCGGCGGCGTGATCAACGATCGCTACTCGACCCACCGCGTGGCGGTATGGACGCAATGCGCGGCCCTCGCTCAAGCGCTGCTGCTGGCATTGTTGGCCCTGACCGGCTGGATACAGCCAATTCATATAATCCTGCTGGGAATTGCGCTGGGCGTCGTCTATGCATTCGATATGCCCGCGCGCCAAGCGTTGGTGCATCGATTAGTCGATACAGAGGACTTGGCCAATGCGGTAGCGCTTAATTCTTCGATGATCAACGCCGCGCGAATTGTCGGACCCGCGCTTGCCGGGCTGGTCGTTGCCAGGTTCGGCGAAGGCATTTGTTTTGTTATCAACGCGGCAAGTTACATAGCGACCATCGTGGCATTACTCAAGATGAAATTCGCCGAGCCGCCGCGTCGTGATGCGACCGCAACTTCCATCAGTCGCTCGTTGATTGAAGGATATCGCTACACCACGGCCACCACGCCGATACGCGATCTGCTGATTCTATTGGGCGTGGTCGGCGTCATGGGCATGCCTTACATGACACTGATGCCGGTGTTTGCGGCGCAAGTCCATGGGAGCGGCGCGGATACCCTCGGGATTATGTTCGGAGCGGTCGGTCTTGGCGCGCTCACCGGCGCGCTCTTTCTCGCCCAAAGAAAAAACATCATCGGACTTGGCCGGGTGATTGTCTTCGCAACGCTGGGATTTGGCGTGGGACTCGTTTGTTTCACGGTGTCGCAGACGTTTTGGCTGTCACTGCTGCTTCTTGTCGGAGTGGGCTATGGCTGGATGGTCTTGATTGCCGCGAGCAACACGGTGCTGCAAACCCTTGCCGATAACCAGATGCGCGGCAGGGTGATGAGCCTGTTCTCGATGATGCTGGTCGGCATGGCGCCATTCGGCAGCTTGCTGGCAGGATGGGCCGCTGACCAGGTGGGCGCTCCCATGGTGGTCGCAATCGGCGGCGGCTTTTGCGTCATGGCCGGGATCGTTTTCGCCAGGCGATTACCCGAGCTACGGGAAGCGGCAAAGCCTATCTTGGCCGCCCGCGGGATCATTCTAGAAACAAAGTGAAAGGAAGTCTCCTGGTCATCGACGTTCTTTGTGCAAGTAACATCGAACCCGCCTGATGATGCACCCTCCCTATTGCGCATGAAGCAGCTGCCCGTGGCAGGCTGCTCAAAAAGCTCAGAGCCGAGGCGCGCGATAATCGATGAGCGGAGACGTACTGAGCGAGTACGTTGACGTGAGGCGATTGAGGGCAACGAAGGATATGAATTTTTTTCAGCAGGCTGCTACAGCACCCCCGCTCCCCGCGCCCATTTGTACTTGGCGCCCAGCACCGCGACGGGTAATTCCGTCGTATACGGATAAGCGACAATGCCGCGCTCATAGAGATACTCGCTCGCTTCTTCGACCTGCACGTCGCCCACCAGCGACGCCACCACCGGTTTGTCGATGCCTTTATCACGCGCCTCTTGGACAACTTCGGCGCACAGTTTGGCGAATACCATGGGCGGAGTGATGATCGTGTGCCAGTATCCGAGGATCAGCGAATGGATGCGCGGTTCGCCCAGCGCATAGCGAATGGTATTTGCATAGGTTGTCGGCGGCTCGCCGCCGGTAATGTCAACGGGATTGCCGGCGGCGCCAAAAGGCGGAATGAACTTGCGAAACGCAGCGTCGAGATCCGGCGGCATTTTCATCAAGGACAAGCCGTTGTCGACGCATGCGTCCGACAACAAAACGCCCGATCCGCCGGCACCGGTGATGATCACCACGTTCTCCCCTTGGGGATTCGGCAGCACCTGGAGGCCGCGAGCGAATTGCAGCATGTCATTTAAACTTTTCGCCCGAACAACACCGCATTGTCGCAGCACGTCATCATAGATCTTATCGTTTCCTGCCAGGGCGCCCGTATGGGACGCCGCGGCGCGCGCGCCCAGCGCCGTACGCCCGGCTTTGAGCACAACGATCGGTTTCTTTTTCGACACGCGGCTCGCCACTTCGGCGAACGAACGGCCGTCTTTTAAATCTTCACAGTGCATCGCTATGACCTGGGTATTGTCATCCTGTTCGAAATAAGTCAGGAGATCGTCTTCGTCGAGATCCGCCTTGTTGCCGAGGCCGACTATGGCCGACACTCCCATCTTCGTGGAGCGCGAAAATCCGATAATCGACATGCCGACGCCGCCCGACTGCGAGCTGAGCGCCACTTTGCCCTTGACGTCGTAGGGCGTGCAAAAAGTGGCGCAGAGATTTTGCGGCGTATAGTAAAAGCCGTAGATATTGGGACCCATGACACGGACGTTGTGCTTGCGCGCCACTCCAAGCAGCTCGTCCTGCAGCGCCTGCTCACCGATCTCGGCAAACCCCGACGGGATCATGACGGCGCCGGGAATTTTCTTTTGGCCGACTTCCTCCATCGCGGCGGCGCAGAATTTGGCCGGAATCGCGAACACCGCCACGTCAATTTCGTCATCCACTTTGAGCACGCTTGGGTATGCCTTGCGCCCGAGGATTTCGCCGGCCTTGGGATGAATCGGCAAGATCGCTCCTTGATAGCCGCCGTTGATAAGATTTTTCATCACCGAATTGCCGATCTTACCATCTTCCGCCGAGGCGCCGATCACGGCGACGGAACGGGGATTCATGATGCGCTGCATAGCGGCGAGAATTTCGCTCTGACTGTAGCGCCGCCGCGATTGTGGCGGCTCTCCCAGGACGATCCGCACGTCCACGGCATTGGCTCCCGTATCCGTGGCAAAGATCGGATTCAAATCAACCTCGTGAATTTCTGGAAAGTCAGTCACCAGCGTCGACACTTTTGAGATGATGTCGGCCAGTGCCGCGCGCTCAACGCCTTTACCGCCGCGCACGCCGCGCAGAACCTCAGCGGCTGCGATAGAATCAAGCATTGCCAGCGCCTCGGTCTCGTTCACCGGGGCCATGCGAAAGGTGATGTCTTTCATCACTTCGACGAGAACGCCGCCAAGACCGAAGGCGATCATTTTTCCGAAGGTGGTATCGCTCACGGCGCCAACCATGACTTCCTGGCCGCCTTTGAGCATTTGCTGCACCTGCACGCCCTGTATGCTGACGTTGCTGTTGTACTGCTTGGCATTGTTGACGAGCTGTTCGAATCCCGCCCGCACATCTGCTGCGTTCTCCAGTCCAACGATAACGCCACCCGCCTCCGTCTTGTGAAGGATATCGGCCGAAACTATTTTCAATACGACCGGGAAACCCAACGCCGCGGCTACTTCCGCCGCCTTTGACGCTGTTGTTGCCAGCGCTTGTTTCGGCGTCGAGATTCCGTATGCCTCGCAGAGCTGCTGCGCCTCGGGCGCGGTCAAAGCCCGACGCCCCGCGCTCAGAGCAGAGTTGATAATGGCGCGCAAGTTTTCATTGTTCATCGGAAACCTCCGAAGCTGATGCCATATAATCGTGAGTCGGAACAGGCGCGAGAATTCGCGTGTTCAAAGCTGTGCTGTTTACCGCGATTGGCCCGCCACGTAACAAGTGAGCAAGCCTTCCCGATGCTCATAGGCCAGGCGAACTCGTCACTTCAGTCGCGATCCCGGAACGTCCGAATGTCTACCCGCCCGGAGTCGTCAGCTCGCGCATCTGTGTGCAGCATTCAGCGCTTAGCAAGATTAAATCGCGCCTTGGTTGCGCGCCGCAGCGATTTCCGTGTCACTCCAGCCGACGATCGATTTTAAGATTTCGTCCGTGTGCTCGCCCAGGAGCGGCGGCGTTCTTACCTCGGTCGGCGAGTCGGACAGCTTTATCGGATTTCCTACCGTCAGAAATTTGCCGCGCTTGGGATGATCGACTTCGACCACCGTGCCGGTATCACGCAGCGACTGCTCCAAGGCAATCTCGCGCATATCGAGAATCGGCCCGCAGGGCACGTCGAATTCGTTAAGCGTGCGCATGACTTCCAGCTTATCGAGTGTCATCGTCCACTGCTCGATGATCTCGAAACATTTCCCGAGCTTGGGCAAACGCTTTTCCGGAGTCGCCCATTCGCGATCGGTGATCAGCTCAGGCCGGCCGCAGAGCTTCATCAGGTGTTCCCATCCGGGCGGTTGAATGATGACGTAGATATAGTCGTTCGGTCCGCCGCCTTTGGTGCGCACGGCCCAGCCTGGCTGTCCGCCGCCCGACGCGTTACCCGCGCGCGGCACGGCATCGCCGAAGACTCCATTGGGATACTGCGGGTATTCCATCAGCGGTCCTGCCGCGAGCCGTTGCTGATCGCGCAGCTTGACCCGGCAGAGATTGAGGACCGTGTCCTGCATGGCGCATGTCACCCGCTGTCCTTGACCGGTTTTTTCGCGCTGGAAAAGCGCCGCAAGGATCCCGGCAACCAGATGGATGCCCGTGCCCGAATCGCCGATCTGCGCCCCGGTCACCAGCGGCGGGCCATCGTCGAAGCCAGTCGTGCTCGCTGCGCCGCCGGTGCATTGGGCGACGTTTTCATAGACCTTGCAATCCTCGTAAGGCCCTGGACCAAAGCCTTTGACGGAAGCATAGATCATGCGCGGGTTGAGTTCACGAATTACTTCCCAGGTAAATCCCTGACGATCGAGCGCACCGGGGGCGAAGTTCTCCACCATCACGTCGCAAGCCTTTATGAGTTTGCGGAAAATCTCTTTGCCCTTCTCACTCTTGGTGTTGAGGGTGATACTTCGCTTGTTGCAGTTGAGCATGGTGAAATAGAGGCTGTCGAAATCGGGCTTGTCGCGCAATTGGCCGCGGGTAATGTCGCCGCGTCCGGGCAACTCCACTTTAATGACATCGGCGCCGAACCAGGCCAAAATCTGTGTGCAGGTCGGCCCCGACTGCACATGCGTCATATCGAGAATACGAATTCCGTCGAGCGCTTTACCCATAGATCATTCTTCTCCTTGGGAACCTTCGATCTCACCACGCAGCACACGAAGGTTGAGGAAAATGATACTCCGTCTTTCGTGTTCTCCGCGTGTCCTACCTGGTGAATGTCATGCTCTTCTTCGGGGGCGTATTATGTCAGCCCACCTCATTTATACATGGTCTGCGCCTTGGTTCCCGGCGCGTATTCATTGATATCGACCCAGATGTTGACGATGGCGCATTGACCACCGGCGACGCGCTCGCGCGCTTGTTCCAGTGCAGGGCGAATCTGACCCGGCTCGCGCACCGCAATACCCCACCCGCCAAAACATTCGGCGAACTTTTCGAAATCGACATCGCCGAGCTTGTTGCCGACACAGCCGCGCTCGGGACCGTACTTGCCGATCTGGCCGCAGCGGATTTGGTTCATCGCCGAGTTGTTGCCGATGACGGCGATGTAAGGCAGGCCGAAACGCTGCGCCGTTTCCATATCCCACGATGTCATACCGAAGGAGCCGTCGCCGTAGTAGCACAGCACTTCTTTCTTGGGATGAACAAATTTGGTCGCCATCGCGAACGAGGTGCCGACTCCCAGCGTACCGAGCGGCCCGGGATCCATCCAATTGCCGGCTTTGCGCGGTTCCACCGCGGTCGCGGTGATCGTAACTACATCGCCGCCGTCGCCGATGTAAACGGTATTGTCGGTTAGAAATTCGTTGATCTCATAGGCAACCCGGTACGGATTGATCGGCGTCGAATCGGATTTGAACGACGGCAGCAGTTTCTCGTAAGCCTTGGCTTCCGCGCTGCGCAATTCTTTCATCCATTCGGCGCGCTTCGCGTTTCCATTGGAAGCGCGCCCGCTCGCAGCCTGCGCTACGGCGCTCAGAATCGCGCCGCAATCACCCACCAGCCCCAGTGATATATCGCGGTTCTTGCCGACATTGCGGTAATCCAAATCGATTTGCACGACCGTCGCATCGGCACGCAACCGCCGACCGTAGCCGAGACGAAAATCGAACGGACTGCCGACGATAAGGATCACGTCGGCCTTGTCGAACGCAAGCCGCCGTGTTCGATTAAAGCCATGCGGATCGCCGGGGGCGAAAACGCCGCGCGCCGAGCCGTTCATATAACCGGGAATATTGAGCGCGCGGCAAAACTCCACCGCCGCGTCATGCCCTCGGCAGGTCCAAACCTGCGTGCCGAATAACGCCGCCGGACGCTCGGCCTTGACTAAAATATCGGCGAGCCGTTCGATATCGGCGGGATCGCCCACCGATTTAGTCGAGGCGCGATAGGCGCCGGGTTTGGGAACCCGCGCTCGCTCAAGCGGCACCTTGGCATCGAGCACGTCACGGGGGATTTCCAAATAGCTCGGTCCCGGGGCGCCATTGACGGATTCACGGAAAGCCATCGAGACCATGTCGGCGATGCGTTCTGTGTGCGGCACGCTCGCAGCAAACTTGGTTATCGGCGACATGAAATCGACGTGAGGCAGATCCTGCAGCGATCCCATCTTGTGCTGGCTCAGGGCCCCTTGCCCGCCAATCATGAGAAGCGGGCTTTCGGCGCGAAACGCATTAGCGATGCCGGTCATCGCGTTGGTGGTGCCGGGTCCCGCGGTCGTCACCACGCAGCCGATCTTGCCGCTCTGACGCGAGTAACCGTCCGCGGCGTGCGCCGCCACCTGTTCATGGCGCACGTCGATAATCTTGATCCCTTCGTCGATGCAGCCGTCATAAATATCGATGATATGACCGCCGCATAGGGTCCAGATCACCTCGACGCCCTCGTTTTTGAGCGCCTTGGCGACTAGATGCCCGCCGGAAATGACCGGTCCGGTGGCTTCCTTTTTGGATTCAGAATTCACTGGCGTTGACATGGTTGCCTCGCGTTAATTCTTCAGAATAAGATTTTCCGCTTCAATCTACCGTTCAGCGCGGACTCGGTAAAGCAACTGGCCGGATCCATTGACGCGGGGTGATCGAGCCCGACCGGAGCGATGATCAAAGGGTTCCTTTCCTCTTCTATTCCGCCTCTCGTTTTTTGACGGACGGCCGGACAACAGCACACTATCTTCAACCTGTTCGATATGGCGCAACATTTCACTACGGGCTTTTGACTTATCGTGTTTTTCAATCGCGGCGACGATTCTTCGATGCGCTGCAATCGACGATGCTCTACGGTTGTCGGTCTGCAATGACTCCTCGCGGCTACGGCTCAACAGCTCCATCAACCCTGACACCAGTTTCTGCAGCGCCTGGTTCCGGGTGGTACGGCTAATGAAGAAGTGCAGCTCAGCATCCGCGTCGACGCCGCTCTCGCCGCGCCCCACCGCCTCGCTCTGCTTGGCGACAATTCTTTTCAGTTGCGCAACGTCATTCCGGCTGGCCCGCTGAGCGGCCAAAGCGGCAATATGCGGCTCGATCAACTTGCGCATTTCGAACATGTCCGCGAGAGCCTTTTTCTCGTCGATCAGTAGCCGCGCGAGCGGCCCGATCAAAGATTCAACCGGCAGGTCGGCAACGAAATTGCCCGTGCCGGTTCGGCTGACGATAAGTCCTTGGGTCTCGAGTGCGCGAAGCGCCTCACGCACCGAAGTTCGGCTTACTTTGAAAGTTTCAGCCAGTTCCCGTTCCGACGGCAGCTGATCACGCGCCCTGAACCGGCCCTGCTCGATCAGTTGACGGATCTGCTGGAAGACTTCCTCGTGAATTCGAATTCTTTTGATTGCGCGAAGCATCAAGGACCACCGGCCTGCTGGTCTGACCAGTTATCGAATACCGGCAGGCCTGTCAAGTTTATATTAAGCTCGCGCGAGAGTCAGAATCAATCCATGGCTGTTCGAAAGGGGGAGCATGTGTATGACGGGAGCAAACTCTTGACCTTACCCATCTGGACTACTATGCATAGCCAGAGCCGCGAGTTAAGAGTTATGATGATAGCAGTGAAACTACAATCGCTCCGAGAGATATAACCAGATGTCCGATGCCGATTTCACTCGCATGCAATCCATCCTCGCCGGATTAGCGCCGCAAGGACGCGCTGCGCTCCTGCCAGCTCTTCAGCTGGCGCAGCAAATCCATGGCTGGCTCCCCGAAGCGGTGGCGGCGGAAGTTGGCCGCGTTTTAGGCGTGCCGCTGGCCGATGTTCATGGTGTTATCGATTTTTACGAGATGCTTTCGCGGCAGCCCATCGGCCGAACGGTCGTACGCGTGTGCAATGCGCCGGTATGCGGGCTCGCCGGTGCCGATGGATTGGCTGACGCGCTGTGCGGATATTTGCAACTTGAACCAGGCCAGGTCAGCGCCGACGGAGAGTTCACGGTGGAGCATGCTCCTTGCTTGGGTTTGTGCCATCACGCGCCGGCACTATTGGCAGGCGAATCAGCGATCGGACGTGCCGCTCCCGAGCGGGCAGCAGAAATCTGCGCGCGGAGCGTGGAACGGCCGATCAGCTTTGTCGGCGGCGACATCCGCATACTTACCAGCAATTGCGGTCGGGGCCGGTCCACATCCCTTGCCGCATACAGCAGCGGCGGCGGTTATACGGGATTGAAAAACGCTTTGACGATGGCGCCACAAGATGTGATCGCGGAGGTGAAGGCCGCGGGCTTAGTGGGCCGCGGCGGCGCGGCATTTCCAACCGGTATCAAGTGGGAAGGAGCGGCGCAGGCGGCGGGCCAACCCAAGTACATCGTGTGCAACGCCGACGAATCCGAACCCGGTACATTCAAAGACCGCATTCTCATGGAGGAGGACCCGCACCGTACCATTGAAGGTATGATGATCGCGGCTTTTGCGGTGGGGGCGAATCGCGGTTACTTCTATATTCGCGGAGAGTATCCCTACGCATTCAAGGTCGTGAGCGATGCCGTTGACGAGGCGCGGCAGGCCGGCGTCATTGGCAAAAATATTTTCGGCTCGAAATTAGACTTCGATATTGAAATGCGGCTAGGCGCCGGCGCCTATATTTGTGGCGAGGAAACCGCGCTGCTGGAATCCATCGAGGGCAAACGCGGCTTTCCGCGCATCAAGCCGCCGTTTCCAACCACCCATGGATTGTTTGGCAAGCCGACTGTGATCAACAATGTGGAGACTTTTTGCAACATCCCACTGATTTTCCAAGGCGGCGCTGCAGAGTACCGCAAGCTAGGCACGCAACGCTCGCCCGGGCCCAAACTGTTTTGCGTGTCGGGGCAGATACAAGGACCCGGGCTGTACGAAGTGCCGTTTGGCGTCACCTTACGCCATTTGCTGTTTGAGCTGGCGGGCGGGTTGAAGCAAGGGCGCAAACTTCAAGCCGTTCTCATGGGCGGTGCTGCGGGCGCGTTCGCCACTGAGAAAGAATTGGATGTGATCTTATCATTCGAGAATCTGAGCGCGGCGGGTCTGCCGCTCGGCTCGGGCGCGGTGATGGTCTTCGACGATACTGCGGACCTGCGCGATGTGCTGAAGCGACTATCGCACTTCTTTGCCGACGAAAGCTGCGGCAAATGCTATCCTTGCCAGCTCGGCACGCAGCGACAGCATGAAATTCTCGATCGCGCCGCTGCCGGAGCTGCCGTTGGCGGCGACCGGGAACGCTTATCGGATGTCGGCGGCACGATGATAGACGCATCCCTGTGCGGCCTGGGACAAACGGCGGCGACGGCGGTATTGAGCGCAATGAAGCTATGGCCGGAAATGTTTGAGAGACAAAAATGAAACCGGAAAGGATGAAAACGGAAACCGTTCCGATTCAGCTTTCAGATTTCCGCTTTCCAAGGATTTAAGGCATTATGGCTGATGTAACTCTTACTCTCGACGGCGAGTCCGTCACGGTTCCTGACGGCACGACGATCCTCAAGGCGGCGGAAAAAGCCGGACGGCAAATTCCCACCATCTGCTACCACGATCATTGCACGGCCAACGGGCTCTGCCGCATCTGCGTGGTCGAAGTCGACGGCGTAAAGCCGCTTGTCCCGGCCTGTCTGAGCCGGGCGAGCGAGGGCATGAAAGTCTCGACCTCGAGCGCGCGCGCCGAGCGCAGCCGCCGGACAATCCTGGAGATGCTCGCGTCGGCCGTGGACCTGTCCGAGGCGCCGGAGATTCAAAAATTCATCGACGCGTATCGCGCCGACACCGCGCGCTTTCCCGATGCCGAGCGCCGCGAGTATCCGGTGCTCGATGACAACCCGATGTATCTCCGCGATTACTCCAAATGCATCTTGTGCTGGCGCTGCGTTCAGGTGTGCGCCGACGATGCGCAGTACACCTACGCGCTCAGCTTCAAAGGGCGCGGTTTCGACACCGGCATCGCCACCTTCTTTGACAAGCCGATGCCTGAAACTACCTGCGTATTTTGCGGCCAGTGCGTCGGCGTCTGTCCCACCGGCGCGCTCAAGCCCAAGCGCGAGTCACTGCTCGAGCAGGGCCTTTCGTTGGATGAAATCATGCAGGCGACCAGGGGTGGGAAGAAACGCCGGAGGAAGTCACCATGATTACACCGGATCGCATCGTCCCGACCACCTGCCCCTACTGCGGCGTCGGGTGCAATCTGGAACTGCACATCAAGGACGATTTCGTTTACAAAGTGACCTCGCCATTTGACGCGGTGGTGAATCACGGCAACCTCTGCGTCAAAGGACGGTTCGGCTACGACTTTGTTTACAACAAGGACCGGATAACCACGCCGCTGATTCGCAAGACCGCGCAGGAGCCCGGCAGGCGCACCCAGGCCTTCGACCGCGAGCAGTGGCGCGAAGTATCCTGGGATGAGGCGCTCGATTATGCCGCAGGCCGGCTGGTGCAGATTTACCGGCGCGACGGCGCCGAGGCGATGGCGGTCTACTGCTGCGCCAAGGCGACCAACGAAGACAACTATCTCCTGCAAAAACTGTTTCGCGCGCTGTTCCGCAGCAATAACGTCGATCACTGCACCCGATTGTGCCATGCGGGCTCGGTAGTAGCGCTGCAAATGGCCCTTGGCTCCTCGGCGATGAGCAACACCGCAGCGGAGGTCATTCACAGCGACGTTTTTCTCGTTACCGGTTCCAACACCGCAGAGACCCATCCGATCATTGCGCTGCAAATGAAAGCGGCGGTGGCCAATCACGGCGCCAAGCTCATCGTTGTCGATCCGCGGCGAGTGGAGATGGTCAACTGGGCCACACTGTGGCTGCCAGAGAAGCCCGGCACCGACGTGCCGCTCTTTTCGGCGATGGCGCATGTCATTATCAAAGAGAAACTTTATAACGGCGATTTCATCGAACGGCGCACCGAAGGCTTCGCAGAGTTCGTGAAGTCGATGGAGAAATTCACGCCCGCCTATGCCGAGTCGATCTCCGGTGTGGACCGCGACCTGATCGTTGAAGCGGCCCGGATGTATGCGACGGCAAAGAACGCGGCGATCTATTGGGCGCTGGGCATTCCCGAGCACTCACACGGCACCGACAATGCGATGTCGCTGATTCATCTCGCGCTGCTCACCGGCCATATTGGCCGCCCAGGCACCGGCCTCAACCCCTTGAGGGGGCAGAACAACGTGCAGGGTGCATCGGATTCCGGCGCCATGCCATGGCACTATCCCGGTTATCAGAGAGTCGACGACGAGGCGGCCGCAAGTAAATTTGAGCACGCTTGGAACAGCGAACCCGGTAGTTTGAACCGCAGGCTGGGTCTGACCACCACAGAAATCATGAGCGCAGTGGGACCGGGCGGCGTGCGCGCTCTTCACATCATGGGCGAGAATCCGATGATGTCCGAGCCCAACCTGAACCACACGCGCCACAAGATGGAACAACTGGAATTCCTGGTGGCGCAAGACCTGTTCATCAATGAGTCCGGCGCCTATGCCGACGTCTTTTTGCCGGCGGCTTCATGGGCGGAGAAGGAAGGGACTTTTACCAACACGGACCGGCGCGTCCAGCGCGTGCGCAAGGCGCTGGAGCCGCGCGGGCAATCCCGTTCCGATTGGCAGATCATTTGTGATCTTGCTCAGCGTATCGAAAAAAAGCTTAGCCGACCGCAGACAGCTTTTTGGGCATATCAGAGTCCAGCCGAAGTGCTCGAAGAGATGGGCCGTTTGGTTCCTGAATACGCCGGAGTGAAATATTCTCGCATAGAGAAGGAAGGCTTGCAGACGCCGGTGTGGCACGACAGTCACCCGGGCACTCCCTATCTGTTCGCCGAGACCTTCCCCAGCGGCAAGGGTAAGTTCCACCCGCTTGAGTATGTGCCGTCTGTGGAAATGCCGGATGACGAATACCCGTTCATCCTCACCACCGGACGCTTGCTCGAGCACTGGCACGGCGGCACGCTAACGCGCCACTCGAAGCTCGACGAGCTCTATCCCGAGGCGCGCATTGAGATCAATCCCGCGGATGCCGCCCGCCTCACGATCGAAGACGGACAGACGGTGCGGGTCTCGTCACGGCGAGGTTCCATAGTCCTGCGCGCTTGGGTGACACAGCGGGCGACGCTGGGTGTGGTCTTCATCCCTATGCATTTCGCCGAGGCTGCCGCCAATCTGCTGACCATCGACACTTTGGATCCCGTGGCAAAGATCCCCGAGTACAAAGCCTGCGCGGTGCGCGTCGTGCCGGCCACTGACGACCAACTAGTCAGGCCCGAGGGGAAAGTTCAAAGAGGTAGATACTAACGTCCGAACGGAACGAGGATCAACCTCGGTGACCCCGGTGAAAGTTCCGCGACGAACTCTGATTGCGCCGATTTATCAAATCAACAAAGAGCGCTTACCGCAGAGTCGCGCAGGACGCGGAGACCGGATTCACAAGTGATCGGCGCTCTGTGCCTCTGCGGTGAAAATCCCGCTTTTCGCTTAGGTTAGCGCTTGTCGCTTCGACAGTTCGTAGCGACGCCGGATTCTTCGTTTGTGACACCCTGCCGCCCTGAGTCTCTGCACGCCCACTTATAGATGAGCTGAGTCAGGCTTGCGATCAGGTATCCCCCGCATCTTACGCCACCACGGTGTAAACAACGGCAAAATGAAAAAGAAAATGGCCAGCGCCGTGATCCCACCCGATATCGGCCGGTTAAAAAAGATCGTCGAATGATCCTTGAGACATAATCAGACTCTGCCGCAAGGGCATTTTCAGCCATGTCGCCGAGCACCAGCGCCAGCACCAGCGGCGCCAGGGGATAATCGAGTTTCTTGAAGATATAGCCGATCACGCCGAAGATCAGCATGTACCAGATGTCGATCATGCTGTTGTGCACCGCGTAAGAGCCGATCGCGCAGATCACAACAATCAGCGGCGTAAGAATCGCAAACGGAATGCGCAGGATCGCCGCGAAGAACGGCACGAACGCCAGCACAAGCAGCACGCCGATGACATTCCCCGTATACATGCTGGCGATCAGACCCCAGACGAAGTCCGGGTTGTCGATGAAAAGCATCGGGCCCGGCTGGAGACCCCAGATGATGAGCCCGCCGAGCATCACCGCCGCCGTTGGCGAACCTGGGATGCCAAGGGTGATCATCGGCAGCATGGCCGCGACGCCGGCAGCATGGGCGGCGGTTTCAGGGGCCACGATGCCCTCGATCTCGCCTTTGCCGAATCGCTCCGGATGCTTTGAAAAGCGCTTGGCGAAGGCATAGCTCATGAAGGACGCCGGAGTAGCGCCGCCGGGTTTGAAACCCATCCAGAAGCCGATGATGGAGCTGCGTACGAATGTCCGGTAATATCGCGGTAAAATTTTCCAGGTATCGAGTACGACGCGCAGGTTCATTACCGTCTTTGCCCCTTGGAAGCGCAGCCCCTCTTCAACGCTGAGCAAAATTTCGCCGATGCCGAATAGACCAATAACCGCGATGATGAAGTCAAAGCCCTTCATCAGATCAGTGAAACCGTAAGGTGAGCCTGAGCTGGCCGGTTACGATATCCAACCCAACCGTCGAGAGCATGAAGCCGATGAGAATCGTCGCTAACGACTTGAGCGGATTGCCCCCGCCGAGTCCGACAAAACTCGAAAACGTCAGGAGTTGGATGGCAAAAAACTCGGGCGGCCCAAACTTCAGCGCAACCTCGGCCAGGAGCGGCGCGAAAAACGTGATCAGCACGATTGAGAAGAAAGCACCGACAAACGAAGAGGTAAACGCCGCCGTAAGCGCCTCCCCGCTTCTGCCTTCCTTGGCCAGCGGATAGCCGTCGAACGTCGTCGCCACCGACCACGGCTCGCCCGGAATATTGAAGAGCACCGAGGTGATCGCGCCGCCGAATAAAGCGCCCCAGTAAATGCACGTCAGCAGGATGATGGCGGAAGTCGGAGGCATCGTGAAAGTAAGCGGCAGCAGAATCGCGACACCGTTCGCGCCTCCGAGGCCCGGCAGTACGCCGATGATGGTGCCAAGCAAGTATCCCCACTACAGCGATAAAAAGATTAAAAGGCGTTACCGCAATCTGGAAACCAAGGAAAAGATTCTCAATCCCCACGACTCAGTACCCGAACCAGGCTCTCGACCGGTCCTTTGGGCATGGGCACCAAAAACCAGGTTTCGAAAATGAGGAATGTGATGACCGGTACCGTTGTGGCGAGCGCCACGACCGTCCGCCAATCGTGGCCGCCCGACCCAGCGCATGTAAAAGCCGAGATAAAGACCCGCCGCGACATACAGCCCCAGCCCGGGCCATGGGCCCGGCGGATCGGTTATGAGGATGAAGCCGGCCAGAGGTCCCAGAACCTTTAGAACCGGCACGAACCGCGGCCAAGTAACAAACGCTTCTTGCGACCGGATGCGCAAAGCCTGTACGAATAAAACGATGCTGACCGCCGCCAGGAGGATTGCCAGCCAAAACGGGAAGAAACCGCTCTGCGGCCCTTCACTGCCCCAGCCGGCGCCGAGACGCAGAGCATCGTAGATCACCGTTGCGCTCAAAAGCATCAACAGCGCCGCGGTCATGCTATCGATAACGCGCATCCTACTTGTTGACCAAACCGCCTTTCGTCATCAATTCCTTATGGAGCTTGTCATTCTCCTCTACCCATTTCACATACTCGCTTCCGGTGGCAAAGGCCGGTTTGAGCGCGCCCGTTGTGTAAATAATCCTGAAAGTCCTTAGTCTCGAAGATCTTCTTTAAAAAGCCGACGTACCAGTCCAGCGCTTCCTTGGGCATGTCGGGAGGGCCGAAGATGCCGCGGAGCATGTTGTAGGAGATGTCCGCGCCGAGCGACTCTTTGATGGTCGGGATTCCGCTCCATTCCTTGTCAGGGATACGCTCCGGGTCGAATACTGCCAGCGGCCGCACGCGCTTTGCCTTCCAATTGCTTACGCATTCGGCCGGGTTATTGACCGTTGAGTCGATGTGATTGCCGACCAGATTGGTGCACACCTCGCCGCCGCCTTTGAAGGGCACATAAGTGAACTTCACGCCCTGGCTCTGCTCCAGCAGCACGGTGATGATCTGATCTTCCTGTCTGGATCCGGTGCCGCCCATCTTCATGCCCGGCTTCTGCTTCACAGCGGCCAAGTATTCTTTGGCGCTCTTGTACGGTGTTTCTGCGTTCACCCAGAGGATGAAACGATCAAGCGCCATGCGCGCGATCGGCGTGAAATCGCGCCAGCTAAACGGCGTGCCCGGTCGCCAGCGGCGTGGTGAACAGGTTTGACAAGGTAATGATGATCGTGTGCGCGTCGCCCTTCTTTTCCTTCACATGCAGGAAACCCTTCGGCGCCAGCGCCGCCGGATTTATTGACCACGATGAAAGGTCGAGGTGAGAGCTTGTGTTTATCGCTGATACCGGCCATCAGACGCGCCATTTGATCGGCGCCGCCGCCAGTGCCGGCCGGTATCACGAACTCAATGGGCTTGGTGGGCTCCCAAGCCATTGCTATGGATGGTCCAAGAAGGAGCTGAATGATAAAAGCCGCGGAGATCACAGTACTCAAGCCGCTGATAATTTTCATAGAACCCCTTTTTCTGGTTCAGCTCTGGCTTCGATCAAGACTCAGGCTACGCTTTGAAGCTGTCACATATCGTTGTCTTTGGCGAGTCCGGCTAATCAAAATTCGAGGTGCCCGTCAAGTGACCGGCCAATGAGGAACGGTCCGACGATTGTTTTTTCTGCTTTGATCCAATAACGTCCTATCAACTTACAGCTAAAAACCGACGGCATCGTACCTATGAAGCGCTTTCGTGAACTAAGAATTTTCCGCATAATCTTAGGAGCGGCAGTTTTCATCAATGTGCTGGTGAGTTTTACTCCTCTCGCTTATTCCTCTTGCCGCGATCCCGAAGTTGCGCGCGGCTTCGGGTCTGTCGCTTACGCGGCGAACGTCGACGCGACGATCCAATACTTTGGCCATAATTTTTTCCTCATCACTACCAGCAGGGGAACGCGCATTGTCACCGACCCTCTCGGACCGGGTTGGTATCCAAACCCGAACGTTGTCGGAGATGTCGTCACCGTCGGCAAAGAGCAATTCAACCACAATGCCGTTCAGATCGTGATGGGTAACCCGGTGATTTTGCGCGGGCTCAAGAACTATGGGGCGGGTTGGAATACCATCAGCACGAGCGTCAAAGACGCGTTCATCTATAACGTGCCGATTCATCAGAACGCTGAATTTATCCAGGGCATTCATGGATCTGCCTTTGTCTTTGATTTGGGAACTTTGTGCATCGCGCACCTCGGCGACTTGAGCCAAAAGCTAAACGATCAACAGATTAAAGCCTTCGGCAAGGTCGATGTGGCGCTCACACCGATCGGCGGCCGGCGAACGATGGATCCGGAACTCGCCCGCGAAGTCCTGGCTCAGCTCAAACCGAAAATCGCCATTCCGATGCATCATCGCGATAGTTCGTCTCTGGTACAACAGTTTAGCGCCGGTATGAGAACGCAGGTGCTACCAGGCGACACCCTGACGCTGAGCAAAAGCGCTCTGCCCCAGCCGACTGAAATCAAAGTGCTGCAACCGCGCGGCGCAATCAGCTATCGGTGATCGGCTCGTGTTAGGACGTACCCCAATGTGAGAACGACGCGAGAGGAGATCAGGAGTGACCGACCATTCTCATCATCTCACGGCGGCAAGTCACCTTCGGATCTTCCGCCTTGCTGATTTTCCTACCGCAATCAAGAACATCACGCTCTTATCGGCGGCATCGGGCGAAAAAAATTCGGTCACATCATCGTCGAAGAACGTCAGCCCCGAGGCGCCGAGGCGTTGCGCATAAGCGGCAAGATAGATTCTTCCGCCCATGATCGCGGCCTCGAGCTGCGCAGCGCGGTAGCCGCGATTGCCGAAACGCTCGAGGATCCGATGCAAATCAGCTAGGAAGTAGATGTTTACACTACAATCGGCCGGGATCTCCTGACCGAGTCCGAGGTATCCGGCGTCCCGGCGAAAATCGCCCGTGCTTCAATAACTCGAGTGCGCGCTGCTGAGCGACGAAAGACATAGGCGCCGGAGGGGAGACCTTCCACGGCATGAACGATCAGATAAAGATCGTTAAGCGTGTCTTCCACGCCGAGAAAATCGGCCGTTAGACCGCGAGTCGCGCGATCGAGCATGCTTGAAAGTTCAGCAAAAGTAATCGAATCGCGTGAGAACTCGCGGGTCGATCCACGCCGGGTTATCACCTCCTCGATGGTGTCTTTGGGTAGTTCCCCATCACTAGGTGATTGGAGAGGAAAGAGCTGATCTTCCCTCGCGGCTGCATCCGTTGTCGTTTTTGTAGGTGCTTCTTCTCGCCGCGCGCCACTCCGCTAACTTCCGCGCCGCTTTCCAACGAGGATGCCTCGTGCATCCGCCTCATCGCGGGATAATCGATTTCTGAGTTGGACAGAGGAGTAGTTTCAAATACTACCGGCTCGACCGGTAACGAGAGTGTGATCTTTTTCTTTGCCGAGCGGCCCAACGCCACCAAAGAAAGTGGCGCCTCCCGCTGCGGGTCCAAGGCTAAAAGCTGGCTCACTGTAGCGTCGACGAAACCCAGGACCACCTTTGCCGGAATATTGCGAGCCGCCGCCGCGGCAAGCAGATTGGCGAGTATGGTTCCATTGTCCCAATAACAGTGTCGATACGCGCGCGCCTGATATTTCCACGCGTTACGCCAGAAGGTCGAGGCGCTGGCTATGACGCACGACGCTTTTGAAATGGCGGGTTCCTCGCCGCCGGCTTTCACCAGCGCCGAGTGATAATCACCCTGGCGCAAGCGCCGCAGTGAAAAATCTTGCGGGCTGAAGTGATAGACTCCGGCATCTAGCCCATCAACATCGCCGCAGATAAGATACAAATCGACATGATAAAGCGCGCCGGTGCAGGCTGCGGCGCGAAACAACATTTCTCCTCCGGCATACTTCCTCCGTCTGGTGATGCCCGCTGAGAAATAAAAGATTTCCGCCAGAGTTTGCAGATTCACGCCGGATCTCGCTGGTCGCTACGTCTGCGATGGTTGAAATCGCCGTAAGCGCAGGCACTTTCGAAGATGATAAGTTTTGCGGCAGAGGAATAGCCGGGAGATTTGAATAAATCTTAAAAGGCAGGGGCTGGTTGTCCCAATCCAAGTGATGCGCCGTGGCCCGGATACTCTGGTACGAGTGCTTGGTCGCGTCATGATACGCCCATGCGGCTTCCGTCTGATGGTTTTCCATCCGAACTCCTTCAATCAATATATTTATCTCGACTTATCCGACCCGTCGTGCGCCAGTAGCTCTGATTCCTTACTCGTACCAAGCCGATCGAGTCGGCGCCAGCGATCCGGCGGTTCAATAATTTGGACAGCAGCTCTGGCAGTTAATTCTCTGGGAACCGCCAGATAACCGATTTGACTTGTAACTTTGGCCAGCGTCGGTTACCGTCTCGGCGCAAACGGATAAAACACTATGGAATGGTGGATCTGGATCGTGCTTGGGCTGGTGCTGCTTTTGGGCGAGCTGGTTACTCCTGGCGGCTTTTACATTCTTTTTTTCGGTGTCGGCGCTATCTTCGTTGGTATTCTCGCCGGCTTCAACATCGCCGGGCCGGTTTGGTTTCAGGTAATCGTCTTCTCCGGTTTTTCACTAATCACCCTCTGGTTATTTCGCCAGCGGCTGGTGCAATCAACTCACCGCGACGGTCCGGATGAAGTCGACACGCTGGTCGGAGAGACGGCAGTGATCACCGAAGAGATACCTTCCAGAGGCATCGGCAAAGCTGAAATGCGCGGCACGTCATGGAGCGCCCACAATGTCGGCGAACAATCTCTGGCATGCGGCCAGCGGTGTAGAGTCGAACGGGTCGAGGGACTGACAATCTACGTCCGCGCGGAGCAAAGTTAAAATGGAGACAGCCATGGGTGGAATCGTAGTCGTCATCGTTCTGGCTTTCGTGATTATCGTCATTGTCGCCAAAACTGCTGTGGTGGTACCGCAGCAGAGCGCTTATGTGGTCGAACGGCTCGGCAGGTACAGCGGCACCTTGGGCGCCGGATTTCACATTCTGATCCCGTTTCTCGACGTCGTCCGCTATAAGCATTCTTTGAAAGAGCAAGCCGTCGATATTCCACCGCAAGTTTGCATCACCCGGGACAACGTTCAAGTGTCAGTGGACGGCGTGCTCTACTTGAAGGTTCTCAATCCCGAGCGCGCCTCCTACGGTATTGGCGACTACGCCTTCGGCATTTCGCAACTGGCGCAGACGACGCTCCGCAGCGAATTCGGCAAGATCGAGCTGGATAGGACCTTCGAGGAGCGGACTAATATCAATACGCAAGTAGTCAGCGAGCTCGACAAGGCGTCTGAGCCTTGGGGCATCAAAGTGATGCGCTATGAGATCAAAAACATTACGCCGCCCCACGACGTGCTCGCCGCGATGGAAAAGCAGATGCGCGCCGAGCGCGAAAAACGCGCCCTCATTCTGACCTCGGAAGGGCAAAGGGACGCGGCGATCAACAGCGCTGAAGGTGAAAAACAACAGGTCATCAAAGCTTCCGAAGCCAACAAGCAACAGCAAATCAACGAAGCCGAAGGCGAAGCCGCAGCCATCTTGGCGATCGCCGAAGCGACGGCCAACGGTATTCGTAAGGTCGCAGAATCGATTCAGCAGCCTGGAGGTTTCGAAGCGGTACAACTCCGTGTCGCCGATAACTACCTCACCCAATTCGGCAAGCTCGCGCAGGAAGGCAATACGATGATTCTGCCAGCGACGCTCAGCGACGTCGGCTCGATGATTTCGTTAGCCATGAACGTCATCAGGCAAAAGGGAAGCAGCAACGGCGCGCCGGAGAAGGCCTAGTTCTGATTCTTTCAGCGAAGATTATCCGCACCCATGAGCTCCTTTCCTCGAACCTTCAGATATTGCCATTTCAGCCTATGTTATCATCCGCCGTTGAAATCGGAGTGTTTGCCGAATCGTAACTTCGGATCTTTGGAAAACCTATGAAGTTCAGTGCAACAATGATCAGGATTGCCCACGGCGTTGTGTCCGGCTCCCGGGTCGATTATTGCTGGCAAGAGGGGCAATAAAATGCGCTGCGATTACCGATGGCGACCCGCTTGATGATAGCCGCGCAGGCTCTGCATTTTTCCCCTTCCCGGTCGTAAACGCGAAGGTGGGTTTGAAACTCGCCGCGCTCATCGTCGGCAGTGCGATAATCTGAAAACGATGTGCCGCACCAACGAATCGCTTGCTGCAGCAAATCGGGAATTGCTTGCGCGATTGCGTATACCTGTTTGCGCGTCAGCCGACAGGCCCGCGCCGTCGGTTTAACGCCGACACTGGCCAAGATCTCGTTGGCATAGATATTCCCGAGCCCGCCGATGATTCGCTGATCGAGCAATAAGTCCCGGATGCGCCGGTCAGAAGAGCGCGTGTAGCGAAAAAGATATTCGCCGGTCAAATCTGGATCGAAGGGATCAATACCGAGCGAACACAGCTGCGGCAGCTCGTGCAGAACTTCTTTGCGTGTCACCAGACTAAGGCCGAAACGACGCGGGTCATGATAACGCAGCTGCCCGCCGTCAACCAGATGCACGATGATGTGATCGTGTTTGCGACGGGGCGCATCGGCTCCGACACAGATAAGCTTGCCCGACATACCGAGGTGAAACACCCAGACTAAGCCCTCCGACAACGACATCAGAATGTATTTAGCAGCGCGGCGAATCCCGTGTATCTTCTTGCCGGCGAGCCCTGTCAGAGCGGTCTCATCGACACGGACCCGCAAGCGCGGCTCCAATATTTCAACTCGCTCGATGGTTCGTCGGACCAAATGAGGCCGCAAACTCCGGCATACAGTTTCGACTTCGGGCAGTTCAGGCATGGTCTTCAACAATCAAATTGCGGCGTATAATGCTTGGCCAAGTGATTCGCCGGTTGCGCTCTCAGCAGATGGCTCGAGGCCAACGCGTGCGTCAGATCTATAAAGTTGTCGATGCTTAGCGTTTCACCGCGGCGCCGCGGATCGATATTTTGCGAGCGGAGAAATCCCTCAATCTCGTCCCGGCCCGCCTTCAACCATTTGCCCATGACATTGCCGAGAGTCTTGCGCCGTTGTCCAAACGCCGCGCGCAGCAACCCGCGCAGGACCGTCATCTCCTCCGAGGGGATGCGCGGGCGCGGGTAAAGTTCCAGTTTAAGCACCGTCGACCGCACTTTCGGCTGGGGGAAAAACGCTTCCGGCGATACCTGCAACTTTTTAGTCACCTCCCCGTGAATCTGACACCACACAGATAATGTCCCGTAGGCTTTTGTCCCCGGCGCGCTGGCGATTCGATCGGCGACTTCTTTTTGCACCATTAAGACAATCGAAGAGAAGTGATCCCGCAATTCAAGCACTCTGAAAAGCACCGGTGTGGAAATGCTGTAAGGCAGATTGCCAATCAACTTGATTTTTTGCTTGGGCAGTATTTCTGCCAACGGCACTTTGAGGATGTCCCCTGATATTAGGTGGAATTTTGGATTTGCAATTAGATCGCTTTGTTGCAATCTCCGGGTCAGAAACGAATCCACCTCAACCGCCCACACTCCGGCCGCCCGGTCAACCAGACGACGGGTGAGGGCGCCAAGCCCCGGCCCGATCTCCAGCACCAGATCATCCATTTCAAGAGCCAGAAGGTCCAGGATGGTTTCGAGCACATGCTCATGGACCAAAAAGTTTTGGCCCAGCCGTTTTCTCGGTCTGAACTCAGACTCGCGCAACACCGCGCGCACTTCCTCGTACAGGGTTGGCATGATCTATCAACTCAACCCGTCAACCTTTGGAGCGTGGCAAGTCAACCGAGCTACAAGGTTAGATCAGCGTCGGCATTAAGAGCGAAGTCGTCCCGGCGGCCTCGATTAATCCAATGATGTCCGGTGAGCGCGATCATCGCAGCATTATCGGTGCAAAATTTCGCGGAAGGAAAGTGAACTTGCAAATTCTTAGTCGCCGCGCTCTGCTTGATCTTTTCGCGTAACCGGCTATTCGCCGCCACGCCGCCTGCCAGCACGATGCGGTTGACCTTGTGGGCAATGGCCGCGTTAACCGTCGGATTGATCAGCATATCGACCACTGCTTCCTGAAAGCTTGCCGCGATGTCCGGTACGCGTGCCTTCCAAGCATGCTGATCTTGCGATTTAAGATACTGCAACACAGACGTTTTGATGCCGCTAAAGCTGAAATCGTATGGGCTTTTTTTCAATCGTGCGCGTGGAAACCTGATCGCCTCACGGTCGCCGGTCTTGGCCAGATGGTCGATCACCCGCCCTCCCGGATAGCCCAGTCCCATCATTTTTGCCACCTTGTCGTAAGCCTCGCCCGCAGCGTCATCACGGGTACCGCCTAAATAGAGGTACTCGCCGACGTCCTGTACACAGTACAGTAGCGTATGCCCGCCGGAAGCAAGCAGAGCCACGTAAGGGAACGAAACTTCATGCTCCAGGTGAATCGCCAGCAGGTGTGCTTCAAGATGATTCACTCCGACATAAGGCATGCCCCAGCGAAATGCCATGCCTTTGGCCACCGACAAACCGACGAGAAGTGAGCCGACGAGTCCGGGGCCACGGGTCACCGCGATACCGCTTAGATCTCTGACGCTAACACCGGCTTTGCCGAGCGCGCCATCAACGATGGGCAAGATATTGCGGAGGTGTTGGCGTGAGGCAAGCTCAGGCACCACCCCGCCATAGGCGCCATGTATTTGGTCCTGTGACGAAACCACGTTGGCTAGGATCGTTCTGCCATCGAGCAGCACCGCGGCTGCCGTGTCATCGCAGGAAGTCTCAATACCGAGAACTAGCATTGAAGATATCAGTGTCACCGCTGAGCGGGCTGGGTTTGCGACTGTTTGGCGGATAAAGCTTCCGCGGCGGTGCGATTGTCGGGATTGATCGCCAGAGCCTTGGCATAACTCTCTTCAGCGCGCTCAGCCATGCCGAGGGCGCGATAGTTTTCGCCTTCGAGCGCATAGACCTCCGATAACCAAAACGGCTCGCCGCCGAGACGGGACTCGGCAACTTCAAGAAAGTTAAGGGAGTCTTTGTAGCGCCTGAGACCAAATTGGGTTTTCGCCAATAAAAAGTGGCCATAGGCGTTGGTAGAATCAAGCGCGATGGCGCGCTCCAAGCGACTCAGTGCCTTGGCGTACTCGCCGCTGTCTATCAGCTTTCGTGCTTCTTCGGACAAGCGCAGAGATGCGGCTCGCTGAGGTGGTGTTCCGGGGATGATCTTGGCTAACAGTGAGCTGTCGTCAGCCACAGGCGGTTTTGCCGGCGCAAGAGTTTCCGGGAGCCCAACCGGCGGCGGGGTCTCCTTTGAAGTCGTTATAGAAGGCTGCACCTTTTCAGTTGTCTTGAGATCTTGCTCGCGAATTTTTGGGTCGGGGGGTATGGACCGACTGCTGGGCTCGGCGTCCGGCGAAGAAGTCGACGGACTCGGCATTGGCGCTGGAATCGGCTGAGGCTTAGCCCCGACACTTGGGACAGGTTTACGATAAGGCCGTTGCGGCGCACAGCTTTGGACAGTCAAGATGAACAGCCCAACGGCAATCGCGCTTGCCAAGCCCGGTCGCCATCTTTCGGACTGATTCGATTTATTTGGGCCGAGCATCATTCAAACCTGGGAGCTTGCACCTGCTCTCCCGGATGCAACGCACAGGTGAGCGTCGGTTCGTTTCCCTCGGCAAAAGCTTCACGGATCACAGAGGTACAGCTTGGCGTAGCCAGTTGCCCGCTGATCGGATCGACGTCGATAAACTTGATCCCCGGAGGCGGCACAAAATCCGTCACAGGGGTTCCGGCTGTCGCACGCATCATAAAATCGGTCCAGATTGGCAGCGCAGCCTGAGAACCGGAGAGACCGAGTTTACTCTGGTTGTCGAATCCCACCCAAACCACGGTTAATAGATCAGGAGTGTAACCAACGAACCATGCATCTTTATAATCGTTGGTCGTTCCGGTTTTGCCGGCGGCCGGCCGCGTAAATCCGGCGCGCCGCGCGCTGTCCGCCGTACCTCGATCGAGGACGCCTTTGAGAAGATGATTTATCAAAAACGCCATCTGCGCCGAGACGACCTTTTCAACCCGGACGTCGCGTTTCTCCAGCACGCGCGCCTCAGGGTCAAGCACCTGCTTGACGGTTAATGGCCGCGTGCGAACGCCATTGTTGGCTAGAGTCGAGAAAGCCACCGCCACTTCGAGCGGCGTCACTTCCGCTGCACCCAATGATAGTGACGGCACTGCCGGCAACGAGCTCTGAATACCTAGACGCTGCGCCAGATCGCGAACGCGCCGGATACCCACCTCGCGCGCGATCCGGGCGGTTGCCGAGTTGAGAGACTTTTCCAGGGCGCGCCGGAGTGTAACAGTACCGAAGAACTCGTCGTTGTAATTACCAGGCTTCCACTCCTGCCGATCGTATTCCCAGGTGAATGGCGAGTCATCCACCTTGGTCATCGCGGTAAACTTTCTACCGTTGTCGGCTCCATACATCAAAGCGGCCAGGTAGACGAACGGCTTGAAGATCGAGCCCGGCTGGCGCTTGGCCTGAAAAACGCGATTAAATTGAGACTTCTGATAGTTGCGACCACCGGCCATTGCCTTGATCTCTCCGGTTTGCGGTCGGATCACTACCACCGCTCCTTCGAGGCTGTCCTCTTCGCCTCGGCGGCGCAACGCGGGATATTTTGCCTCCAAGCGTCTCAGGCCTTCCGACAGCGATCGTTCGGCGAGCTTTTGCAGATGCAAATCGAGGCTGGTAAAGATGCGCAATCCCTCTGTGGTCAGTACATCATTGGAATAATTTTCGGCTAACTCGCGTCGTAGAAAATCCACGTAATACGGAGCATCATTGGTGACTTTGATCAGCTGCCGGTGCGGCAAGGTTTCGCGCACCGAGGCATCATACTGCTGGGGTGAAATGATTTTGTCGTCGAGCAACTTCGCCAAAACCACGTTGCGTCGCTTAGTCGCCGCTTCCACGCTGCGATACGGAGAGTAGTTATTGGGTCCGCGGATTAGTCCAGCGAGCAGCGCGATTTCACCAGTGCTCAACTCGGTCAGGGGTTTGGAGAAATAAAACTGGGAAGCTTCCCAGATGCCGTAAATTCCCTGGGAGCCCTTCTGGCCGAGATAAATCTCATTGAGGTAGTTCTCGAGGATTTCGTTCTTGGAGTAGTTTCGCTCAACGATGAGCGCCATAAAAGCCTCTTTCACTTTGCGCGATATAGTGCGCTCGCTGCCGAGAAAAAAATTCTTCACCAGTTGCTGCGTCAAAGTGCTGCCGCCTTGGACTACTGCGCCGCTGCGGAAATTGACCCAGCTTGCGCGCATCAGCGCGACCGGATCCACTCCGAAGTGCCGGTAAAAACGTTCATCTTCGATGGCCAAAATGGCCCGGACCAGTAGCGGCGGCACTTCCGGCAACTTAACCAACCGTCGCTCTTGCCAGACCGTTTCATAGAGCCCGGTCACCAACTCGGGTTCGAGCTCGAGTGAAAATAGTTCTTCCCCGCTGTCACCATTTTGCAGTTTGCCAACTGTGTTTCCTTGCAGGGAAATTCGAATCGGAACGCCTTTGAATGTCTCCGTTGGATAACTAAAATCGTGCAGATAAACGTCCAGAAGGCCGGACGATCGTTGAAAACGATACTCGCCCTTGCCGTCTGGCGCAGCTTTCGTTTCGTGATAGCCGAGGCGTCGCAATTTTTCGAGGATATCTTCCGTGCGAAGGCTCATGCCGGCATAGAGCAGGTATGAGTCGGAATAGATTTTCGAGGGAAAACGCCATTTCTGACCATCGAACTTGGCAGTAACGGTATCTTCCAGAGTCCTGAGATACCAGCTGCCAATGACGATGCCGCTCGATGTGATGAGAAGAAGAACGATTAGGGAAATGCTAAAGAAGCGAAGATTGGATTTCTTCAAACGATAGACTCCGGAGACAGTTAATATTCACTCAGATCCGGGCAAAAATCAACAAAAAGAGGGCGGGATGGCATTCCCATCCGACCCTCTTTAGTTTTGTCAGAATCTTTTTGAAGACTCAGCCCTGCGGCCTTAATGCAAGAAACAGCGTGCTCTCGCCGCGTCGCACCAAAAACAGCACTCCTTTGCCTTTACGAACGGTCGCAATAGACTTTTTGTATTCGTCCAGGTTACGAATCGGCTTGCGATCGATCTCGACGATGACATCGCCGCGCCGAATCCCAGCTTCGTCGGCAGCGCTACCCGGTTCAACTGCTGAGACAACGATGCCCTCAGCTTTCTCCAAACCTAGGCTTTCGGCGATCTGCGGCGTCAGTCTTTGAACAGTCAGGCCCATTTCCCCCTTTTCCGGAGCGGAGGCCACGACTTCTTCGTCCTTGAGCTCGCCGACGGCTACGTTCAACGTAAGCTCCTTCTTATCGCGCAGAACCTTCATCCTGACCTTTTTGTCGATTGGTGTGCGTGCCACTATGATCGGAAGCTCGCCTGAGTCTTTGATCTCTTTGCCGTCGAACTCAACAATAACGTCACCTACCTTGACTCCGGACTTGTCCGCGGGTCCATCTTTGGAGACGTTGGCCACGAGTGCTCCTTGGCTCTTCTCCATCCCCAAGCTTTCCGCCAGTTCCGGCGTGACTTTCTGAATCAACACACCCAGGTATCCACGAGTCACTTTTCCTTTGCCGCGAAGCTGCGGCAGAAGTTCCTTCACCAAATTGACGGGTATCGCGAATCCAATACCGATATTTCCGCCAGTGCGGCTGAAGATAGCGGTGTTGATCCCGATCACCTCGCCGCGCAAATTGATCAGCGGCCCGCCGGAATTTCCTGGATTGATGGAGGCATCGGTCTGAATGAAGTTGTCATAGGGTCCCTGACCGATATGCCGACCTTTGGCGCTGACGATACCCGATGTTACCGTGCTATCCAGGCCAAAAGGATTGCCAATTGCCATCACCCACTCTCCGACCTCAAGACCGTCAGAGTCGCCGAAGTTGGCTGGGGTAAGTTTTGTTTTCGCCTCGATCTTGATTACCGCAATGTCCGTCTTCGGATCACGGCCGATCACTTTGGCTTCGTACTCTTGTTCGTCGGCCAATTTAACGACGATCTTCTGAGCGTTTTCGACGACGTGATTATTGGTAAGAATAGAACCATCGCCATCGATGATGAATCCGGATCCTAGGCTTCGCTGGCGCTGCGGGCCGCGGGGCATTGGACCGCCAAAAAATCGTCGCCAGAAGTCGTTGAACGGATCTTCCTCGCCGAAGGGGCTGCCGAACTCCTGCGGAGCCTGTTGACCGCGCGATTCGCTCACCTGAGTTGAGGATATGTTAACGACCACGGGTCGCAATTTTTTCGAAAGGGCGACAAAATCAGGTAACTGATTGGCGATTCTAATGTCGGAGCTTGCGCCTTCTCCCATGTTGACGGCTCGGCTTGGCGCAAGCCAATCGAAGCTGCCGCTGATGGCGAGGCCGAGCAGTAGCGAAGCAATTGCAACAACCGCAACGCCCTTGAATGTGAAGCTCCCGCTCCAGACCCTCTTGATATCCATCAACTGCTCCTACTTCTTCTTTACCGCCTCGACGTATTTCATTCGAAGGTCAAAGAGAATGTCTTCTATCAATCGATCTTCCCCGGAATTTAGATTACCCCTGGTTTTTTCGCGTAACATGCCGATGATATCGATCATCTGCTTCGCCACTAGCCGGTCCGGTTCTACCTTCCCGGTCAGCGGATTGGCAATCTCGCCGAGATGCATGAGCGCTTGTGTGCTAAGGCTGATAACAAAGGTTGAGAAATTGATCTCCGGCAATGGCCCTTGTTGCTCGTCGGCTTTGCCTGGCGACTGTGAATCCTCGGCGACTTTCGTTTCGACGCTATCGACAGCATCTGTAGACGACCCAGCGTCCTCCCGGCTGTCCCCGGTTTCAGAGAACCGCCGTCGATCTTGTACAGTGAACCCTTTGCCTTCTTTCTTTTCTTCCTCTCCGGCCATGGCTACCCTCTTCGAAAGAGAAAAAAAGCCTGGGAACTTTGTACCGCACGTAACGAGTTCCCAGGCACTCTCGTGTTAAGTGACCTGTATTTGATCATTCAAAGGGCGTTAAATAATCGCCTGAAGCGATCATCCAAGTGCTCTATCCTCCCATTAATTCAGGCGAAATCTCAGGAGGAACTCTAATCCCTGCCCCCTGGCTTGTCAAGGTAACGAGCGCTGGCCAGCGCTCAAGTTGTCGAATGACTTCTGCCGGTGTCAAAGCCGCTAAACAATCACGATGGCGGCAGCTTTTCATCGCCGAAACAGCGCATGGAGAGCACGGCACCTGATGTCTGAGTACCAAGACAGTCTTTCCTCGTGGTGCCCACTTATTAACACTAGAAGGACCAAAAACAGCCGCTGTGGGAACTCCAAGAGCTGCAGCGATGTGAGAAATACCACTGTCATTGCCGACGTACAGACTACAGCGCGCAATCGTTGCCGCCAGACGCCCCAAGGTGCATGCCGCGTATCGTTAGCCCCTGATGACACAAAGATTCATAGCCTCCGCGCTCGTCTTCCACCGGTCCAAGAATCGTGATTACGCTGCCGCCAACCCGCTCTCGCCACCAGCGAGCGATCGCCTCAAATGAGATCAACGGCCAGTTTTTTTCACGCGCGCCGCTTCCCGGAGCGATGGCGAGCACGGGTTTCGATTTGAGGGAATTTTCGGCCCAGTAAACTTCTGCCCAATGGTTAGCATCCGGCATCAGGGGAATGTGAGGCATACTCGGAACCAAATCGGCTTGAAGGCACGAGAGGTAATAATCCGCCTGGTGCATCTGCGAGTTCCTCGCATCGAATTGAAATATTCGGAGCCGCCCCTGAGTAGCCGTGTGAAGTTCCTGCTTATAGGTCAAATCTCCACTGCCCATCCAAGAATAAGTACAGCGGTAGGTTTCGAAAAAGCGCCGCACCTTGTCATCACTACCTCCGTCCCGAGACAAATAGCTGGCGAATTTCAAAGCGCTCCAGCGATCCGACCTTTACGCGCGCCGGAACGAGCTCAGAAAATTCCGTCCGCGCTAGCAAATCGATCGACATTCGTTCAGCAAGAAATTGGAGAGTCGGTAAGAAGCAAACGAAGTCTCCTAACGCCCCGGGAAACAGAACTAGCGCTCGTCGATTGATCACTTCAAGAATGCGCTCCCTTTGCATTTAATTGACTTTAATTTGGCAAGTATATAGCATACCGGCAAAATCTTTTCGAATTTCGTTCCCACTTAGGAAGTCGAGCACACCATTGGCAACGTTAAACGGCGCTGGGTCCATCCTGGATCTGATCGGCTCCACACCCGTCCTCAAACTGAAAAGCTTACCCGGCAAAGATGACGCCGAGGTTTGGGCAAAGTTGGAGGCGTTCAATCCGGGCGGGTCGGTGAAGGATCGCATCTGTTCTAACATGATAGAAACCGCGGAACGTGAAGGTAAGCTGAAACCGGGGTCAACGATCGTCGAGCCGACTAGCGGTAACACCGGTATCGGTCTAGCATTAGTTGCAGCCGTGAAGGGCTATCGTTTGGTTTTGACCATGCCAGATACCATGAGCGAAGAACGTCGCAGCTTGTTGGCCGCTTATGGAGCACGTTTAATTCTTACTCCAGATACTAAAGGAATGGGCGGGGCTATTCACAAGGCCGAAGAACTCGTGCAAGAAAACAGTGACTACTTCATGCCCCAGCAATTCAACAACCCGGCCAATCCCGAAAGTCATCGCCGGACGACCGCGATGGAACTGCTAAAACAATTCAAACGGATTGATGCTTTTGTCGCCGGGGTCGGCACAGGGGGAACGATCACCGGAGTCGGTGAAGTACTGAAAGACCGTTTTAAAGGTGTGAAAGTTTGCGCCGTCGAGCCGGCGTCGTCGCCGGTGATTTCCGGCGGGGAGCCGGGTTATCATAAAATTCAGGGAATCGGCGCCGGTTTCATACCGGCGGTTCTGAATCGTCAAGTTATCGACGAGATTATTCCGGTCAGTGATACGGACGCGATCAATTTTACACGCCGTTTAGCGTCTGAAGAAGGTCTTCTGGTGGGCATTTCTTCAGGTGCGGCTTGTTGTGCCGCGCTCCGCGTCGCCAAGACATTGGGAAAAGGGCAGATTGTTGTTACCGTCTTTGCAGATAAAGGGGAACACTATCTGAGCACAGATTTATTCGGGGAGAAGCGGTGGACGCAAAATTAAACTATCTAGAAGACTCTACTACGTAACACGAACGGCGCAATCGTAGCGTTTTCTGCCGGCGTCGACTCGACGTTTTTGCTGAAGATCGCCTATTCTGTCCTAGGGGAGCGCGCCATCGCCTTGACCGCAGCATCGCCCACAGTGCCGCCGGGTGAATTCGAAGCTGCGAAGGAGTTTGCCAAAACGCTCAACTGTCGCCACATCGTTATCGAGTCCAATGAATTGGCCAATCCTTCATTCGCCCAGAATCCTTCCAACCGGTGCTTCTTCTGCAAGGACGAGCTTTACCGACTCTGTCGAGATCAGGCGGAAAAACTAAACATTCCGGTAATTGTCGACGGTACCAATCTCGACGATCTGAAGGACCATCGCCCCGGGTTGAAAGCGGCCAAAGATTGGGGCATCCGTCATCCATTGGTAGAAGCGGAGATGACTAAAGAGGATATTCGGCGCTATAGCCGAGCACTTGATCTGCCCACCTGGGACAAACCCTCGAGCCCTTGCCTTTCATCTCGTTTTCCATACGGCACCGAAATAAATCTCGAGCGACTGCGAAAAGTCGGCGCCTGCGAGGTCTACTTGAAGGAACTCCGCTTTCGCGAGTTCCGGGTGCGCTATCATGGAGACCTAGCGCGCATCGAGTTGGCTGCACACGAGATCGGCCGATTCTTTGATGAGGCAACGCGACAAGCCGTGGTAAAAAAATTTAAAGAGATCGGTTTCAACTATGTGAGCCTTGATTTACAAGGCTATCGCACGGGAAGTATGAACGAAACTCTGGCGAAAGCTATTTAGTCGACCTGCCGCTCGCAACTAGCGCCTCGGCGAAAAGCAAGTCTTCCGGCAACGTGATCTTGATATTAGTTCGTTCTCCGTCGATCAAATACACCGGTTTTCCCAAACGCTCCACTAGGCTAGCATCGTCAGTTGCGTCTTGATCGTTCGCAGCTTGATGCGCTTCAAGGATTAAGCTTCGTTCGAACGCCTGTGGCGTTTGAATTTCCCATAAGCAATCGCGGGGTGGAGTCGAGAGTATTCGCCGATCTCCAGAAATCACTTTGATGGTATCCCGCACCGGCACACCCACCACAACTGCCTTTCGCGTCGGCACCTCATCGATAACACGGTCGATCAGCTCGGCAGAGACAAACGGCCGTGCTCCATCATGGATAACCACCACGTCGCATTCAGAAGAAACTTTTTTCAGCCCGCGTTTGACAGATTCTTGCCGGCTCGATCCGCCGGTCTGTAGGATCCATGATTTCTTGCGCGCCTGTGGGTCACTGCCTAGCAAGGATCGACAGCGGTCCAAATCCCGTTCGGCAATCACAACGATCAGATTGTTGACTCTCTTGGCGTGGAAAAATTGGTCCAACGTCCGAAGCAAAAGAGCTCGGCCGCCAATCGGAAGGTATACTTTGCTTATGCCGGCTCCTACCCGGCGTCCTTCTCCTGCCGCAACTATAATTGCTGTTGCATTCACCGTGATCCAGCGAAAAACAAAAGAGCCGAGAGGTTGACTCTCGGCTCTTTGTTTTGCACCATCCAACTCCCGGTTTCAGTGAGTGAAGATATGGCGCAACTCTTCAAGAATTTTTTCCTCGGAATGAGAGCGCGCGATTGAAAGTTCTTTCACCAGAAGATTACGCGCCGTATCCAACATCTTTCTTTCCCCAAAAGATAATTCTTTATCGCCCTTAAGCACAAAGAGGTCCCGCAATACCTTAGCTATCTCGAGAATCGAACCCGTTTTGATCTTTTCCGTGTATTCACGATAACGCCGATTCCATGTTTGTTGATCCGTTTCGACTTTTTTCTGGCGCAATACTTTGTAGACCTTCGAAACCATGGCGCGATCGATAACCTTTCGTAATCCCACGGAATCTACATTTTCGATGGGGATCATAATCTTCATGTCGGTTTCCAATATTCGAAGCATGTAGAATTTCCTTTCACTTCCGGAAATAACATGGATTCGAATGGCCTCGATCTCTCCCACTCCATGAGCGGGATAAACTACTTTTTCGCCAACCTTAAACATAGTGACCTCCTCGTGAACGATAGCGTATAGGGCATCTCTTCGAGCTTAGGCGGATTTGTAGAAGGAACGGGGACGAGAGGTGAAGTTGAGAGGATTAAAGAGTTGAAGCGGATTTGATTGCAGAAACAGCTAGGATGGGATCGGCGGCTGCTTCTTATTAACATTCGATATACCGTTTCATATCTTCAGATCCTTCAAATAGAATTGGCGGTCATGCTTTCGACCGCCAATTTACCGGCACACCTTACTTATACAACAGAGCTCACAGCAGCGTCAAGAGAGCTCCATTATTTCCTAAAATGCCAAAAAAATCCGTATCTTACGCCCAAATGTTAGGATCCGGGGAGTTAAATAGCCGTGCCACGAAACCACGCTTCAGAGGCTTAGCGTAGTTCTAGAGCCATCACCAGCGCATCTTCGCCATTGTCAGAATAATAGCCTTTCCGCAGGCCTCGTATGACAAATCCGAAGCTACGATAAAGATTTTGTGCTGGAGCATTAGAGAACCGAACGTCAAGGGTTACTCGAAGCCGTTCTTGGCGCCGGGCCGCATCGACCACCTGCTCAAGTAGAAGCCGCCCGATCCCTTGCCGGCGAAAATCGGGATGCACGGCGATGTTATGGATATCTACTTCTTCAGGCAGGAACCAGAACAGAACATAACCAACAATGCGGCCTTCCACTTCGGCCAGAATGGAACGGGCGCAGTCCACCTGTAGTTCATCTAGAAAAAAGCGGGTGCTCCAGGGAAATTGAAACGATGCCCTCTCTATGGCAATGACATTTTCTATATCTGCGGCGGTCATTGAACGAACCGAAGCGACCTTGCTCGACGCAAAAAAGCCACAGGATACTTCACTATCCTGTGGCTCAGGCCCGTTAAGAGAAGTAGTTTGGGCAGACTTATCTTTACTGATAGGTGGCTCCCAAAGGAGTGCTTCGATCTTTTAACAGAAGGACTTCAAGCAGCTTATTTTCGAACTTATGCGCAAATCCAACAATTCGATCCTGCAGTGGAATTACGGTGGTAAATTCCGGCGGAAACGCGCCTACACTGGAGGAGATCTTTCTGACCCGCTCGTCACTGCACCTGCCTCGAACTATAAATTGCCCACTTTTAAGGGCGAGATCATAATCATAGTCGGGCATTTCATCGGATATCTTATGACGATCAGCAACTCCGATGTCGGGTAGCGATCGGGGAAACTCAAGCCGTAAGAGCAACGCCCCGCCTCGATCTTCAACGGTATAAACATTGCCGTAGCGTCTTTCGCGTTCAAGCTTGTCAACGAAACCGCGAGAGTAAAAACCATCGACGGGAATCGGCAGATTGCGAACCATACCAGTCTGCTTGGCCAACAAAGGTTGCAATAAAATGCCTAGCGGGATGCCGTAAATCGCCGCCGGCAACTTCATCTCTTCTGTAGGCTTGGCGTGAAAGATTCCATCTCTCAACCGATAAATTCCCTCAATTAGCGCTAGGATAATACCAATAAAAACGAATATATTGATGTCTTGACTGAAGAGGACTGCCGGTCCCTTGACCACCGCGGCCAGTACCATCAGCACAATTGGGTATAACACCGCATTATGAAGGATGTTCAGACCCGTGGCGCCGGCAGCACTGAAAACAACAGGATTTTGTACCGCTGACTCCAAGCTTTTCTTCATCTTATGCGGTAACGCGCCGAGCACGGGTTGAGACAATCCGATGAGCAAGCGCTTAATTCGGCTTAACTTTCCACCCCGAAATTGTATTACAAGTTCGTCGAAGTCGTTCGGCAGTTCATTGGGAAAAATCTTTTTGGGCTTGGCTTCTCTCTTGGGCTCGGGCGCGGTTTTTGGCGTTGATTTAACAACATCGGCCGGAGCGACCGCCGGCTTAACCGCTGTGACAGCAGGAGGCGTCAGTGGCTTCACCGATGGAATTGTCATGGCAGCGGCAGCCGTAACGGGTGCAGAAGGCGGCAGCGCACTTTTCTCAGATGCTTCAACGGCAGGAGCGACCTGAGCTCCATTGCCTTTACGAAATCGTGACTGGAAATCAGCGCCAAAACTGGTTTCCGGGTGGATCGCTTTGGCCCGAGCAATCAGAACTTCTTCGCTCTCTATATTATTGGGATCGGTTACACAGCAATCGACTGGGCAGACAGCCGCGCAGGCTTCGAAATCATGAAACCCAACGCACTCCGTGCATAAAAGCGGGTCGATGACATAAATAGGATCACCCTGACTGATCGCGTTGTTTGGACACTCAGGCTCGCAGGCCCCGCAGTTGATACACTCGCTGGTAATCGTCGTCGCCATTAAGAAAACTCCCCGATTTTGTTTTTAATTACGTGGTTAGCCTAGAGTTGTCAATATAAACAGAGACGTTCTTGCATGTAAGAGAAAGATCATGTTAGCTATCGCTTCAAGGCGGCGTACCCAAGTGGTTAAGGGAGAGGTCTGCAAAACCTCGATGCAGCGGTTCGAATCCGCTCGCCGCCTCCAGTGAGGATTCATTTTCATTCAACAATCCTAATCCTCGTCCTCGTCTCACTAAAAAAATGTTCCGGTTTTGTTCCAACTTCGGCGTCAAAACCGCGTTGATCGCTTCTTTCATTTCCGGTGACACGGTTGCGTTTTGAGACTTCATTCATCGGCCGCTTTAAACCGTTCTTCTAACTTGGCCACAGCTTGCGCCTTGTGTTCCGGCGTAAGATGAGAGTAGCCGCAATGTCATGTTGATCTGTTTGTGGCCAAGCAATTCTTTCACTGTGACCAAATCAACGCCGGCCATGACGAGATGGGACGCGAAGGTATGCCGAAGGTCATGGAAATGGAAATCTTCGATTCTTGCGGCCTTACAGGCTCTTTTAAAGGCATCATAGACGGTAGTCTTGCCGACAGCATCACCCCACGGCCACATGAACAGACGTATCACCGTAGCGGTTGGCTTGAAACCAGTTAAGCGCCTCGCGCGCTTGCTCATTGATGGCGATGGTCTTTACCGTAGCGTTTTGCTCTGAATAATTGTAATCGATACCACGTTCAAAGCTAACATTATTCCACTTTGAGCCTTAGCAATTCGCCCTGCCTCATGCCGGTATTAAGTGCCAGCTTCACTAAAGGATGAAGCCAAGGCGAGGTAACGTCAGCTTTGCATTTCGACAATAAGCTCTGAACTGATCCGGCGGTTAAAAACCGGGTGCGCTTTGAGGTAACCGTAAACCGCTTAAACACCCGTGGCCGGATTGCTCTTTGTTAGTCTCAATCAAGAGCTTTCTTGAACATGTGCTTTATGACCGTAAAGGTATCGTTTGACTGTGCCTGGCTGTTACCGTTTTTGCCTTTGTCTGATTTCCACTTCTCGATCTGCCAAGTAGTGATCTGCGCCAAGGGAGTATCGCCGAACAATGACTGCAAACTCTTCGACGATTTATTTTTCCTTGTACCATCCTCGCTTATATCCGCTGGCAAATTCTCGATATCGTTTCGGCTAAGCTTTGAGAAAGGAATCGGCCGGCGCGTTTTCTCCAGATTGAAATGACCGCGGGCCATATCCCGCAGGCGAGATTTTAACGCCTCCTTCGCCACCTCCCGAGTGAATCCCCGCGACTTTCTGCCCCACCCGCTCTTTGATTTCGGTGCCGTCTACCTGATATCGGATGTAGTAAGTTACGTCCCATTCTTGCCCTTGCGCTCGTAGATGCCTTTAGCCATGACTAACGCCTTCGTTGTTTGTTTGCATGCTCGGCGATATTGCGCAGCGCGCCAATTCGACGACTCTAGGAATAATTACCTCTCCGATTTCCCATCGCGTCACGGTTCGGAGATGCACGTTCATTTCTTTAGCGCGGCTCGCCTGGGTATGACCCGCTTTAGCGCGAAGCTGCTTGAACTCATCCTTTGTCATACAGCCAATATGGCATTATGCCTACTAGGCAACCGCAGAAATTATAGCTGGCTTGCTTGGATCGGTGCTGAGACTCGAAAAGCTCTCCAGGTCGTTTCTCTTGACCAATACGCGGCGGCCGACTTTTTGCGCTTGTAATTCACGCCGGCGGATCAGCAAACGAAAAGTTGAAGTGCCAAGCCTCGAGGCTTCCGCCGCCTGTCTAATGGTGAGAAAGGCGGTTGCTGGAGACGCCTTTTGATTGAAGCTAATCGGATCACGACCCATGGCCTCCTGCACTGCCTCCATCACAAATCGGCTTGATGATTGCAGCCAATGATTCGACTAAAACCAAACCAGCTCATTGATCGGCCTTATCACTTTGCCTTCCTCATCCGGCCCTTTTCCTCGTCGCTGCTCAAAGTAAGCCGTCAAAATCAGCTCCCGCCACTCCGCAACATAGCCATCACTTCGGACAAGCGTGCTGGCCCTAAGGCGTCGATTTGGTCTTCAAGGTTCCTAATCTGCCCGTAAGGCCACTGATCGGTCTCCTTGAGAAGCCGGCAGTCGAAATCGGGCTCTCAACACAAGCCGTTCATGGAACCTGTGAAAATCGGAATACCACTCTCGTGGTGAAACAATCGGATCTTTATCTCCTAATGGCTTTTCAATCGCTTCTAGGCTCGCCTCTATGGAATCAGTTTTATGCTTTGAGGATTTGCGACAGCGACAGTTGCGGTTTTTGCGACAGTCTCTGCTCTGAGTGGAGGTTTGTCGCAGCTGTCGCTGTTGTCGCAGTCGCAGCCGTGCCATGCGGCCGTTTTCGAATAAGCGGCGATAAAGTCATAGCTTATTCCCTTCGAGGAGAGCTGGATTTACAAGAATCGCTTTTCGGCCATCTTCATCCAACAGCCGCACGGCCTTTGACTCAACCGATGAAGCGCCTTTACGGAGTGGACACCAGATGGACACTTACGTCGTTCAAAGTTCTGCGGCTTGAGAAATGACAAAGACGCGCATCCGTGGTTCGGGAGGGATTATCGACTCAGCGATTAGGGGATGAAAACTCGCGCTTGCGCTTTATGGCCTCACTGCAACATTTAACTAGCAGTTCGCAAAAGCGTTCGCCCGTTGACTTACCCATGGCCTTGAGTTGATTTTCAAAACCGCCGAAGATTAGCCGCGCTGCATCAAGTTCGCTGATCGAAGACTGTTTGAAGTCCGGGTCTCTGGCCTCGGTACCAGGGATAATCCGAAGTTTTCCGGTGCGAATGGCGGCCTGTTCATTCAACGAGCGCAGCCAATACGCGCAAATCTCATTCTCACGGTTTGAAAGCATCGCCCGTTGTAGTGCTTCAAGCTCTTTATCGTCAAGCCAGGCGAGATCGAAAACGTTAGGATCAACTCTTTGGAATCGTTGTTTCATGATCTACAACCTGTTGTCCCTGATCAGGGACGGTTCAGACCTCCTGCAGATAAGCGCGATTTCGCTTGATAGCCCCGTAGATGTCACCAAACTTAGCGAACTTAAATCTCTTGCCGTCTTTCCTACGGAATAACAGATATACGCTGCTACCACCGCAAAGCTTACCCTCGTCATCATACATATCGAACTCGTCTTCAGAGTTCCTGACACTCCACCTCAAGTACTCTATGAGCGGGAATTTCTAGCCACTTCATGAAGTCCCGTCCTTCGGGCTTATACGCGACTACTGTCTTCAGGTGCTGGTGTGAAGATGCAGTCGTGCATAATCGTATGTCTTCTCCCACATACGGGTGACTTCCGCCTCGGTGATGTACCCCATGATCCATATAAAGAGAACAACTAGAATTATAAGGATTGCTTCACTCTTTAATAGCCGAACCGAGTCTTCGATCATCAAGAGTTTCATTCGACCTGCCGGTCCAGTTGTCGCTACAGACTCCCCAAAACCAGTGGCGCGGGGAAGCGAAGAAGATCCATGGTGTCGTTACAAGCTGCGCTTCTTCGCCCCCGCTGACGCCGCACTCTGAGCAAGGGTTATGCCCCCCTCAACTTTCATCAGGCCAGCTACGAGTTTGAAGCGTTTCGCGAGTTACGCGTGGCTCTGTCTGGCCACATTCGGCGGCAGCTTTGCCTGCTAAACCGACGGCGGATAATGATCGGGTTTATTTGTCAGCCGCTTCGGTTAAAAGACGTGATCATTTCCGAAGCAATAGTAATCCACAGCCGGCATGCTCCATGCTGTAGGGGGCCAAGTTGATAATTTTCGGCCAATCACCCGAGGATCTTAACGCAGGTAACCGAAGCATTTGAAGTTGATAGTCAGAGAAATACTAAAGACGCTCCGGCTCGATTTATATCAACCGAGACGGCTTCGTGACTATGCGCTTGCCGTGGCTAAAGAAGCTTTATTCTTGGACCTACAAACTCTGAGATCTCTTACATTGGTCATACCGCTTAATGAGAACGACGTCCCGCGAAGAGCATAAGGAAGGGCAGCGATGGAGTGTCTATACCGCCAGCATCTTATTCTTCCGGTAGCTTTCTTCGATTCGGCTATCGGCGATTGGACAGCTAGTGTTCACATCGAGTTCACTGAAAAACTCAAAATTTATACGGTCGTTTTAAAGTTCGGCGATGCCTTTCAGACTGAAGTGCAAGCTAAGCGGTTTACCATTAAAGAAGCCAAACAATGGGTGGATGATAGACTTCGCGGTGCACTGCTGGTGAAGCCTAATCGTAAACACGTCTCATCAGCTATATCCAGGAGTAAACAAGCACTGTATTGGATCTGTAGACAATGCAAAAACAATAGACATGATCTCTGCCTCAAAATTTCGACGAGTCGCGCCGGCAGTGACGTCAAGATCCGATGCTGGTGCAGCTTGCACCCGACACACGAGTCACGCCTACACGACAAATCACCAGCGCAGATGGTGAATCCACGCAAAGCGCGGTGATCACAATGAGCAGCACACTAACGGCGACATCGCAGAATAACATTAAGATAAAAAAACGGCTGACAACGTTCGCCCTGGTCATAGCTCTCATGACTGGGAGCGTGGCACAACTGGCGGTGCTACTATACCGAGGTGCCCGTATAATTGTGGTAAGTAGCTTGAGCTTTGCCGGGGAGAATGGCTTGGTTGCTTGGGAGCAAGACAGGTTTCAGCAACAAACAATCAAAACCGCGATGCAGTAGCCATCAACCGTGTATCGGTACGCGATTCCGCGCTGGCAAAACTCATGCGCGGCTTATCCGAACGTCTTCGCATGTAATCGACTCAGTACCCGGCCAGCGGACATCGCGACTGTGCTTGCCCCGTTCCCATCTGAACAGATTTAGGCACATGACGTATAACCGCTGGTCAATAAGCCAGAGTAGGACAGCGCGGAGTGCATTCAGCCTACGCTACATCCGCAGGGGTCGCCTTTTGTAGCTTAGATTCACCCGCCGGTCCCGTACACCGCACGTTTAACCGAGCAGCCTTTGACTCGCAGTCTTCTAGGCGTATATAGCTGCGCCACGAATGCAATCGAAAACCTTCTATGGGCAACAGTGGTCCTCGTGCTAAACCGCGCCATCCAAATCCGGGAGCGGTCAAGGCATTGACTTCGTGCGCTGCCGTTCTGCGGCAGACACCTGTACGTAATCAGTGGCCGACATCTTCAACGCATGCACTGACCGTGAAACTTACATCGAGGAGTACCGGCTCAGCGCGGACCAACTCTGCTGCAAAATCTTCCGTGTAAATCATAGTTCCCAATTCGACTACCGTGCGCACAGCAGGCGGGAGTGGATCGCTGCGATGAAGGCGGTCTACAAGCAGCACGGCAACGTCTATGCAGGATTTCCGCAAAAGCACTATCCAAATCTCTATCTAGAAGCGCTTTGGCTAAACAGTGGAGACGGGATGCGGCTCTCCGTGTACTGGGATTCACACCGGAACGGATGCGGCTACGAACGTATTGGGAGGCCGAAAGAGTTGTCACCAAGATACATTTCTTACGGAAAAAAGGCGTACCGCTCTATCCGGCATATGTCCCAAAACATTACGCTGGACTGTTCTCCGCAGCTCTACGCATATTTGGGTCTTGGCAAACGCACTACTTGTCGCCGGTCTCGAAGTTCCTGACAGCCCGCATGATGGCCGTCGCGGAGTTTTACGGGCACTGCGTGATGCTTTGGAACAGCATTCGGGAATGATCGCGGCGCTTCCGGTCCTGACCACTTCCAGAGAAGCTGAAACTGCACACGATTTACTACTTCGGTAGCTTGAGGAATGAGAAAGCGCGTTGAAGAAAGACCGAAGATTCCGGGCCGGATGGAGCACAACGAAGATAATTGCCGGCATTCGTGGCTTACGCGATTTGGGCTGGATCGAAGGACAGAACATCACTATTGAACACCGGTACGCGAACAGGAGCTACACTCGTCTTGCAGAAATAGCAGCCGAGTCAGCCCGTCTTAACGTCGATGCTATCGTTGTGTGCGACTCGGTAGGAATCCGCCCTAGCTCGCAAGCAACGAAAACGATCCCATCGTGATAGTGGTTAGTGGCGATCCAGTTGCAGACGGCGTGATCGATAGTCTGGCACGGCCCGGCGGTAACATTACCGGCCTGACCAATATCTCACCGCAATTAGCGGGTAAGCGGCTGGAGCTGCTTAAAGACGCAGTTCCAGAAGCTTCAACGGTGGCGTACTCGGACCGGCTGATCATATGGATTGGAAAGAGCTTCAATTTGCCGCACAGCAGTTGGGAGTCAGGCTTCACACGCTTCAGGTCCAAAAAGCTGATGCGTTTGATCAGCCCTTCAAAGCCGCAATGCAGGACGTTCTAAAGCACTTATCGTGTTACCACATGCTATTACGAATTATAGTCGAGAAGACATTGTAACACTTGCGGCCAAGCACCGTCTCCCGACGATGCATGGCGTCAGTGTGTATGTGATCAGTGGCGGCCTCATTCCTATGGACCGCACCTTCCCGCGTTGCATTATCGCGCCGCTTACTATGTAGATAGGATTCTAAAGGTAACAAAACCCGCAGACTTGCCTGTGGAGCAGCCAACAAAGTTCGAGTGCTGATCAATTTGAAAACCGCAAAGCAGATCGGCCTCACGATCCCTCCGAACGTACTGGCGCGGGCGGACAGAGTCATCGAATAGGAGTCATAATGGCACAACTCGAAAACGGCAACCCCGTATCTCTGGAAGAACTTGTGGTAACCACCCCTGGCGATGACGGACGCACTCGCCAAGCTACTAATAGAGAAGTGCGTCATCACAGACGCATAGTTTAAGCAGAATCTGATGGAAGAACGTGCGGTATATCAGCACATTTTGAACCCTAGACACAGTAACTAGACGCATATTGCGATGTCACAATCAGTAAAGCTCACGGTGTTCGTGCTCGCGTTTAAATGTCATCGGCTTTGCCGTCCCAATAATAATGGGGAGCAACCACGCGAGCCCCAAACCACGCAATAGGTATCCTCACGCAATAGGTAGCCATTGGACGCGGTGCGCTGAGTCGGCGGGTTTTATGATCGCCAAGCTAATGACGTTGTGGAGACCGCTTTTTGGTTTTCCGTAACGTGAGGGTAGTACCATTAGAGAATGCCCATACCGGGGGTGTGCCAACATCCTTTGAAAAAAACGTTCCAACTTTGGGTAGCAAACCATAGCACTCGGCAACATTCCCAAACGAAAAAAGCCCGGTCTCCCAGGCTTTTCTTACCACTTCGTGTTCTTAGGCTTAGCGCCTCGGTGCAGCGGTTCGAATCCGCTCGCCGCCTCCAGTGAGAAATATCAGTTTTCCCTTAAGCTTGTCTGCCTCCGTGCCGTCGGCTCACTCCGTCGATCACGAAGTGCCCGGCGTTTCGTTCAACAGTTTATCCAATTCACCAGAGGTCTCCAAACTCAGCACATCGTCGTATCCGCCGATTGGCTTACCGTTGATAAATATTTGAGGGACAGTTCTCCGGCCTGATAAACGCTCCATATCGAGTCTGAGCTTTGGCTCTTCGGAGACATCTATTTCGGTGAAATCGACCTTCTTTGCGGCAAACAACGACTTCGCTGCCCGACAATACGGACACCAGCTGGTTGTATACATGACCACTTGTGGCATAAACTCCTCCCCTGAAATCCGATTCGGCTGTTCGTTGCAACCCCACGTCTATTTTGCCATTACTGTTGCGTGAAATTAATAGGCCTTACCGGCGGCATCGCTTCGGGGAAGAGCACCGTTTCAGCTATTCTTCGCCGACTTGGCGCCCAAGTCATCGATGCCGATGCGCTTGCCCGCGAAGTTGTCGAGCCGCATCAGCCGGGCTGGAATGAGATCGTCGATACTTTCGGTAAGGAGATCCTGCGGTCGGACCAAACACTGGATCGGAAAAAATTGAGAAAACTTGTCTTCGACGAGCCGAAAGCGCGAAAACAGCTGGAAGCCATCACCCATCCCAAGATTCGCCGATTGGCGCAGGAAAAAATTGCAGAGTGCGCTGCTACCGGAGCGCCTCTTGTGGTTTATGAAGCGCCGCTCTTATTTGAAACCGGGATTCATCTTTGGCTTCGCCCGGTCATTCTAGTGGCCTGCGACACTGCGGCTCAGAAACGGCGTCTCCGCCAGCGAGATAGCTTAACCGAAGCGGAAATTGAGCAACATCTCGGAGCTCAAATGAGCTTGGAGGAAAAACGAAAGCTGGCGGACTATGTGATCGACAACAACGGCACCCTTGAGGATCTCGAGAGTACGGTCGAAGAGGCTAGTCCAAACGATTCTCGCTACTTGACCCGTTCCAGATAACTGCCCTCTGCGGGATCCACTCTCACTCTATCGCCGACTTGAACAAACGGCGGCACTTGAATGGTAACTCCGGTTTCGAGTTTCGCCGGTTTGTAGGACGCGCTTGCCGTAGCTCCTTTCATCGAGGGTTCGGTATCGACGACTTCCAGATCCACGGTGGATGGCGGGCTGATCCCCACCGGCTTACCATCGTACAATTCCACTTCCACCACATGATTAGGCAGCAGAAACGATAGCAGGTCTCCGATATCATCGGCCGATAATGTCATCTGCTCATAGTTCTCAGTGTCCATGAAGGTGTGCATATCTCCTTCAGCATATAAGTATTGCATCTGTCGAGTTTGCAAAATCGCCTGGTCGACACGATCTTCAGAGCGAAACTTGTATTCGGTACCTACACCGGTACGTAGGCTTTTCATTTTAGTCTGCATGAATCCCCGCTTGTTGCCGGGGGTCAGATGGTGCACCGCGGTGACACGATAGAGATCATTTTCATGAACGATAATCATGCCGGGTCTTAGTTGAGTTGCTTGAATCATATTAACTTCCTTCCTTCGCCACCGCCGCTGTTGTTACCGGGGTGCTACGCTTCATCTATTCGTCTAGTTCAACCTATAATCATGCATACAAGCCGCGCCATAGCATGGCCCGCGCAACGCGATCGATGCCGATCATCAAAGCGGCTAGCCGCATTTCGACCTCTTGTTTCTGACTCATCTGCAGGACTTCGTGAAATGCTTTGACCAGAATATCCCGCAATTTTCTGGTAATCTCCTCTTCAGTCCAAAAGAAATTTTGCAAGTCCTGCACCCATTCAAAGTACGACACAACCACACCGCCGGCATTGGCCAAGATGTCGGGGATGACAAAGATGTCCTTATCCCGCAGTATTGCATCGGCTTCCGGCGTTGTGGGACCATTCGCTCCCTCTGCCAGGATGCGACACTGCAAACGTTGAGCATTTTCTTTGGTGATCTGCATTTCCAATGCAGCCGGAACTAGAATGTCGCATTTAAGCTCCAAGAGTTCTGCATTGGTAATTTTCTGTCCGTACGGGAAAGCTTCAAGACTATGAGTTTGAGAGGCGATCTCGAGCAGTCTGGCTATCGGCAAACCGTTGGCGTCATAAAAGCCGCCCGTCCGATCTGCCACACCGATTATCCTCACGCCGATGTCATTGAGTTCCTTTACGACGACCGAGCCGACATTACCAAATCCTTGGACTGCCGCGGTGCATTTGCTGAGATCAATTCCTAGATGGTTAGCGGCTTCGATGATCGTGTATACAACACCACGACCGGTTGCTTCTCTTCGTCCCAAGGTACCACCGATAGCGACCGGCTTCCCGGTGACTATTTCGGGAACTGCGTGGCCTTTGTGCTGCGAGTAAGTGTCCATAATCCAGGCCATGATCTGCTCGTTGGTTCCCATATCCGGCGCCGGCACATCGATCTCGGGGCCGATGAAGTTGAGGATTTCAGCAGTGTAACGCCTGGTCATGGATTGAAGCTCATTGCGTGACAACTCGGCCGGGTCGCAGGCGATACCGCCCTTTGCTCCGCCAAGGGGAAGGCCCACAAGGGAGCATTTCCAAGTCATCCACATCGCCAAAGCGGAGACTTCGCCCAGGCTTACACTTGGGTGGTATCGGAGTCCTCCTTTGAACGGCCCCAAAACATCATTGTGCTGCACTCGATAGCCGGTGAAAACATTGACCCTACCATCGTCCATTCGGGTGGGCACACTGACAACCATGGCCCGGTCCGGCCTGCGCAATCGAACAGCAAGATTGGGATCAAGTCCCAGCTTGGCAGCGGCGACATCGAATTGTTGCACGGCCATGTCGCTGGTTTCATTGCGCCATTCAGTAGTCGCCATATAGCTTCGTTAGCTCCATGATATTTCTTTGTTAAAATCAGCGACTCGCACTAGCCGGGAGGCCAACCCATCTGACGGCCACCGAGCAGGTGGTAATGCAGGTGAAAAACGGTCTGACCGGCATCGGCGCCGCAATTGACGACGATACGATAACCGCTTTTTGCGACTCCGAGCTGCTCGGCTAGCTTCCCGGCTGCGCGGAAAACTGCAGCAACTATCTTGCCGTCGTTCGGCGTTAAATCCGAAAGCATCGCGATATGCGCAGTCGGTATGATCAAAACATGAACCGGCGCTCGGGGCACGATGTCCTTGAAGGCGATCACGGTTTCATCGCGGTAGACGACATCGGCTTTGATGCTGCCATTGACGATCCCGCAGAAGAGGCAATCACTCATACTCGCGCTCCGGTTTTATCTTCGATCGAATCAATCCCCGGCATCTGAGCATTTGGCAAAAATTTTCTCGCCTTCGATTTCCAGCGAGACACTCTGGAGCGCAAGACCGGCGCAGGGGCCCCAGATACAGTCGCCGGTCTTGGGCTCGAACACGGCGCCATGATTGGCGCACATCAGATAACGACCATCGACCGAGAAGAACTGATTATCAACCCAATCCAATGTGATTCCGACATGAGGGCAACGGTTTCTATAAGCGAAGAATGTCCCCTCGTAATTGACGAGTAATGCTTCCAAGTCGCGATCGCCGGACCGGATGGTAAATTTTTTACTGGCGCCATGAGCCAGTTCACCCACTTGGCCGACGAGTTTTCTTTTGCCGATCTTTTTTTCTTTGGCTGCAGTCATGCTGGCGCTTCACTCCTTGAGATAGGACAGGTCTCCTTCCGGGCATCCGACCAAAATTTCGCCCCGATCTACTCTGACGGGCAAGCGATAGAGCGCTTGGCCCTTGCAAGGTCCGTCAACACACAACCCGGTGGCAAATTCATAAAGAGCGCCATGGGTATAGCACATCAAGTATTTCCCGTCAGCGCTGACAAATCGGTCACGAATAAAATCCAAAGGCGTCGGCATATGGCGGCAGCGATTCACATAAGCATGAAAGTTTCCTCGTTCGTTCACTAAAAACCCGTCGACCCGATACTTTTGGCAAATGATCCAAAATTTCTTGACCGAACCGGGACTCAGGTCTTCGACCTGGCTGATAACTCTGGCGCCATCGCGGCTTTCATCGCGCATCCGCCGTTTGTCGCGCAAAAAGTTGCCTCGGTGAATGCCTAGGCTAACTAGGTAAAGAACAAGAAAAACAATCGACAGGTAAACAGTGATTTCCACGGCAGGTAAGTGAGAGAGCTATTTCGAATCCTTATCGACCGAATGACGGATCCGCTTGACGTTCTCAGTTGTCTGCTGCCCTGATATTCCCATGACCTTCATCAACTCAGTTGTCATTTCGGCAGTGACCTGATCTTGTACGCTTCCGTTTCCGTCCGGGTCGGCTTTCAAGAAGGTCATGATCTTCTGCTTGGCCACTCCAGTCTGCTCGAGCCCATCGAGAAACTCGCCAAATCCGACTTTGCCACGCAACTCATCGACTCGCCCCATGAGCTTTTTACAGTCCGGACACATACGCGACCACAAACTCGAGCGGTCGCCGCAGTAAACACATTGACGCATATCGATAACGATTAGAATTTATCCGTCGCGTGCCATAGCTTCCACCCACAAGCGCTGCAGTCCGTCGGCCAAAGATGCATTGGCGGCAACAACGCCGCGATGTTTGGCTTGCGGCCGATTAAACATCAAATCAGCGCCGGGCCCATCAACAACTTTGCCGCCGGCCTCGAGCACAATCAACACGCCTGCGCAGATATCCCACTCGTGAATCGAGCGGAACGTCAGCGTGCCATCGCCGTCACCCCCGGCTATTTTGGCCAATCTAAAGGCAATGCTGCCGACTTTCTGGATCTCGCAATGGTCGACGAATACCTGGAATTTCCGCTGCGGCTCCGAGCGGCTGACCAGCAGCAACGCGCCCTCTAGCGAACTGCGTTGAGAAACGCTAATCGGCTTATCGTTCAAGTAGGCTCCCTGGCCGGCCGCGGCCTTGTAGAGCGAATCTTCGGCCGGGTTGTAAACCGCCGCGACAGTTGGCCGCCCATCAACGACGAAGCCAATTGACACTGCAAACTGGGGGACGCCTTCAATAAATTCTTTAGTCCCATCTATTGGATCAATGATCCAAATTCGGGAGGAACTCAGCCGTTTCGGGCTGTCCCGATCTTCCTCGGAAAGCCATCCGTCGTTTGCAAACCTGCCCGTGATAATTTCGCGAATTCTGCGATTTGCTTCGATATCGGCGGTCGTGACGGGATTATTTTTACTCTTTTCACGAATATCAAATTGTCCCTTGAACAGCCGCATCACAATCGAGCCTGCTTCGCGGACCGCTTCTTCGGCAGTCGCCAACTCTTCTCTATAATCATGATCAGCCGTCATTAACCACCTTGAGCGCTAAATCGGTTTTCGGGACGGGACACCCAGCCAAACCGATAGGGAACCTAGCATCGATGTTCAGAGCGACAACAAATTTCATTCAAGACGAAAACTGTCTACAGGAGATGCGACGATAACCCCGGCGTTGACCATAGCGTCAATGGCTTGAGCAGAATCCTCGGGTTGGAGATTGACGCCGCAGATTGCGTCTTGGAGAAGGACAACCTGAAATCCCTGCATGAGGCCTTCGAGCACAGTTTCTTTGACACAATAATCGGTGGCCAATCCGCCGACATAAATCCGTTCGATTCCGCGTTGCCTTAGAAGATCTTTCAAAGCCGCGCCGCGCGAATCCGCGGCAGCAAAAGCGGAGTAGCTATCCTCGTCTGCGGCCGTCCCTTTGGATAGAACGACAGCATCGTTGCTGATCTTCAAGTCAGGATGAAACTCTGCGCCTTTTGATCCTTGAATGCAGTGAGGCGGCCATACCCCTCCTGCCGTATTGAAATGACTCGTCCTCGGCGGATGCCAGTCCCGAGTAACAAAGACCGGCATGCCCGCTTGAACGAACCTTTCAATGTAGCGGTTGAGAACCGGCACAATACGATCGCCGTTCTGCACGGCCAGAGCGCCGCCTGGACAGAAATCATTTTGCACGTCGACAATCAACAGCGCTTTGTTCATTTCCATCGATTTGTATTCATTATAGAGAATGATACCGTCGTTGCAATTGAGACTGTCGGAACAAATGGATCACTGAATGTCAATCAAAGCAGTTTTCTTCGACGCCGCGGGAACCCTCATTACGCCGGTCAGGCCCGTGGGTCAAACTTATAGTTCATTCGCTAAAACCTACGGCATGGAGGTTTCTTCTTTAGAGATCTCGGAACGTTTTCGAACCTGTTTTGACGCCTCGCCCCCGCTCACGTTTGGTCCGGTCTCGCCGGGATCATTCGAACAGCTCGAGCGCGATTGGTGGAAAAAACTAGTGCAGTGCGTCTTTCAACCCCTGGGACGGTTCGAGCAATTCGATCAATTTTTCAGCGAACTGTTTTCATATTTTGCCCGACCGGAGGCTTGGACTTTGTACCCTGATGTCGTAGAAACCTTGTCGACCCTGCAAAAACGCGGCTTGGCGTTGGATGTCATCTCCAATTTTGATTCTCGTCTAATCGAAATACTCGCGGGACTCGGGATGGCCGGCTATTTTGAAGAGGTTTTCATTTCAAGCCGGGTCGGTCATGCAAAACCTGCGCGGCAGATCTTTGAAATGGCCTTGAAACGGCACAGCCTGACGCCTGGCGAGGCCATGCACGTCGGCGATAGCGAAGAAAACGATTTATACGGTGCCGCTAACGCCGGACTGTTGGGAGTTCTCATCGATCGAAGATCGTATGAACGGCCGGGGAACTATCGGCAGATTAAAACTCTGAACGAAATTATCTCAATTCTCGATCAGGATTAAAGGCGGTTGCACACTTGACACGCCAGGGCGGCTACGGTAAACGCCTGCTAACTTTGGGGGAATGAATGGCACAATCTAGCTGGCAACAAACTACATCCGACAACAGCACGATGCGCATGCACTTGAGCGTTGCCGAAGGACCCGGTCCTTTTCCAGGCATGGTGGTCATCCAGCACCAATGGGGCGTTGACGAGTTCATGCAGAGTATCACAGCGCGATTAGCGCAAGCGGGCTACGTCGCCGCTGCGCCGGATCTCTATCACCGCGATGGCCCTGAATGCACCGACGATGTTATTGCACGCCGCTCCCGGCTCAGTGATCGCAAAGTTATCAATGATGTCCATGCGAGCGTGAAATTCCTGCGATCTCAACCGGCCGTTGATGAGAATCGATTGGGCATTATCGGTTTTTGCATGGGCGGTCGCATCGTCTATCTCATGGCTGCTGCCAGTTCCGACTTTAAAGCGGCGGTCGTTTTCTACGGAGGTAACACGTTTCGCGCCTGGGGCCGCGACCTTCCCTCGCCATTTGAGCGGACTTCGGAAATTCATTGCGCGCTCCAAGGTCACTTCGGCGCCGATGATCAGAACCCGTCCCCCGACGATATGCGCAAGCTCGATCTTGAGCTTACGAAGTTTGACAAAAAGCACGAGTTCTATTCATACCCGGACGCCGCCCATGCATTCATGGACCATACCCGTGAGAGCTACCGCCGTCATGCAGATGAGGCTGCGTGGCCGCGAACTTTGGAGTTTTTGACAGCGCATTTGTCAACTTAGCCGGTCCTGTAAAGTGAACGATAACGATCAAGGATAACAACGTGCGCAATACCAGACCGGAACGCAAAGCCGTGGCGGACGCCCTGGTTCGAGAACGCCAACGAATCTCGCGCGAGCTCCATGACCGGGCGCTGCAAATCTTATCAAGCGTTAGATTAAGAGCTGAAGTATGCCGCGACCAGCTCGTGACCGACCAAGAATCTTTACGGCGGGAGCTAAAAATTATCGAGAAAGAAATCGACACAGTCATCCTCGAAATCCGCAACATACTCGCTGAGACCCAAGAACGAAGAGAACTCAAGGCGGGCTCGTTGGAGCGAAGACTCAAGGCGGAGCTCGATATCTTTCGCGCGCGAACCGGTTTTAACTTGGATTTTCGCTGCACTGTGCATGCGCGCGACTTGCCCCAGGAGATCGAACGAGAATTGTATTTCACGTTGAGAGAAGGCGTTCTCAACGCTGTGCGACATGCCCGTGCATCGCAACTGACATTGGCGCTATCCAGAGATGCCACGAGCTGCAACGCCCGATTGATCGATAATGGTGTCGGCTTCGACATGTCGACAGCGGAAGGCGGCAATCATTACGGCCTAAGAAGCATGCGCGAGCGAATGAAGAGGGTCGGCGGCGAGCTCACGGTAGAGTCGGCGCCGGGGGCCGGCACACGGCTCTACATCACAATACCTTTGGGCGAACCAGTGAATGCTTCGGGATCGGCTAAAACACCCGTCTAATCTAACATTAACAAGCGCCAAAGCTACGCAGCGGAATACTATCCCAAGAAGCTGCGGTTAGGTCTAAGGAGTTCTCCGTAGCCGAAGCTGTCGATGCTGCGCAGACGATTCATTGCGCGGCGAGATTGGCCAAACTTTCTCCCGTCAGCCGAAACACGGTCCAACCGTTCATTGGGACCGCACCGAGCTTGGTATAGAAATCTACGGCGGGTTTATTCCAGTCTAGCACAGACCATTCGAGCCGGCCGCAGTTTCGCTCGATGGCTAAGCGCGCTACGTAGCGCAGTAACGCTGCCCCGAACCCCCTCCTGCGGTATGGTTCATCGACGAAGAGATCCTCAATGTAGAGCCCCGGCCGGCCCAAGAAAGTCGAATAGTTGTGGAAGAACAGCACCAAGCCAATCGGTTTGCTCTGGAAAAAGCCGATGGCAACCTCCGCCGTTTTCCCCGAGCTAAATAGGGTCTCCCTCAACGACTCCTCGGTGGCGACGACTTCGTCCGCAAGTCTTTCATAGTGGGCGAGCTTTTTGATGAAACAAAGAATCAACGGCACATCATCGATAGTAGCCCGGCGTATTTCAAAATCCGGCAAACTCCCCGAGAAACTCATGTGTCCTCTTTGGCCAGGGTCAATCCCTGCGCTCTGCTCGATGGAGCCAGCGAAGAAGTTACTTCTTAGCTTCTTTAAGAGCGCGCCAGACACGTTCAGGGGTCAGCGGCAGGTCTTTGATACGAACTCCTGTGGCCCGCTCCAACGCATTGCAAACGGATGGCGCCACCGATAACAAACCGCCTTCACCCATACCACGAACTCCATAGGGACCCGGACCGTCCTCGTTCTCCACCAAGACCGTACGGAACTCCTCAGGAGTATCGTTGAAACTCGGCACTCGGTAATCAACCAGATTCGGGTTGAGCAGATTACCGTTGGCGTCATAGACCATCTGTTCAAACAGCGTATGACCGATTCCCATCATAGCCGCGCCCTCTTCCTGGCCGACGCAGCCCTCTGGATGGATCGCCTTACCGACGTCCGCAACGGAAATCAAACGCTTGACGCCAATTTCACCGGTATCTTCGTCGATCTGGAGTTCGACCATGCCCATGCCGACTTCCCAGAATACCGGCATTTTGTTCTCCGTTAGTCCTGGAGTGGTCTCGCCGTGTCCGATCAACTCGCCACCGGAGCCTTTACCGAAACGGCGCTCGAGCGCTTCTTGGAACGTCAGACGCGCCTCGCCGCTAATCAGAGAGCCATCCTGAAGTTTGACCTGGTTCTGTGGCACGCGAAATGTCTCCGCAGCAATCATGACCAATTGTTTTCTCAAATCTCGAGCCGCGCCTTGCACCGCGTTACCCATACAGGTGGTCGACCGGCTGGAACCCGTTGAGCTATCATAAGGCGTGACTTTGGTGTCCGCACCGGCCACACGAATACGATCGAGCGGAATACTCAATTCCTCGGCGGCGATCTGGGAGAGAACCGTTCGCACTCCTTGCCCCATCTCGGTGCTGCCGGCGAAAAGATTCACGACGCCGTCGGACTGCAGGCGTGCCATGGCAACTGATACCGGGGTGGCTCCCGCATTGGTCACGGCGCAGGCTAATCCAACCGGCGCAGCCTTCTTCTTGGTTATGGATTTCCATTGGCTCGCGCCGACGAGCTTCTTAAGGCCGTAATTCAAATCCGCATCGATGCCTTTAAGACCGGGACGGAGTTCCTCACCCTTTTTCAAGAGATTTTTTTGGCGCAATTCCGCCGGATCCATGCCTAGACGGGCCGCCGCAATGTCGATTTGTGATTCGCCTGCGAAAATAACCTGCGGCGCGCCGATCGCGCGAAACGAACCCGCGGAACCGGAGTTGGTATACACCGAATATGCATGCGTCAGAATATTAGGAATCCGATAAGGACCAATGACGCGTGTGGCCGCGCGAATCGTGACGGCCGGGCCATTGTCGTCATAGGCGCCGGTGTCGAGATAGATTTCAGCCTCCCGGGCAGTGATCGTGCCATCGTTCTTGAAACCGGTTTTGACCCTCACCTGCGCCGCGTGGCGGCGGACTGTGATCATGGACTCGCCGACCGAGTTACAAACTCGAACAGGCGCTTTCGCTTTGCGCGCCAAGGCGACAACCAGCGGCTCGAACTTGGTGTACGACTTGCTGCCATAGCCTCCACCCAAATATGAGATCACCATCCGCACTCTCGACGTCGGCAAACGAAATACTTTGGCGATATCGCCCCGTACCTGGAAGGGATGCTGCGCCGAAGACCAAACAGTGACGCCGTCTTCATTCCAATGCGCAATGACGGCGTGCGGCTCCATCGCATAATGATAAACCATCGGAAACGTAAACTGGTCTTCGAGAACCAAATGAGACTGCGCAAAGGCCTCGTGCACATCGCCGCGGACCACGCTCTCGTGACTGCAGATATTGCCGCTCCGCCCTTCGTGTATCAGAGCAGCGCCGGGGGCGCGCGCCCTATCGATGCCGATGGCGGCCGGAAGCTCCTGATATTGCACCTCGATTAGCGCGGCAGCCTGTTCAGCCGTCGCCAGATCGACTGCCGCAACAGCTGCTACTGGTTCTCCAACGTAACGGACCTTATTCATGGCAATCACCGGGCGCCCGGAATAAATGGCATTGAGATCCGATATATCGGCATTCGTCAGTACCGCCGCGACGCCTTCAAGCGCCTCGGCTTTGGACGCGTCGATCGAGACAATCCTCGCGTGAGGATAGGAACTGCGAACCACCTTCCCGTGCAGCATCCCGGGCACAGACAAATCGCCGAGAAATTTCGCCTGGCCTGTAACTTTTTCGATGCCATCTACTCGCGGGACACTCTGACCGACAAACTTGAGCGATTGTTTGACCATTGCTCTCCATCCACAGCTAAATTTTCGTTGAACCTAACAAAGCCATGTTTCCCGCGCAAGGAAAGCTGCGGCGTGCTACATGTCAAAAACGAAAACGCGGCGTCGATTGATGACGCGGCTCGGGATCAGCAAACATCGAATGTTAGGAATCGATTGCCACATCGGCTATAACTTTGTTCATGCGTTTTCCTGATCGGCTTATCCGCGGCATTCTTGTTCGCCGATACAAACGTTTTCTCGCCGATGTACGCCTGGCTGACGGCCGAGTCGTCATAGCCCACTGCACCAATACCGGCAGCATGACAGGCTGCGCCGAACCCGGTAGCACGGTGTATATTTCACCCAGCACGAAGGAAGGCCGCCGTTTGCTGTATACTTGGGAAATCGTCAAAGTCGGAACAACTTGGGTCGGCATTAACACCCTGCATCCCAACCGACTCGTCGCCGAATCCATAGAAAAAGGCGCCATCAGCGAACTGCGGGGATATGCGGCAATCCATCGTGAGGTGATCACGCGCCAAGGCACACGGTTAGATCTGCGGCTCGATGGCAATGATGGCTTTTGTTTCGTCGAAGTTAAAAACGTCACACTTGCCATAGATGGTGCGGCGGCATTTCCCGATGCAGTTACCGCGCGCGGCACTAAACATTTGAAGGAATTGATCTGGCTTCGCAGAAAAGGCCATCGGGCCGCGGTAGTTTTCGTAATCCAACGCGGCGACTGCAACTATTTTCGACCGGCCGATGAAATCGACTCGGAGTACGGTCGCTGGTTGCGCCGAGCCGTCAAAGCGGGCGTGGAAGCGCTGCCTTATCGAGCACGAGTCACGGCTAGGGAAGTGGTCCTGACCGAGCGGATTGAAGCGAGATTCTGATCAGATCCCCAACTAGTCCGGATGCAGCTCCAACCCTCGTTGAGAGACGCTTTGAGGTGACAATCAACTTAGCCAACAAGATGAATCGGGCCTCAGCTCTGTTAAACGGGGTGCCCTAGCAAGGAATAATAGCTCGAAGCCTCAGTTCATCAACCGTCCGCCGGAAACGTTGAGCGATTCACCGGTGGTGTGCGATGAGTCGCTCGATGCGAGAAATAAAGCAGCTTTTGCGACTTCCTCGTGTTTGGCATATTTTCGCAAAGGCGTCAGCTCCAAGATGCTTTTCTCCAACTGCGAGAATTCCATTCCAAGTCCCTTGGCCCGTTCCGCATACATGACCCGCAGGTCGGGCTCATCCATACCACCGGGACAAACGATATTGGCTCTGATGCCGTAGGGTCCGGCCTCTTTGGCGATGGTCTGAGTCAATCCCAATAATCCCCACTTGGCGGCGCAAAGAGAACCGCGCAGGGCCATACCTTCTTTTCCGGCGGTGCCGGAGATGCTGACGATGCTGCCGCTTTTCTGTTTCATCATCACTTTTAACACTGCCCTGCAGCACAGAAACACCGCCTTCAGATTAACTGAAAGAACAAGATCCCATTCCTCCTCGGTGATGTCTTGCACCGGGACTAGCGGCCCGCGCAATCCCGCGCTGTTGACGAGCACGTCGATTTTGCCATGGCGCTCGATAACTTCTGTTCACCATGTTGTCGACCTGGGCATCATCAGTGGCATCGGCAATAACAGCGATTGCATTGCCGTCCCGTTGGTTGATTGCTTGCGCCACGCCATCCAATTGCGACTTGGCCTTAGCGACATCGACCAAGACAACGTTGGCGCCTTCTTTAGAGAAGAGGTGGGCGATCGCCTCGCCGATACCTCGAGCACCACCCACCACTACGGCTATCTGGCCAGCTAATTTCATGATTGCTCCTTTCGGTAGGCAGCCCCACTGCGGAGCCATCCTCTGTGCAACAGAGTTCAAAAAAAGAGGGCGACTGCATCTGCGGCCGCCCTCCTGTAAGCACCACCAGAGTTTTTCCTAAGCTTCGATAACTTTCTTCCACTTGTTATAGATCTTCTCGCGCAATTCGGGAGATGACTCTGCCACCGGCGGGAACTCTTTCATCCATTCAAACGGCCGGCACGCATCGATGACCGCACGCGAGTTGAAACCCTTCTTACTTGGATGAATGCGCGGATCGAGAGGACCGCTCCAGCAACGGCGTAGGATTTCGATGGACTCCACCGGATCCGAACGGCTCGCCAAAGCCCATATAACATCGAACGTATTCGTTGGATCAATGTCGTCATCGACAACTATCACATAGCGGCCGAGATAAGCGCCGGCATGGACCTGGGAGGCTGCCAGCATGGCTTGACGCGCATGGCCCGGATAACGTTGCTTGATCGAAATGATGTTAAACAAACGCCCGCCGCCCGCCTCGTGACACCACACGCCTTTGACATCAGGGACGCCGCATTTCTCAACCTGCTCCCAGATCAAGGCCGCCTTGACCATACACTTGGCGATTGAATAGTCCGACGGCGGCCGGCCGGGGCGGGCGCAACAGAGAATTGGATCATTGCGGTAGTAAATGTTTTCAACCCGTACCACCGGTTCCGGACGGCTCGAGCTGGCATAATAACCGGTCCACTCACCGAACGGTCCTTCGGTCTTCCGGTCGGTGGGATCCATCCACCCTTCGATGACGATTTCAGCGTTGGCGGCAAATGGTAGTCCGGTGGCTTTACCTTCGATGATCTCGATGGGCGCACCTTTCAGTCCGCCGGCGTAATCAAATTCGCCCACACCGTAATCGATCTCGTTACCCGAAACCATAAACAACACAGGGTCCTGACCGACCGAGATAACCACCGGGCAGGGTTTTCCGCGTTCGAAGTATTTGGCGCGTTGAATGCTGCCATGCTTACCGGGAGAAATGTACAACCCCATGCTCTTTTCGTCATGAACCATGCCGCGGTAGGCGCCGAAGTTAACCCAGCCTTCATCGGGATCCCGCGTTGTAACCAAGCAGGCAGTGCCGATGAAACGTCCGCCATCGAGCTCGTGCATAAACGGCACCGGGAACTTGAGCAGATTGACCTTGTCACCCGAATCCACGTTCTCCAGGATGGGACCTTTGGTCACTACTTTATGCTTGATCGGCTCGTGCGTAACGAGCTTCTGACGGAAGGCTCGTACCAAGTCGAGATTGGAGAGTTCCAGCGGCAAGCCGAGGTTTAATGCCATTCTTTTAAATGAGGCATTCTGGGCGAAGAGAGTGCGAAATCCTTTCGGGTAGCCAGGCACGTTATCAAAAAGGACCGCTGGCACAGCCCCAGCCTTTGGTCTCGCGCGAAAGAAGCTCGGCGAGTGTGCCCATTTCGAGATTCCAATCGGCTCCGTCGATTTTTTTTAGCTCGCCGAAACTGTCGACAATCTCGAGCCAGTCACGTAGATCGGTGTATTTCGGTGTTTTACCGGCTTTGATTTCATCTTCGGCTAGTTTTCTAGCCTCTAGTGCTGTCATGAAAGTACTCCTTTCGCCTGTGGCGATTCTTTATCGTAGTTCGCTACCATCGTTTCTTCAACACCCTCCGTATCATCCGCCGGCAATCCATTGCAACTCTTGGGGTCCAAGTGCAAATAAACTTTATCGCCAGGATTCACCGAATGAAATGGGTGCGTGTGAACGGCGAGAATATCCTCACCGACAGCAATTTTGCACTGGTAAGAATCGCCCATGAAGATTGCTTCCGTGACAGTGCCCTCAAGCACGTTCTCCAAGCTCTGCGGCTTCTCTTTGTGCAACGGAATGTTTTCCGGCCGGATCGAAATTACCGCCGGACTGATCTTTCTTTAGCCCAGGCGCCGGAATAAAACTCAAAATACCTTTTTTAGTCTCCATCTTGCCTGGCCTGCCGTCACCGTCAACGTCAAGAACTTTCCCATTAATAAGGTTGGTCAGCCCCAGGAATGTCGCGGTAAATCGCCGTTTGGGTCGAGTGTAAAGCTGGTGCGGCGAACCGACCTCAATCAGTGTTCCGCCATGCATGACGGCGATCTGATCTGAAATCGCCAAAGCTTCGGCTTGATCATGCGTGACGAAGATCGTGGTGATATTGGTCCGTCGCTGCAACGCTTTGATTTCCGAGCGCATCTGCACGCGCAGTTTCGCGTCCAGGTTACTCAGCGGTTCATCCAGCAACATAACTTTGGGCTCGTTGATCAGAGCGCGGGCGAACGCAACCCGCTGCTGCTGTCCGCCGGAAAGTTTCGGAGCGGGGCGGTCTTCCAGGCCGTCAAGTCCTACAATCCTGAGAACGTCTTTGACCCTGCGTTTGATTTCGTCCTTGGATCTACGTTGAATCGTCAGTGGATACGCGACGTTTTGAGCAACCGTCATGTGCGGCCAAATCGCATAGGATTGAAACACCATCCCGATCGGTCGTTTGTTGGTGGGAACGTAAACCCGCTCGCCCGAAGCGAAAACCGTTTGTCCGCCAATGCTGATCCTGCCACCATCCGGCCTCTCTAACCCAGCAACACAGCGCAAGGTGGTGGTCTTGCCGCAGCCGCTTGGGCCCAGAAACGTATAGAGCAATCCCTCGGGTATGTTCAGCGATACACCCTTGAGAACATGAACGCGTTCCTTGTCTTCGCCGAAATACTTTTCAAGAGCCTCGATTTGAACCATGTCTCTTCTATCTGCCATATTTCCTCCGGATGGGTGACGGCTATACGGATCTCACTTGTAAAAAGGATCTAACTTATTGCGCGATCCCTATTTTTGCTCCCAGCTTACGGGCGATAAATGCCATCACAAGAAGCAACAGAACCATCAGGACTCCCAATGCACAAACGTAGGTGTATTGCCCGCCTTCCCACAAGTCAAATGCCATGATCGAAAGAACCGTACTGTTGTAAGAATAAAGCAAGATCGATGTGGAAAGCTCCCGTAATGCAATGATACTGATGTAAATCCAACCCGCGGTAAAACCGGGCATCAACAGCGGCAGAATAATTCTCTTGAAGGTTTGCAACCAGGTGCCGCCGGCCGTGAGGGACGCCTCTTCGAGTTCCTTGTTGATTTGAATCATCGAAGCCGACGCCGCCCGAATGCCGTAGGGCATAAACTTGGTGATGTAAGCTAACAGCAATACCCACATCGTGCCATAGATCGGAATCGGCAATGTGAGATACACCCATATCAAGCTGACACCCAGTACGATGCCCGGCATCGCAATAGGAATGAAGGTCATATTGTCCAACAGGGCTCGTCCGGGAAGCTTGGTTTTTACAGTTATCCAGGCGATTACCGAGGTGAGCAGCATCACCAAGGTTGCCGAACCGACGGACAGATAGAAACTGTTCTTGAACGCAGTCACAGCGAGCGGATAGTTCAATATGTAGTGATAATTAGCCAGTGTCATCTTGCCCATGAGCTCACGCGACGGAACGCCGTAATACGGAATGAACGAGGACCACAGCAGCACAAACACAGGCAGAATCACGGCAAGAAAGAATATAAAGAACGACAGCGCGCAAGTGAAATATTTCCATTTACCAAGATCGATCACCCTCGGACGATACCCTTTGCCGGTAACTGTGGCGTAACGCTCCTCACGGCGCGTAATCTTGCCGTAGATTAAAACGCCAATGCTGCTGATGACCAATAACGTGACCGCGTAGGAGCCTGCCAACCCGAAGTCCGAAGGAAACTGATGGATGGCCAGAAAAATCTTGGTGGTAAAAACGGAGATCTTGGCCGGCACGCCAATCAGCGCCGGCACTTCAAATGCCTCAATGCCGCGAATAAAGACGATCAATAACACACTGAACAGGGCCGGGCGCATCAGAGGCAGGGTAATTCGTTTAAAGGTGGTCCACGTACTCGAGCCAGCTGTCAGCGCCGCTTCTTCGAGCGAAGTGTCCATGTTGCGAAGGGCGGCAGACATGAGAAGAAATACCAGCGGGTAATCATGGATTGCTTCCGCCCAGATCATGCCCCACATGGAATAAACGTTGAATGGCGCAGACTCCAGGCCTAGGAGTCCCTTTAGAGTCAAATTAATCAACCCGATCTTCGGACTGAGAAGAAGGATCCAGGAAATCGTGCTGAGAATCCCCGGAATAATGAAGGGGACCAACGCCATCACGACAAAGACTTTTTTAAATGGAGTATTGGTTCGTTCGCTGACCCAGGCCAGGAACGTTCCAATCAAACAGGTGAGCGCGCAGGTTCCGACCGCAAAGTAGAGCGAATTGAGAAAGAGAAGATAAAACTCCTTGTCGAAATAAGCCCTGACGTAGTTCTGGATCGTATAGGTAGCACCGGGTTCGCCGATGGGAGCGCTTCTTATGCTGCCGTAAAGCAGCATAACAAGCGGAACACCCGCCAAGTAAACGACAAAAACGATAGCGCCGATCAGAATCAGGGTCTGGGAGTTTGGACGCCGCACCCTTAACTCCTGAAGGCTGGCGCTATGCGTCGATATTATGCACGACTTGGTCTGGACCATCGTTTTCTTGACTTCTTCCTCGATCAACGTCCAAAGATGGTCTTCATATTCCAAGAACCTGGGGTCGCGTTTGACGGCCAGCGGTCTAGGCCGAGGAATGTCGATTTTCATCATTTCTTTCACTCTGCCGGGTCGCGCGCCGAACACGATCACACGGTCGGCCAAATAGATGGCTTCGTTGATCTGATGCGTGATAAACAGCACGGTCTTCCCCGACTCGCGCCAGATGCGCAACAGCTCGGACTGCATAATTTCTCGAGTTTGCGCATCGAGAGCCGCAAACGGTTCATCCATGATGAGGATTTCCGGATCGACCGTGAGAGCGCGGGCTAAGTTACAGCGCTGCTGCATACCGCCGGAGAGTTCATGGGGGTAGTGATCTTCGAAGCCGCCAAGGCCGACCAACTTGATGAACTTCTGCGCCCGCTCTTTGCCTTCGCCGTTATCGAGCCCCTGGCATTCTAGGCCGAAGATCACATTCTTGAAAACGGTTCTCCACGGCATGAGGCAGGAATCTTGAAAAACCATTCCACGATCGGTTCCCGGTCCGGTTACCGGCCGATCATCGATCATCAATTGTCCGCCGGTCGGCTTGAGCAACCCATCGGCAAGATTGATGAAGGTGGTCTTGCCGCAACCGCTTGGTCCGACAATGGTGACAAATTCACCTTCGTCGACCTGAAGATTGACGTTATCAAGCGCGAGCAGCCGACCTCCGGTACGCGGCTGGTAGTACTCCATCCGTAGATTGACTGCTTTAAGTTTGGTTTGTGCCACATGGCCTCCTTAAAATGGGTCTTTTCTCTAAAAAACTTTTTTAATCATCAACAGACGGACAAAACGTCGTACATTTAGCAAAATCAAATCTTTTTTCAAGCGTTATTCCATAGATTGACAACGCTTAGCCGATTCGGTAGTTTCCCCAAACAATTTGCATAAAATATTTTATGCAAATTTAGATCGATGAATTATCCCCTGAAGCAACCTAAAACTAAATCGCGCGGCAGTGAAAATCTTTCAGTTCGCGTTTACAACGAGATCAAGAATTTAATCTTGTGCAATGAAATAATGCCCGGACAAAAGCTCCATCATCAGCAACTCAGCGAACGACTCGGCGTGAGTAGAACCCCCGTTCGCGAAGCATTAACCCGATTAGTGCAGGAAGGATACGTCGCGTTTCTGCCGAACCGGGGTTTTACCTGCAAAGAAATTAGAATGCAAGAGGCCGAAGAGCTCTACGATCTCCGCGAAGCGCTCGAAGCATTTGCGGTGCAAAAAGCGATTGAGAAGCTTACCGATGCTGGGCTTGATCAGCTGCGCGAGAAGGTGGATTTGTACGGCGGCGACGTGCAGAATCGGTTCACTAGAGAACGTCTTATGTACGATCAGGACATTCACCTTGAGATCGCTCAATTGGCTGGCAACGAGACGTTGAAAAAAACCCTTGGGCATGTTTTTGAGCGGATCGTCTTGAAACGCAGAACCGACGGGCTCTATGACGCCGCGCGCGGCGTCAACGCTCATCAACAGCATCTACGGCTGTTGCAAGCGATGGAGCAGCGCAATATCGCTGAGGCGGTGGGCATCGTGAGGGCGCACATCCGCAAAGGAAAACAGAACGTGCTTTCAGATTTGGAGCAAAGGTTGGCGATCCGAGAATTACGTGCAACAGCAACGGTTGAAAAACGTGAAAACCAAACACAGAGAAAGGAAGAGAAATGGCCGCAGATCTAGTAATAAAAAACGGTTGGGTGGTAACACCCGAAGAAACGTTCCAAGGGGGAGTTGCCATCAGCAACGAGAAAATCGTCGCGATCGGCGCTAACGATGTATTACCTCAGGGGAAAGAAGAAATCGATGCCAAGGGAAAACATATCCTCCCGGGGATTATCGATGGACACGTCCACTTCAGGGAACCAGGGATGACCCACAAGGAGGATTTCACCACCGGGTCGACCGCCGCCGTTTGTGGCGGAATCACCTCGGTCGTTGACATGCCGAATACCGTTCCCCCTACCGCCCAAGCCGAGCAGGTAAAAATAAAGCAGCAGCTGGGCGAGGCCAAGTCACTCGTCGACTTCGGCGTCACCGGTGTCGTTGTGCAAACCAACACAAAAGACATTTTGCCGATGGCCGACGCCGGCGCCATTGGCTTCAAGATTTTCTTCGGTGAGACTATTGGTAATCTCCCTTTCCCGGACGATGGCATGTGCATGGAGGCATTCGACTACATCGCGCAATCGAAGTTGCCGTTGGGAATTCACGCAGAAAATCGGCAGATCATGGCGTACTGCACCAACAAGCTAAAAAGCGAGGGAAAGAACGAGGCCCGTTACTGGGAGGCATCGCGCCCGGATATCTGCGAGGCAGAATCCGTCCATCACGCGATTTTCTTCGCAGAGATGTTCGGCACCAAGCTACATGTCTTCCATATGAGCTCCAAACAGGCAGCCTATATGGTGCGCGATGCCAAGGCCCGGGGCATGAGGATCACCGCCGAAACCGGCCCGCATTACCTCCTGCGCGAGCCCAACGACATGGATCAAGTCGGCTCATTGCTGAAGATGAACCCCCCGGTGCGAACCAAGGATCACGGCGAAGTTCTGTGGCAGGGCCTTCGTGAAGGATTTGTTGACACTCTGGCCACCGATCATTCACCGCATACTCTCGATGAAAAAGGTTCGGATATTTACGGAAAGCTTACCAAACCGGCAATCTGGGACTGCATCTCCGGTTTCTGCGGTGTTGAAACCGGCGTCCCCCTGATCTTGACTGAAGTAAACAAAGGCCGCTTGACGCTGAATCAGTATGTCAAGGTAGCCTGTGAAAATCCGGCTAGGGTTTGGCAGGTCTACCCAAAAAAGGGCGCCATCAGGCTTGGCTCCGACGGCGATATCACCATCGTCGATATGGATAAGGAGGGCACCATCGACGTCAATAAGCTGCACAGCAAGAACAAGCCGTCCCCATGGCATGGTTGGAAAGTCAAAGGACTGCCGGTATGCACGGTCGTGCGAGGTCATGTGCAAATGCGCGACGGCGAGCCTTGTGGTAAGCCGATCGGGCGCATGCTCAGGCCTTTGATCTAGTTCTCCGCAGTCAAATACAGCGAACGTCCGGCGGCATACGCTGAATTGGTTCTAGTAGTGAGTGACGTTTTCTTTCGCTTCCTAACTAAATTTGGGTTTGCCGCTGGCCGTCTTCGCTTTCGCAAGGAAGTAGCCGATGAAACGCACCGAAGCCTTCGAAATGTACCAGCCGACTTCGCTTAGTGAGGCCAGTCTGCTCCTGAAAGAGAAAGGCCCTGGCGGCCGTTTTCTTGCGGGAGGTACCGACCTGGTGATCGCGATGAAGGAGAAAGGTTTGGTTCCGAAGTATGTTGTCGATCTCAAGCGGCTTCCGGGCTTATCCGGCATCCGTCAAAATAGCGACGGCAGCATTGTTATCGGCGCGTTGACGACCATGCGCGAAATCGAGATATCTCCGCTGCTCACGAAGAAGTATCCCTTTCTTTGCCAAAGCGCGGCGGAAGTGGGTTCAATTCAGATCCGCAACCGGGCAACCATCGGCGGCAACATGTCCAATGCCACACCTTCAGCCGATGTCGCGCCAAGCCTGATCGCGCTTCAAGCCACAGCAAAAATCGCCAGTGCCCGCAGCGAACGCAGCGTAGCGATCGAAGAATTCTTCCGCGGTCCCGGGCTGAATATCATGGATCCGGATGAGATTCTTACGGAAATCACGATACCGAAAACTAGCCCACGGCTTGTCGGCGAGTACATCAAGTTCTCGCCCCGCGAGATGATGGATCTGGCATACGTCGGCGTAGCGGCAGCGTACACGGTCGGCGAAAAGGAAGATAGATGCGAGGGCGTGCGGATTGTTCTGGGCGCGGTCGCTCCGACCCCGATTCGCGCGAAAAAGGCGGAAGCCGCACTGGAGGGCCAAATCCTCTCCGAAGAGTTGGCCGGGAAGGTTGGAGCCATCGCCGCGGAAGAGGCAAGACCGATCAGCGATGTTCGCTCATCAGCGGATTATCGGCGCGCCATGGTCGGAGCTATGACCAAGCGGGCGCTGCTCAATGCCATGGTCGGTCCGGCAAAGTCCTGGGTCGAGCGGCGCGATCGTAGATACTAGAACCAGTGCTGGAGAACCGCGGTTAGTTCCCCTCGATCAACTCCATCGGTTCGATTACGTTTAAGTGAGGCAGTCATGAATAAGAAAATTCAAATGACGTTGAACGGGAAAAGCATCACAAGGGAGGTTGCCAGCCATCGGCTATTGCTCGACTTGCTCCGTGATGAAATCGGCCTTACCGGAACTAAGGAAGGCTGTGGCACCGGAGACTGCGGCGCTTGCACGGTTCTGATGAACGGCAAACCTGTCAATTCGTGCCTGATTCTTTCCGGCGAACTCGACGATGCCACCATCGTCACGATTGAAGGCCTCAAAATCGGTTCCGAGCTTCACGCCATTCAAAAAGCGTTCATTGAAGATGGCGGGGCGCAATGCGGCTATTGCACGCCAGGAATGTTGATGATGTCGAAAGCCTTGCTCGACGAGAATCCCTCACCCAGCGAGGAAGACATCCGCTTCGCTCTCTCCGGCAACCTCTGCCGTTGCACCGGATACGCCAAGATCGTTCAAGCCGTCCAAGACGCGGCAGCGATGATGCGCGATAAGAGCGAGTGACCGGTTCTTCAGATGACGGCGGATCTATCGACTATTAAAAGATTGAACGTTTCACACATTTTTAGGAGTTAGCCATGGCCGAGCTTACAGTCGTCGGGAAGCCAGTCACCCGTGTCGACGCAAACGAGAAAGTTACCGGGGAAGCAGTTTACGGATACGACCTGATCCTACCGAACATGCTCTACGGCAAGACTCTATTCAGTCCCAAGGCACACGCCAGGATCAAGAAAATCAATACCGAAAAGGCTAAAAGCTATCCTGGTGTTGTCGCGGTCGTAACCGGCGCGGATGCGCCGTGGACGCATGGAGAAAGCATCAAAGATAAACCCTTCTTAGCTCACGACAAAGTTCGTTATATCGGTGAACCCGTTGCCGCTGTCGCTGCAGAAGACGAGGATACTGCGCAGGCCGCAGTAAAGCTGATCGAAGTGGAATACGAAGATTTACCGGTTTACGTGGATCCGGAGCAGGCGAGCAAAGCCGACGCCACTGCCATTCACGAGGATTTTCCCAATTACCGTAAAGCTGAGTTCATCGTTCCCGGCGCGCATGCCAACGTCGCTGAACACTTCAAGCTTCGCACCGGCGATGTCGAGCAAGGCTTCAAAGAATCAGATCTTGTGTTGGACGAAAGATATTTTGTGCCGATGATCCAGCATGCCGCCATGGAACCGCATTCGGCTCACGCCCAGTTCGATAAAGATAGCGGTCGTCTGACCATCTGGGTCGCCAACGACGCGCCGTTCCGCGCACTTAATGAACTTACCGAAGCGCTGGAGATGCCCAAAGAAAAAATTCGCCTCATCAACCCGCTTCAGGGCGGCGGGTTCGGTTCCAAAGGGGGCTTGAAGGTGGAGCCGATCGCCGTAGCGCTGGCGTTCCACACCAACGGAAGACCGGTGCGCGTGAAGTTTAACCGCGAAGAAACCTTTATCTCGACATTGACCCGGCACGAGGCCGTCGTTTACTGCAAGACCGGCGTCAAAAAAGACGGCACGCTGATGGCGCGCGAAATGACGATCTACTGGGGCGCAGGTGCCTACGCTGAAAAGAGCCCGACGGTGTGCATCCGCGGCAGTTTACCCGCGCCGGGTCCCTACCGGATCCCGCACGTGAAAGTCGATGGCTATGCTGTTTACACAAACAAACCGGTGGCGGGCTCGTATCGCGGCTACGGCATTCCCCAAGGGGCCTGGGCCGGAGAGCAACAGATGGACGAAATCGCCAAGCGCCTCGGCATGGATCCGGTTGAAATCCGCATGAAGAATATTTTTGTCGAAGGCGACATCTCATACTGGGGCGAGCAGCTTCATGCAGTAGGCTTGAAAGAAACGTTGACCAAAGCGATTGAAGCTATCGATTGGGGTAAGAAGCCGCAGCAAACCAAACCAGGTGTCAAAATCGGCAAGGGTTTCGCCTGCATTCAGAAGCCGACGCGCAGTCCCACCACGTCGGCGTCAGGTGTCGTCGTCGATACCAAAGGCGACGTCACCGTGCTTGCGGGCACTGTGGAAATAGGCCAGGGGTGCAATACCATACTATCGCAAGTAGCGGCGGAAGAGCTTAAGGTGCCAATGGCAAAAGTTCACATGCACCCTCTCGACACCGACGTGATTCCATATGATGCGTCAACGACTTCGAGCCGGAGCACCTATCATATGGGCAATGCGGTGCGCCGCGCGGCGATTCACGCCCGCGAACAGATCATGGAAGCCGCCGCTCCCATTTTTGAAGCGCGAAGCGAAGATTTAGATTGCGCCGACGGTAAAGTATTTCTCAAAGATCAGCCGCAGATGGCGCTGAGTCTCGGCGAGGTGGTACGCCGTAAGTTAGGTCCGGAGGGAATCGTTCGCGGCGACGGCGCATACACCTATGAGATCGGCAAGGATCTCGACCTGGAAACGGGTCACAGTGACCACGCATCAGCCTTCTACATGTACGCCACGCAAGCCGCCGAAGTAGCGGTAGACGAGGACAGCGGTCGTGTGAGAATCCTGCGCATGTCCGCCGCGCATGACGTTGGCAGAGCCATCAATCCGCTGAACTGCGTCGCTCAGATCGAAGGCGGCGTGGTCATGGGCATCGGCTCCGCGCTGCACGAGGAGATGGTAATTGATCAGACCGGCAAGGTCCGCAACCCTTCCTTTCTCGACTATCATCTCGTCACTTCTCTCGATACTCCCGAGCTCATTCCGATCATCGTTGAATGCAACGAACCTGAAGGGCCTTACGGCGCCAAGGGGCTTGGCGAACCGGGGCTCGCCCCCACCCCCGCCGCCATCGGCAACGCCGTCGCCGATGCCTTGGGAGTCAGAATTTACGATCTGCCGCTCAAGCCGGAAAATGTCTTTTGGGCTATTCAGAACAAGAACAAAAAAACCGCCGCCTGACATATTCGATCGTAATCCATTTCCTTTTCGTCTAAAATACGCCAAATTCCAGCCGCGCAAGGGCTAAGGTTTCGCCCTTGCTTCGACATGGGGGTCACGTGGTCGGTAGCAAAAGGAAAAGTTCATACATTTCTCTCATCCTGACATTAGCGCTCTCTGCCTCTCGGTTTTCCACTGCGATCGCGGCCGAATCACCGGCAATTGGTACCCCGCGCGGGATTCAAACCGTGCCGGGAATGCCTCCGGTCATCGATCCGAACAATATCTATAGCGAGACGCGGCCTGACAAGCTGAGCGCAACGGTGGCCAAACACCTCTCGCGCGTTTATGTGCCGAACCGTAGTTCTAACGATGTCTGGGTGATCGATCCCACGACCGATAAAGTCGTCAACAAATTCCGTGTCGGCGTTCATCCGCAGCACGTTGTTCCTTCCTGGGATTTGAAAACTCTCTGGGTCAATAATAACGCTGAAGGACGAGATGACGGCAGCGTGACACCCATCGATCCTGTAACCGGCAAACCGGGGAAGAATATTCCGGTCGATGACCCCTACAATATGTACTTCACACCCGACGGCAGCGCCGCGATTATTGTCGCCGAAGCGCGCAAGCGGCTTGATTTCCGCGACCCGCAAACTATGGCAATGAAGTATTCCATAGAGACGCCTCATTGCGCCGGCATCAACCATGCCGATTTTTCCATGGATGGTCGCTACGCGTTTTTCACGTGTGAATACGCCGGTAGTCTGGTCAAGATTGATCTCATCGACAAGAAGGTGGTCGGCTATCTAAAATTTTCCAAGGGCGGTATGCCGCAGGATATCCGCATTTCTCCGGACGGCAAAATATTTTACATTGCCGACATGAAGGCAGCGGGCGTATTCCTGGTTGAAGGTGAGAGTTTTAGAGAGATCGGTCATATCAAAACCGGCCTGGGCACCCATGGTCTCTATCCCAGTCGTGATGGAACGCAACTCTACGTCGCTAATCGGGGTGTTGCCCGGGTCTACGGCCCTCCCAAAGGAAAAGGCAGCGTGAGCGTGATCGATTTTGCAACGCGTAAAGTGACCGCTGACTGGCCGATTCCGGGTGGCGGGAGTCCGGACATGGGTAATCTCAGCATCGACGGGAATACATTGTGGCTTTCGGGCCGCTATGATAATGCCGTGTACAAAATCGATACGATGACAGGTCAATCAAAGATTATCCCGGTCAAAACCGAACCTCACGGTTTGACCGTCTGGCCGCAGCCGGGCCGTTATTCTCTTGGCCATACGGGAAATCTGCGCTAAACGTATCGCCGCCGCTCTCACAACCTTTTGCTCAATGGGGGTTTTATGGCAAAGATTGCCGGTCTTTTTCTAATGCTTCTTCTTGTCGGCGCCGCGAACACCAACACTCAAGCTGCCAGCGCAGAGCAAAGTTTCTACAAAGGCAAAACAATACGGATCATCGTCGGCTTTGCCGCCGGCGGCGGATTCGACGCCTACGCGCGCGCGATCGCGCGCAATCTCAGTCGACACATTCCCGGTAATCCGGCAGTCATCGTCGACAACATGACCGGCGCCGGTAGCCGAATCGCCGCCAATTATCTCTATAAAACACCGCCCGATGGCCTGATCATCGGCAACTTCATCGGCTCACTGGTCTTGCAGCAGATTATGGGCGACAAAAGCGTCGAGTTCGACGCGCGAAAATTCGAGTGGCTCGGCGCTCCAGTGCAGGACGAAACCGTTTGCGCAATCACCAAAGCCAGCGGCATCAATTCCCTGGATGATTGGTTTGCGGCCAAAAAGCCGGTGAAGCTCGGGGGCGAGGCTCCGGGCGCCAACGACTCCGATGCCCCTAGAATTTTGAAAGCGGCGCTGGGTCTGCCGATCCAGCTGATCGAAGGATTCAAGGGAACTTCCGACATACGCATCGCTGCTGAAGCCGGTGAAGTCGACGGCGGTTGCTGGACGTGGGCATCGATCCGAACGACCTGGAGCAAGGGACTGGAGTCCGGTCTGGTAAAGCCAATTATCCAGATCAACCCGAAGAAGGCGGCGGACATTCCCAACGTTCCCAACGCCATCGATTATGCGAAAACAGCCGAGGCCCGCGTGCTGATCGAATCAGGCACGCACGCTCCATCCGCCATTCTACGTGCCTATGCGGTTGCGCCCGGAACACCGAAGGAGCGGATCAACACTCTGCGCACCGCTTTCAACGCGACCATGAAAGATCCGGAATTTGTCGCCGAGATGGATAAGTCGAAGCTGGAAATAAATCCGTTGTCGGGCTCCGAAATGGAGAGCATAGTCAAAAAGCTGTTTGGGATGGATGCCGCCAACGTCGCAAAAATCAGAGAGGTCCTAGTTCCTAAAAATTAGCGCCGTGATTGTACGCGTTAAGTACTCCGTCCTTGATGGACAGTCCGTTTGAACTCAGCGGTTGCTGTGCGACTTTCGCCACAGCTTGACCGCTCCAACACGGCGATGCCGCAGGAATTAGCGGATTAGCGGTGGGCTCAACTGAGCTAGTCCCCGAACACTCGGGCGTACATTTCCGCCAGCGCCGGCTCCATGGATTTAGCTGCGGCGAGCTCGCGCTGAATCGAGGGGTCGATTCGCTCGCGGGCCTTGGACGCTAGAGCGAGAGCTTCTTGTTCGTTCATACACGTTAGTCGACCGGATTCGACAACTATCTCGCCATTAACAATCACCGTATCTACCGAACTGCCGTTTTCACAAAAAACTAGCTGACCCGCAAGATCGTTAAGCGGGGTGAACGCCGGCGTATCGCGACGCAGCAAGGTAACATCGGCGAGTTTGCCTGTTGCGAGCACGCCGGCATCGAGGCCGAAAGCGCGCGCGCCATTAACGGTGGCCATCGTCAGCGCTTGCCACGGCGAGATCCATTGAGCGAAGTCAGTTCCTGGCTGGTTGTGAATCAACGCCGATAAACGAATCGCATCGAACATGTTCTGGCTGTCATTGGAGGCCGCGCCGTCGGTACCGAGTGCAACGCGGGCGCCCGCGGCCAGATATCTCTTGACCGGCGCCAAGCCGCTGCCGAGACGTAGGTTACTTGCCGGATTGTGCACCGCCGTTACACCGCGGCCGGCGAACAATTCGACATCGCCTTCGTCGATCCAAATCGAATGGGCCAATGAAAGATTCGAATCCAACACGTTTAGCGATTCTAAATGTTGCAACAGAGACGTGCCGTAGAGTTGTCGTCCCATGAGTTGCTGCGCCTTGGTTTCGGCTAGATGAATATGCATCGGCAGGCTTTTCCTTCGCGCCATCTGCGCCGATTTGACCAATAGCTCATCGGTGCAACGCTGGACAGCCGAGGGGCCGGGACATGCGGTGGTCAGTTTATCCGGAGCATGAAATGTCTCGATGAAGGCTTCGCAGTCGTCGAGCCACGCTTGGGTTGCCTTGGCTTCGCTTTGACTCATCCGCTTGATCTCGTCACCCACAGACGCGGCCGCGCTGCCGAGCGGAATGGTTTCTTCATAATTCCGGTCAGAGAGAGTCAATGCTACAACGTGGCGCAATCCCAAATCGCGCATTGCCTGAATCGCCGCGCCGGCGCCCATGAAGCGGCAGGCTTGATTGCCAAAGAAATGATCCAGGACAGTAGTGGTTCCGGTCTTAAGCATCTCCATCCCGCCGAGAAGCGCGCTCGCATAAAAATCTTCCTCGCGCATATCTCTGAGCGATGCCCGGTAGTAAGCGCGCCAAATTTCTAGCGGCTTGCTCGGCATCATGCCTCGGACCAGATTGGCCGGCGAATGGCAGTGAGAATTGATCAGGCCGGGCATCGCGATCAAGCGGCCGCCTTCGATTGATCGCTCAAACGGGCCAGACGGCGCCGATTGAGCGGGACCGACGTAGGAAAGTCGGTTGCCATCGATGACAATCGAACCAGGCGCGATAATTTCGAATTCTTCATTCATGGTAAGAATGCAAACACCGCGGATCAGTAACTTCATTTTTGTCCTCGCAGATCTCTGACTCTCAGAGATCCTTTCTTAGCAGAGCAGTGATCACCCGGTGGAACGATGGCGTTTTTACTGCGCCTCTTCGTCTGCGCGGCGACCCGCCATCATTGGCCATGTTGAGAGTTGCGGCAAATCCGCGTTCAAGCATCTGGGGGCTCGAGACCCCGGTCTCTTCAAACTCATGGCAATCGATTCGCAATCGTGGTGCTCGAGCAAGGCACCTCTGCTTCATTAGGTCTTGGCGCTGGTGTAGATCGATATGCGTGATTGCGGTAAGAGCCAACCCCGAGGCTCGATAGCGCCGGCACAATCATCGCAGCGAATACTAGATCTCCCCGAGTCGAGCCAGTAGACGGACGAAGACCTTAGATCCCGGAGTTCGCGATCTAAACTAGTTGGGCTCGCGCGGCGCCGCTGCGAAGCTAAATCTTTCCCTGCGACCTGAGATGATCGATGCGCTCTCTGATGATCTCACCCAAATCAGTTGTGGGCAGGCCGTCAGCAATTTGTAATGAATCGGCGCCTAATTGAGCGAGCTTTTCGTTCAGGCTCTGCAGTCCCGAGCGGATCCGATCATAGTCCTGCAGATATTGACGGCAAGCGAGGATATTATCATCGATTTCATCCAGGCATTTTGCCAGCCTTTGACTTTCCTCGCCAAAGGATTGGCGTAGGTGCTCGACGTTGGCCTGAATGATCTGCTCTTCCACTGGCCGTATCTGCTTGGTGATCTCGCTTTTCATGTCTTGCAGCGCTTGCAGTAGACGCTCGTACGATTGTTCCTCTCGCATTAGATCCTCCGGCATTAGAATTCTTGGCTGCTTCATGGCGATGTAATGATGCGCCATGCACTCCGATACTCTTTTCTGGATCAAGGTGAGCGCCGCTCGTGTCTCCCCGATCTTCTTTTCCAGCCGCGCTTCATCGGCCAGCAACTTGGCCAGAAGCTCCACGGGCCTCGTTGATATCGTCATGGATTGGTTGTTTCGAAGATGCAGAGATGGATGAAAGCGGCTGTCCGCTCCCGCACTCAATTACGGAATTCTTTTATCCACTCCGCTGAAAAACTTCAAGGAGGAGAAAACTGCCTCGGGAGAGAAACAGATCGGCTTCGCCGGCCCGTGATGCCACCGAAGTCGATCTATTTATGATCGTTGCAAGATCCGAAGGTTAGTTGACGGTAGAATGGGAAAGGTTAAACGGTCGAGAAGAAAACTCGACGGTTAGTCTTTTTGTGGCTCATTCTTCTGAGACAGCTGTCGTTTCCACCCCAGCGTTCGCGCTTGGGCAGCAATATGCTCGGCCTCCGCGATCATTCCTTTTTGTTGATAGAATATGGAGAGACTGGTGTGAGCTAGTTCGTCATCTGGCGCGACTTCGACGAGCTTCTTGCCGATCTCGATGGCTTCGTCTAGTTTCTCCTGATGCGAGTAGGTCATCGCTAGCGCATGCAACGCATCCGTGTAACTGGCATCTTCGTCAAGAGCCTGCTGAAACGCGGCAATCGCGTCATCGAACTTGTCCTCCGCAAACAGTTCCATGCCCCTGTTGTAAATATCTTCTTTGCTCATGACTGGGCTTAGATGTTTTTGGAACCGGTTGGAGGCGTTGTTTGAGGCGAAGAACCTGTCGGAGGCTGTGGGTGGACCTGTTCAGGTCTACATTGCTGGAGCAGCGCCTTTTTAAGCAATGCGGGGTTCACAGGTTTCTTGAAAATTACCCCCTGCAATCCTTCAAGGCAACTTCGTTTGATAATATGATCCTTATCGTAATTGAAAGCCGTCATTAAAATCACCGGCAGATTCGGCGCGCTTTTCTTGACGTATTGATAGAGCTGGTATCCATCAATATCGGGCATGACAACGTCGCTTAGAACTAAATCAAACCCGCCGCGCTCGAGCCACTGCATTGCGTAAACACCCGATGCAGCGGTTTCCACCTGGCAGTCTTCTGCCTCCAGGAGGTCTCTCAAAGACTGGCAAATTCCCGCATCATCATCGACGATCAAGATCTTGAGCCCGCGCAGTGGATATCGCTCGTCTGGTTTTGGCCGCTCACAATCCTTTGCCGTCCGGCCCGGTGCGCAGATCCGTCATCATCTTGCCGGACAGATATTCTTTAGTTCCGTACTCGCCCTCGTCGGCCATTTGGCTAATTCGCGCGGTGATGTCCTGGATCCTTTTCACCTGAGACGCGACAGAAACTAAACGGTCCGATTCGACAATATAATCTTCGTCAGTAGCAACTCGTTCAACGTACTTTTGCAGAAGTTCTACCTGGTTGACCAGCACTTCCAACGAGTTGTTGACTTCGTGCGACACGCCAATAGCGATCTCGGCCAACGTGACGAGTTGATCACGGCGCCGGATGTCCCGTAAATCTTTGGCAAAACCGATGGAGCCGATTTCCTGGTTATTTTCGTCGTAGATGATGGACGCGGAGATCGCAACAGGAATACAGTCGCCTTTTTTTGTTTTGAATGTCGTTTCGAAACTTCTGATTCTGCCTGGCCCTTCGCCCGCGCTGGCTCGCATCGCAGCCATTACCCGGCGCGCCTCATTCAATGTCGGGTAGATCTCCAAAACGCTTTTGCCCAGCACTTCTTCATGCGAAAAGCCCAGGTTTTGCCGGGCCCCATCATTGTAGAACGTGATGACGCCGTGTTTGTCTACGGAGATGATGATATCAGGACAACTCTCGACGAGCTTCTGGAAATATTGTACAGGTAGGGGCATACTGACGCCGGTCGAATAGCTCTATGATAGGTCGAACGCCGACGTCATTGCAAGAGCCCTAACTCATCATTTGCCCAAATCCCAAACTTAAATCGTAAAAGCAACTTGTCTAATGCAGCAGACCAAAGATACCAGGCAACTCACCTGGCTTCTCGCCTGGGCCGTCGTGTTCTGCGACATCGGCACCTCGGTCTACTATGTGCCGGGAATCCTCTACGGCAACGTCGGCGATGACACGCCCTTCTTTGTCTTACTGACTACCATCGGCTTCATCCCGCTGGCGCTGAAATATATCGAGATAAGCTGGCGCAATCCGGAAGGCGGCGGCGTGGTGTCCATCACAACCAAAGCTTTGGGACCGATGTGGGGCTGTCTGGGCGGCATGTTGATCACCACCAGTTATTTTCTAACAGCTGCTATTTCCGCGGTTTCTGGATTTCACTACATCGGCAGCGTAGTTCACTTAATCGACGCCAATATCGTTCTGTTTGCATGCATCGGTCTGTTGGCCTTGGCTCTTTTGAATATAGTGGGAATTCGCGAAAGCGCCACCGTGGCGCTGGTGATGGCCGTAGCGGCGCTTGCGGTCGATCTTATCGTGAGCGCGATATCGTTGTGGCAGTTTTCGCCTGCCCAGTGGTGGCAAGCGCTGCGCAGCTTTGCGCCGGGACGGACCCTATCGCTTAGAGAACTTCTAGTCGGGTTTGGCGCGGCTTGGCTGGCGTTCTCGGGTTTGGAAAGCATCAGCCAGCTTAGCCCGAACATGCGCTTTCCGCTCAGGCGCACTGCGAAATGGGCGATGATGGGAGTTATCATTACGACCGTGATCACTTCGCCCCTGCTCACGCTGCTTTCGATCAATTTGCTCCCAGCCGAGATTAAGGCTACCGAGAGCGAACGATTTATTTCTGAAGTTGCCCTGGTCTCGGGCGGCTTTGGCCTTAGCCTCGCCGTCGTTCTCAGCGCATCGACGTTGCTCTTGTTTGCGGCCAATACAGCCATCATCGGCGCCTACCATATTTTCCTGGCGCTGACTAATCTTGGCTTCCTGCCGCGCGCCGTCGCGCTGCGAAGCGCTACTTTTCGTAGTCCTCATATCGCTATCGCCATTGCCACCATTGTCCCCATCGTGGTCATTCTCGCAACCCAGGGGGAGATGGCCCTATTGGGTGAAATGTATGCGTTCGGACTGCTCGGCGCATTCGTCTTTTCATCTCTCAGCCTTGATGTCATTCGCTGGCGACTAGGGCGGCGCGACCTTGGCTTCTGGGTCGGAGTACTAACCACGGCGGTAATCCTAATTGCGTGGTGTATCAATCTCGTCGAAAAAGAACTGGCCACCCTATTTGGCGGAGTCTTAACCGCAGTGGGTATGAGCGTGGCTGTAGGCGTTCGCCGCGCCTGGTTTTTGGATCTGCTTCATAAAGTTCCATGGATCGAGCGCCTTCAGGCGCGCGCCTATATGGCATCAGAAGCTCTGGTGGATGAAGAGTTAAGAGGCCTGGTGACTTTAGCCGACGCTGTTGAGCTTAAAGATCTTTATCCGTCGTCAACGCTGCTGGCAGTTCGGGGAGAAAACCCGCGGCTCGTTCAGGAAGGCATTCGGCGTGCCAAAGGCATGGGCGAAACCGCTCTGTATTGCGTGTACGTGGAGGAATGGCCGGGTCTCTTCGCCGGCGATACGCCGCACCGGCCCAGTGACGAAGGAGTGATTACCTTACGTTCCGCCCTGCAGGAGATTCGCGGCAAAGGCCTCGAAGCTATCCCTATCTGGACGGTTTCTTACAATGCCGCCGAAGCCATAGCCAACGCGGCCAAGGCGCTCGACGTCGATGCTGTCGTTATTGGCGCGTCTCAGCGCTCGGCTTTTTATCACATGCTGCGCGGTCACGTAGTGAAAGGGCTGATGAAAAAGCTGCCACATGATTGTCATTTGATGATTGTCAACTAGGCTCCGCTACGGCCATCTCTTCGCTCGCTCGAGCCGAGCTTTCGATCAGACGATGCGATTCTTCGATGCCGAGGTAACGATCAATCATCGAATGACCTAGATACAGTAACGGGGTGACTGCGATGGCGATCATCATCTTGTAAGAATAGTTAGTCCCCGCAACGATAAAAAATTCTTCGGTTTTGACCTTGCCGGGCAGCCAAAACGCGATCCCAATGATGACGATGCTGTCGATGAGTTGCGAAACCAGAGTTGAGCCCGTCGCTCGCAGCCAGAGATGTTTGCCGCCCGTTCTGTGTCGCACCAGCCAGAATACGCCGACGTCGACCAATTGACTTATACCAAACGCAATAATGCTGCCGACGATAATCCAAAGAGACTGACCGAAAACCGCCCGAAACTGCGTGTCGTTAACCGGTGAAAAAGATGCCGCGGGAACCTGAATCGAAAGGTAGAGAATCACAAAGGCATAGGCAATCAGGCAAATTGTCGTCAATGTGAGCCTGCGAACTCCGTCGCGGCCGAAGTATTCATTGATCAGATCCGTCGTGATAAACACCACCGGCCAGGGAATCACGCCGATGCTCATAGTAAAGGGACCTAGAGTAAAGAGCTTACCGCCGGTGAGTTCACCGAGAATGGCATTGGTTACGAAAAATCCGGCGAGAGCGAGATAGAGAATATCTCTTCTGTTCGCCACATCCACAACGGCTCTGTTCACGATTTCCTCAAACTGCGCGATCTATCCGGATCTCGCATTGAATAAGCCCTGGCGCAATTAAGCTCACGATTCGACCGCTGAAAGACACATTTACTTCATGCCCAAGTTCTTCAAAAAACCTGACTTCGCCAGCGAATCGACAAAAGAGTTATCAAAGAAATCTTTAGGATCGGCGTTCTTTGCGCTGGGAAATTCCTTGTCGTCAAGATATTCGAACTGAGCTCGGATCGCCTCCGGCCGTACGGCAAGACTCATCGCCCAATAAGGCGCGAAGGCCTCGTAAGTACCGTCGACGGTCGCCGGATCTTCGATTTTTCCGTATTTGCTAATAGCCTTTTTAGCGATTGCGGGATCTTTTCTTGACGTTACCACGCCTTCGGCGATCGCTTTTAAGAATGCGTAAACCGTGTTGGGGTTGTTCTTTAAATATTTTTCCGTCGTGCCATACGCGACTTGGAACGCTGGAATGTTGAGCTTTCCGACGTCGACCAAAAGATTGAGCCCCGCTTCTTTCGCTTTGAGCGTGTTGGGCGCGGACAAGGTTCCGGCAGAAGTCTTGCCGCCGAGGACCGAGCTAAGAATCGCCGGAACGCTCTGCACGTAGAGAATTTGCACATCTTTGTCCGGCGTCAAGCCGTTTTTCTTCAAGGCTTCACGAGTAGCGGTATCCAATGCCGCCCTCGGTGTGCTCGCCGCAATGGTTTTTCCCTTCAGATCTTTGAATGACTTGATCTCCTTCGCTCCCCAGATCTGAAACACCAACTGCTGCATCGTGCCGCCGAAATATTTCACCTGACCACCCCGCAATCGGGCATTGATCAAGTCCGGGCCATCGGTATAGAAGTCCGCCTCTTCTGATATCACCGCCTGCGCCGAGACTTGCGGCGTCAGGAGTTGCAGGCTGGCATTCAATCCATATTTTTTAAACAGTCCCGCTTCGTAGGCGACCCAAATTGGCGTAAAAGCGCCGCTGGGCTGAGCATAGGTAACGACGACATCCGTTTTTTCCGGCTTAGCTCCGAGTTCCGCGCCAAACGTTCGGCCCGACGCGACGCTCAACATTAACGCAAATAGAACAGACCATCTCGGAGTTTTTTTTAGTATGCCGTGCCTATCCATAATAGCTCCTCGCCTACTTTCACAATTACACTTGCGCAGAAGTAACGCTGGCCATCCTCGAGTCCAAGACTTTGAGTTCAACGGTCGAGTTTCCATTCCATACATTCTCACTCAGTCGGTAAACTAGGTCGACCATCGCACCAGGCCGCGCCGCAAAGTCTTCTTTTACGCCAAAGGCAACGCCGCTGACAAACCGCCCTGCCTGGCGAAAGCGAAAGCGTGCTCCCAACGAGAAGTCCTTCCGCTCACAGACTTCGATTCCTTGGCTTAAAAAAATCGGTTCAGGATTGCCCACGCCGAACGGTTTCAAAACATCGATCTCGCGCAAGAGTGGATGGCCGATTTCGGCAAAATTGAGCTGAGCATCGATTTCCAAGAACGGCACCAGAGCTTCGTCTGACAGGACAGCGCGCGCCGCTTCGTCGAAAGCCTCGATGAAGCTCGAAAGATTCTCCTCTTTGATCGTCAGGCCGCCGGCATACTCATGACCGCCGAATTTTTCCAGGAGATAGCCGCAGCGACGAAGTCCCTCCACCATATGAAAGCCGCGGATGCTGCGCGCCGATCCCTTGCCTTCGCCTTCCTGAAAACCCAGCACTATGGTTGGACGATGAAATCTCTCCACCACCCGGGAGGCGACAATGCCGAGCACACCAGGGTGCCAGCCTTCGCCGCTCAATACTAATGAATATCGCCTGCGCTCAATGACTTTCCCGGCCTGTTCCAGGGCAGTTTGCAGCACCTCCGCCTCCATCGCCCTTCGCTCGCGATTATGCGAGTCAAGCTCCTGAGCGATTCGCAGCGCCACTTCGGGCGATTCTGTCGTGAGCAGTTCGATGACTTTGATGGCGGCGTCCATCCGTCCGGCGGCGTTGATACGCGGTCCCAACTGAAAACCTACCTGCCCGGCAGTGACATCGCCCGGAGCGAATCCGGCGATTTGCTTCAACGCGACAACCCCCGGCCGCGTCGAAGAGCCGAGCGCTGTCAAACCGCGCTTGACCAGAGTACGATTGACGCCCTTGAGCGGCACCATATCGGCAATAGTTCCCAATGCGACGATATCGAGATGACGACGAAGGTCGGGATCACCGCAAGCGCGGAACCAGCCTGCGTCACGGAGCCGGGCCCGCAGCGCGATCACCACATAGAAAGCTAAACCTGCGGCGCAAAGTCCTTTGTCGGGAAACGCACAGTCGCTGCGGTGTGGGTTGACCACCGCTATCGCTGGAGGAAGATGCTCAGGCGGTTGATGATGGTCGACGATAACGATATCGACGCCAATTTCACGCGCAGCAGCCACTTCGTTGAAGTTTGAAATTCCCGAATCTACTGTCACCACCAGGCGAACGCCCCGATCTTTAAGTCGCCGCAGCCCTTCGATGTTGAGGCCGTAGCCTTCCTCAATCCGATGCGGAACATAGAAGATCGTTTCGACGCCGATCTCGCGCAGGAACGAGACGAGCACCGACGCGCCGGTGGTGCCGTCAACGTCGTAGTCGCCCCAGATGCTGATTGATTCCGATGCCTGAATGGCGCGAACAATCCGGTCCACCGCAGCATCCATGTCGACCATCAAGAACGGCGATGGCAGATCGGAACGGAGGCTGGAAGAAAGATAGCATTTAGCGGCTTCAATCGCGGTGAGATCGCGCAGCGCAATCACGCGAGCCAACAGCGCGGATAGCTTAAGCTCCTCACAACATCGATTGACGAAGGCTTGATCGGGTTGTCTAAGAATCCATCTTTTCCGGAGTTCCTCGTGCATAGTTGTCATGAAGCAAAGGTTAGGAGAGAAATGGACAGCGGTCGGCTGGCCTCAGTATTCAACGGGCAGTTGAACCATTGGAGCTTCTGGTATCGATTGTCCTATGACCAGATTATTTTTTCACCGGCTTCTTCTTCCACATTAAGATCACCGGACTGGCAATGAAGATCGTCGAATAAACACCGGAGATAAAGCCCACCAAGAGAGTGAAAGCGAACGGGCGGATTACCGCGCCACCCAAAAGGTAAAGCGAAACAAGCACAAGAAGAGCTGTCCCCGTGGTCAGAATAGTTCGGCTGAGAGTTTCATTGATGCTTGTGTTGATGATCCCCTCGAGGGTTTCCCGCTTGATCTTGCGCATGTTTTCTCGGATACGATCGCAGATCACCACCGTGTCATTGACGGAAAATCCGACGATCGTCAGCAGCGCCGCGATGATGGTCAGGTCAAATTCGTAATTGGCTAACATGAGAGCGCCTACCGCGACGAGAACGTCATGCACCAGAGCAATCACGGCGCCAATACCGAATCGAAAATCGAAGCGAAACCAGATGTAGACGCCCATCATGATCGTCGCGACGATGACGGATAAGGCGCCGCGTTGGCGCAGATCTTGGCCGATTTTCGGACCCACGGATTCGATTCGACGCACCTCGAATTGGTCAGCGCCGAACTGATCGGTTAAAACTTTTTTGATCTGCTCACCGAGCACGCCGATCTCAACCGAGGTCTGGTCCAGGCGAACAAGGTACTCGTTCGATCCGGGTTGACCAAAATCTTGTATAACGCTTCCACCGAGATCCATGTTTTCGAATGCCTGACGAACGTCCGGGATGGTCACGTTTTGCTGAAACTTGAGGTGCACCATCGTACCACCCGCAAAGTCGACCCCTAAATGAGGACCCTTCACAAACAGCATGATCAAAACGGCAAGGTTCACGATCGTCGAGATGATAATCGCAATCTTACGATAGCGGGTAAATGGAATCTTTAACCCAGGTCTGATGAGCTCCATACTTCCTCAAATGCTGACCCGCGCGAGCCTGCGAGAATCCGCGCGGTAATCGTAATAAATCCGGGTCAGGTAAACCGCGGTGATTACTGTGGTGAGAATCCCGACGCAAAGTGTAACGGCAAAGCCTTTGATGGGGCCGGTGCCGAATTGAAACAAGATCACGCCGGAAAGGAAAGTCGTAACGTTGGAATCCAGGATAGCCGGGAGCGCATTCTGGTAGCCTGCCTCGACAGCCGAACGCGGCGCGCGTCCGGCTCGAAGCTCCTCGCGGATGCGTTCATTGATCAAAACGTTGGCGTCCACGGCCATGCCGACGGTGAGAACGATACCGGCGATGCCGGGTAGGGTTAAGACTGCTTGGAAGCCTGCCAGAATTGCAATCAGGAACAGGACATTGAACAGCAACGCCACCACCGCGACCACGCCCGCGCCCTTGTAGTAGGCGATCATGAAAACAATCACCAAGGCGCCGCCAATGATGAAAGAATTGACCCCTTGTCGGATGGAGTCTTGGCCAAGGGATGGGCCCACCGTTCGTTCTTCGACAATCTCGACCGGAGCGGGAAGCGCGCCAGCGCGCAGGACGATCGCCAGATCGCGCGCCTCTTTGATGTCGAAGCTGCCGGTAATCGAGGCTCTTCCGCCGCCGATTCGTTCCTGAATAACCGGCGCTGAGTAAACCCGGTTATCGAGAACGATTGCCAAGCGCCGGCGAACATTGGCGCCGGTAATTTGTTCGAATAGGCGTGAGCCGCTGGCGTTCAAGATCAGTTCCACATAAGGTCCCTGCAGTTGAGTGCTCGGCCGCACCCGCGCATCAGCGATATATTCACCGGTCATGAGCGTACGTGATTCCACGACATAGGCTGTTCTGGGCGCGCCGCTGCCGCCCTCGCCTTTGTCACCGTAACCATAGAGAACCTGACGTCCCGGCGGGGGACCGGTGCGGATCGCGCTTTCGACATCGGCATTGTCATCGACTAATTTGAACTCGAGCAGAGCCGTCTTACCGATAATCTCCTTGGCCCGATCCGGGTCCTGAATTCCCGGCAGTTGGATGAGAAGATCCTGTTGTCCCTGACGTTGAATGATCGGCTCGCTGACGCCGAACTGATCGATTCGATTCCGTATAGTCTCGAGGGATTGATCAACCGCAAAGTCGCGCACCGCGCGCAGCTCTTCTTTGCTGAGGGTTAGGGAGAACTCAGTTGTGCCGGCTGTCGTCTGAGTATTGACCACGGCCAGATTAGGAAAATCTCCCTTCAGAACCCCGCGCACCCGTTCGACACTCTCTGCCGGCGCTCTTACCTGGAGTTGCGTTCCCTGAACACGCTCGACAGAAATATTGGAGATACCGCGTTCACGAAAAAGATTAAGGAGATCATTCCTGACCCGTTCGATGTTGTGCTCAACCGCTTTGTCAACTTGCACTTCCAGGACTAAATGAGTGCCGCCTTGCAAGTCCAATCCCAAATGGATCTTCTCCGAAGGCAGAATACTGCTCCACCACGACGGCAAGGGATCAACGAAGTTCGGAAGCAGGTAAATGATCGCAGCCAGAGCCGCACCCGCAAACATAATGAAACGAGCCAAAACACCCCGCCGCATGGCTACTCCTTTGAATCCTTTGCCATCGTTTTTTCGCCCGTCAGTACGGCAGAAATTTGTGGCCGGTTGACGCGGATCCGCACGTTGGGTGCGATCTCCAGAGTGACGATGTTATCGGTCAGGGCCGTAACTTTACCGTAAATTCCTCCCGAGGTCATCACCTCGTCGTTCTTTTTGAGCTTGCTCAGCATCTGTTGATGCTCTTTAGACTTCTTCTGCTGCGGCCGAATCAGCAAGAAATAGAAAATGATGAAAACCAGCACCAGCGGCAAAAAGCTGATCAACTGGCTCGGACTGCCAACACCCGGAGCGGTTTGAGCAAATGCAATGTCGAACATAATTCCTCCTGTAACTTCTCCTCGCAGACTAGGGTGTCGGGCTGCCGATTTCAAAATTAGTCCGGTCGTCACGGATCATTTCACGACACCTTTTCATAAGGCGGTGGTAAAAGTAAAGATTGTGCAGGCTATTTAGCTGAGACGAGAGAATTTCCCCCGCCATATAGAGATGGCGCAGATAGGCCCGTGAAAAATTTCGGCATGTATAGCAATCGCACAACTCATCCAAAGGCCGCGGATCTCGCGCGAAATCGGCGCGCTTGATATTGACCTTGCCCCCAGAGGTAAAGAGAGTTCCGTTGCGCGCGTTGCGCGTCGGGATAACACAATCGAACATATCAAATCCGACCCGTATGGCATTGATGATATCTTCGGGCCGGCCCACTCCCATCAGATAGCGCGGCCGATCCGTCGGCAGCAGTTCCGCCGTATAGGCGCTGATCGCCTGCAATGTCGTCTCTCCTTCGCCAACGCCCAAGCCGCCCACCGCAAAACCTTCGAAAGGCATGACCCTCATCTTATCAACACACCATCGACGGAGATCTTCATGCATCCCGCCCTGGATGATGCCGAACAACAACTGATCTTTGGAAGCTCGGGCTCTCAAGCACCTTTCCGCCCAACGAACAGTCCGTTCGGTAGAACTCCGCACATAATCGCGATCGGCGTCGTGCGGAATGCATTCATCCAAAATCATGGCAATGTCGCTGCCCAGCATTTCCTGAATCTCTACGACCTTTTCGGGCGTGAGCATGTGGTAAGAACCGTCCAGTTGCGATTGGAAGCGCACACCCTCTTCGGAAAGCTTGCGCGTCGCCCCTAAGCTAAATACCTGATAGCCGCCGCTGTCGGTCAGGATCGGACCATCCCACCCCATGAACTTGTGCAAACCGCCGAGCTCCTTAATCAGTTCCGCCCCCGGTCGTACATGGAGATGGTAGGTATTGCCGAGCAGGATTTGACAGCCCATCTCCTTTAGATCTCTCGGCAAGACGGCTTTGACGGTTCCCTGCGTCCCGACGGGCATGAAGCACGGCGTTTCGATCATGCCGTGCGCGGTTTCTAAACGGCCCAGCCGAGCTTCGCTTCTCGAGTCCTTTTTTATCAGCGTAAATCGATTGACCATGATTCGAAGCGCGGGACCTGTGAGTGAAAATAGATTAGGGATTCGATGCGGATCAACTCAGCAAGAATCATCTAGCGCCGCCGCACCATCATGCTTTCACAAAATCAGCATGGCATCGCCATAGCTGTAAAATCGGTAGCGCTTTTGGATGGCTTCGGCATATGCTTTACGGATCAACTCCAGGCCGGCAAGAGCGGTGACGATTAACAGGGGAGTCGATCGCGGCAGGTGAAAATTGGTTATCAAAGCATCGATGACTCGGAATCGGTCGCCCGGACGTATAAAGAGTCGCGCAATCCCCTCATCCGCCTCCACCTTGCCTTTCTGCAGTGCCACCCATTCCAGCGTGCGGGTGGTGGTCGATCCCACCGCCACCACACGGCGGCCAGCGTCCTTGGCGCGCTGAATCTTAGAGGCCGCTTCGGCCGGAAGAACGTAACGTTCGCCTTCCATCCGATGGCTTTCGACTTTCTCGCTACGTATCGGTTCGAAAGTACCTGGGCCGACATGCAGCGTCAACAGAGCCCTATGGACTCCTTGCGCGTCCAACCTGTCGAGCAACTCCGGAGTGAAGTGAAATCCCGCGGTAGGAGCCGCTATAGCCCCGGAATGGGCCGCATAGATCGTTTGATATCGCTGCCAATCCAAGCCCGCAGCAGCGCGACGGCGCCGCACGTAGGGGGGTAACGGGGGCTCGCCGATTGCGGCTAGTTGCGCATCAAAATCCCCACTATGATGAAATTCCAAGCCAAAGCGGCCGCGACCGATATCGCCAATCACCTCGGCGGTTACGCCGGCGAAAATAAGTCGGCTTCCTACCTTGGGCTTTTTGGCGGCATTGATTAACGCAATCCAAAGACTGCGCTTATCAGGGAAGCGCTCGAGCAACAGGACTTCCACCTTCCCGCCGCTTTCCTTAGCGCCGTGCAACCGTGCGGGAAATACCCGGGTATCATTGAGAACCAGCACATCGCCGGGGTCGAGAAAATTGCCCAATTCGGAAAAATGCGTGTGAATGAGCTCGCCGCTCTGTCGGCGGATGACGAGCAGGCGAGAGTCTTCCCGATTGCCGCTGGGAAATGCCGCAATGAGAGATTCGGGGAGCTCATAGGAAAACTCTTGAACATCCATTTCAATGGAGCGGCAAAGCACTACCTGGCGAAAGCAATCTTCAACGCCGCCGAAACAAACATCGCGGCGCTCAGTTGGATCATCAAGTCTGATTGGATTTGTTGAGAAACGGCGCCAACAGATCTATGGGCACAGGGAAGATGGTTGTAGAATTTTTTTCTGAGGCTATTTCCACCAGGCTCTGGAGAAAACGCAGCTGTAACGCCATCGGCTGTTTCGACATGACTTCGGCGGCGTCCAAGAGTTTCTGCGATGCTTGAAATTCGCCCTCGGCATGAATCACTTTCGCGCGCCGTTCCCTCTCTGCTTCCGCTTGTTTGGCCATCGCGCGCTGCATCTCCTGAGGCAGATCGATGTGCTTGAGCTCAACTAGCACGACCTTTATTCCCCACGGATCGGTCTGCTTATCCAAGATATCCTGGATGCGGGTGTTGATCTTCTCTCGTTCAGCCAGAAGCTCGTCAAGCTCTCCCTGACCGCAAACACTGCGCAGAGTGACTTGCGCAAGCTGCGAGGTCGCAAAAAGATAGTTTTCCACTTCTCTGACCGCTAGATTCGGATCCAGCACCCTGAAATAAAGCACCGCATTGACTTTCACCGAAACATTGTCTCGAGTAATCACGTCCTGGGGTGGAATATCCATGGTCACGGTGCGCAAATCCATCTTGACCATCTTTTCAATCCCCGGAATGATATAGACCAATCCTGGCCCGCGCGCGCCGACCATTCGGCCAAGCCGAAACACCACGCCGCGTTCGTACTCCTTGAGAACCTTCACGCCACTGATGATCGCGGCGAGGATGATGATTAAAAACGTAATCGGGGCGCCTATTCCGAACATATTCTCTCCTCCGCTAAGTCACGAAGCACTTTCCTGAAGCCGCTTCACTTTGAGATTCATTCCGTCATAGCCGACGATTTGAACCTTGTCGCCGACATCGATCTGTCCGCCCGTCTGTGTTTGGGCATTCCAATATTCTCCGTGCACGAATACTTTCCCTGAGGGACTTAGTTTAGCCCTGACCTCGCCGATCTCGCCGACTAGTCCGTCCATACCAAGCGTGGGTTTGGCTTTTTGGGAGCGAAAAACCAGATAACCGATCGCAAGAACAAGGCTCGCCATTGTCGCTACGGCGGTATAAATGATCGTCCGATCGAGGGTCAGGTCCGAGTTCGGCGTGTCGAAAAGCAAAAATGAGCCTAGCGCGAGAGAAATAACGCCGCCGATCCCAAGAACTGCCAAAACTCGGCATGAACGCTTCGCCGATCAAAAGCGCGATGCCAAGAAGGATTAAAATCAAACCGGCATAATTGAACGAAAGAAGCTGCAATGAGATCAACGCCATCACCAGGCAGATGGCGCCGGTCACCCCCGGGAACATAACCCCGGGATTGGAAAACTCCATGTAGAGCCCGAGGATGCCGGCCATCAGCAGCATGTAGGCTATGTTCGGATCAGCAATGGCATTGACGATTCTCTGTTTGAGACTCATCTCATGGCGCACTACGTTAACGCCTTTGACGGAAAGCGTCGTCATGCGCCCGTCCAGATCCACTTTACGACCGTCGGCTTGCTTCAGTAAATCATCGATGTCTTTGGCAATGATGTCGATGACCTTTTTCTTGAGCGCATCGGTCTCGGTAATCGAGACACTCCGGCGCACCGCCTCGATTGCCCACTCGGTATTGCGGCCGCGTTTTTGCGCGATAGTTTCGCTAAACGATGCGGTGAAGTTCTCGATTTTTTCGCCCATCACTCCTTTCACTTCCTGTCCTCCGCCCGCTACCGGGTGAGCCGCGCCGATGTTGGTGGCCGGGGCCATCGCGGCAATATGCGCCGCCATCGTGATGAAAACCCCGGCCGATCCCGCGCCCGCGCCGCTGGGCGCCACATGGACCATGATCGGAACCTGCGCGCTGAGCATTTCCTTTACGATTGTCCGGGTGGAGCTCAAAAGGCCGCCGGGAGTATCGAGCTGAATAACCAGAGCTCGAGCTCCATTGGATTTCGCCCGGGTAATGCTCTCGCGAATGAAATCATCCACTGCCGGATTGATCGAACCATCGATTACGATCAGATCAACGTGCGGCGCGGACGACTCGTCTGGTTGCGCCAACACCGACACACCAAGGGCCATCAGCGACACAAAGAAAAAGATCTTAAGCGTTTTCACTGTTGCATCTCTTTCATCACTTTTTTGATGTCCTCCCAGACTAACTTCTTGTCCGCCGGATTGCGCAACAGGTAGGCAGGGTGGAAAGTTGGCATCAACTTGATGCCCATATACGTGTGCCAATTGCCGCGCAACCGGGTAATCGGAACTTTGCTCTGGAGCAATGCTTGTACGGCGAATTTCCCCAACGCGACAATAATCTCGGGCCGTATTAATTCAATTTGCTTTTTCAGAAAGGGCTCGCAGGAAGCTACCTCGTCGGGTTCCGGGTTGCGATTTTGTGGCGGGCGGCACTTGACGACATTGGCAATGTAAACGTCTTCTCGAGTTAGGCCCATGCCCTTGGTGATGATGTCGGTAAGCAGCTGCCCGGCGCGCCCGACGAAAGGGTTCGCCCTTGATGATCTTCGTCCCGTCCCGGGCCTTCGCCGACGAACATCAGCTTGGCATTTGGGTTACCGATCCCAAAAACCACGTGCGTTCGGCCTAAATGCAATTTACAGCGCCGGCAGTCGCCGATATGATCGCGAAGTTCTTCAAGACTGCTCACTTCACCGCGATCGGAGTGCATCGAGACTCGTTCCGCCTTATCGGCCGCCGGCTTTTTACTTTCCATCGCTGTTGGCGCCATCGCTGCAACCTCAGGTCGCGCGACGAACCGAACACCCATGCGTTGTTGCCGTTGTAAATGACGGCGCAGAGAAATTACCAAACTCGCGAGTTCGTCGCCTTCACTGGTGGACATGGACACGGAATCCTTCACGCGGAAGATCTTAACACCTGAGACTTGCGGCTATCAATGACAGAATCGCCATCGCCCAGAGCAAGGGCGCTGATTAGATCGGCCCATAATCACGACACTAAAATGCTGGCCTTTAAGATTAACGCCTTAAGGTGAGAAGATGATCAAAAATTTGGTCCGCCAATTCATCCTTACTCATGAGCGGCAGCGAGTGGGTTGCGCCCCCGACGATCGATAATGGTTGCGATGTTGGTATCGCCGTCAAAACCGCTGCCCTCTTTGGTGACGTCATTTGCAACGATCATGTCAAGGTTCTTTTCGCGCAGCTTTTTATCGGCATTGGTATCCAGATTGCCGGTTTCGGCGGCAAAGCCGATTAGTAGTTTTCCATCCTTGCGCCGCCCGAGCTCCTTGAGAATATCCGGGTTCGGCTCCAGGCGCACATCCAACGGGCCCTCACCTCGCTTTATTTTGTCGGCTGAAAATTCGACTGGATGATAATCCGCTACCGCGGCGGCCATGACTACGGCAGTGCATGCGGCGTACTCGTCGAGAATCGCCTGGCGCATTTCAGCCGCCGTGTTGACGGCCGTTACTTTAACGCCGGGAGGCGGCGTGAGCGCTGTCGGGCCACTGATCAGCACGACTTCCGCGCCCCTTCGCGCTGCCGCTCGCGCCAGTGCGTAGCCCATTTTGCCTGATGATCGGTTGGAGATATAGCGAACCGGATCTAATGGTTCGCGACTGGGACCGGCGGTTACGATGAGCTTTTCACCCGCCAGATCTTTTCTTTTGAGCTGCAGCCGGATCTGTTCGAGAATCGCCTCGGGATCCGGCAATCGCCCCTTGCCTTCGTACCCGCATGCAAGATAGCCCTCGTCCGGTTCGAGGATTTCATAGCCGATCCGCCGTAACTTTCGGAGATTTTCTTGCAAGATTGGGTTTTCGTACATGTGAATGTTCATCGCCGGCGCAATCAGCACCGGCGCCTGAGTAGCCATCAACACGGTGGATAATAGATCGTCAGCGATACCGGCGGCAATTTTACCAATAACGTTGGCCGTAGCCGGGGCAACAACAAAGATGTCGGCTGAGTCGGCTAAATTGATGTGCCCTATTTCAGATTCTTGTGTCAGATTAAAAGTATCGGTAGCAACCGGCCGGGCAGAAAGCGTCTGAAACGTCAAAGGCGTAACGAAGTTGCATCGCGCCCCGAGTCATGATCACCTGAACGGTATACTGTTCTTTTACCAATAAGCGGACCAACTCGACCGCCTTGTAGCACGCGATTCCGCCGCTGACCCCGAGAACTACGTTCTTTGGTTTGTCGTTCTCCACGAGCGCAAAATATAAAAACATTCAGGGGCTTGCAACCTCAATGAAGGTAAGCCGTATCGCCCCAGAACTAAACTTGTCGCCGTTAACACAGAGGTTGCGACTTCCGTTACCAGTCGACATGGGCCGGAGGCGTTCTGAACGCCCCTAAGCGATCCAAAGTCTTAACAAGGGCCCAAACAAATCGCTCGGGCTTAGCCGGTGACAATGGCATGATTTTGGCGTCAATGGCAGACTTACCGGCGAATTATCAACAAATGCTTGACCAAAATATTGACATCATGTAAGTGACAAGAATGCTAAAGGAGCGGTGGATGAAGCGATACAGCTCGCGGCTGACAACCCGGAACATAAGCGCGCAATTGTTCCTAGTCGGGGCAATATTTTGGCTTGGCGCAAGTTTTGGCTATGCTTTCAGCCAGGAGGATTCGCCAGCGATGTCGGCTGGCTATGAGCCAAGCACGCTTGCCGCTGCATCGGCAAATCGCGAGCAGCCTCTGGAAACACCATTGGCTTTAGCCAGCGCATTGGCCGAAACAGCGGAAGCCGGAGACGATTTTGACTCCGACCCTCTCGAAGCTTTCAACGAAAAAATGTTCTGGTTCAATCGGGAGGTGCTTGACCGTTTTCTGCTAAAACCGGCAGCGACGGCGTGGGACTTTGTGATACCCGATCCGGTGCAGCGGGGAATTTACAACATTTTCGATAACCTCGCAGTGGTGCGACGCGTAGTCAACAATGCCCTGCAACTGAAGTTCACCGGCGCGGCAACGGAGGTCGCGCGCTTTACCATCAACAGCACAGTCGGGCTCGTTGGGTTCTTCGATGTCGCCAAGGATGGATTCGGAATCCAGCAGAGAGACGAGGATACCGGCCAGACGTTTGGTGTTTGGGGAATCGGGCCCGGTCCTTACCTGATCCTGCCATTTCTGCCGCCACTAACGATCCGTGACGGCGTCGGTTACGCCTTTGATACGGCGATGACTCCTTACATCTACTTCATCCCCTGGTATGCCAATGCCGGCCTCACCGTCACAAGCACAGTCAATGACAGGTCACTAAATCTCGAAACATTTGAGCGGGTCGCTGAGTCCACCATCGATCTTTACGGCGCGGTGCGTAACGCCTATCTACAAAGAAGGGCGGCGGCGATTCGGCAGTAATAATGAAGCTGCGGGATTGAAGAAGTCTTAACATCAGCCTCTCAGCAACGTTTTCTCCTGTCATGAGAGCTTTTCAGGTTTCGTTTGTTGCTTAAGCCACTGTACAACATCGTCGACCTTCAATGTAGGCTGATCGGACGCAGAGCCCAACATTCCCGGCCGCAATACATGCCTCTAAAAACCACCGAACCGGCTATTGACATCGCCAGTGTGGGTGTTTAAACAAATAATCCCGCCTAAGTTATGAGAACTTCATAGGAGAGAATCGCAAACATGCCGAAGACGAAAAAGAAAACCGCGGGACGACAAGCGAAAGACCGAGCTCATGATTACATTGATGATGGCAGCCATGATGAGATCGACGACGAGGATCTTCCTAGCGATGAGGCTGGACGACGCAAAATAAAGAGAAATTACGAAGAACTCCTCGGAATTCGGATAGAGAAGCTAAAAGGACGGGTTCTCAACCGAGAAAAGATCAACAAGAGCATCGACGGGCTCTACTTCATCTGCTTTGAGTGTAAAAAAATATGTCACAACCTAGACGAAGGTTGGGTTGAAGAGCCAACAACCCAGCACAATTTCTGCTCCGGCTGCGCCAAGACTAAAGGCATTCGCAGTACCGCCGCCTAGTCAACGATTTTCATCCATTCGAGAAAGCTTCTGAGCTCAGACGGCAAGGGCGAGTCCAAGGCAATCGATTTGCCGCTCGCCGGGTGAGCAAACTCCAAACGAGAAGCATGTAAAAAGTGCCGCCCAAGAGCGGTCGAATAGTTTACAGAACCATAGCGCGTATCGCCGACTATGGCATGACCGGTAGCGGCGAGATGGACGCGAATCTGATGCGTGACGCCGGTTTGCATCTCGACCTCGAGTAGGCTCATTTCATTTGAGCTGGCGAGCTTTCGAAAACTGGTTCGCGCATGCCAGCTTCGGAGGCGCGGCCGCTTCGATCCAAACTCATTAATCACCTGCATTCGGCCGTGATCGGTTGGATCATGAGCAAGGGCCAAGCTGATGGATCCGGAAGAAGCGGCATCCCCCCATACCAATGCGATGTAACTCTTGTTGACTCGGCGGCGTCGAAACTGCTCCCGCAGGTTTTCAAATGCCGGCTGATTTTTTGCCACCAGCACTAATCCTGAAGTTTCGATGTCCAAACGGTTCAGTAAACCGGGCTCCCAACGACTCCTCCCAACGCAAGATAGCTCAGGCCATCGCGCAACCAGATAATTGGCCAAGGTGTCGACGTCGCGCGCAGAGAATCCATGAGTGGGGATGCCAGCCGGTTTATCGATCGCGATGATTTCAGCATCTTCGTAGACAGTGGTGACACTCCCATTTACCCCGGCGACCGGCGAATCAAACAGCCAATGCCGCGCCCCCTGAAAGCTCACTCGGTCCCCTTGCTTTAATCTTTGACCCTTGGTCGCGCGCCGACCGTTTACCAAAAAAGCGTTCTCGTCGATAGCTTTAAGGGCTTGGCCACGGGATAGGTGAGGCAAATGCCGGCGGACAAAATATTCCAGCCGGCCTCCCGCTTCCGCCGCGCCGATTTTCCAGGTGAGATTCTGGTTGAATCCTTGAACCGACACTTCACCTACCGTAGTATAGAACGCATTTCATGAATCATATTTTAACATGAGGCAACGAATTTACAGCGTCATCATCGCCGGCGGCAAGGGAACACGCTTCTGGCCGCTCAGCCGTTCGCGCAAGCCGAAGCAACTGCTTAAGCTCTTCGGCCCTAAGACCCTGCTTGACGAAACCGCGGATCGAGTACTTTCACTCGGGGGGAGCGATCGAACGCTGATCGTTACGGTAGCCGAACAATTGAATGCGGTGCGCAAAGAGTTGAGCGCGTTACCGCGAAAGAACTTTCTCGCCGAACCTGTAGGGAAGAACACGGCGCCATGCATCGGCCTGGCAGCATTGGAAGTTATCGGCAGAGATCCTGACGCGGTGATGATTATTCTACCGGCAGATCACTGGGTGTCCGATGTGCCGGCTTTCCGCCGCACACTAAAGGGCGCCGCTGAACTCGCAGCCCGGCACAATCGCTTGGTCACGATCGGTATCCAACCCGCCTACCCGGAAACCGGTTATGGATACATTGTGAAAGGCAAGTCAGTAGCGGATGCCGGCAATCCAGACGCTTACCATGTGAAGAAGTTCAAAGAAAAGCCGAACGCAAAGATTGCAGGGCAACTACTCCGTCAAGGTTCTCTATGGAATGCCGGCATCTTCGCCTGGAAGGCATCTACACTGCTGGCGCTGATGGAGCGGTATCAGCCGGCAATCCACAAATCTCTAGAGAAGATTGCCAATGCCGCCGGCGGCAAATCACTGGCAACCCCGACTCCGAGACTTGGTTCTGTGATTGCCCGCGAATATAGAAAAATGCCGAGCATTTCCATCGATCATGCGATTCTCGAGCCAGCCGGAAGCGAAGGCAGAGTTTTGACGGTGCCCGGCCAATTTGGTTGGAGCGATGTCGGTAGTTGGGCGGCGGTGCATCAGATGTCGCCCCGCGACGCCGACGGCAATGCCGCTACCGGGAACTGGCTCGGCATTGACACGAAGCAGTGCCTGATTCATGCCCCCGACCGTTTAGTCGTTCTATTAGGGATGCGTGATGCCTTCATCGTCGATACTCCGGACGCGTTACTTGTTGGAGACCTCAAGCGCTCACAAGAGGTGCGCGACTTGGTCGATGAGCTAAATAAGAGAGGCCAGCGCTCTTACACCATTGACGAATCCACATCACGCCGCTGATTGTAATCTCGTGAATTCCAATTATCCCAGGGGGCCATTGCGCGAAGGCGAACCTATCGTTCTGCTCGACCGCAAGGACCGGGAATATCTCGCTCGGCTGGACCTAAATCGACCTCTAGCGATCCGTGGCGGCAAAGTGCTCGTTGAAGAACTGATCGGTCGCGATGAAGGTTGCACCGTGCGTTCTTCTGTCAACGAACCCTTCCTGGTTTTTCGGCCGAGTCTGCCCCAGTTGATTCCCAATTTACCGCGCAACGCGCAGGTCGTTTATCCTAAGGACCTTGGGCCCGATTCTTATTTGGGCCGACCTTTTCCCAGGCGCGCGTGTAGTCGAGGCCGGCGCCGGTGCCGGCGCTCTGAGCATGACCTTGCTGCGCGCCATCGGCAGCTCGGGTCAACTCATTACCTATGAAATCCGCGAAGATTTTGCCGATATGGCGCGAAAAACCCTTAGCCAAATATTTCGGCCCGACACCGAATTGGACATTGAAGGTAGGCGACGTCGAAACCGAACTCGTGGAAACTGACGTAGATCGCATCGTTCTGGATTTACCGGAACCCTGGAAAGTGATCGACCGCGCCTGGAATGCCCTGAGACCTGGTGGCATCGTGCTTAGCTATCTGCCCACCGTGATCCAGGTCAAGAGCTTGGTTGATGCCCTGCGTGCCGATAAACGTTTTGCCTGTATTGAAACGATGGAAACACTGATGCGATTTTGGCACATCAAGGGCATGAGCGTCCGGCCGCAACATCGCATGATCGCCCATACGGGTTTTTTGACTGCCGCGCGCCGCTTAGCAGATGGCGAAAAGGATATTCCCCGAGCTTCCTGAATCGGCGCTCGGGGAATTGCACGACATTCACAGAGTCCCTTCCTGATTACGGCTTGGACCAAAGCTGAATGTAGTTCATCTCAGGGTCAAAGAAGTAGATCGCTTTACCGGTAGGCCGCACGACCGGTTTGTCGATGAGCACTTTCACCCCCGCCTTCTTGAGCTCATCGGCCGCCTTGTCGAAATCTTCCGAGCTGACTTCCAGCGCAATGTGCGAGGTTCCCTCGTCGAAATCACCCCGTCTCAATTGGCTTTGGCCGCTGAAACAGAACTAAACACATGCCGTCTTCCATGAATAATCGGGAGATCTCTGGAAACATCCCGTAAACGTCTTTGTAAGGACCGCCACTTTCTGTGTCAAAGCCAACTTTAGTGCACTTCATTCCCAGTACATCCGCGTAAAACTTGGTTGCTCGCTCCAGATCGTTGCATGGCAAGCCGATATGGTAGATCTGCTTTACTTTCATGAGTCACCTCCTTGTGTTCATTTTGTCTATACTGCAACGCGCGAGGGATTTCCAATAGCTTCGGTTCTCGGAAATAGCCCCATTCGCTCAGTGGCAGCATCCTTGACAGATCATCATCGGCAAGTCTAAATGCCCACAGAAAACCACCGAGCAGCGGAATTTAGACATCGACAAGATGGAAATCTATAGATGAGTTCGACCGGTGATATTACAGACGAATTATGACTAGAGTAGCGATGAATCATAATACGCTATAGCTGCACAAGCGCTATCAGCTAACGTAAGCTTCCCATGACATCTTTCATTAGAGCTCAGGACGTCTCTCTAGTCTTCAAAGCCAAGGATCGAGAGCCCGTCACGGCACTCAGTAACTTCAGCCTCGACATTGCCCAAGGCGAGTTTGTCAGTATCGTCGGCCCGTCGGGTTGCGGAAAAAGTACCTTCCTCAATATCGTCTTGGGGCTGATTGAACCGGCCAGTGGCAAAATTCAGTTGAACGGCACGCGCATTAGCGGTCCGGGCCAGGAGCGGGCGATGGTTTTTCAAGAGTTTGGGCTGCTGCCGTGGCGAAGCGTCACGGCCAACGTAGAACTCGGACTTGAATTGAAAGGGTATTCCGGCTGCAAAAAGAGCGGCCCGAGCAAAGGAACTGATCAATTTGGTGGGATTGAAAGGCTTTGAAAACCATTATCCGCATGAGCTCTCCGGGGGGATGAAACAGCGCGTCGGCCTCGCTCGCGCGCTGGCAACCGAACCCGAAGTACTGCTCATGGATGAGCCCTTCGCCGCACTCGATGCGCAGACGCGCGACTTGATGCAATCGGAATTATTGCAGATTTGGGAACGCTCCAAAAAAACCGTGCTCTTTGTTACCCACAGCATCGAAGAGGCTGCCTATCTTTCAGACCGAGTCATCGTCATGACGGCAAGGCCGGGCCGGACCAAAGACGTCATTCAGATTGATTTGCCACGACCGAGAGATTATGAGATGCGGCTAACGCCAAGGTTCAACGATATCAAGCTCCGCATCTGGGAAGTCTTGAGGGAAGAGTTGACCTCCCGAGGATAGAAAATGGCTGCACAAGCATTTTTTACGGAACACCGGCGGCTGTGGCTCGCACTCTGCTCCGTCCTATTCGTGATCGCATCATGGGAATTGGTTTTGACGTACCTCTTCCCGGTAGATCCATTCTTTTTTACCAAGCCTTCGCTGATCGGCGCGGCCTTCAAAGAGCAAATCCAAGGGAGCAAACTCTGGCACGACCTCGCGGTAAGCAGCCAGGCTTTCCTCTGGGGCTTCACCTTCGCCGTGTTCGTCGGCATTCCTCTTGGCCTGGTCATGGGGTGGCGCAGAAGAGTCGAATACTCTCTGGACCCTTTCTTGACCGCGCTTTACGCTAGCCCGCTGGTTGCTCTAGCGCCGTTGTTCATTATCGTTTTTGGCGTTGGCGTGCTCGGTAAGGCAGCGCTGGTTTTCTTACTCGCGGTTTTTCCATTCATCTTCAATACATTTGCCGGCGTCAAATCGACGGACGCGCTGTTAATCAATGTTATTCGATCCTTCGGCGGGAGTGAGAAGGATCTTTACCTTAAGGTCATTCTGCCAAGCACGATGCCCTACATTATCGCTGGCGCCCGCCTTGCCATTGGCCGAGGGTTGGTCGGTATCATTGTCGGGGAATTCTATGCCGCTTCCGAAGGAATCGGTTTCGCCATTTCCCAAGCCGGCGATACCTACCGTCTCCCTGACATGTTCGTCGGCATTATCATTCTGTCGCTGATTGCGATCATTCTGACCGAGCTGATGCGCAGGCTCGAGCTCACGGTTGCGCCCTGGCGCGCGAGCGACGAGGTACGCTGATGAAACCAGCAAAATTTTTTGCAGAGCACGAATCTTTGATATTCGGCCTCGGTTTTATCGTCCTATTACTGGTCGTATGGGAAAGCATTCCGCTCTGGTACACCCTGCCAAAGGGAATGGCGCTCTTCTTCACCACGCCCTCAAGAATCGCCGCGGCATTTTATGAATTGCTTCTCGACGGGACCATCGAGAAACACTTTTACATCAGCGCAGTCGCCTTTCTGGCGGGACTGGGCTTGTCCATAATTGTCGGGCTGCCGTTGGGGCTCGTCATGGGCAGGTCAGCGACTCTCGAGCATTTACTGGATCCCTACGTGACCGCAGCCAATGCCACCCCTAGGATCGTCTTCTTGCCACTATTGATTCTCTGGTTCGGGATCGGCATTTGGTCGAAGATCTTGATTGTCTTTGCGGGCGCAGTCTTTCCGTTGCTCATCAATACCTATGTTGGCGTAAAAAACGTCAACAGAGTTCTGGTGAATGTCGTGAGATCGTTTGGCGCTAATGAGTGGCAAGTGATGAAAATCGTCGTGTTGCCGAATTCGGTGCCTTACATCATCGCTGGGCTGAGGCTGGCCATCGGCAGAGCGATCCTCGGGGTCGTGGTCGGAGAGTTTTTTGGCTCGAGCCACGGATTGGGTTACATGATCGCTTCCGCCGCTACCAACTACAAGGTAGACGTCGTCTTCGTCGGCGTTGCGATCTTTATGGCGCTCTCTGTCGTCCTAACTCTCGCCGTCAAGCAACTGGAGTCCCGCCTGGCCAGCTGGCGTCCTGAAGCGGCAAAGAGCTTCTAGAGCTACCGCCTCTTTGGTGCTCACTCACGTGGGTCACTTCCCTCCCGGCTTGCGCCCCATTTCCTTGAGAACTTCATTAACGATGCTACGATCAACGAACTGATTTAGATCCGGCAGCGGTTTGCCCTGCGGCCAGCCGAGTTCGGGGGTGGTTCGGGACTCAAAAAGATCTTGGATCAGGTCAGGCGGCATTTCGGGGCTGTACTTGTCGTATACCTGACTATAAATGCTTTCGACCAATTTGGGATCTTTGATTTCAAAATATTTCTCGATCACCTCCATCGTCCCTTTCTTGTTGGTCCTTATGTAATCCTCGGCTTTGATGATACCCCGGGTGAAGCGCTTGACGACGTCACGTTTCTCTTTGATGAAATCTCGATGAGTGAGAAATGTCCCGCCCAAACGCGGAATATAGTCACCGGTTCGCATAAGAATCTTCATGCCCTCTTTTTCCGCTCGCGCCGCGTGTGGAAATGACAGCACACCGCCCTGAATCGAGCCTTGAATGAGGGCCGCAATGCGGTCGGGCTCGCCCGTGAAGCTGATCACTCGGTAATCTTTGCCGGGCTGCATTTTGAAGTGCTTACCGAGAGTGACGACAATTTCGCTGTAATCAGCGGAGCCGGGGCGACCCAGGCCCAAGGTTTTGCCGCGAAGATCCTCGACCCGCTTGATGTCCGGCGTCGTCGTTAACGTCCACTGTGAGATCAAAGATTCTCCCACGAAAAATACCAAGGGCGCGCCTTTGAGCATCGCTTCCGAACCCCCGCCGGGAATCGGCGTGAACTCGATCTCTTTGGCAATGGTCGCCCTGACCAGCACACCCGCGGTCGCAGCGATGAAACTGGCGTCCAATCCCTCGGCCTTCAAAAGGCCTTTATCAATGGCGACGTAGGATGGGATGTGAAAGCCACTTCCACCGACAGTCCTGCCGACTTTGACCGATTGCGCGAAGATGGTCGTATGCCCGGCAACTATCGTAACCGTCACGGCTGCGAGAGTGGCGAAGAAATTTTTCCTACAAATCACCTTACGCAGATCCATTTAGCTGTCTCCTTTCAATCAAGCGAAGTGAGGCGAAATTGAACCTACAATAAGCCCGCCTCTAGTGCTAAGCAAGCTGCATCGCTGCTGTTTGACAGCGCCAGAACACCAACCTAATGTAGGCTTCGAATGGGTCAGGAGGCAAGAATGAATATTCTCATCACCGGCGCCGGACTTATCGGCGCCCACGCTGCCCGCCATGCCGTCGATGCCGGCGATAAAGTTGTTCTGTACGATTTATCGCCGAATCGGAACTATATTCATGAGATCGTCGGCACCGATCGGGTCGATGTGGTGGCGGCCGATATTCGCGACTTGCCGGCACTGCTCAGTGCGTTAGAACGATTTAAAATCGACACACTGGTTCACACAGCCGGGCTCATCGGATCGCGGGTTCAGGAGAATTCCTATACCGGCGCCACCAACAATATCCTTGGCACCATCAATGTCTTGGAAGCAGCTCGGCTGCGGCTACTCCGGCGGGTGGTCTACATAAGCACGTTTGGCGTTTATGATCGTTCGAAGATCGACGACAGTGTCGTCCGTGAGAGCCATCCCATCGGCGGCCACAATCTCTATGCGACAACCAAGGTATGCTCCGAGCACCTGGTTCATGCCTACGCGGCGTTGTATAAGCTTGATACAGCAATCCTGCGGCCCGGCGGCGTTTTCGGACTGGGTTACTACGTCGGCGGTTCAACCGTCGGCAAAATCATGCGCGATCTGGCGCTCAACATCATCAAGGGCGAGCCTATCACCCTCGATGCCAACGCCTATGGGCACAACGAGTACGCCTATGGCAAAGATGTCGGGTTGGCAGTTTTTCTCGCATGCCGGAAAGAAAGTCTCAAGCAGCGAATCTACAATGCCGGCTCCGGCGTAGTGACCGGACCTGAAGAGCTCGCCCAAATTGTCAGAGAATTGTCTCCTACCGTCAACGTTACTGTTTCGGGCGCCGTCAAAGCGGATAGGAACAAGACGATTCCTTTGGATCTTAGCGTTTCGAAGGCCGAGCTTGGCTATGCGCCGCGCTTCCCATTGAAGGAAGCGTTACGAGATTATATGGATGACTTATGGAAGCAGGGTTCGCGGGGATGAGCTACTTAATCAGCTTTAGCAGGCTGCTAGTTCTTGAAGCGAAATCGAAACATGTAATACAAAGCCGAAATCCCGTCTTTCCAAGTAATCTTCTTGCCCTCTTGGTAGGTGCGACCATGATACGAAATCGGCACTTCGTAGAAGCGGTAACCCTTTTTGGCTAACTTCAGGGTGACTTCGGGCTCGAAGCCGAAACGATTCGATTCCAATCTGATGCTTTTGAGGACTTCGGCCCGAAACATCTTGTAGCCCACTTCCATATCCGAAAGGTTCAAGTTGGTCAGCATGTTCGAGACCAACGTGAGCATCCGATTGCCCAGCGAGTGCCAGAAGAATAATACCCGGTGCGCGCCCCCCCCAGCGAATCGAGTTCCATACACCACATCGGCGAGTCCTCGTTCGATGGGTTCCAGCAGCGCCGGATAATCGTGCGGGTCGTACTCGAGATCAGCGTCCTGAATGATTATGATCTCGCCGCGCGCATGAGCCAAGGCGACTTTGATCGCCGCGCCCTTTCCCTGGTTATGAGGCTGAAAAAAAACTCTAATTTCGTTCAGCGGGTCCGGCGCGCGCTCAGTTTCTTTTTGCAGTTGCGTCAGAATCTCCCGGCTTCGATCTTTGGAGCCATCATCAACCAGGATGATCTCTTTGGGTAACTCGATAGAACGCACGCGGCGGACGACCTCTTCCAGAGTGCGCTCTTCGTTGTAGACCGGGATTAGAACTGACAGCTTCACTGTTCGAATTCGCGCTTTTTAAGCTCACGAATATAGGCGGAAAGCTTGGGGTCGGCATTGACCGCCTCGTTGAGTTTTGCCTGGAAGTCGGCGGCGGCTCGTTCCAAGGGGCTCATATCGAGACGAATCCCCAGCCATTGGGTAAGCCGCAGCAATAGCGCCAACGTGCCTCGTGGATTGGGCGACACCGAAAGGTAGTGGGGCAATGCGGCCCAGAGACTTAAACTGGGTACTGCAGCCTTACGACATACTTCGTTTAGGACGCCAATGATGCCCGTCGGTCCTTGATACCGAGAGGGCACCAGATCGAGCTGTTCCATCAGTTTGGGATCTGTAGAGAAACCGGAAAGCGGAACGGGACGCGTGTATAGAACTTCGTCGAGATAGGCGCCCAAGGTGACCAGCATTCCAACTTGGGACTCTCTGATGAAGCGCAACATCGTTTCGGTAAATGCGCGCCATCGCAACTGCGGCTCTACGCCAACCCCAAACACGAAATCCGCCTGGGCGCCGATACCCTCGCCATAAAAGAAATCGTACGAGGGCCAGTGAATCTCGCGTTCTTTGTTATCGTTTAAGCGAACCATGGGACGCTGCACCGAGAAGTCATAAAACTCTTCCGGATCGATGCTGGCGAATCTTTTGGCTAGCAGTTGATCGCACATATATCGAGAGGCGGTTGTCGCCGCCGAGCCAGCATCACTCCAACCGGCGAAAGATAAAACGAGAATGGGATTCTTTAGATTGGGACGACTCTCAAAGTTGAGAGGTTCGATAACCATACCCGATCATAGCACACCGAAGCTATTTTATACAAAATTGTTATACGCGGTTTGGGCAAATGTTCTGCCGCATGGTTTGCAGGCTGAGAAATCGATGATCGCCCAGCGATGGGCGCCTTCTGACTTCGATCTATGGGGAGCCGATCGTTTGTCGTAAGGACGACCATAGCACTCTACAGAACAGCATTCTTCAAGCTTTGCACGCTTAAATTTCTCGAGACTGGAAGCCGATCGTCAAAAGCTGGTATCATCATTGTCGGCGATGGAGAGCAAGGCTGCTTTGATAACCGGCGGCGCCCGCGGCATTGGTCGCGCGGTGGCCCTGGATTTAGCGTCCCACGGCTGGTCCGTGGCCATTTGCTATCGCACCAGCGCTAGCGCAGCGCACGAGGTCATCGAGTCCATAAGACGCTACGGCACGGCCGCGCTCGCGTTTAAATGCGATGTCTCGGACCCACGCGCCGCCACCGCGATGGTCCGCGATCTGGAAAACCAATGGGGACGCCTTGACGCGCTCATTAACAGCGCCGGTCCTTATCATCGGATCCCTTTATTGGACGAAACCAACGAGGGCTGGCATTCGATGTTCGACAACAACCTTCATCCGATTTTTTATTTGACCAAGGCGGTGGTTCCTTTGATGAAACAACGCAACTGGGGCCGCATCATTTGCTTCAGCATGGCGAATGCAGAGCAGCTGATGGCTCAACCGCAACTGACTGCACATTACATCTCGAAGGTCGGAGTGATCGTTTTGATGCGCTCGCTGGCTCGCTTGGTTGCGCCCTATGGCATCACGGCAAATTGCATCGCGCCAGGCTACATAGATTCCGGCAGCGCGCCCAGGGAGGAGTTGGAAGCCGCAGTAAAACGCATTCCGGCCGGCTCTCTCGGTACGGTCGAAGAGACAGCGGCTGTGGTGCGTTTCTTGGTGTCTGACGAGGCTCGCTATATCAATGGCGCCAATATTCAGATCAGCGGCGCCTGGGGGGTTTAAATCTATGACTTGCTCTGAAGTTCATACCAAAGCATTGGAGCTCGTGCAGCGGGCGATGAACCGCCAAATGGCGGGAGAGATCGAAGATTCCATCCGGCTGTACCGGGAATCGATCGCGCTTCACCCGACCGCGGACGCGCATACGTACCTAGGCTGGGCCTATAGCTTTCAAGGACGGATTGACGAAGCTATTGCGCAATGCGAAATCGCCATTCAGCTCGATCCCCAGTTCGGCAACCCGTATAACGATCTGGGTGTCTATTTGATGCAACAGCAAAAATTCGATGAAGCAATTCCCTGGCTGGAACGGGCAAAGCAAGCACAGCGTTATGAGCCGCGGCATTTTCCGTACATCAATCTCGGCCGGGTCTACATGATCAAGGGAATGCTTCAGAAGGCGATCGAGGAGTTCCGCGAGGCAGTGAGACTCAACCCGACGGATACAGAGCTTGTCCAATTACTGGAAGAACTCGAAACCAAGCTACAGTGAGTGAAGAGCGGTTGTCTAAGCCGCGCCGCGGTTAAAGCGGCGCGCTTCGCCTTCCGGATGCCGCGCGTGTGATCTGCCGCGGCTCTTTAGAGCTCTTGGAACCTCGCCAAAGTTTCGGCATAGCGCTATGCGAGCTCGCTAATCGCCGCATCGAAGATTTCAGCTGCTGTGGCACTCTCGTCCTTGGTAACGATCAGCGGTGGGCAAAAGCGCAAGGTGCTCTCGCCGCAGCCGAGTAAGAGGAGGCCTTTTTCGAAACAATTCTTCATCACTTGGTCGCGCAATGCGGCGTCCGGCGTACCGCTTCCATCGCCGTGGACGAATTCCACGCCAATCATCAGTCCCAAACCACGGACGTCGCCGATCACCGGGTGCTTTTTCTTCAGGTCATTAAGTTTATCCATCAAATACGCCCCCACCTCTGTGGCATTATGCAGAAGTCCTGCTTCGATCACAGCTATGCTCGCGAGCGCCGCGGCGCATGCCACTGGATTACCGCCGAAGGTGGAACCATGAGTACCCGGAGTCCACGTGCTGATCTCGCTCCGAGCGATCATCGCGCCCAACGGCATGCCGCTCGCAATGCCCTTGCCCGCGCAGAGAATGTCGGGCTCAATGCCCCAGTGTTCACAGGCAAACATCTTTCCAGTTCGTCCGAAGCCAGACTGAATCTCATCAGCGACAAGTAAGATATCGTAACGGCGACAGAGATCTTGAAGCATCCCCAGGTACTCGGGGGGAGGGACGATGTAACCGCCCTCGCCTTGTATCGGCTCGACAAAAATCGCCGCGACCTCCTGTGGCGTCACTTGATAGCGAAACAAAACTTTTTCCAGATAACTCACGCAGCCGATTTCACACGAACCATAATTGAGATGATAGGGACAGCGATAACAGAAAGCGTAAGGAGCATGATGAACTCCGGGCACCAGCGGAGAAAACTGCGCCCGATGCGATGAGCGACTGGCGGTCAGGGATAAGGCACCCATAGTGCGGCCGTGAAAAGCGCCATCAAAGGCGATCACGTGCTGCCTTCTGGTGGCGAAACGCGCCAGCTTGAACGCGGCTTCGATCGTTTCAGTGCCCGAATTGGTGAAGAAAACTTTCTTGCTTCCGGTTCCAGGCGCCAGCTGGCTAAGTTTCTCCGCCAGCTCCATCATGGGTTCGTAGTAGAAATCACTCCCGCAAATATGCAAAAATTTGCGCGCCTGCTCTTCGATGGCTTGAACTACGCGCGGATGAGAATGGCCGGTATTTGCGACGGCAATGCCGGCCATAAAGTCGAGAAAAAGATTCTCATCGACATCTTCGACCACCATCCCTCGACCTTGCTTCATGACCAGCGGATAAACGCGCCCATAAGCCGGCGCGGTATACTGGCGATCCTTTTCGATGATTGCCTGCGCTCGGGGTCCGGGGAGTTTCGTCTTGATTAAAGGCACTTTCATAGCGTTCTCCGTGCTGTCGCATTGTGAAATCGCAGGCAATCTCGGGCCGTGTGAAGCTCATTCCGCATTATCGATCTGCGCCTTCTGCAACCTGCCCGAGTAATCTACATAAATGGATTTCCATTCGCTGAAGATGTCATAGACGGTGGTGCCGGCTTCACGATGACCGTTGCCGGTATCTTTAACGCCTCCGAACGGCAGATGCACTTCCGCGCCAATGGTGGGCCCATTGATGTAAGTGATGCCCGCCTCGATATCGCGCATGGCACGAAAGGCGCGGTTGACGTCAGCGGTGTAAATCGAACTGGACAGCCCGTAGCGAGTGCCGTTTAGCACGGCAATGGCCGCATCAAAGTCCGGCACTTCGATAACCGAAAGCACCGGTCCAAATATTTCTTCTTGGGCCACGCGCATGTTCGGCGTGACTCGATCCAATATCGTCGGCTGAAAGAAAAAACCGTTCGCACATGCGCCGATATCATAGGCCGAGCCGCCGATTAGCACGCGGGCGCCTTCTTGCCGGCCAATTTCCATGTAGGATTGAACCTTGTCGCGCGCCGCCTGGTTGATCAGCGGCCCGATTTCGACGCTTTCATCCAAACCGTCGCCGATCTTGATCTTCTCGATTCGCGCCACAAGCCTATCGATGAATTCGGTTTTGATATCATGATGCAAAATCAGCCGGCTGGTGGCGGTGCAGCGCTGTCCGGTTGTACCGAACGCGCCCCACAGCGCGCCCTCGACGGCAAGGGCCAGGTCGGCATCCTCCATAACGATTTGCGCGTTCTTTCCGCCCAGTTCAAGCGAGACGCGCTTGAGCGACTGACCGCACGCAGCAGCAACCTCCCGCCCCACTGCGGCGGAACCGGTGAAGGAAACCAACTGCACGTCCGGATGGCGCACCAGCGCGGCGCCGACTTCCTCGCCGCGCCCCTGAACCAGATTGATGACCCCAGGAGGCACACCCGCCCGTTGGAGAATCTCAAAAAGCTTAAGGGCGGTATGGGGCGTATCCTCGGCGGGCTTGAGCACCACGGTATTGCCGCAAATCAGCGCCGGAAACATCTTCCATGTTGGGATTGCCATCGGAAAATTCCATGGCGTGATCAATGCGCAAACACCAACCGGCGCACGTACCGACATGGCGAACTTATCGGGCAGCTCCGATGGCGTCGTTTCGCCGAAAAGCCGCCGGCCTTCACCGGCCACATAAAAAGCAGTGTCGATGCCTTCTTGCACGTCACCGCGCGTTTCTTTCAAGACCTTGCCCATCTCTCGAGTCATAACCCGGGCGATCTCTTCCTTATGCGCCTTTAGAAGTTCGCCGACTCGATAGAGCAGTTCTCCGCGTTTAGGCGCCGGCACAAGACGCCAACTGGCGAAGGCCTTCTTGGCCGCCGCTACCGCGGTATCGACGTCATCGTGATCCGAAGCTGGAAAAAGACCGACAAGGTCGTGGCGGTTGGCCGGATTGCGATTCTCGATCACCTGTCCGGCTTGCGCAGGCAGCCATTTGCCATCGATATAGTTTTTAAATGCTTCAGTCATAACTATTCCCCGCTCCTGGGCCGGCTGGCTTCATCTACCAAGGGTGACAACTGCCGACAACAGCAAACTCATTCTAGAACCGGCCCAGCGCGAACACAACGTCAGCGATCTAGCGAAGATTGCTAAACTCGTGTAATTCGTTGATTTTTGACAATCAATCAGTTAGCTTCTGGCAACTCGCCAGCCGAGAGATAAGCGCAAGGGCGAGCCGGCAACTTTAGCCAGCATAAGGAGAGCTCTATGTGGCAACTTTGTTGTTTGTTCACGGCAGCATTCGTCGGATTGTTTTCGCTCCAACCGGCCGCCGCCGCGGAAGACTTTTATAAAGGCAAAACCGTCAGAATCGTTGTCGGGTTTTCCGCAGGCGGAGGCTTTGATACTTACGCCCGTGCCATCGCCCGGCATATGGGCAAACATATCGCCGGGGAACCGGCGATGATCGTCGAAAACATGACCGGCGCCGGCAGCCTGATCGCGGCGAATCACGTGTATAAGGCTGCCAAGCCGGATGGCCTCACCATCGGTCACTTCATCGGCGGCTTATTCTTGGGTCAGGTCTTGGGGCAAAAGGGTGTCGAATTCGATGCCCGGAAATTCGAATTCATCGGCGCGCCAATTACCGATCACGTCGTCTGCGCCTTGACCAAGGCCAGCGGCATCACCAGTGTGGATCAATGGATGGCAGCGAAAACTCCGGTTAAAATGGGTGGCATCGCTCCCGGCACCTCGACACCGGACAACGCGACCCGGGTCTTGAAGGCAGCGCTGGGATTACCAATTCAAATTGTGTCGGGCTACAAAGGCACCGCCGATGTGAGATTGGCCGCCGAAAGCGGCGAAATCGCCGGTGGCTGCTGGGGCTGGGATTCTGTCAGCGTGACTTGGCAGAAAGCACTCGCCAGCGGCGATGCCGTGGTTGTCCTCCAGGCCAACCGCCGAAACCATCCAGATCTTCCTAAAGTGCCCCAAGCGATCAAGTTGGCGAAAACAGAAGAGGGCCGCAAAATGATTGAAGTGGCAATCCACGGCGATAGCGATATCGTTCGCACCTATACGCTGCCGCCAGGGACGCCGAAAGATCGAGTTCAATTGCTGCGCAAAGCGTTCGATGCGACACTGACCGATCCGGAATTCCTGGCGGACGCAAAGAAGTCGAAATTGAATGTCGATCCTGTGGCCGTCGACGAGGTGGAGAAAGTTATCGGCGGCCTATTCAAGCTCGACCAGTCGATGGTCGGCAAACTAAAAGATATTCTTTACAACTGAAAACGCGACATTGACCGTCGATTAGCGACGACAGATAATTTAATTCGCTGTATCGCGTCGAGGTGGAGCCCTAATGGTGGAAATGTTCAGCGCGCTGAGTTCCGGACTCCTTCAAGTTTTCAACTGGTCTACCTTCAGTTTGATGATGATCGGTATCGGCGTAGGCTTCGTCGTCGGTATTCTTCCCGGCTTGGGCGGGCCCACCGCTATGGCTTTGATGTTGCCGTTCGTTTTCAAAATGAACGCGGTAGAAGCGTTTGCCTTTCTTCTCGGTATGACGGCGGTTACGGCCACTACCGGAGATATCACCTCTGTGCTGTTTGGCGTCCCTGGCGAACCGACGACGGCTTCGACCATTGTCGACGGCCACACGATGGCGCGCAACGGTGAGGCCGGCCGGGCGCTGGGCGCAGTACTGATGAGTTCGTTGGTCGGCGCTATTTTCGCCGCGATTGCTCTGGCCATCGCTATTCCGATCATTCGTCCTCTGGTTCTCTCGTTCGGTTCTCCTGAGTTTTTCATGCTGGCGATCCTCGGCATCTCGTTCGTCGCTTCTCTCAGCGGCGAAGATCAGCTTAAAGGGATCATCGCCGGCGGCATTGGTCTGCTGCTCGCCACCATTGGCCTGGATCCGATCTCCGGCATCCAACGTTATACATTCGGGCAGTTGTTTCTTTGGGACGGCATTGGTCTCGTGCCGATTACAATCGGATTCTACGCCATCCCTGAAACCATCGAGCTCGCGGTGTTGGGGACCAGTATAGCTAAGCAGGAAGTGGGCAAACTCGGCGGCGTCCTGGAAGGGGTGAAAGATACTTTCCGTCACTTTTGGCTGGTAATCCGCTGCAGCGCTCTGGGCTGCTTTATCGCGATCATCCCAGGCATGGGAGCCGCGACCACACAGTGGCTTGCCTACGCTCACGCGGTGCAGAGCTCGCCCAACAAAGAACGCTTCGGCAAGGGCGATGTTCGTGGTGTGTTGGGTCCGGGCGCGGCAAACAATTCGACCTTGGGCGGGAGCCTGATTACGACAATTGCTTTTGGTGTGCCCGCCAGCGTTGTCATGGCGATCCTGCTCGGGGCTTTCATCATTCAGGGAATTGTTCCCGGTCCAGACATGCTGATCCCCCCACCCAAAGGTAAACTGGATCTTACGTTTTCATTCGTTTGGGTGATCATACTTTCGAACATCATCACGGTTGCGATCTGTTTCCTGTTTTTAAAACCGCTCGCTAAGGTGACTCAAGTACGTGGCGGAATCATCATTCCGCTGATCTTAGTGCTGATCTACCTCGGCGCTTACGCGGAGAAGAACGCATTTGCAGACATGGTGGTGGTGCTTGTCTTCGGCGCGCTCGGGTGGGTTATGGAGAAGATGGAGTGGCCGCGCCCGCCAGTGCTGCTCGGCCTCGTCCTTGGTCCTTTAGCAGAGAATCGCCTCTTTCTCTCCACCGACAACTACGGCTTGAGCTGGACGAGCCGGCCCGGCGTTATGATCATCTTTGCCGTCACCTTATTCGGGATACTTTATCCGGTTTTCAAGAGTAGGCGAGAACGGCGGCTGGCAAATGCCACTAGTTCAGTTCCGACGGAGACAGCGCGCCGTGGCGGCATCCATTTCGGCCCGGGCGCGATATTTACTCTTGTCATTGCCGCGACAATTGCCGTGGCGCTTTTGCAAAGCCGCAACTTCGGCTTTCGCGCCGGCCTGTTTCCATGGGTTATTGGCATCCCGACTCTGCTGTTGGCATTGGTGCAGCTCGCGAAAGATGTGACCCGGCCGAAAGAAGCGCGGGCGAGTGAGCATGAGGCGATTTCGCCAGAAGCAGTCCGGCGCAGGACGGTCTCGATAATCGGCTGGATACTGGGTTGTTTTTTGGCTATTTGGCTCCTGGGTTTTTCTTATGCGGTGCCGCTCTTCATCTTCATTTACTTGAAGCTCGAAGCTCGCGAGGGATGGCTAACGACAGTTGCCGTGACATTTTTTTCTTGGCTATTCTTTTACATGCTTTTCGAAAGAATGCTCAATGTGCCGTTCCCCGATCCACTGCTTCTTTCCTTTTTTCAGCAATAGCAAATCTGCCGGAGTATGTACGGAGATGCTCCGGCAGATTTGCTACAGCCTGAACTGCTACTGATGGTTACGAATAAACCGGATTGGGAAGATCCGTTACGGTGCCATGTGGAGCGCGCGCCAGACTCTCTCCGATGTCAGCGGCAAATCATAGAATCGCACTCCAGTGGCGACACGAACGGCGTTGCCGATGGCGGCAGCCACCGGCAGTAAGCCGCCCTCACCGGTCCCTTTTGCTCCGAAAGGTCCGGGACCATTATGATTCTCGACCAGAACGGTTTCAAAATCCTTTGGCAGATGAGCGAAGCTGGGGACCCGGTAATCGACAAGGTTGGGATTCAAAAGCTGGCCGTCTTTGTAAATCATCTCTTCGAGCAAGGTGTGACCAATCGCGTTCATCACGCCGCCCTCGTCCTGTCCCTCGCATAGCACTGGGTGGATTGCCTGACCGACATCGGCTAAAGAGACATACTTGAGGAGCTTGACTTCGCCGGTATCGGGATCGACTTCCACTTCAGCCGCGCCCCAGCTGATCTCCCAGAACGTCGTCGGTGAACCTAGAGCCGCCTTTTTGGTCTTAATGTCTTGATAAGCGCCATGTCCGACGATCTCTCCCGCCTTCGACAGAAATACTTTTTGCATCAACTCGGGAAAGGATACGCTTGCGCCGTCGCCAGCGTGAATTCTTCGGTCTTTGAGAATTAGCTGATCCGGTTTGACCTTCAACAGTTTCCCCGCATGACGGAACAATTGCCGTTTCAGGTCCTGCGCAGCTCTTTGCGCCGACAATCCCATGACCACAGTCGAGCTGCTGGCGTTGGTATTGACGTCATAGGGAGTCACGTCGGTGTCCAGTTGCGCCACCGTCACACCATCGAAAGGAACGCTCAATTCTTCGGCAACAATCTGGCTCAACGCGGTGCGCGCGCCTTGGCCAATCTCGACGGTGCCGGTGAGCAAAACCACGCTTCCGTCTGAGTTCATCTTCACTGCCGCCGAAGAGACCTTGTAGGTTCCGCCGCCGTCTTTCATGCAGCAGGCAAGACCTTTACCCCGATTCCTATGTCCGCCGTTGTCGCCCCAGCCGATCGCTTTGGCAGCGCGTTGTAGACCTTCGGCCAAATCGCAATCGACCGGTGTGTCGCCCGGCGTATAAAGCTCGCCTTTCTTCAATAGGTTCTTCAGACGAAACTCCAACGGATCCAAAGCCAGATTTTCGGCGATGATATCCATTTGTGACTCGTAGGCCCAGGTCACTTGGAGCGTGCCGAAACCGCGATACGCCCCCGCAGGCACCGTATTGGTATACACGGTGTAAGCGTCAGTCTTGGTGTGCGGAATGCGATAGGGACCGAAGGAGCGGTAGCCGGCCTTTTGCGTTACCCGAGGCCCGGCATCGGCATAAGCGCCGGTCTCCATATGGATCACGCACTCGCGCGCCAGTAAAAGTCCATCCTTGCTGACGCCGGTCTTAATCCGCACCCGCGCCGGATGTCGGGTCACGGTCTTAAAACTTTCCTCGATCGTGTGAACCAAGCGCACCGGACGTCTGGCTTTGGACGACAAGGCAACCGCCAGGGGCTCTGTTTTCACCGCCAGTTTTCCACCATACCCGCCGCCCACATAGGGGACGATGATCCGAATCTTATTAAGCGGCACTTTGAATATATCGGCCAAGTGCTCGCGCAATGTAAACGGCTCCTGCGTTCCCGCCCACATGGTGATCCGCTCAGCCTCAACGTGAGCCACGGTGGCATGAGGCTCCATCGAGAAATGCTGGACGCGGGGAAAGGTAAACGTATTTTCAAATACGTGATCGGATTTCCTAAACCCTTCGGCAACCTCCCCCTTGGCGTAACTGAAGCGGTAGCAAAGGTTGCTGCCGGCAAATTCTTTCGGCGTTTCATAGCGCTGTCCCATCAACTCACCGCCCATCGAAGCCGAATCGTGAACCAACACCGCGCCCGGCGCCAATGCTTCTTCCAGTGAAGACACTGCCGGCAATTCCTGGTATTCGACATCGATCAGCGCCAACGCTTCTTCGGCCGTGGCTTCATCGACTGCCGCGACCGCGGCGACCGGATCGCCGACGTAGCGAACCTTATCTACAGCAACAATGGTCTGATCCTTGTACGCGGCACCGAACATGCCAAGTTCGCGCTGATCGTCCTTAGTGATGACAGCGTAAACGCCGGGAAGGCGCTCGGCCTTACGTGGAATCTACCCGCAGGATGCGCGCGTGCGGGTAGGGGCTGCGCAATACCTTAGCATGCGCCATCCCAGGCAAATCGACATCGACGGTGTAAACAGCCTTGCCGGTAACTTTCTCTGCGCCGTCAGATCTAGGCTCTGCCCGACCGATAACTCTGTAGGCTTGCGAATCGTTCATTGAAACCTCAGCTGCGGTATTTTTGTTTGACCCATTCAATTGCCTCCTGGCGGCTGGTCAATTCACCGCCGAGCTGTGCATCTTCTACCTGCCGCAAGATTTCGGCGAAGATTGGTCCCGGAATGTATCCCATTTCGATCAGATCCGCGCCGCGCAACAGCGGCTCAGGGCGGATCTCTTCCTCTTGCATCTGTGAACGCCGCTCTTGGCAGAAATGATAATATTGCAAATCTCCGCTGGACGACAAGGCATCGATGCGCGCCAATGCTAACAGCTCATCGATGCCTTCCTCGCGCAAAAAACGCTTAAGCGTGCTCAGTCGCATCTTAGGCGCCTGCGTATGACGCAGGTGATTTTTGACCAAGTACGCGACCCGCTCCCAGACAGCTCGTCCGCGCTTGAGCCGTTTCAGTATCGCTTCGGCCATTTCCGCGCCACGATCGGTGTGGCCGTAGAAAGTGATACGATCGGCTTCCTTGCGAAAGCAAACCGGCTTTCCGACATCGTGCAGAAGACAACCGTATGCCAGGGTTTCCGTCGGCTTTTCGAGATGGCTCAAAGTCAAAAGCGTGTGCTTGAAGACATCGCCCTCCGGATGGTGTTCCGGGCTCTGCTCAACGCCCTTCATCTGTTCGATCTCCGGCAGCAGGATCCGCAACAAACCTGTTTCGTCCATCAGCTCGAATCCCCTTCGCGCACCGCCTTCAGTGAGGATCCGAGTGATCTCCTCGCCGATTCGTTCGGACGAAATCTGTGTGATCATTGCCGCCGACTGCTTGATGGCATCCAAGGTTAAGTTGTCGATATCGAAGTTCAAGCTGGCGGCAAAGCGGATCGCCCGCACCATTCGCAATCGGTCTTCTTCGAAACGTTGCCGCGGATCGCCGATGGCGCGGATGCAGCGCCTTGCAAGATCTCTCTTGCCTTCGACCAAGTCGATAACCCGATCCTCGACTGGGTCGTATACCATTCCATTGATGGTGAAATCACGCCGGAAGATATCTTCTTGCAGAGTTCCGTAGCGTACCTGGCTCGGTCGGCGGCCGTCCAGATAGGGACCATCAAATCGGAAGGACGCGACTTCAAAAGATTGACCGTCCAACATCACTAAAACAACCCCAAATTGAGCGCCCACCGGAATAGTTCGAGGGAAAATCCGTTGAACGTCCTCCGGCCTGGCGCTGGTTGCGATGTCGTAATCTTGCGGGGTCTTGTTGAGCAAAAAATCGCGGACGCATCCGCCCGCTAGATAACTCTCGTAGCCTTCCTCACGGAGCCGCTTAACAATAGCAACAGCTTGATGATCCGGTGACATCATCCGGCCTCTCCAGTTCCAACAGACAATTCAATGAAACCAGAAGTGGGGGCAAAAAACGACTAGGAAGGAAGCGCGTCCCTGCTCTGAGGAAGCAACTCTCGAATCTTGCTCTGGAGCTCAAGAAAGGTGAAAGGCTTGACGATGTAACTGTTGCAGCCCGCTTCCATGCAGGTCTTGAGATCGGAATCGCGAAACATCGCTGTCGCAGCCAGGATCGGGATGTCCTTGGTTTCGGGGGCGGCGCGCACGGCTCGAGCCGCTTCCCACCCGTCCATTCCAGGCATCATGATATCCATCAAAATCAACTCAGGCTTTTCCGCAATAGCCTTTTCTATACCCTCTTTGCCGTGCTTCGCTAGAATTGGCGTAAATCCCATCAATTCGATTTGCCAGCTGAGCAGCTCACGCATATCCGCGTGGTCTTCGATGATTAAAACTTTCTGCATGGACAAGCCGCTTTCCAGGCTGGGACAGTGATGATCGAGTTCAGTTAGTCCGGCAGCTACACCGCACAAATATGCCGTGCCAGCTAACCGCCGTCAAGCATTGTGATTCGATCGCACAAAGATTTATTTCTCAGCGATGATTTTCTGGTTTCCGACAATGACGGTAATCATTTTTTCAGGCTCCAGGTATTTCTGTGCGACCCGGTGGACATCGTCAATGGTAATCTTACGGATCAGATCCGGATAACGCTCGGTATAATCCAGGCCTAGCTCCAAGTATTCCACCTGAGCCAAGAAGTTGGCTACCTTGCCCATGGTATCGAAGCGCAGCGGAAAGCTGCCAGTCAGATAATCCTTGGCATCATTAAGTTCGGCCTCGGTAACCGGAGCCTGCCGGATGCGGCGGATTTCCTCTTTTGCGATAGCGATTGCCTGCAAAGCGGTGTCATTTTTTGTCTGCATCACGAACTGGAAAATACCGCGCCCTTTTTCCGCGCTAAAATAGCTGTAAACCGAATACGCCAGGCCACGCTGATTGCGGATGGAATCCATTGCCCGCGACGAGAATCCGCCGCCGCCAAGAATGTAGTTCATCACTTGCAGCGCGTAATAGTCGGGGTTTTCCCGGCCGACACCGCGTTGACCCAGAATTAGATTGGCTTGAGTGAGATCCTTATGGACTCGGATCGTGCCGATTTCCGGCGCCGCCGGTAATGCCAATGGCTTGGGCGGCGGCTCACCTTTGTTCCAAGAGCGAAAGGCGTGATTGAGCGCCTCCGTCATTTCTTCGTGCGAGATATCGCCGACAATTGCCATGATCGAGCGATTCGGACGGTAATGGCGTTGATAGAACTCTCGTAAGCTTGCCTGCGGTATTGCCCGGACCGATGTCTCGGTCCCCTCCACCGGCCGGCCATACCGCGTTTGCGGAAATGCCGCCGCCGCAAATCGCATATCGGCAATTTCACCCGGCTGCTCCTGCTTGGCTCGAATCGATGCGATGACCGCTTGCTTTTGCCGCTCAATTTCTTCCGGCGGGAACACCGCGTTCATCAACACTTCCGCCAGCAGTTCCAAACCCGCCGGAAGGTCCTTTTTGAGAACCGTCAAACTAACACTCGCGAGATCTTCGCCGCTGCGCGCCGATAAGCTGGCGCCAAGAAAATCCAAGCTTTCACTGATTTGCAAAGCAGTGCGCCGCTTGGTGCCCTCGGTGATCAATTCGGCGGTCAAATTGGCAAGGCCATCCTGCTTAGGCGCGTCATAACGCGCGCCTGCGTGGATCAACATCTCTATCGATACCATCGGCAGAGTTCTCTGCTCCGAGGTCAGCAAGACGATGCCATTGTTCAACACCGACCGGCGCGGCGTCATCGCCGTTTGTCCGAGGCGCGGCGAAACAAGCAGCCCTACAAACAGCAGCAGAGAAAAAAACTTCTTCATGGGGTCTTGGCTTTGACGGGCATCAGCGTACCGACGGTGCGGCGCTCGCGATCGAGATACTGCTTGGCGACTCTACGAATGTCTTCCCGGGTCACTTTTCGAATACCTTCGAGATAGCGCTCCATCAGCCGCCAATCGCCCGCGATCTCATAGAATCCGATTTTCATGGCCTGGCCGAAAATCGAGTCACGACTGAAAATGAATGCCGCTTCGACCTGATTCTTGGCCTTCTGTAGCTCCCGCTCGCTGACCAACTCCGCTTTGACCTTCTCAATCAGGCCATCGATCTCCCGCTCGACCGGTGCGGGATCCTTACCCGGCAACAGTTGCGCGGTCACGGAGAAGACCGTCGGATCGATGGAAGCTCCACTGTAATCGGCATCGACCCCCCGCGCCAACTGCTTCCGGTAAACCAGGTCCTGATGCAGCCGAGAGCTGCGCCCGCCGGCAAGGACTACGCTGAGCAGGTCCAGAGCGAAACTATCCTGGCTGGTTAAATTAGGAGCATGATAATACGCGCTGACAATCGGCAGTTCCGCTTCTTTTTTCAAGATGGCTCTACGTTCGCCTAGTTGCGGTGGCTCTTTGGCGTGAACCTTAGGAGGTTCAGCACCGCGCGGGATTTTACCATAAGCAGCTTTAATCTTGGGCAAAATCTCTGCAGTGGAAAAATCGCCGGTGACAACTATGAAGGCGTTGTTAGGCGAGTAGTAAAGCTTGTAGAAATCGACCAGATCCTGCCGTGTAAGGTTTTCGATATCGTGCATCCAACCGATCACCGGACGCCGGTAGGGATGAACCATGTATGTGACGGCGCCGGTCAGCTCACCCAGCGCGGCAGCCGGATTGTCGTCGACTCTCAGGCGTCGCTCTTCTTGGATAACTTTTTTTTCCGCTTCGAAATACTCCTCACCCAAAAGCGCATTTACCATCCGATCCGCTTCAAGCTCGAGCTGAATATGGATTTTGTCTCGGCTCATGGTGGCGAAGTAAACTGTCACATCGGCAGTTGTAAATGCATTTGCTTGGCCGCCGTTTTTGGCGATGATCTGGGAATACTGCTCCGGCCCTGTCGTTGGGGTACCCTTGAACAACATGTGCTCGAGAAAATGCGCTAAACCGCTCTTGCCGTCTTGTTCATTGCGCGAACCAACCCGGTACCAAACCTGAAAGGTTACCGCCGGACTCTTGTGATCCTCGAGAAGAAGAACCTTGAGACCATTTTCGAGCGAGAACTCTTGAACATCGGCGAAAGAGTCTTGTGCGGACGCGGCGAGCAGGAAGAGAAGAAGAAATCAAGCCAGAGAACCAGCGCCGCATGCTTGTTACCGTAAAGGAAGTCAGCTTTAACTTCAAGGAATCTGCTGAAGCACATGGCGAAATGTGTGCCGTCGTTGGTGCAAGGGTACGTGCGCGGTGGCGATGAAAGTCAAAAGGCGGAAAGATGATTCTGATCGATCGAAATGACCGATGCAGGATTCTTCTCGCAATAACTTCTCTGGAGTCCCGGCTAAACTCGAATTTTGGCGTTCATTTGACTAGCTCTGATCACCACAATAGTATGACCGCAGATGAGGAGGACACCATGACCGATGTGACCGACATGCGAGGATACGTGGAGTTGCTGGAGGAGATGGGCGAACTGCGAAGACTCGAGGGCGTAGATCTTGACCTGGAAGTGGGCGCGCTCACCGAGCGGGCGGCGGAGAAAGAAGGGGCGGCGCTGCTGTTTGACAATTTCAAAGAATTCCCAGCGGGCTTTCGCGTCATTTCCAATGTTTTCCGCACGTGCAGGCGCACCGGCCCGGCGATGGGCATTGATCCCGAGCTCAAGGGCGTCGATTATCTGAACGCATGGCGGAAGAAATTGGCTGCTTACAAACCGGTGCCGGTCCAGCAAGTCGAAGGCGGTCCGGTGTTTGAAAACCAAATGGTCGATGATCAGGTCGATCTGTATAAATTTCCCGTACCCAAATGGCACGATCTCGATGGCGGACCTTACATCGGGACCGGCTGCGGGGTGATCACCAAAGACCCGGAAACCGGCAAGATCAATATCGGCACCTACCGGGTGATGGTCCAGAATAAGAATACCCTTTCGGTGAAGATGAACATGGGCAAGCATGGCAGGCTGGCTTTGAACGGGCCCGCGATGCCGGCAAGCCGTTACCGATCGCCATCACATTCTGCCAGGGACCGGCGATTTTCCTCGCAGCTCAGATGCCGCTGCCGCCCGACGTCAATGAATTTGAATTTGCCGGTTATCTTCAGGGCTCACCGGTGCCGGTGGCACGCGGCGCGGCAACCGGGCTGCCGATTCCGGCCAACGCGGAAATTGTCGTCGAAGGCGAACTCCCGCCGATGAAGGACCAAGACATGCCCAAGGAAGGGCCCTTCGGCGAGTGGCCGGGTTATTTTACCGAAGAGAATGTCGGCGAAACGCCGATCATGAACGTTAAACGGATCTATTATCGAAACGATCCTATCATTCTCGGCGCGCCGCCGCTCAAGCCGCCGGCAAGCTATTTGCCCATCCCGTTGGGCGCGGCGACGCTTTGGGAGCAACTAGAGAAAGCGGGAATTCCGGAGGTCAAAGGCGTTTGGGGTTTCGTCTATGGCGGCCAGCCTGGCCCCTTTACCGTCATATCCATCAAGCAGCGTTATGCCGGCCACTCCAAACAGGCGTTGTTGGTTGCCGCCGGCGCGCGCGCCGGAGCCTACGGCGGAAAATTCGTCGTGGTGGTGGATGATGACATCGATATCGCCAATCCCGCCGACGTGATTTGGGCGATTGCTACTCGTTGTCACGTTCGCGAGGGCCTCGATGTCGTCAAAGGCGTTTGGGCGTCCGTGTGTGAGCCGGCATTGCCGCCCGAGGAAAGATCACCCCGGGGCTACACCTCCGACCGGGTGCTGATCGATGCTTGCCGGCCATTTAAATGGATGGATCAATTTCCGCCGGTCAACGCATTTACCAGTGAATTCAAAGATCGCATCGAAAGTAAATTTAGAATTTAGCAATTCAGCAGGCCAGAAATCTGTTTTTGCGACGATCTTAGATCGAGTCGATCAACCGTCTCGTCAAGATGATAGGAATGCATTATGGGCAGTATCGAAGCGTTGAGCCTGGCAATGGGAACAGCTTGGACTCCGGCATCAACCTCTATGCGACTGTGGCGGCTTTGGGCCTGGCGGGCCGCTTCGAAATGATCCAATTGCCACAGAGCCTGGAGGTGCTTACCAATCCCATCGTCATCGCAGTGGCGTGCATCATGTATGCGATCGAATTTTTTGCTGACAAAATCCCTTATGTCGACAATGGTTGGGACGTGTTGCACACGTTCATTCGAGTACCCGCCGGCGCCATCCTAGCAGCGCGTTCGCTGGGTGACATGAGCCCGGGCTTGGAATTCGCCGCCCTGCTTGCTGGCGGCAGCATTGCGTTGGCAGCGCATGGCACCAAGGCAACCAGCCGTTTAGCAATCAACTCCAGCCCCGAACCATTTAGCAACTGGATCGCCAGCCTTGTTGAGGATATCGCGGTTTTGGGCGGCATTTGGATTATCTTCAATCATCCATGGCTGATGCTTGCGTTAGTTTTTGTTTTTCTGGCGCTGATGGTTTGGGTTGTGCCAAAAATATTTCGCTTGGCTAAGCGTGGGTTTACCATGCTGCGCGCCCGACTCGGCGGTATCAAACCGGGGCAAGCAAGCACGAGCACCCCCTGAGGCGCTTTCAAACGCGCTCATAATTCATCGCCAACTGAAGCCGACGAGCACATGTAAATTCGAGGATATGGAAGAAGACGTTGACAATCTAGCAGCCGATCTGCCGCCAACACCCCTGACTCTCGACGGCTCTTATCTACTGCACCAAATGTTTCGTGTGCGCTGGGCCGCTTGGCGCGCGCTCAGTGCTGCCGAGCAAGATGCGCTTCTTAACCAAGCCACGGCGATATTTCGCGGCATGGAAGACAACAAACAGGAAGCCACCGGCTTGTTCGCCATGCTTGGTCACAAAGGCGACCTGATGTTGGTGCATTTTCGCAAAGCCTTAGACGCCTTGAATCTCGCCGAGCTCGAGCTCGCGCAATTAAGACTGCTCGATTTTCTCGAACCGATGACATCCTATCTTTCGGTTGTCGAGCTGGGACTTTATGAAGCGTCGGTAAAACTGTACGCCGAGCTAACGGCCCGAGCTCTACGGCCCGGCACCGCCGAGTGGAACCGGGAAGTGGAAGCCGAATTGACCAAGCAGCGGCAGGCAGCGGCGCCGCGTTTGTGGCCGGAGATTCCGCAGCGCCGTTATTTGTGTTTCTACCCGATGAATAAGTTTCGCGGCGAAGCCAGGAATTGGTACAACGAGCCAATCCGCGAACGGCAACGAATGATGCGCGAGCACGGCATGATCGGACGCCATTATGCCGGCCGCGTCAATCAGATCATTTCGGGCTCCATCGGCTTCGATGATTGGGAATGGGGAGTCGATCTCTTCGCCGATGACCCGCTGGTTTTCAAAAAACTCGTTTACGAGATGCGCTTCGATGAAGCCAGCGCGATTTACGGCCTGTTCGGCACGTTTTACGTCGGACTGCGCTTTCCTGCGGATCAATTGAAGAACTTTTTTCACGGCAAAGCACCTACATTTCGTTAAGCGAGTTCGGGTTTGCGACATCGAATGGTTTGAACTTGACCGCGGAGGCGCCATGAGATTGCACAACAAAGTCGTGATCATTACCGGCGCCGCGCATGGTATCGGCAAATCCTATGCGCGCAGGTTCGCCGAAGAAGGCGCCCAGGTGGTGGTCGCCGATGTCGATAGCCAGGGCGGCCGCATAGTCGCCCAAGCGTTGACGGATTCAGGATTCCGCGCATGGGCCCGCGCTACCGATGTCACAGACTATTTAGATGTCCAGGGTTTGATGCTGGAGACTGCCGAAAAGTTCGGCGTCATCAATGTGCTGCTCAACAATGCGGCGATCTACGTCACGCAAAAACTTTGGAAAGGACCGGTCGAAGATCTTGATCTGGCGGAGTGGGACCGAGTTATTGAAGTAAACCTGAAAGGCGTTTTCCTCTGCTGCAAGGCGGCGATCCCAATCATGAAGCGGCAACGCAGCGGCAAGATTATCAACATTGCCTCGGGCACGTTTTTCAGCGGCTCCGGCAACATGCCGCATTACACAACCGCAAAAGGCGGCGTGGTCGCGCTAACGCGAGTCATGGCCCGACAACTGGGAGAATGGAACATCAATGTCAATTGCATGACCCCTGGCTCGACCATGAGTGAGGATTCGGTCACCGATGATGTGCTCAGGCGGCGCGAGGGCAGTATGGATAAACGCGCTTTCCGTCGCGATCGAAACACCGGCGGACATCGTCGGGACGGCGCTATTTTTGGCTAGTTCCGACAGCGATTTCATCACCGGACAGTTACTGGTAGTGGAAGGTGGCGGCATCATGCATTGAGCCGGGTGCCATCGATCGGCAATCGACAGTGACCTACAACCGATCTCAAGCCGACTGACCCATAACACCGTAGACATGTCCGCACTCGCTGCAGAAAACAACGCTGAAGGGCGCAAGAACGAATTGCTTGCCGCGGGATGATCCGGCGCCGCCTTTGCGCGAGACGATGTAATCCGTGCCCAGCGCGGAGCATTGCGGGCATCTAGGTTGCGGTTCGGTTTTGGATTGTGATTCAGGCTTTCTTTTGAAATCGTACGAGTGGTTGAATCCTTGATGAACGTGTTCGCCAAACTGCTCGGCCTGTGGCTTCTCTTCCTGGGGCTCTTCTTCACCGGGTGGGCGCGTCGCCCGATCGTAGATGCTGCGCTTGCCGCTGTCGGATAAAATACCGTAAGCCTGTAACACCTGCGTGAATTTTTCCGCCGCCTGTTTATCGTCGGGATTTCGGTCAGGGTGATAGCGAAACGCCATCTTCCGGTATGCTTGTTTGATTTCGGCTTCGCTGGCGTTTCGTTTAAGGCCCAGCAAAGAGTAAAAATCAACTAGATTCTCCAAAATCGCCTCACAAAGATTTTCTTCCTCGCCGGCTCCTACCACGGCGCGATGGAAAGTTTAGCGGCCGTGGCTGGGAAGCTTCGCCGAATGATCAACTTTACGGCGTTGTTTGTACATGCTGACGCACATGTCATAAATGGCACTACCGTCTCGATCGTCCACAACTCGCTCGCCCTCCTTGGTCTCATATTCGACTGAAAAAGAAGGGCTGCTGCCCGGCGCTTCGTTGTTTGAAATGCGGATAAGCCGCGCTTGATTTTTATCGAGGTAGCCGCCAATGGCCCGTAGAATCTGGACGAGGCTAACGAACTCTTTTGGCGGTGACGATGTTCCGCGCTGCTCCTGGCCGGCGCTGTCGAGATCGAGAATATCCGCCGGCGTATATTGAAGGCTTACCGGCATCGGCGCCGGCGGAGGTTGGTAGCCGGCCAGCACAATGTACCCGGTAGTGTCCAAGATGATATCAAGCGTGCGCAATCCCCGGCTTTCGAGATCCTGACCAATACATCGAAGAGCGGTTGAATAATTGACGGGATGCAGCCGTGCCAGCCTTCTCATACCTTCCCAAAAATCCTTATAACGGGGTTATGATCGAGAAGGGAAATGGTACGAATAGTGTTCGGAAAAATCAACCGAATTCTTGCCCGTCAGGTGGAGTCTCCGCCACCGAATCATCGCACGGTGAGGACGCATCCATCTTGCTTCATTCCGCCGATTTCTGGGCGCGGCCGAGTAGTCACTTCCTCTGTTGGCGCAAAGAGTTAGTGATCTCATCGAGCGCTGGCTTCGACCCAGTGTTCTCCATTCGGCTGCATCGGGCAATGCAAATTCAATCCGGTAAGCGATCTCTGGCCCAAGCAAGTTAAAATTAGCGACACGCAGCAGCCGACCCTTCTCCTGATCGACATACCCTCCCAGGCTTCGGAGAGTATCAGGGAGCGACTGTTCACAGAAAAAACGCCGGTGCGTTTCAACTTGCCCATGAAATCTATTTGCTCGAGAAGTCTGCTGGTATAAACAAAGAGACAGAAGGTTACCTGGCACCGGCAGATCGCAGTCACATTGAATCCGGTACTCGGATTGCTTGACACTGATATCATGACCAGCGCGCCATGGCCCTCTAAATCTTGACCGATGGCGCGCAGAGCCTGCCCCTATGTCAACATGAAGAGAAGAAAGGGATGACTAAGTTTCCGGCAATTTAGGGAGCGCATCCATCACGCCGATCATGCTGTCGCGCGTGACCAGCCTCGCCAGCTCCGTCTCGCTCAATCCTTCGGTCCCTTTCGGACGCAGTGGCAAAACCAAATAGCGGATATCCGCCGTGCTATCGTGCACCCGCACTTCGACATCGTCGGGGAGTACAAGACCGAATTCACGCATCACACCACGGGGGTCGTTTACCGAGCGCTGACGATAGTTGAAGCTCTTGTACCAATCTGGCGGGCGGCCCAGAATCGGGCGTGGATAACAGGAGCACAACGTGCAAACCACCATGTGGCGAACATTCTCGGTATTTTCTAGAACGACAAATTCGTTAAGCGCGGTAGCATCGATTCCGAGCTCGGCGCAAGCCGCTTTAGGGTCGGCAATCAGACGCTCCTTGAAGGCCGGGTCGACCCAGGCGCGTGCGACAATCTTCGCGCCATTGGCCGGAGAACGCGCTTCCTGATACTCGATTTGACTTTGAATATCCTTCTCAGTTATGACGCCTTTCTCTAGCAATAAATCCCGGATCGCATAGATTCGCTTAGCCTGCGGGCTGAGTTCATGCCGGGGATGTTCGTGTCCGTGTCCGTCAACTGATGTGCTCATCCTTCTGTCCTCCGTACCCTGCCGGTTCCAACCAATGATCGTAAATATCAACGCACAGTTTGTCTGCCGGCGCTTGCGCCGCTCCCCAGACATCGGCCTGATTGAAGGCAACAAGATAGAGCGTTCGCCTCGGCAATCCGTCGCCGCCGAAGGCAAGCGATTCAGGGTTTAAGAAGTCGCCATAGACTCGCTCCACCCGGCCGGTCTTGCCGCGAATGTAATAAGGTGTGCGGATGTGTCCAGGGCGATGCTCGTTCAACACTCGCACGGCATCACCCGGCCGGAATCTGCCGGTTGCCGGGTGGATCATGGCTCTCCCCATTTTTTCTCGAATTCGACGACTCTCTTGTCGATCTCATCTTTTGTCAGAATGCCTTTTTCGATCAGGATAGTCTCCATGCTGGCAATCCAACGCTCGTAATAATTCATTTCACGGTAGGCGTCGGAATCCATCTCCTCGCGGGCGCGCCGCAGTTCATCGGTTCGCTTGACTCCCCTGGCGCCCAACGCTTGATTGATCGCGTCTGCCAGAATCTCCCAATCTGAAAGCTCGTGCTGCGATTTTTCGATCGGTCCGGCCCCGGGCAGCCCGCCGATGTCGTGATGTCCTCTGTGCATGACTCTACTCCAATCAACCCTTCAGTCGTTCGGCCAAGGCTTTGTGTTCTTCCTTGATGCCGCTCGGTAGGTGGTCACCGAATTTATCGAAATATTCGCCTTGGCTTTTTAAATTGGCTTTCCATGCGTCGCGGTCGACAGTCACCAACTGCTCAAGATCCGATTTGGAAACATCAAGTCCATCGCCGTTGAGGCTCGAAGTCTTGGGAACATAGCCGATCGGCGTCTCATCGGCCTGACCGCCGCCGTTTGAGCGTTCGACGACCCAGCGCAGTACCCGCAAGTTCTCGCCGAATCCCGGCCAGATAAATTTTCCTTGATCATTCCGTTGAAACCAATTGACGCGAAATATTTTCGGCGGATTGCTGGCTCGCTTGGCGATGGACAGCCAATGGCCCCAATAGTCGCCCATGTTGTAACCACAAAACGGTAACATCGCCATAGGATCGCGCCGCACAACTCCGACCGCACCCGTGGCCGCAGCGGTAGTTTCCGAGGCTAAAGTGGCGCCGAGAAAAGTGCCGTGTTGCCAATCGAAGGACTGATAAACCAGAGGGACCACTTTATTGCGGCGGGCGCCAAATAAAATCGCGCTGATCGGCACCCCTTCCGGTTTTTCCCATTCGGGAGAGTACGTGGGACACTGTTTCAGTGACACTGTGAACCGGGAGTTCGGATGCGCCGCCGGATGACCGCTCTTCGGATCCCAGGCCTTGCCGCGCCAATCAATTGCGTTGGCCGGCACCGGATCATCGTGGCCTTCCCACCACACTGTGCCGTCGGATCGAAGCGCCACATTCGTATATATCGTGTCTCTTTGCACGGTTCTCATCGCGTTGGGATTGGTTTTGGATCCGGTCCCCGGCGCTACGCCAAAGAAGCCGGCTTCAGGATTAATCGCCCACAATCTACCGTCCGAACCGACCCTGAGCCAGGATATATCATCGCCTACCGTGTGGATTTTCCATCCCTTCATACTCGCCGGGGGAACCAACATGGCGAGGTTGGTTTTACCGCATGCGCTCGGGAACGCTCCGCAGATATAATGAATCTCGCCGTCCGGACTCTCGACGCCGACGATCAGCATGTGCTCGGCGAGCCAGCCTTCTTTTTCACCGAGCTTACTGGCGATTCGCAGCGCCAAACATTTCTTGGCGAGCAAGGCGTTGCCACCGTATCCGGAACCGACACTCCAAATTGTATTATCTTGAGGATAGTGGCAGATAAACCGCCGGTCCATGTCGAGATCAGCTTTGGAATGTAGACACCGGGTAAAATCGTTGGAGCTGCCGAGATGGTCGAGAGCCACTTTGCCCATTCGCGTCATGATGCGCATATTGAGCACCACATAGACGCTATCGGTGAGTTGCACCCCAACCTTACTGAAGGCGGAACCTTCCGGCCCCATCAGGAAAGGAATGACATACATCGTTCGACCGCGCATCGCGCCGGTAAAAATCTTGGCAAGACGGTCATAAGACTCAGCCGGCGCCATCCAGTTGTTGTTGGGTCCGGCTTCCTCTTCCGTTGGGGTGCAGACAAAGGTTAGATTTTCAGTACGGGCGACATCGTTGAGGGCGCTTCGATGCAAATAAGAACCGGGCAATTCGTTTTGGTTCAACGGCATCAAATCGCCGATTTCAACAGCGACCTCTGTAAGTTGCTCCCGTTCTGATTCCGAACCGTCACACCAAAAGACGTTGTCAGGTTGGCACATCGCTGCCATGTCCTTGACCCACTTTTGAATATGAGGATTTGCCGGTGCCTTTCCTGGTGAATTACTCATGCGCCACAATTCTCCCTTTCGAAACGACGTGAAGTTCGAGTCATCCTAGACCCGCGGAATTTCTGGTCCGGCTAGACGACGAACCGAATCAAAAGCCAGACCGGCAAGCATTGCTTCAACAATAAAACTATCCGATGAAAAGCGGCAATGTCAACTGAGATGGGGCGGCCGGTGATCGTAACCAGCGATGGCTCGCCTAGGTTTTCGAGAAGAGACGACGACTCCGCAGCATTGAAACTCGCATCGGATGAGCGGCGCTGTGGACGCCGATCCCGCGCGGAGGCTATTCTTTGAACACGCGCAGTAGCCGCCAACCGCCGCTAGGAATATCCTCGTTCCAGCCGATCAAAGCGACCAAATCACCGCGCGCATCCAGTAAGCGTACTAGCTCCTGTTTTTCAAGAGGTTTGCCGATCTGGCTCAAGCATTCCTGCTGGCCCATACGGAGGCGGGCAAGCCAGCGGTGATCCCAAGTGATCCCTCTTAGATGGCTAAGCGCATTGCTCAACGAAATCATCGCGCCCTCTGCTCGGGTGGTAAGTCGCTCAAGCTCATCCAGGCTCATCGCCCGCTCTATTCTTAGATGGCCGCAAGCGATCCGCCGCAAGCTCTTCAAGTGCGCCCCGCAACCGAGCGCTTCACCCAAATCTGCAGCCAAGGTCCGCACATAAGTGCCTCGCGAGCAGGTAACGTCGATGCCGACTTCCGTGCAATTGATCTGATGCAATTGGATAGAATCGATCTGGATTGTTCTCGGCAGGCGCGGCACTTCTTTGCCTTGCCGCGCCAATTTGTACAGCCGCACTCCGTCCCTTTTTAGGGCCGAGAACATCGGTGGAGTCTGCTGCAGCTGGCCGCTGAACCGTTGCTCCAGAACACGCAGCTCACGGTCGCCAAGCGATGGAACCGGGAGCGTCTTCACCACAACGCCGGTCGAGTCCTGCGAATCGGTTGCTACTCCCAGGGTCACAACGCCGCGGTAACTTTTCGGCGCGCGCAAAAAAATATCCGAGATCTTAGTACCTTCGTTTATTCCTAACAGCAGTAATCCCGAGGCGAAGGGATCGAGAGTGCCGAGATGGCCTACCTTTTTGGCGCCGAGAGAAACCTTTGCCCTGTGCACGACATGAGCCGAAGAAGGCCCTTCCGGCTTATCGACCAAAAGAAGACCGCTTTTTGTCATCGATTTTTGCACATTCGGAAAACTTGAAGATGAGAGTTGCGGCTTTAAGCGAGAACTCGAGTTACTGCTTTACTTCCCTGAGAAGCTTCTCGATGCGCTCTGCCTCGTCGACAGAATCGTCGTACACAAACTCGATAGCCGGAACGAAGCGAAGTTTGAGCTGTTTACCGATTCTAGCACGGATAAATCCCAAGGCGCTCTTCAATCCCGCTAGCACGGCGTTCTTGTTCTCAGAAGAGCCGCCTAAAATGGTGAAGTAAATCCGCGCCTGCCGCAAATCCTTGGTTACCTTGGCAGCGGTAATCGTCACCGCAGTAACCCGGGGGTCGCGAATGTCTTCGCGCAACACGTCCGCGATAACTTCGGTGAGCAGTTCGCCGACCCGTTCTGATCGCTGATAATCCATGCGCTGGAAGAATTAACAATAGAAGAACTCGATATCGGAATCGGCGACTTGGGCTAGTCCGATCTCATCAACGAAGTCGACGATTTGGTTAAGTGTTTTCTCAATGATTTCTTTATGGGTGCCGATCAAGCCAAAGCCCAGCACGGCGCTTTGCCATAAATCCTGATCGCCACATTCGGTCACTGACACGTTAAAGCGATTGGCGACGCGCGCCTGAATACGTTTAAGCACGCCGCGCTTGCCTTTCAACGAATGATTCTCGGGGAGTAGAAGATTCACCTTCAGAACCCCGACCACGGCGCTCGGAGTCGAGTCTCGAGAATGCTTACGGCCGATCGCTATCTCCCGGCATAATGGGAGGCTTCACGACCGCTTTGAACCGGGCTGATTCGCCGCACCACCGCGGTTCGCTCGTAAGCCTCGACGACATCACCTTGCTTGATGTCCTGAAACCCTTCGATCGACAGACCGCATTCATAGCCGGCGGACACTTCGCGCACATCATCTTTGAAGCGTTTCAAACTGGCGAGTTTGCCCTCGTGCACGACCACATGGTCTCTCAAGATTCGCACTAAATTACCGCGCTGAATCTTGCCCTCGGTGACATAGCAGCCGGCGATGGTGCCGACTCCTTGGATATTGAAAATTTGCCGGATATCGACTCGACCCTGGGTTTGCTCGCGGAAGGTGGGCTCCAACATGCCCTCCATCGCCGCCCGGACATCGGCCACGGCTTCGTAAATGACCGTATAAAGACGCACGTCGACACCTTCCTGCGACGCCAAAGCTTGGCCTTTAGATTCGGGACGGACATTGAAGCCAATCACGATTGCGTTGGAGGCTGCGGCCAAGAGAATATCGCTCTCGGTAATGCCGCCAACCGAACCATGAAGGACGCGCAACTTTACTTCGGCTGTGGACATGCGCGTCAGCGCATCGGTAAGCGCCTCAACCGAACCTTGCACATCGGCTTTGACCACCACCCGGAGCTCCTTGACATCACCGGTCTTGATCTGATCGTAAAGTTCTTCCAGCGACACTTTGCTCGATTTGACCAGCTCGGTTTCTCGTTGCTTGGTGTGACGATGTTCGGCAACTTGCCTTGCCTTGGACTCGTCGGCCACTGCGATGAAAGAGTCGCCGGCCTGAGGCACGCCTTGCAGACCGAGGATTTCGACCGGGGAAGAGGGCGGGGCGATTTCAACCTTCTGACCAAGATCGTTGATCATTGCGCGCACTTTCCCATGGAACACGCCGCAAACGAACGCATCGCCGATGCGCAGCGTTCCTTCCTGAACCAGCACCGTGGCAACGGGTCCGCGACCGCGGTCCAACTTTGCCTCGACGATCGTCCCACGCGCCAGCTTGTCGGGATTGGCTCGGAGCTCGAGAATATCCGCTTGCAACAGCAACATTTCCAGCAGGTGCGGAATTCCCTCCTGGGTTTTTGCCGAGACCGGAGCAAAGACGGTATCGCCGCCCCAGTCTTCCGACACCAGGCCATGTTCGGAAAGTCCCCGCTTCACACGCTCCAGATCTGCGTCTGGCTTGTCGATCTTGTTGACGGCAACGATAATCGGCACCTCCGCCGCGCGAGCGTGATTGATCGCTTCAACCGTTTGCGGCATGACGCCGTCATCAGCCGCCACAACCAGGACAACTATATCGGTGACTTTAGCGCCACGCGCCCGCATCGCAGTAAAGGCTTCGTGACCGGGCGTATCCAAAAATGTGACACTGCGGCCATCAACCTGAACGTGGTAGGCGCCGATGTGCTGGGTAATCCCGCCATGTTCCTGGGCCGTGACGTTGGTGCTGCGAATGGCATCGAGCAGCGAGGTTTTGCCGTGATCGACATGACCCATAATCGTCACCACAGGAGGGCGTGACACCAGCATCGATTCTTCTTCCACATGCTCGACTTCCAACACACTCTCCGCATCGAAAGCAACATTTTCCACCTGATAGTCGAAATCGGCCGCCACCAACGTCGCCGTGTCAACATCCAACACCTGATTGATGCTGGCCATCATGCCAAGACTCATTAATTTCTTGATCACATCACCGGCCTTGATGCCCATCTCACGCGCCAAATCCCCCACTGTGATAACTTCTGAGATGCGGATGACGCGTTTACTGGCGCGCGGCACGGTGATCTCAGTTTTTCGCTGTTCTTTGCCTGGCAGAGCGCGTTTCTTCTTTGGAATGCGCCCGGAGCGGAGCTCTTTCTCGCGAAATTCCAAGACATCTTGTTTTTTGACGACTCGTTTCTTGTGGCGGCCGGCTTTTGGCTTCTCGGCTTCTCCGGCAGCAGGTTTGGCTGCTTCGCCATCACGCGCCGGCCGTGCTGCCTCATTGGCGGCTGGCGGAACTCCGGGCGATCCCGGCATCGGACGCCGTGGCGCAGACGGCGCCGCCGGAGCGATCGTGACGGTACGCTTCAAATCGATGCGGCCGAGCACTCGCGCGCCGCGCGGCGCTTCCTTCGGTGCCGCAGCTGGCGCTGCCGATGCTTGAGGCGGCGGAGGAGGAGGTGCGGACACTGGCGGTCGATCGGGTACCGGAACTGGCTGCGCTTGCGTCTCTTCCGCTGAAATCGGCTCCTCGATTTCACCCGGCATCTCTTCCGCTTGTTCCTGATGTGAAACATCGCCCTCGGGCACAATCGCGTTTAAAGCCGAATCATCCTCATAGGAAGGCATGGTGGCGGCTAAGTCTTCGAAGTCAGCGCTTGGTTGCGGGATCGGCGCGGGGACCGCTTCGGCTTGGCTTGAATCGGCCTCATGGGTTTCCGCCTGAACCTCCACTCGACTCGTCCGTCGACGAATCACGTTGGCGCGAACGCGGCGTTCAACGATGGTCTCGCGCGCCTGGATCTCGCCTAAGCTTTCGTCATCGGCGGTGACAACTCGGTCGGCCACAACCTTCTCTTCGCCGACGTGCACGTGCGGTTTTTCCTGCGCCGCTAAAGCAGCCCGCACCCGAGTGACTTCCTCATCCTCGAGGGAGCTTTGGGCCTTGCGCCCCCTAATTCCCAAACGCTCGAGTTGAGCGACCAGATCCTTGGTCTCCATCTCCAACTCTTTTGCCAATAGATGGACTCGCATTTTTCCCATCTGTTACTCCCGATAACCCTCGCTCAAGACCTGAATAAGCTTTTGTTTTGCTTCTTTGCTGATGTTCACACGAAATGCCCGGTGCATGTTCTTGCGCCGGAGGAACGCTTGCCAGCAGTCGTGCCGGTGATGAAGATAACCGCCGCGCCCGTGTCCTGTTGAATCGATGATCAACTCGCCGTCTGCACCAATGATGATACGAATGAGGCTTTTCTGATCGTCCCTAACACCGCATCCGAGACACGTTCGCTGGGGACGATGTTCATCCGTTGCCAACCAGCCGTCGATCATCAATCCCTAGTAATTCCTTGCGCCGGTTCGGACGCAACCGCTGTTTCGTCCGGCGACACAGTCTCAGACGGCGCCGTTTCATGGGTATGCTCAGCCGCGTTGGCCTTCTCTTCCTCTGCTTTCAAGCGCTTTTCGGCGACGTATTCCTTAGCCGACTTGTGCAACGATTCAGCTTTTTCTTTGCTGATTCCTTCGACGTCGAGAATGTCCTCGAGCTCGCTTTCCGCAATTTCCTCGGCCGATTTGAACCCGGCTTGATAGAGTAGCTCAGCAGCGAAATCGTTGATGCCGGGTATCGCGCCGATGGACATACGCGCACGGCGCGTCTCTTCTTCGGCCTCCGCTTCGCTGCGAACATCGATGCGCCAGCCGGTCAGACGCGCGGCCAACCGGACATTTTGCCCCTTTTTGCCAATGGCCAACGACAGCTGATCGTCCGGGACAATCACCTCCATGCTGTGCTCGTCGTCGTCGATAATGATCTTGGATACCTTGGCCGGCGCCAAAGCTCGGCAAACATATTCCGCTTGGTCCGGTATCCAGTGCACGATGTCGATCTTTTCGCCGCGCAGCTCTTGAACAACCGCCTGAACACGAGTGCCTTTCATGCCAACGCAGGCGCCGACCGGATCGACGTCCGAATCATTGGAAATTACGGCGATCTTTGCTCTGCCGCCCGGTTCACGCGCGGCCCCTTTGACTTCAACAATACCCTCGTAAATCTCCGGTACTTCCTGAGCGAACAGTTGGATCAACATGCCCGGATGGGTGCGCGACAAAACAATTTGCGGCCCCCGGCTGGTAATCTCCACACTGACGATATAGGCGCGGATCCGATCACCCTGCCGATAACGCTCCCGCGGAACCTGTTCCTTCTCGGGCAGTATCGCGTCGGTGCGCCCTAAATTGACGATGATATTGCGGCGCTCGAACCGTTGCACGATGCCGTTGACGAGCTGCCCTTCGCGGCCTTTGAACTCGTTGTAGATAATTTCGCGCTCGGCATCGCGCACACGTTGGACGATATTTTGTTTGGCTGCCTGAGCGGCAATGCGGCCGAACATGCTGGAATCCAGCTTACACAGCAGCTCATCGCCAATCTCAGCATCCGGATCCAAGCTCTCTTTGGCCTCGTTCAAGGTCACTTCAACCGCGGCGTCGGTAACACTCTCCACCACCGTTTTGGCTTCGAAAAGCTCCACTTCGCCAATTTCCGGATTAAACTGGGCTTCGATCTTGCGCTGATGACCGAATGTTTTCTTGGCGGCGGAAACCATCGCAGTTTCCAAGGCGGCGATCAGGATCGACTTGTCGATCCCCTTTTCTTTGCTTACCTGCTCGATAACCCGGTTTAGATCCTGCTGCATTTACGCGCTCCAATCGTGCTCGTAATTCGATTTTTCAATCATCGAAAACGGAATTTCGTACTGTTTGCCTTCGACCTCAACTTTAATCTTTTCGTCGGTAATCTCGCTGAGAATTCCTAAGAAAGATCGCCGTCCGTCGATCATATCGCCGGTTCGAACACGCACACGCTTGCCCATGAATCGTCGAAAGTGCTCCGGCTTTTTAAGGGGACGGTTGATGCCCGGCGAGGATACTTCCAGGGTGTAGGATCCCTCTACAATGTCATGAGTGTCGAGAAGCTCGCTCAGTTGCCGGCTGACCCGCCCCAGCTCGTCGATGTTGGGACCGCCGTCTTTATCGAGGTAAAGCCGTAGAACTCGTCCGCCTCGGCTACCTTCGCGCCGGAGTTCTACGTCGACGACTTCCATCCCTTCACCGTCCGCAATCTGGGTTGCAACTTCCCATATTCGCGAGACGGTTCGATCTATTACCATAGCCCAGAAACAAAAAAAGCGGGCAGAGCCCACTTCGAGTCGCAACTCCAAAAGTGTAGTTTTTTCTACCACGGAGCCGCTCGTTAATGCAAGCCCTACGGGCGCCGTAACGGTTGCCTAATAGGGTTTATTTGCTATGCTTTTCCACGCCCGCCAATCCACGTCATGAAAACAATCAAGCCCCTGTCCGCTCCCCTTGAAGGACAGATCTCATGGGAGCAGATTCTATCCAGCGTTGAAGACGGGGTAATTACCCTGGATCGCAGCGGCAAAGTCTCTTTCTTCAATGAGGCGGCGGAAATGCTCACCGATCTGGCGGCGTCGCGGGCTATGAGCTTGTCATTTCTACGGATCTTTCGCAAAGAAACTTGGCTGGCGGAATTGATCAAAAAGAGTTTTCCACCCATGCAGGAAAGCGCCAGAGGCGAAGGCGATCTCGTATCGCGTTGGGGGAGAAAGGTGCCGGTAGGCGTTACCGTGTCTCCGCTTCTGGAGCCCGATGGCAGCTGCCTTGGCAGCATCCTGCTGGTGCGCAATCTAACCCATCACAAGGAACTGGAAGAAGATCTCAAGCGCGCAGACCGTCTAGCGATGGTTGGCACTTTGGCCGCGGGATTGGCGCACGAGATTCGCAATCCGCTCGGCGGCATCAAAGGCGCCGCGCAGTTATTGCGCCGTTCTTTGGATCCCGACTCCTCACTGCTCGAATACACCAACATCATGAATCGGGAGGTTGACCGCGTTAACCTCCTGATCGAGCAACTGCTCGATCTATCGCGGCCGGCAAAACTGGAGATCGTTCCAATAAACATCCACCAAGTTCTGGAAGAGGTTCTCGCGCTGGAGCTGAAAACGCAGGCCGGAGCAACTGTCGATGTCAAAAAACGCTTCGATCCAAGTCTGCCGCCGATTCGCGGCGATCGGAATCGGCTCACGCAAGTTTTTTTAAATCTGGTGAAGAATGGCTGTCAAGCGATGAACGCCTCGGGGACTTTGACGATTACAACACGTCTGGAAACCGATAGACATGTTCGCGGCCAGGGCGCCGGACGGAGTAGGTTTATCTGGGTGGAAATTGCAGACCACGGAGTTGGCATCAAGGACGAAGACCTGCTGCATATTTTTTCGCCGTTCTTCACCACCAAAAACAGCGGCACTGGCCTTGGACTCGCCGTTTGTTATTGGATTATAAAAGAACACGGCGGGATTATCCGAGTCGAAAGCGTCGAGGGAAAAGGATCCACTTTCAAAGTCTCTTTAATGGTAGCGGATTAGCATGGACCAAGGGAAGATTCTGGTTGCGGAAGACGAAGAGTCGCTTCGCTTCGTCTTGAAGAAAGCGCTCGAGGAGGAAGGTTACTGGGTCCAGACCGCGGTAGATGGATCGGGCGCGCGGCAATCTCTTAGCGACTGCAATTTCGATGTCGCGCTTTTGGACATAAAGCTGCCTGACGTTGATGGATTGACTGTGCTCAAGAAGAGCAAAGACGACGGCATCGACACGGCTATGATTATCATGACCGCGCAAAGCAGCATGCGGAATGCCATCGGCGCGATGAAAAGCGGCGCCTTCGATTACATCACCAAACCGTTTGATCTCGACGAGGTTCTGGTCTTGGTCAAACGCGCGGTGGATAGCCGCAAGCTCACCCGTGATTTCCGCGAGCTCAAGGAAGAAGTGAAAAAGCGCTTCGAACCCGGCGTTAATATCATCGGCACCAGCTCGAGCATGCAACGGGTTTACAAAATCATTGGCCAGGTTGTCGATAACCAGGCGACGATCTTGATCCAAGGCGAAAGTGGCAGCGGTAAAGAACTCGTCGCCAAAACAATCCACTACAATTCGCCGCGTTGGAATCAGCCATTTATCCCGATCAACTGCGCCGCGATTCCTCGTGATCTCTTGGAAAGCGAGCTCTTCGGCCACGAGCGCGGCGCTTTTACCGGGGCTCTCGATAGACGGATCGGCAAGTTCGAGCTGGCTCAGGGCGGCACTCTGTTTCTCGATGAGGTCGGAGATATTCCACTTGAACTCCAGACCAAGCTACTGCGCGTTTTACAGGACCGCGAGTACAGCCGGATCGGCGGGCGCGAGGTACTGAAGGCCGACGTCCGCATTCTTGCCGCAACCAATCAAGACCTGGACAAGGCGGTTCATGACAGGCGCTTCCGAGAGGACCTCTATTTCCGCTTGAAGGTTATTCCCATTTACCTGCCGGCTCTGCGAGAGCGTCGCGGCGATATTTCGCTTTTGATCGGCTATTTCGTCGAGAAAATAAATCGCGAGATGGGCATTCAAGTTTCCGGGGTTTCGCCTGAGGCGTTACGGCTCTTGGAAGAACATTCGTGGCCCGGCAACGTCCGTGAGTTGGAAAATACCCTGATTCGCGCTGCCGTACTGTCGTCGGGCCCGATTTTATTTCCCAAAGACTTCAATTTACAAAACCAGCAGTCTGCGGCGACCCCGGAAATCGATCAGCTTTCGCTCGAGGAAGTCTTCCGACACAAACTGGAGGACTACTTCCGCCGGACTGAAGGAGTAGAGGTAGACAACCTCTATCCGTTGGTGATCGAGCGCATCGAGCGCCCGCTGATCGAACTGACCCTCAAGAAAACCCGCGGCAATCAAATTCGCGCCGCCCAGATTCTCGGCATCAATCGAAATACCTTGCGTAAAAAGATCACTGATCTGCGCATCGAGCTAAAAAAAGAGAGTTCTTGACGTGATCTTGCAGAAAGCCCAGCGGGTGACGCTACCGGCGCTGTATGCGATCCTTGACCCCGAGCAAATTGATACTCGCTCGCCCGAAAGCGTTGTGGCGCAGCTGCTGCAGGGAGGCGCCAAGATGATTCAGTTGCGCGCTAAAGCAATGTCATCGAGAGACTTCCTTCACCTCGCGCAAAGAGCGCGCGAGCTGACGATCACCTACGATTGCAAATTGATCGTCAATGACCGCATCGATATAGCGCTGGGTAGCGCGGCCGACGGAGTTCATCTCGGTCAGGAAGATTTGCCCCTACAGGTCGGCAGAAAATTGTTGGGCGACCGGCTCATCGGCATTTCGACGCACAGTCTCGAGCAGGCGAAAGAAGCGGAAGCAAACGGCGCAGATTACATAGGATTTGGGCCGATATTTGGCACGGCTACGAAAAACACCGGCTACACGGCGCGCGGTCTGGAGATGCTGGCGCGGACCAGAGCGGCAGTTGCTTTACCGATTGTCGCCATCGGCGGGATTTCGGAAGCAAACATTCAAAATGTTTGGCAGGCCGGCGCTGACTCAGCGGCGATTATCAGCGATATTTTAAAAGCCGATGAGGTCGCAGCCAAGGTAAGCGCAATCCTGGCGCGCCGTTGAGCTCGAGTACCGCCGTAAATGATATGAACAAGAGCAGTTTTCATCAGCCGCCGGAGAATCGTTACTTCGAAGATTACATCCCCGGAGCCGTGCATGAGTTTGGCTCGATCCTTGTCGACGAGGAGGAAGTCCTCGACTTCGGCAAACGCTATGTGCCGTTGTCCTATCATATCGACAAAGAAGCGGCGCAGAAGAGCATCTATGGCGGCCTGATCGCGAGCGGCTGGCACACCGCCGCGCTGATGATGCGCCTCTATACCGACAACTACCTGTCAAAAATAGCCAATTTGGGTTCGCCGGGATGCGAAGCATTACGCTGGGAAAAACCCGTTTTTCCCGGCGACCGGCTGTCAGTTCGGGTGACGGTTTTAGAAGCCCGCATTTCACAGTCCAAGCCGGATCGCGGCATCATTCGGTCGTCTGTCGAAGTTCTCAATCAGAAAGGCGACGTCGCCATGAGCCTCGAAATGGTCAACTTCGTGCGAACTCGAAATTGAGTCTCAATGCGCCGTTCCAGAAATTGGCCTACGCTTCTTCGGCCTCGTCATAGTAGTCGTCATCTCTCCCCGTATAATTTTCAAAACGCGTGAACTCACTGAGGAAGGTTAAATTGATGGTATCAATAGGACCGTTTCTCTGTTTGGCGACGATGACTTCCGCCACGCCCTTCTTGCTCTCGTCGGATTTGTTGTAAACCTCGTCCCGGTAGATAAACATAATCACATCCGCGTCCTGCTCTATGGCGCCGGATTCGCGCAGATCGGACATCATCGGCCTGCGGTCGCCGCGGTCTTCAACGCGGCGATTGAGTTGAGATAGAGCCATTACCGGCACGTTCAACTCTTTGGCCAATGCTTTCAAAGATCGCGAGATTTCTGAAATTTCCTGTTCCCGGTTATTGGCCGCGCCCATTCCTCGCATCAGTTGCAAGTAATCGACAACGATCAGCCCGATCTTCTTCGAACGATCGCGTACCAGGCGCCTGGCCTTGGCGCGCAGCTCAAGAACCGAGATGGCCGGAGTATCGTCGATGTAAATGGGCGCCTCGTGCAGGCGTCCGGCCGCTTTGGCCAGCTGCGGAAAGTCGCGTTCGCCTAAATATCCCGATCGAACTTTTGAGCTGTTGACATGAGCTTCCGAACAGAGCATCCGCAGCACCAGTTGCTCTTTGGCCATTTCCAGTGAGAACACCGCGGCCCCCACTCCGGTGTAGGCCGCGTTGGTGGCGATATTCAGAGCAAATGCCGTTTTCCCCATGCCGGGGCGGCCTGCCACGATGACTAAATCAGCCGGTTGCAGACCGGCGGTTAATTTGTCCAGGTCTTCGTAACCGGTTGGAACGCCGGTGACCATTTCCTTGCGCTCATACAGCTTCTCAACTGTCTTGAGCGTGTCTTTGATCATGTCTCCCACTGATACGAAGGAAGCCTTGATCTTCTTTTCTGAAATGTCGAAGATCACTTTTTCGGCGGTGTCGAGAAATTCCTCGACGTTGCCCTGTTCTTCGTAACCTCGAGTCGCTATCTCGGTGGCGGCGCCGATCAAGCTGCGCAGGATCGCCTTCTCTCGGACGATGCGAGCATAGTACGAGATATTAGCGGCGGTAGGCACAAAATCCGCGAGGGATGCCAGGTAAGAAGTCCCACCCACCGCTTCGAGCTCGTTTCTGCCTTTGAGAAAATCACTGAGCGTGATCAGGTCCACCGGCTCGTTGCGGTCAAGAAGCTCGATCATGGCGCGGAAGATTTTGCGATGTGATTCGCGGTAAAAGTCTTCGGGCCGCAAAACTTCCAACACCACATTGATGGCATCGTTTTCGAGCAGAATTCCGCCGAGAACCGACGATTCGGCTTCAAGATTCTGCGGTGGAACCTTCCGTAGGTTGTCTTCTAAAGCTGCCATGAAAGCCGGTGAGAGAAATCCAACGCGATAGTGTGTTTCGAAAAATGTTTTTGAATTTGAACCCAACCCCAGTCAAAAAGCAAGAAAAATTTCGCCTCATCGCGAGATTATTCAGCGCGAGTTCTGCGCCAGAGAATTGTTGAAAACAAATGATCTGGCAATTCTGAATCCGAGGCAACTAGTTGTGCGCCGCCGTGAACACCTTGTGCACACGCTTATCAACAGCGGGCTGCGCATCGCGAATTTTTTTTACGTGCGCCAAACTGTGCCGGTTGGCGAATGACACGAACGCTAGAGCGACGGGTAAGCAGCCGTCACAGTAGTGTGAATGCCGCCGCGAACATTGAAATCGCCGACGACGACGATCTTTCGCGGCCGGCATGCTTCGACAAAATCATCGAGGATTCGGTTGATGACGTCTTCGTGAAATGCGCCTTCAGCGCGATAAGACCACAGATAGAGTTTTAGAGACTTGAGTTCCACGCAAAGCTGATCGGGTATGTAGCGGATTCGGATGGTCGCGAAATCCGGCTGACCGGTGCGCGGGCAGACGCAAGTAAACTCCGGGGCTTCCATATTGATTTCATAGTCGCGCTCCGGGTGCGGGTTGGGAAAGGTTTCTAATCGTTTGCTTGGAACAGTCGGCATGCACGCATCCTAGCGCACGGTTATAGGCTTTGCCAATTCACCAGAAATATTGACACTGTCGATAGCCGATGATAAACGCGCCATAGATCCGAATCAGCAGACCTGTTTAAGAGGTAGCACCGTGAACAAGCCGCGAGAACCGCGAGCGGGTGAGAAGCTAAGCGCTCAAGAAGCAAAGGCCTATGTCGAGTATCTCTATTCGACGCTCGCCAAAGCATCGCATGAGAAGATTCACAATGGGCCTTTCATGCGTCAATTGCGCGATGGAACTTTACCCCTGCCGGTGATCCGCCAATATTTCAAAAACTGGGGACACTTCTCGATGGAGGCCAATGGCCTGGATGCTGTCTCTTACTACACTCATCTTCCCTTCTTCGTTCGCAATTTCGACCTGCTGGGACCTTTCTGCGCCAAGGTCGCCGACAAATTGATTTCTCCCAAGGCGCCTGGACACGTGCTGCTGCTGTTACAGACTGCAGAAGCGTTGGGGCTTAGCCGAAAAGAAATGTTGGAAGACCCTTATCTGCCGGCGGCGCGCGCGATCAATGACTTCTGCCATAAGATCTTCATCGATGGGTCCATCGCCGAACTCTGGGGTCTTCATGTTTACGAAGAATCTCTGTCTCGCTGGATGGGCGAATGGTATACCGCTTTGACGGCAAAGTACGGCTTTACCAGGGAGCAGGCGCTTTACTTCTCCACTCGTGAAAAAGCCGAGGTAGACAGCAGCGATCTAGGCGCAGGTGACGGCAAAATGGGCGGCGGCGGATTCAATCGGACCGTCCTCGAACGCGTCCTCCAGGACCGAGTAGAATTTCGCGCCGGCTATAGCATCGAATACTGCGCCTTAACGATGATCGAGCTGCACGCACAAATGCAGCAAGCCGCTACGGACAACCCGTATCCGTGAATGAGGATTGGCGATCAAGATCGCCGTGGGATCGCGGGTTGGTGCAACACCCATGACAATATCGTCGATCGCGCTTTAGCTAGCGCACCTGGCCGCCAGGCAAGTGCGCAAACGCGCTCATCTCGTTAGGGAAGCATACCGGCGGCGCTTTACATACATATTTTTCTGAGATCTGATCGATTCGGGTTACACCGAGCAGGCCCATATCGATGACCAGCTCTTCTTCGAGCAACTCGAGGACGCGAACCAAGCCGGCTTGTCCCCCCGCCCCCAGACCCCAACCCTGAAGCTTGCCGATTGTTACCGCTTTGCATCCAAGCGCCAAGGCTTTCAAAACATCCGTGCCGCGCAAAATACTTCCATCAAGAATGATGTCGGCTTTGCCGCGCGCGACTTGAACGATCTCAGGCAGCACATCCATGGTTCCGCGTCCATGATCGAGCTGGCGGCCGCCATGATTGGATATATAAATCACGTCAACTCCATGATCGAGCGCGATCTTGGCATCTTCAGCTGTCGCAACCCCTTTGAGAATAAACGGCAGCCCGGCCATCTTCTTGATGGCCGCCATCATTTCCCAGGTCAAGGTCGCTTGAAAGTGGCGCGTCGTTTCAGTCCGCTTGTTGGGCGGCAACCAACGATTCATCATCTGGCGCTCGCGCCGGCTGTAATGAGCCGTGTCGACCGTAAGACACAAGGCCATGTACCCGGCCCGTTTCACCCGCTCGATGATTTCCTCACACCAGTCCAGGCCGCCGCGAATGTAGAGCTGGAATATCTTTGGATGATTCGTGCTGGCGGCGATTTCCTCCAGACTGGGCTGGGTTACCGAACTGACAAAATTCATCGTGCCGAACTCCGCTGCGGCCTTTGCAACCGCGACACCGCCCTCCGCGGTAATCGTTTGCAGCGAGCCGATGGGCGCCATCATCACGGGAATTCGCAGCTTCTGCCCCAGGAAAGTCGTCGAGGTGTCGATCTTCGAAACATCCACGCAGATTCGCGGGCACAACGCGAGACTATCGAAGGCAATGCGGTTGCGCCTCATGGTTGTTTCAGACTCAGCGCCGCCACTCAAGTAATCCCAAATGTCCTGTGTGAGATTGCGCCGCGCCGCCAGAATGATTTCTTGGTTAGTGACAAAATCGATGCTCATCAGAGATCTCCTTTTCAGTCATGCGACTTTTGATCACCCTCAAGTCGATGGGCGAGAGATTATCTAACAGGTCGGGCAACTGTCAAACCAGAGATGATTCGAATGAGACTACGCGACCTACATGGCGGCAAATCGATGATCAAGAGAGATAGTGATGGGCTCGGCCGCATGTTAGATTGACGCTGTTTAGGTGATAGCAGACGCTGGAAGCCCAATAACGAATCGAGACAAAATGGCGATACCCTGGTTTCAAATTGTTAAATTGGTTCCCGAAATCGTGTCCTTATCTAAGCAGCTGCTACAGCAGACCAGAACCGACCCATCATCCGGGGCTAAGCCGCTTGAGGCTAGGGTCGCCGAGCTCGAGCTCAATGAACGGAAGCAAGCCGAGCTCGTGGCCAGCATGGCTCAACAACTAGCGGCGATGGCCGATGCCCTCACCGCCCTGCGCAAACAGTTTGCGGCATTTCGACTGATTTCGATAATCTCCCTATTATCCGCCATAGCGGCGATCATACTGGCGCTGGCTTAAATTTTCCGCGGTAAACAAGCACCGCAACAATCATGGAAACTCCCGACACCATCCGCGAATATTGGTTCGGCACCGCCTTGGAGGATGCCGCTGTCACGGCTCGCCAACGGGCACAGTTGTGGTGGTCGAAAAACCCGGAAGTTGATGATGAGATTCGCCGGCGCTTTGAAACCTGGGTAATCAAGGCCGGATCGGGAGAGTTAGACGATTGGGAATTGAATCCGCAGGACCGGCTCGCGTTGATACTGCTTACAGATCAATTTCCCCGAAGTATCTATCGCGATTCGGCCAAAGCTTTCGCATTTGACAGCAAAGCGCTGTCTCTTGCCCACACCGGCATTGACGCCGGGTTCGATGCTGCCTTGCGCCCCCTCGAAAAGGTATTTTTTTATCTGCCATTGGAACATTCGGAATCACTTGCAGATCAACAGCAATCGGTAACTCTGTTTCAGAAGCTGGTCGCTGACGCCAGCCCGGATCAGAAGCCCACGTTTGCAGAATATCTCGACTTTGCCGTGCGCCATCGGGATATCATCAGCCGCTTTGGCCGCTTTCCGCATAGGAACGGAGCGCTCGGACGAATCTCAACACCCGAGGAGCTGTCGTTCCTGCAACAACCTGGGTCAGGATTTTAGCAGGCCGCTGAAAAAGACCCATATGCTTCGTTGCGCTCAAATCGCCTCGCTGCAACGTACTGTGAGTACGCCTTAGCTCGTCGATTCTTAGCGCGATGATCAAACATAAAACTCATTGGTCTTTAAACACTGTGCAGGCCACTTGACTTTTAAGACGGTTGCTCGTCTCTGGCTCTTTTTGAGCAGCCTGCAACCAGAGTTTTTCGGCAACCTGCTAATACACTTGCTGCCAGCGCATTTCACCCCATTTGATCAATCAGTCTTCTCCATCCCTGCTGTCGGGTTTGGCGCGGATTAGGGCCGGAGCAAAATCTTTCGCGCACCCCGGCGTCCGGCGTGTTGGATCGCCTCGATGCCCTGCTCGAGCGGATAAACTTGCTCAATTAAACGTGCGACCGAAACATGGCCGGCGGCGAGCGCTGCCAGCGCGTCAGGAAAAACACCGCAGCGCGAACCTATTAGATTGATTTCATTGATCACCACAGGCGCCAACGAAACCTGATGAGCTCCGGCGATGGTACTTTTCAACACCAGTGTCCCGCGCGGCCGCACCGCGCTGATCGCCAGTTCAAGCCCGGCGGCGGAACCAGTCGCTTCGACGACGACATCGAAAAGGCGCGGGCTCCAATCGTTTAGCAGCATCGTCCGCACTCCGGTCCGCTTGATCAGATCGAGCTTGTCTTGGTGTCTGCCCAGCGCCGTCACCTTCGCTCCCGTAAGCCGCAGGACCTGGGCGCAAAGATTGCCGAGTTTACCATCGCCCAGGACCAGGAGCTCGTCCCCCGTGCTAATTTGAATTTGTCGAAGTATCTCAAAAGCGGCGGCGAGAGGTTCAGTGAAGACTGCCTGTTCATCACTGATGGAACCCGGCACTGGATGAAGATTTTCCAGCGGCACTGCAACATACTCGGCGAAGGCGCCGTCGGCATTGAGAATACCCATGACGGTTCGGTTCGAGCAATGGCGGGTTAGATCACGCGCGCAAAATTCGCAGTGTCCACAGCCGAAGTTAATTTCGCCCACGACCCTCTTGCCTAACCATTCTTTGGGTCCCTGGCTGACCGAGCCGACGAACTCGTGGCCCGGCACGCCGCGAAATTTCATGTAGTCTTTGAAGATTTGCAAATCGGTGGAACAGATACCGGCGAGATGAACTTTGACGATTGCGGTTTTTTGGTCAGGATTGGGCGGCGGGTAAGAGGAATCGAGGGTTACTGCATCACCATCCCAACAAATCGCCTTCATGGTCTTGCTCTCTCATGACTTCTTTAACTCGCGCGCCCATTTTGTTTTCGGCCTTGGAACTTCCTGGCCGTCCACAACGATGTCGGCGCCGCGCTCGTGAAAGAAGCAGAGCAACGCTTTGATTTTCGGACATTCGGGGATCGGTTCCATGTAGCCCCACACCATGTCTTCAAATTGCTGCTCGCCCAGTTTAACCGACCAGTAATCTGCCGGTCCTTTATAAGGGCAGCGCGATTTGGTCGCGCTGGGAACCAATAGATCCATGCGCACGTCTTCTTGCGGGATGTAATAACGAACCGGGTGATTGGTTTCGAAAACCAGCCTGGGCCGGCGAGTCTCGGCCACGAGTTGTCCATCGATATGAATTCGAATGTGCCGTGAGCTGGGTAAAACGTCGACCCGTTTGTACGGATCGCGGGCATGAACAAAAATCTCTTCATCTTCCTCCAGCCAATGGTCCATTTTGTTCCATTCGAAGGCGAAGTGATTGCGGATTGCGTCTGCCGCGGGCAGTGGGTCTTGATAGCTCCAGCTGGCATTCTCCGCCTGTTTGCCGCCTTGCGCGATTGACCAGTAAGAAGCTTCGCCCTTGTAGGGACAATTGCTTCTGCGCTGGCTCGGAGATAACAACTCGGTTCGGACATCCTCCTGGGGAAAATAATAAACCGGCAGGACCTCGGCCTCGCGGACGAGCTTGGCATGTTTGCTGTCGGCAATCGTTTCGCCGTTGTAAATGATCCGCACGTGCCTTGGGCTTTCGCTCACATGGACCCAATGCCCGGCATCGCCGGTGACCGGCACACGCTGTTGGGCTCACATTGCTCTTCATCGTCGCTCCTATCCGAGTTTCGCCAGCTTCTGCAAACAACGAAGCTCCCGCGGCGGCTTTAGATGCTGCCCCATAATGGTCCAAGAAACCTCGCCGACATAGATATCGCCGCGCGAATCTATGGCAATCCCGTGCGGCGCAATGAATTGGCCCGGTGCTTCGCCCGCATTGATACCACCGAGCCGCGCCAAGCGGTTGCCTGCTTTATCATAGATATCCACCCGGTGCCCGAGATTCGGCGCGTCCTTATTCACCGAATACCCCGGCCCCAGTTCGCCGACATAGCAAAGCGGATCATGGCGAGCGCCGTCCATGTAGAGAGCGCAAGGACGATGCATGTTGTTCCATTGGGTCTCGTACTTGCCGTTGGGATCAAATATTTGGATGCGATTATTTTCGCGATCGGCGACGTAAACCCAACCATCTCGATCAGTGCAAATATTATGGACGATGTTGAACTGCCCCGGATCGGAGCCGGACTCTCCCCAGGACAGCAGCAGTTTTCCGTCGGGTGAATACTTGTGAACCCGCGAGTTGCCGTAACCGTCGGAAACGTAGATCTCTTCCTTGGGAGACAAAGCCACGTGGGTGCAACGATTGAAAGGCTCGCCACTCTGGTAAGGCGCCGGCTTGCCCGGGATACCGAGGGTAAGGAGAATATTGCCATCCAAAGTGCATTTGCGCACCGTGTGGTCACCGTCATCGGTAAGATAGATCGTGTCATCGCGCCCCATGGTTACGCCGTGGGCGCGCTTGAACTTGCCCTCGCCCCAGGAACGCAAAAAATCGCCGTGCCGGTCAAAGACGATCACCGGATGCGCGCCGCGCGTAAAGCAGTACACATTATCGTTCTTGTCGACGCCGACGGAGGCGACTTCATGAAAAGTCCACTCTCCGGAAGCTTGCCCCAGCACTCGATTACTTCATAGCGAAATTCTCCGCTGCCTAAAATGACGCTCATAAATCTTTTTCCTGACCGCTATTGATAAGCAAGCGGCTGATTTTCATTCCGCCTCATGAGCATAGATTTGACGCCATGCTTCGAAACCGCCGCTCATGCTGGCGACATTCTTAAAACCGTTCTCGATCAAGTAGGCTGCGGCGCCGAGACTGCTGTTACCGTGATAGCAGTAAACCACGACCGGCTTTTCTTTGTCCGTATTCTGCACGAACTCTTGCACATTGCCGTCGTGCAGATGCAGCGCTCCTGGAATGTGCGCCGCCTGGTAAGATGCCGGATCGCGAATATCGACGAACACCGCGTGTTCCTGATCGAGCCGCTCTTTGGCTTGGTGAATCTCTATCTGCGGAATCTCCATATCATTTTCCTCGCCTAACGATGTCCTTACTATCAAGGCACATCGGCACTGTCCACAACTTTGGAATTTTCCGGCTTCCATATGCCGCGGCCAACTCAGCTGCTATAATCCGGCGCCATGAAACTTTCCCCGCTCTCGTTTTTTTCTCTCGCTGCGGTGTGTTCGATTGCGGGTTCATCGGGCGCGGCAATGCTCGCGCCGTTTTCCATGTCGGCCCGTGGCTATTCCGTCGCCTTGGCCGGAATTCCACTGGTGGTCAATGGCGCCGGCCGGGTCTGTTCAGATTTGTCATCGGGCGTGCTGGCATCATATTTCAGTTCCGGCATGCTGATCATTGCCGCCTCGCTGTTTGCGCTAATCATCAGCAGCCTGAGCATTCTCTTTCTTCACACCACCGCTATTTTTCTCGTTGCTTTTACATTTCTAGGTATGACCGAAGCGATGTTTGCCTTATCGATCCGCAAGATCGCCTTCGACAAGTCCGAACCAGGACAACAGGGCCGCGCTCAAGGGCAAGTTGCATCGGCTCTCGGTATCGGCTTCGCCATAGGTCCGCTGCTGGGCGGATTTGCCGGGAAGATTTTTGGACCCGACGCTTTGTTCGTGGTGTATGCCGCGCCGCAACTTTTAAGCTTGTTGTTTCTTCTTCTCGGCGGCGCCCATCGTTCAGGCAAGATCACCCAAGAACCTTCCGTCCGAATCCTGCGCGAAGGTCAGAAGCTGCTCAGCTCTCCGTCCTTCCTGGCCTCTTGCCTGGCGATCTTTCAATCGTTTCTCTTTCTGGTGGGAGTTACCCGGGTGGCCTTTCCCTTCTTGGCCGCTAATCAACGCGGCTTGGGGCTTGATTGGGTTGGAACCATGGTTTCAATCTCCCGTTTGGCCGATACAGCCGGGCGTTACAGCGGCGGTTGGTTGTGCGATCGTATCAGACCGCAGCGGGTGATTCTGCTGGGTATTCTGATCGGCATCCCGATGTTTGTCCTGCAGGTTTACGGCAACGGAGTAACGACACTCCTGATTCCTTTGTGCGTGATGACCATGGGGTTCGGCTACACCAACGTCGGCGCCACCACGTTTGCGTTGCAATCCGCCGGCAGCGCCGGCAAAGGGCTGAGCCTCGGGCTTAGCCGCGCGTCCACTTCAATGGGCCAGATGTTGGGCCCGTTGTTAGCGGGGTTTCTGGTAGAAAAGCTCGGCTATGAGCATGGATTCGAAACCATGGCGGCCATCTCCGCCGTGGTGCTGTTTGTCGTCTGGAGCGGCCTGAAGAAAAAACCGGCCGGAGCCTTTGCGGACACCGGCCGGTCTAACTGACCAAAGATACTCCGGATCGGCCTAGCGCAAACCTTTGAAGTCTTCGCCCAGGGCAAGATCTTTCAGATAGGCGATGCTGTCATTGGCATAGCCCACCTGCCCGGCCTTCTCAGCGCGCCAGGCATCGAGATATTTGAGAATCTCGTCCAGCGGCAACACGTCGGCATACTTCTGGTTCATGTCGAAAAGATTGATAGCATGACAAGCCTCGTGCCGGTCAAAGACGCACTCTTCGGCAACGATCATGCGCAACCGATTGGTCGTCCCATCGACAACGCTGGCGCGCACACAGCCGCTAGTGCTTTCGCCGCATGTGAGCACCGTGTCCACCCCTAGAAAATTCAAGTGGGCGATTAGGGGCGTACCCCAGAAGGCGCTCGGTGATACCTTTTTCAACACCGTCTCTCCCGGAATCGGCTTTACCTGATCAACGATATCGAACTTTCGCCGCTGTCGATCGAGCTGTTCCTGGTTCATGTCAGCTCGTTTAGTCTTATCGCGGCGAAATGCCCAAGGTTCGATGGCGACGCCGTCCATCCCGGTGATGTGAATAACCGGAATGCCGACTTCCCGCGCTTTGCCGAGCAGCTTCTGAATGTGCGGCAAGGCATTCCATCCTGCCAGCCCGCAACTTCCCGGCCAGGTTTTGATCGCTTCTACCACAGGTTCCGGCTTGTCGCCGAAAACCCACCGGTAGAGATCAATCAGCAGCAACGCGGGCCTTTCGCCGAAGCCGATTTTGCGCTCAGCCCTTCCGACCAATGTGGCTTTATCTTGTTCGGTTAAAAAACGGTCCCATACTCGCTCAGCCATAGAAGATCTCCTTTGCTGGTTAGGTGTTCGGTCATGTGTGAGGTGATGACTGGCAAACTATCACTCACGCCGTGAGAGCGTCAAGAAATCCGTTAGCGCCACAATCACGTGAAATTGCCAGGCTCCTGTCGACTGACTCGCTGCAGGTATTTCACTTCGTATTCGGTCGGTGCGTCGTGTTTGGAAGGCGATGTCCGACATCGCGGCAGGCGCCAATCCTCCAGGGCAGAAGATTACATCACTGGCATATAGCTTAGGCTATCTCCTTAGCGTCTTCCCCCGGTCGGCGCCTTATTCAGACGCGAATCCCCCCTATGTCTCGTTTGAAAAATTATCGATTAGGGCGTAGGTTTTTTTTGCCTAAAGCCGGGACCTGCGCTATACTGCGCGGCAGTCACAGTGCAACGCATCATCCTTTCAATACTCTTCTGGCTCATACTGGTATCCCCTGCAAGAGCTAGTTACCTGACCGCTGCCGAACAGCTTAAAGGTATCGGAGCCTCATTTAGCTGGCACGATGTCAGATCCCGAAGCTTAAAGATCGTCGTTGAATACCAAATGAACGGTGAACTGAAACGAGCCAATCTCGGTTCCGGTTTCCTGATCTCGGCCGATGGACTGTTCGTTACAGCGTATCACGTGATGTCCTATTGCTTGCTTAATCAGAAGGGCAAGAGCCGCTTCGCCGAAACCGTCGATTGCTCGATTGCCAATCCGCGAGCGCGCTACAAAGCTCAAAACGGCGATCAGGAGTACGAGATACAGATCTTGTCGCATCTGACGGAAGAGGATTCGACCAGCGGTAAGAAGCAGCATACGCCGGATGAAATCATTAAAAACAGAGACTTTGTCATTGGCAGACTAAAAGCCGATGCGCAGACCCGTTTTTCTCATTGGGAGCTGCGGGATTACGACCAGGGCAAAATCAGCCTGAGTAAGCCGAGGGCCGATTTCGAATTGAAGCCGTTGCGGCCGCCGAGGAAGGTCTTCATCGTCGGCTACCCCCGCGATGGGGAGTTTGAAATTGCTCATGGATTCTTGAATCTCACCGACGAAAGACATCGCGGCTACTTTGCCGCGGATTATAAACTCTACGAACCGGCCTACCTAAAGACCGAGGGAATCGAACCCGACACCAAGTGGGGCATTGCCGTTGCCAATCACATGAGCGGCGGTGTGGTGGTTGATGCCCTCGGACATCCGGTAGGCGTCGTCGTCAACGGCAACCAGAATACCGCCGGAGTTCTTTCCATCGAAAATGTATTAGAAACTTTCTTCTCGCGAAAACGCGATTCCGAGTCTCAGCCAACAGTCATTTTGGCGCCTACCAGCACGCCCCTGTTCCTCAAACGCGCGCCGGATTGAGCGGCGTCGGGTCATTAATACCAGCTCGGAGTATCTGCTTCATAAAAGCTCGCTTCCAGCCAATGCGCCGATCTCGTAAATAGGCCGCCCAGGCCAAAGGTCTGTGTGGAGCCGATCTCACCAAGTAAAAATGGCTGTTTACGACGCGCTAAAGCGGGCGTTCAACTTTTAACTGACAGCCTCGATCCTTAGGAAACTTCTCGATACCTCTTTCAGCACTGCCAATCCTGGACGAACTGAGATGTTGAACCTGCGCTTTCGATAGCGCTATAGTCGGCTCATGAAACAGCTCATTCCCATCGATCTCGCCGCTGTGGTTGACGAGGTCAAGGCTGAAGGCAAAGGACGGCGCGTCTTGTGGCAGGATTCCGAGTCGCTGGCGTTTCTCAGCAGCGGTCGCAAGGAGCGCAAGGATTTCCATATCGACCCCAGCGATGAGGTCACTTTGCAGCTGAGCGGCGTGCAAAATCTTGTCTATATCGACAGTGAAGGCAAGCAGCAAACCGCGGTCATCAAAGCCGGCCAGATGCTGCTTTGTCCGGGCGGCGTGCCGCACTCGCCGCGGGTTGAGGAAAATTCCTGGTTTATCGTCTTTGAAAGAAAGCGCAAAAGCGGCGAACAAGATTACTTTACCTGGTATTGCGACAACTGCGGCGAGAAGATTTACCACGTCGCCGTTGAAGTCGGCGATTACCGCCAGGATCCGGTCTCTCGAGTGCATCAAAGATTTTACGATGACGAAAGGCTCAGGACGTGCACAAAGTGCGGTCATACCATGCCGGTGCCGCCGTGAGAGCGAAAACAATCTAATGTCAAATCGATTGGCGCAACAGCTGACTAAGCTGGCGTTGGCTTATGGCGCGGCTGAAGCCGAGGTCGTCGGCGCGTTTTTCGCCGTGCCGAGACGGAAACAAGACCACCTGCGTTGGCTCAAAGCGCAAGGGTTCAAAGAGTACTCGGCGATCAAGCCGATTTTGGACGCCTTGACCCAACTCTATTCGAATATCGATAACGGCATCGCTCGCCACGACTATACCGAATTGACGGAAAAACTCGCCGACGAGACCAAGCATGCGCGTTTGGTCATGGACCTGCTCGAGGAAATCAGCGGCAAGAAAATCAAGCCGCGCGATCTCACATGGCTGCCGCAGGACCGCAAATTGGCCCGGGTGCGGGGCGGCTATTCGAAGACCTACGCCGGACTTTTACACGGGTCAGCGAAGGTGACGTCAAAGGAGATGTGCCGCAAAGATGAGGAACTGGAACGCGCCGCCATCACCCTGACGGAAGGCGGTGGCGGCGCCTTGTATCAAGTCTGCGGCAGGCTGAAGAAGCGCGGCATAGAAGAAAAAATCGCCGCGGTATTTCGTGAAATTCTCCAGGATGAGCTGGAACACAAAGACAGCGGTGGCCGCTCATTGGCTACCCTGGTCAAAGATCAAGCCTCATTCCGGCGCGCCGCGCGAATTATTTGCGAAGTCTCGCGCCAACGTCTGCGGATGCGCAACGAACAGTTCGGCTTTCCACTAAGCGAAGCACAGATGAAGATGCTGGACGAACGCGCCCGGCAATCGGTCGGCGGCCTGTGATGCTTCTGCTGTTCTTGGTCGCTTTCTTAAGCTTGCCGTTTCATTCTCCGTTAAGCGCCGTCGAGCTTCCTCCTCTGAACGATACCATCAATGATCTGGCCGGCATGATGCCCGAGCCCAGCTATCAAGATCTCGAAAAGCGCATGAAGCGTTTCAAGGCCCGGAGCGGCCATAGCGTGGTCGTCATCACGCTACAAAGTCTCGAGGGTGAAGACCCCGAAAGCTTCGGTGAAAGGGCTTTCCACAGTTTACCTCTGGGAGAACTGGATCTGAAAAAAACGATTTTGCTGATTGTCGCCCGTAAGGAACATGCGGTTGGTCTGCAAATCGGCACGGAGCTAAAAGAGTTGTTTCCCGAAACCACGGCGCGAGAGAAACTGCAGAAGCATGTCGATTTGTACTTTAGCGGCATGCGTCCGGATCTGGGAATTCATTCGGCGGTCTTCCTTGTATTCAGAACCATCCGAGGAGAAGTCAAAATGGATGGCAGCACCGAGTTCGAGAAGCTCGAGGAGGCGTCGACCCAGGGTGCCGAGGCCGGTCCGATCTTCGCGATTTTCTTAGCGCCGTTTCTGGCCTTCTTTATCGGCGCGCTTTGGGGAATCTGCTCGACCAACTATGGCGTGCAAACTGCCGTCCGCCTAACCATCGGCGCCGTGCTCGGAGGCGGTACCGCTAAGGTGGTCGCGGGTTTGATGGAACTAATGGGCGCAGTGAGTGATGGTTTGTGGTATTTCATTCTCATCCTAAGCATAGCTCTGGCAACTTTCGGCAGCCTCACCGAGTTTTGGATGGCGGGCGATTGGCGCGGCATACCCAGACTCAAGGATCCCATAGCGCGCAAACCAGAAGACAAGATGGGGATCTGAAGTTAGGCTGCTGGAATTGTAAACGCTCATCGTCATCCGCAATCGCCAATTCTTTGCTCGAAATGCCCACGAGAGGCTTCCGCCGCCAGGTAATTTTTCGCTCGACAGAAAGTGACGCTACACAGTTCAGGCGTTCTCTAGTTTCGTTCGTATCGTACGCTACAATGACTTCAATCATGATAACCGACAAGCAAACGGCACAGCCGGACGTCACAGACCGATTAGCCATTTCCCGTCGCGAGTTGCTGCGGCTCGCTGTCGGCGCCGGAATCCTTATCAGCGCGGGAGGTGCGGCCATGGCAGCAGCCACTTCATCTAACCCGATATTAACCAAACCGATTTCGCGCACGGGCGAACCGCTGCCGGTCATCGGTCTCGGAACTTGGCAGACTTTCGATGTCGGATCGGCGCAATCCGAACGCGCGCCCTTGCGCGAGGTTTTGCGCGAATTTGTCCGGTTGGGCGGCACGGTGATCGACTCCTCGCCCATGTACGGGCGATCCGAAAGCGTTGTCGG
>CAVSLC010000002.1:0-248751 GCA_963728565.1 uncultured delta proteobacterium
ATCCGGTCCCCGAACGGCCGTGGGCTGAAGGAGCGAGGAGTCCGCCTCTCGACTTCGTCGTTGTGATCTCTGGTCAATCCTTCTGAGCGCCGCAAATCTCGAGCGCGACGAGTGCATACATCTTCGCGGCATCGACGATGTCCTTTATTTCGACGAATCGCTCCACTGCGTCCGGCGCGCTCTTGCGCGGCATACCAAAAGTCGCCGCGGGAATTCCCACTTCGTTAAAAATATTGATGTCGCGCCACATACTGGTTTCAGCCGTGCTTACGGGCGGCGGCGGAGCGCCTCTGACGAGCAAATGCGCATTGCGAATGGCATCGATCAAAGGCTCAACATTCTTGCCTTCGTAGCCTTTGCGCGCCATGAAACATTCGATTGTTCCGCCCAATCCCACCGATTGGACAACGTCGCGCAGTTCCCGCTCCACCAGATTGAACTTCAGCGGCGGCGGCACCCGCACGTCGACATAGATGCTGCAGCTTTTCGGTGTGGTGCTGGGCTTGTACGGGGCGCCGGCGCGAATCGCGCCGATACTGACTTTGGGAACCATTTTGCCGACCGGATATTCAATCGTGTGTTTTCTCTCGTATTCTACGGCCCACTTCTCGATGGCTTGGATTACCGCGACCATTTTGATCAGGGCATTGGGATTGTCTTTGAGCTCACCCCGTTCGGGTATTCTTGGCGTATAAAAACTTTTACCGTCCACAGTCACTTTGAAATAAGCGGCGCCTGCCTCGATCCAGGTGACGCCAAAATCGGTAGTTTCGGCGATCAAAGCGAAATCGCCGTTGATGCCATGGGTCACTGCATGGCGGCTGCCATAACCTTTGCCGATGAATTTCGCGCCGCGGAATTCATCCACCGGTCCCATGCCGATCTCGCCGACTACCATCGTCATCAGGATATCGCCGGCCAAACCAATGCCGCTGTTTTTGATGGCTTTGGTCGCGATCATGAACGCCGCCATCGGACCGCGATCGTTTTGCACCGCCAGGCCAAAGATTCTTTTCTTATCCTGATCGACTGATGCGGTGGGGCCAGGCGGAGGTTCCTCATCGAGGCGCATCGGCATGCCTTGCTCGGAATCCATATGGCTGTTGAAGATCAAACTCTTACCCAGCCCCGTGCCCGGCAGTATGCCGATCGTGTTTGAGCGCCCTTCGGAAACCAGTTGCTGGTAGGAGTTGTCAAAACCATTTGCCCTGAGCCATCGCAGCACGAAATCCGCCATCGGTTGCTCGTAGCCAGATGGCGCCTTGATATTTCCCATCGCCACAGCCAATTCGACCAACTCCTGTTCGTCGATTAACTTGAGAACCGCGTCCTGCTCCGTCGTTGAACCACTCATCTGAGCCTCCCCTTATTCATTAATCTCCACGGCTGCTGAAAAACACTGCCCTCGCGTTGCTCTTCCGGCATCGCTCCAGCATTACCGCAGACATAACTGCCGGCTCAAGAAAAACCAAGGCAGTGCGGATTGCTTTTACTTTGAGCAAAAGTGCATTAGTTCTGTGTCGAGGTTGAACCCGCGTGATAAAAATTCCTGCGCTCGAACTTCGCGATGTTTCATACGTCGGCAACGGTAAAGCAATTCTCCGGAATATCGACTGGTCGGTTCGATCCGGCGAGCATTGGGCCATTCTGGGTCCCAATGGTTCCGGCAAGACCACACTGTTAAAGATTGCTTGTGGCTATATCTGGCCTAACGCCGGCGGCGAAGTGTTTCGGCGAGGGAAGTCGCTGACCAATCTTCCTGAACTGCGCAAGAGCATCGGCTGGGTAACATCAACTTTGACGGCGCAAATACCGAATCACGAAAAAATCATTAGAACCGTGGTATCGGGAAGGTTCGCGCAGATCGGCCTTCTCGAACAATTTGGCGGCGATGCCGGCAAGAGGGATTACGCGGCCGCTCGGCGCTACTTGTCCGAGATGGGTTGCGATCACCTGCGCGATCAGGAGTTTGGGGTTTTATCTCAGGGTGAGCAGCAGAAGGTATTGATCGCGCGCGCCCGCATGACACGGCCTTACCTGATTGTGTTGGATGAGCCGTGCGCCGGCATGGATCCGGGCGCGCGTGAAAATTTTTTAGCGACGCTTGGGCGAATCGCCCGCCAGTCAAGAATCCCGGCTCTGATCTATGTCACCCATCACGTCGAAGAAATTCTGCCGATGTTCAAAAAAACTCTCATCTTGAAAGACGGCCGGGTAGTTCATTGTGGCAATACGGATCGCGTGCTGAAGGGCGATATCTTGCGGGAGCTCTACGGTATATCCTTGAGCATCATGAAAAGAAAAGGGCGTTGCTGGCCGGTTGTCCAGTGACCGCGGCGTTGCGATCCTTATCGATCCCACAAAAACAAAGCTGTGAGCGATTCTAAAGGGCGACGCGGGAGAGCGAAGTCATGGCGGCGAACAGGTCCGGTGCGCCGGTCCGGAGCTCGCGTCTCAGCCGTCAGCGTAGAAAATCACCTTGCACCCGAGTACCCGAGTATCGAGGCAGGAAATCCAAGCTAACTGATGGGCTGTCCTTATTAGCACACACGGTCAATCATCCGGAACCCCCTAGTCACATCACATTCTTCACACCCATGATTTCGTCCCCCGGTCATGAACCGATCACGCAGCGCCATCGGTGGTGGTCGTTGGCGGTTGTGTCATTAGGAACGTTTATGGTGACCACTGATATCGGGCTGCTCAGCATTGCGCTTCCGGTGATTATCACCGATTTGCGAGCGGACCTGGCTTTGGCAGGCTGGATTGCGGTGATCTATGCGCTGGTGACGGCGTCTCTCTATCTTCCCTGCGGCAGACTCTCGGACATGATCGGTCGGGCCAAGGTATACCGGGTAGGATTCTTTGTCTATGCGGGGACTTCGCTGGTCGCCGGTTTTGCGCAGGACGCTTGGCAATTGATTTTCTTGCGCGCGCTGCAGGCGATCGGCAGTGCGCTGATTATGACGAACAGCTTCGCGATGGTGGCGGCGATTTTTCCGCCGGAAGAGCGCGGTCGCGCTATGGGAATCGCCGGCGGCACGGTTTCAGCGCTCGGCTATACCTTGGGCCCGGTGATTGGCGGACTACTCACTTATGCGCTGGGCTGGCGGTCCAACTTTTTTCTGACTTCGCTGCTGTCGATTATCGGTTTCACGGCGGCCTGTTATCTGCTGCGCGATGACGCCGATGAGCCGGCACGGCCTGGCGCGAAAGAGTCCTTCGACTTTGCCGGCGCGGTGAGTTTCGCGTTGGCTATATGCGCCTTGCTGCTGGGGCTAACGGCAGGGCAGAGGGCGGGTTGGAGCAGCGTTCCGATCCTAAGCGAACTTGGTCTTGGTCTGGCCACATTAGCTTTTTTCATTTGGTGGGAGGCGGGCAGCCGCTTTCCTCTGCTTGATTTGGGGCTTTTTAAGATTCGCGCATTTAGCCATGGCAACATCGCTCGCCTGATCAGCTTCATGGTAATTAGCTTAAATAATCTGGTCATGCCTTTCTTTTTACAGCTCGCCATGGGCTTGGATCCGCTGCAGGCCGGGCTGCTCGTCGCGCCGACGCCTTTGGCGTTGGCATTGGTGGCGCCGGTGGCTGGATGGCTTTCGGAGAAGGTTTCGGCGCGCTTGCTTACCGCGGCGGGATTAACGCTCAAGGCAATTGCCTGCTTTCTGCTGTCTTATGTTTCGATCAACGCGTCTTCTTTTGACTTGGTTCTAAGACTGGGACTCTTAGGATTGGGGTTGGGAATCTTTCAAACTCCGAACAACAATTCCCTGATGAGCTCGATTCCCAGAGAACGGCTGGGAGTGGGATCATCTTTCTTGTCAGTCGTCCGTAGTCTGGGTCATTCTGCCGGGACGGCGCTGGCCACCGCAATTATCAGCGCGCGGCTGGTCGCGGTTACCGGAAGAAATGCAGTCGATGATCTGAAGCACGCCACAGGCGTTGGCGCGGGAGCGGTGCTGCCGGCCTTTATGGAAGGATTCCGTTATGCCTTTTTGACTGCGGCCGCCCTCTGCATCCTCGGCGCGGTAATCAGCGCGCTACCGGCGGAGAATAAACGGTCGAAGCCGGGGCGCGCATAGCAGGCTCCTGAAAGAACCTCTTGCAGGCTGTAAAAAATGAAGATAGAAGGCGCGCGAAAAATCGACGAGCATAGGCGTACTCACAGTAGCTCGGAGCGAAGTGATCGAGCGCACGATGCATTTGGGGCTTTTTCAGCTGCCTGCTAGAATTCGCTGACGCCGAGGCGCCCAATGAATGGTAGCTTCAGCGCGGGCTTGAGAATATCAACGCCGAAACTTAGGCCAAGCAGATTCAATTCGATGCCTTCTTCGCGCGCCAACATGATTCCAAACACTCCCAATAGCGAAAGCTGATAACCAGTTCCGCTGGGCGCCCGATCGATCATCGAACCGTTGATCGGATAGTCCTTGCCGATTGCGGTGGCGGGAAGGTCCATTTTAAGTTCCGGCACTTGCCGGCCGACGTAAGCCATAAAAGTGTTGCTGTTGGGGCCTGGCCATAGTTGATACTCATCGGCATAGGGATAAGTCGCAGTGGCCTGAACAATTTTTGGGATTGCCGCGGCTGCGACATCGCCGCGGATATCCAGGAGAAGCTCGGGTTCGTTGCCAAACCAGCGTCCGTCGGGAATACCCGGCGCGGAAACCACCACGGGCAGATTGCGGTATGCCCGCCAACCGATAACATGATGGATTGTATATTGAGTCCCATCAGGCGGCTTGGTGGCGATCCACGTATGCACACCAAAAATGCCGCGCCAGTTAAGCGCGCGAGCGCCATAGACTTGCACGACCGCTTCGGGCGTGGTCTCCGCCGCCGGCGCAATCCCAGCGCTCGAACGGTCCGCGGTTCGATAGTCTCTGCCCAGGGGAACCTGTCCTGAAAGAACCGTGTAGAGCGGCAGCCCCAAAACAAACAACAGTGAAAAAATTAGAATCATCGCGGTGTTTACCAGAGCGAGAGTATAACCATCAATATAGGCCAATGCTAGCACGCCGCTGAAGAAGTCTGATAGGCTCGTTGTACTTGCTCGACTCGCTTCAACGTACTGAATCGTACGCCTCTGCATCGAGCTGCGCACGCCTTGCTCTGGGTCTTTTGAGCGCCCTGTGATCAGAGTTTTCAAAACCGCTAGAGAGCCACGTGGATAACAGGAACTCGCGAGCGGCTCATACCGAATCGCAAGCAGATCAGGGGTCTTAAACTCCGTAAAATTCGCTATTCTTGTGATCGCTTGCAAGCCAGGATAGATTTCCCAACCATGGCAGCGGAGATACGCATCGGACATGGCTTCGACGTGCATCGATTCCGGCGCGGTCGTAAACTGATCCTGGGCGGTGTTGAGATACCGCATAAGCTTGGACTGATCGGTCACTCCGATGCGGATGTCTTGCTGCACGCTTTGATGAACGCGCTGCTCGGCGCGATGGCGGAAGGAGATATCGGCACGCACTTCCCCGACAGCGATCCCCGTTACAAGAATATCCAAAGCGCCAAACTCTTGGCGGAGGTTCTTGCGATGATGCGCCGCAAGCGCTTTAAATTAATCAACGCCGATGTCACTCTGGTGGCGCAGGAACCCAGGCTGGCGCCTCATTACGCGGCAATAAGAACAAACGTGGCGGGATACTTTAAAGTCGACAAAAATAGGATCAACATCAAAGCCAGCACGACAGAAAAACTCGGATGGGCTGGAAGGGGAGAGGGTATGGCCGCCACCGCGGTGGTTTTATTGGCGCGATAATCTCTCTAAGGGGCCAAATGGTTGACAAGTTTTTTTTTCTATATTAATCAACTGCTCTGATCTTAAGTGATTTCTAATCTGCCCAACCTAGCGCCGCAAGCGCGTGAACAAGAGATCGAAAAGGTAGCTCAAGAGCTTGGCCGTCTGATTCAGGGCGCCGACCCTGAGCAGCGCAACGATCTTAAAGAGCTGGCGTTTGCCCTCATCCGAGAGGAGTTCATCCACAAGGCTGAGGACCAAGAGAGCCAACCAGGGTCAGCTCCGGCGCCCTTCAATCCGTTGGGAACAGGGGTTTTGATTTTTTGTGTAGGCGCGGGTCTGTCGTTTATTTTTGGACCGGTCGGTTTGGTTCTCATGTTGGCCGGAGTGGTTTTTGTAACATGGGGAGCCCTCATCAGTTGGATCAAAGGATAAGAGCAGTATGCCCGAAGAGGTAAAGAAAAAACGCGGTATCTGGTCCAGGAGAGACTTTTTCACACGCCTGGGTTGGGGCGGATTTGGAATATTCGGCGGCTTGAGCCTGTTAGGTTTTCTTCGTTCCGCCTTTCCGCGTGTGTTGTTCCAGCCGCCTTCTACTTTCAAAGCAGGCTCTCCTTCGGACTATGCCATCGGCGAAGTCAGCGAAAAATACAAGCAGGATCAGCGCGTATGGATTGTTCGGGAAGACACCGGAATTTACGCGATCTTCGCCAAATGCACTCATCTCGGCTGCACGCCGCGCTGGCTCGCTACCGAAGCCAAATTCAAATGCCCCTGTCACGGCAGCGGGTTCTTCAAATCCGGTTTGAATTTTGAAGGTCCGGCACCGCGACCGCTAGATCGTTTTCAAGTTACCCTCGGTGACGATGGTCAACTCGTGGTCGACAAAAGCAAAGTATTCAAAATGGGGCCGGGCGGGGAGCCGGATGAGCAGCACGCAGAGAGCATTTTGAAAGTTTAACGGATAGGAACATGAGTCTTTTAGAAAAGATCAAAAGCGATATCGTAGAAAGCCACGTTTGGAAATCGATCTTTCGTCACGGCTATGAAGATACCCCGCGCAACCGCGTGATGATGGTCACCTCAAACGTTTTTCTTCATCTTCATCCCGCAAAGGTGCGCCGCCATGCCGTCAGAATGCGCTTTACCTGGTGCATGGGCGGGCTGACTTTCCTGATGTTTTTGATCACCGCTGTGACTGGAATCTACCTGATGTTTTATTATCGGCCGGTTGCCGAGTACGCTTATGCGGATATGAAGTACCTGGAGACCGACATGCCGTTCGGCATGCTCATGCGCAACATGCATCGATGGGCCGCGCACGCCATGATCGTTTTCGTCTGGCTGCATATGTTTCGCGTATTCCTGACCGGCTCTTACAAACCGCCGCGGGAGTTTAACTGGATTGTCGGTGTGTTGCTGCTGGTGCTGACGCTATTGCTGAGCTTCACCGGTTATCTGCTGCCCTGGGATCAGCTTGCTATCTGGGCTGTCACAGTAGGTTCGAACATGGCACGCGCGACGCCGTTATTGGGCTATGAAGGTCCGTTTGCCGAGTTTGTCGGCGCGAATCCGATCTACGATGCGCGGGCGTTCCTTTTTGGCGGCGGCGAGATCGGTCCCCATACCTTATTGCGATTCTACATCCTGCATTGCATCTTCATTCCATTGGTTGCCAGCATCTTGATGGCGGTGCATTTCTGGCGGATTCGCCGCGATGGTTTCTCAGGTCCTTCCTTATAAGCGGTTTACCCAAGAGGAGTACAATGGCAGAAGCCGTTCGAGAGAGAAGACTTCCGGTTGACGATAAAATCCATACCTGGCCGCATCTCGTGCGCATGGAGTTTCTGGTCGCGCTGTTTGTCACCGTCGCTTTAACTCTTTGGGCGATGATGGTCGATGCGCCTCTCGAAGAGCCCGCTAACCCGACCCGGACGCCCAATCCTTCCAAAGCTCCGTGGTATTTCCTCGGTTTGCAGGAGATGCTGGTCTATTTCGATCCGTGGCATGCCGGTGTTGTGCTGCCGACCTTGATTATCGTCGGCCTGATGATCATTCCCTATATCGACATCAATCCCAAGGGAAACGGTTATTATTGTTTCAAAGATCGCAAATACGAAATTTTGACGTTTTTTTTGGGGTTCCACGTGTTGTGGATTGTCACCATCATTATCGGTACGTTTTTCCGCGGACCGGGATGGAACTTGTTCTGGCCTTGGCAACACTGGGACGCGCACAAGGTCGTCGCACTGACCAATGTGGACCTGCCTTATCTATTCGGGTTTCGCGACTACTGGTGGTCGGCGATTTTCGGGTTGATGGTCATCGGAGCCTACTTCGTCCTGGGCTTGCTTGCCTTTTACTACTGGGTTCTCAAAGTCAAAGGAAGAGAGTTTCTCGAACGCTGGGGGATGGTGCGGTTTACCCTGACGGCGGTGATATTCGTGCTGATGCTGTCGCTGCCCGCCAAGATGTTTCTGCGGTTAGTCTTCAACGTAAAATATATTCTGGTTACCCCCTGGATTAATATTTGATGTTCTATGTCGCCAAGGTTCTGCAAGCGCTGGGGCTGGCAGATGTGGGCTATGCCTTGCTTACGGGTATTATGAAGAATTCATCGATGGCGGAAGAAATAGTTTTGGCATTGATCGGTCTTGGGGTTTTTTCTTTGGGGCGCGCGCTGGAGCGCAAGGTCGCTTGAGGGAGTCGCGATGGCGGAACGAGGAATCGACCCACAGGAAGAAAAGAAATCGTACGGCAGCGTCTTTTTACTCGGCATAGCCCTACTCGTGGCTTTGTCGATCTGGGCATTTTGGGATGACAATATCACGCGTCGGCCGTGGAAAGCTTTTCAGTCGCAGTTTTTCCGGCTCGATTACAACAAAGCCAAAGCGGCATACGATGAAGAAAACAAGAAGCTTCAGGCCGACCCCGCCTACCAGGAGCTAGCCAAGAAATTAGCCGCTTTCCAGGCCAGCCTAGACGACGGCGAGTTGGGCGAAAAGCTTGCAACCTTGGAGAGGCAGGAGACCGAAGCCACTGTTCGATTCGGAGAAATCGATCAGGAGGTGAAATTCATCAAAAGCGAGCTCGAGGAAGCCTGGTACGAACACGATCACGCGATTCAGCAAAGACGAGACCCCAAGCCTTATGCGCAACATATTCAGGAGCTTGAAAAAGAGAAAGCGAAACTCGATCCGCAGCTGGAAGCCACGCGCCAAAAGCGCGATCACCTCAGAGAAGAGATCAAGAAGATCAATTCGAGCAACAAGGAGATTCAGACTGAACTCAGCAAGTTAAGCGCCGAGCGCGATCGATGGCAACGGGTGATGGACAACGCCACCTTCAAGCTCGGTCCCTTGTCTTTCTACAAAATTCCCAAGATCCAACAAACCGTCATGGAGGAATTCGACCGTAATCGCTTCGACCAGCCGATTGCGCGGGTCGACCGCTGTCAAACTTGCCATCTGGCGATCAACCGCGCTGGCTTCGAAAACGAGTCCCATCCGTTCAAAACGCACCCGCGACGCGAGGTCCTATTGGCCGATAGCGCCCATCCGCCTGAAACGTTCGGTTGCACCGGTTGCCATGAAGGGCAGGGCGTCATGGTTAACGGCGTCAAGCAAGCGCACGGCGAGGTTCATCTCTGGGAGTTCCCGTTATTGCGCGGAGCTAAAAGCCAATCAAGCTGCACGTCTTGCCATTTGGATGTGCAAAAGCTTCAAGACGTGCCGCTGCTGACGGAAGGCCAACGGTTGTTTGAACAAGTCGGCTGCACCGGGTGTCATTTGGTTCAGGGATACGAGGACATTCCAAAGATCGCGCCGAGCCTGAAGAAGATCAGCGCAAAGGTCGATCCGAACTGGATGGTGCGCTGGGTGGAAAATCCGCACAAGTTCCGGCCGCGCACGCGCATGCCGAATTTCGAATTCAAGCCGGACGAGGCGCTGGCGGTTTCGGCTTATATCTGGTCACAGTCCAAGGAAGAGGGTGAAACGTGGCTCAAGGAAAATCCGCTTCCCGCGGGTATTCGCGAGGGAGATAACAATGAGGCCGCTCGGGGCAAGAAGCTGGTGGAAACCATCGGATGCAAAGGCTGCCACGGCTTTGCCGAAGGCGAGTTCAGCACCCCGCTCGGTAAAACTAAGGATCTTATACCCAACCTCAAGGATATCGCTGCCAAGACCGGGCCGCAGTGGATTTTCCATTGGATTAAAAATCCCCGCGGTTTTGAGCCTGAGACGAAGATGCCCAGCTTGCGGCTGAGCGATGAGGAAGCGCGAGCGATCACGACGTACTTGACGACCCTAGGCGCGAAGGGGGAAACCATCCCTGGGATCGAAGAAAAACTTGCCGATGCCAACAATATAAAACGCGGTGAAGCGCTGGTTCGCAAGTATGGCTGCCCCGGCTGTCACGATATAAAGGGCATGGAAAAGGAGTCCCGCATCGGTGTTGAACTGACCACCTTCGGTTCGAAGACAGTGGAAGAGTTGGCCTTCGGCAATCGTACTGATGTACCCCGTACTTGGGATGATTGGACTTTTCATAAAATAAAAACGCCCCGCGGCTATGCCACCGAGCGTGTCGAACAGCTCATGCCGCAATTCAATCTGGCCGACGAGGACATTAACGCGCTTCGAGTTTTACTGGGTGGCTTCAGAGAACGAAAAGTGGGGCATCGCTACCTGGCGGACCAGGGACAGCGCGTCACCCAAGTGGTCGAAGGCCGAAGATTGATGCAGCAGTATAACTGCGTCGGCTGCCATGAGATTGAAAATCGAGGCGGGTTTGTTAAGAAATACTACGGCGAAAACACGGCGGCGGCTCCGCCGCAGCTAAACGGCGAAGGCGAGAAGGTTCAATCGCAGTGGCTATTCGGTTTTCTTAAGGCGCCGTTTACCTTGAGACCGTGGTTAGACATAAGAATGCCCACGTTTGGATTGTCGGACCAGCATACGACGCAGTTGATTAATTATTTCAATGGGCTCTCAAGAGTCGAAAACCCTTTTGCGTACTTCGATGACAGAAGGGTTCCACCCGACCATTTGGACGCCGCTCGCAAGCTGGTCTCCGAGGAATATTTCAACTGTTTCAGTTGTCACGTGCGCGGCGGCAAGAATCCGGAGGGTCCGCCTGAAGGATGGGCTCCTGATCTGGCTATGGCCCGGCAGCGGTTGAATCCCAACTGGATTATCAAATGGATACAGGATCCGCAGAAGATTCAACCGGGCACGAAAATGCCGTCTTTTTATCCGGGAGGTCCCGACGACATCCTGGGCGGGAAAGATGACAGACAGATTGAAGCGCTACGCGATTATGTGATGAGCTTGGGAAGAAGCGGCGGCGGCACCGCTGCAACGGCTGCAGCCGCCGGCGAGGAGAATCGAGCAAAAGCGGTCAAGCGCTGAATACGAAAGTTTGCTTTTCGTCTAATTAACGACAACCAACAAGGAGGATAGTATGACGAAGTTTGGATCCATAGTTCTATCAGCCGCAATATTCGCGTTACCCGCAACCAGCATGGCCCAGTATAAAGGCGGAGATGTAAAGGATGGCGGCTCGATTTCCGGCACGGTCAAATTCAAAGGTACCGCGCCGGCGCCGAAGAAGCTCGAAATCAGCAAGGACAAAGAGGTTTGTGGTAAAAGCCCAAAGGTCGATCAGTCGTTAGTTGTGAATAATGGCAACCTTGCCAACGCAGTGGTGACGATTACCGATATCAAAACCGGTAAGAAGATCGATGCCAAGAAAGTGACGCTGGACCAGAAGGGCTGCGAATATCAGCCTCACGTGCTCGCCTTCCCGGTCGGGACTACTGTCGAAATCTTAAATCCTGACGGCATTCTTCACAACGTACACTCCTACAGCAAGGCGAACAGCCCGTTTAACATGGCGCAGCCGAAATTCAAAAAGACTTTGGACGTCAAGATCGACAAACCGGAAGCCATCGAAGTCAAGTGTGACGTTCATGGGTGGATGCAGGGCTGGTTGGTAGCCACTGAATCTCCCTATGTTGCGGTCACGGATAACTCGGGGAACTTCAAGCTGACCGACGTGCCTCCGGGGAGCTACACAGTCGAAGTTTGGCATGAGAAGCTCGGTAAGAATACCCAGAAGGTCAGTGTCAAGGCAAAAGAGGATGCGAAGGTTAGCTTCGAGCTAGCAGGCAAGTAACCTTACTTGGCTTGAATCGTTCTAAGGCGGCGCTCTCCAAAGGAGCGCCGCTTTTTTCACTTGCCCCTCCGTCACTTCAACCAATTTATTTAACACCGACTTGGTCCTTGAAGTAGTTCCAGGCTCTTTCCAGATCGACCGGCGGTAATGCTTCAACCTGACGTTTAGCCGCCTCATCGATGGTCAATGGAATTGGCGTGCCGATTTGCAGCGCGCCGTGCAGAATCTCTGCTGCTTCTTCCAAATAGATCGCCATCATCACCGCCTCCGGCACTGTCCTGCCGACGGTTACCTGGCCATTACCTCTGAGCAAAACGGCCGGTCGGTCGCCCATGGTGCTTGCGACCTGTTCGCCGAGTTCTGCTGTAGAAATAAGATCAGGCAGGTAAAATACCGGGACGCCGCCGGCAAAAAAACTGCCGTGATTATGGACCGGTTCTATCTTCCGATCCGTCACCGAGAAAATATTGGCTACACGAGCGTGGATTCGGGTAATTGCATTGATCCGCGGCTTCATCTTCATGATGGAAGCGTGAAGCGCTGCCTCAAACGGGGCAGGATGATCGCCGGCAACTACTTCTCCGTTCAAATTCATGGTTAGCAGATCGGCTTCGGTCACTAGTGCAAGGCTTATCCTAGGCGTGATAATGAATCGATCTGAATCGATGAGGCGGGCGCTTACGTGGCCAAATCCTTCAACCAATTTTTGCCGCGAAAGGATGCGACAGGCGCTGACCACGTCTTTCTTCAGTTGCTCCAGGTCCGGTCCCATAAAGCTCCTTTAATTTGCGAGAATATTGACGTATATTACGGTGATCAAACTTTTAGTAAAAGAGAGCCGCCGTGAAAATTAAAGTGGAATCGATTGCCGATGCTAAAGGACAGGAAACGCCGTCCCGATTTATGTTGGGCATCCGAACCATCGAGATTCAAGCCGTGGCAGATCGGTGGTACGGCGAGCAAGCCTGTTATTATCGTGTCGTGGGTAGCGATGAGAACTCATATATTCTCAAGGGGCCCTTAGAAGATGGCTCTTGGGAACTAGTATCCTTTACCCACAAAGACTCGCGGGGCACCGAGCTCGAATACGAGGGAAAACGGGAGCTTCAATAGCGGCTTTTCTTTCGGGCCGTGACTCGGTTCGAGTCGGCCGATTGAAGTTATCCCCGCCGGTTACTTCCCGCCCGCAAACACGACGCGCGACGCGCTCGAATCAACGAAGTTTTATCAATCTTCCCTAAAACTCTGATAAGGGACTTCACTCGATGAGCAAGCAGCACTTGGTGGCAGTTATCGGCGCTGGGCCCGCTGGTATTTATGGCACTCGCAAGCTTGCAGAGGCAGGGCATCGTGTTGTTCTGTTCAATCGCGATATCAAGCCAGGCGGTTTGGCGGAATACGGGATCTTCGTGGACAAGGAGAAGATGAAAACCGGGCTGCGTAAACAGTTCAAGAAAATCTTGGGTGACCCAAAAGTTTTTTATCTTGGCCATGTCAGCGTCGGACATGATCAGGCGCTTACGTTAGCCGATCTCAAACAAATTGGTCTCAGCGCCATCGTTGTGACGGCAGGAGCGCAGGGAACCAAGAAACTCGGCATTCCCGGGGAAGAAAGCGTTGGTGTTTATCACGCTAAAGATGTCGTTTACCACTACAATTCATTGCCGCCGTTCAGTCAACGAAATTTCGAAATTGGGCGCAGGGTAGCCATCATCGGTATGGGCAACGTCATGGTCGATATCGGTAACTGGTTGTTGAATCACAAGAAGATCGATCAAGTCGTCGTAGTGGCGCGGCGCGGGCCCCTCGAAAAGGCCTACGATGACAGCGAATTTGAGGTGATTGAACAGTATCTCGACAATCTCCAAATGAAAAAGGAGATTGAAAGAATACGGCCGCAACTTACGGCGGTGGGACAAAATGTCGATCAGATCATCGAAAAATTCGTCAAGCAGGGAGAGCCTGCCGAAGGGCGCAGGTTGCAATTCCGCTATCTCTGTTCACCGACGAAAGTTATCGCCGATGATCGCGGCCGCGTCGCCGCGCTTGAAGTCGAAGAGAACGAGTTGGTACTTGAGGATGGCAGGACGGTCGCGAAAGGAACCGGCAAACATGCTCAGATCGAAGTTGATTGCGTCATTTACGCGATCGGTGATCAAGTCGACGCCTCGCTCGGTCTGCCGTTCTCGCGCGGCGTTTTCGTGACTAATCCTGAAAAACTTCTCGCCGATCCTAATCCGGCGGCGTACCAGCCATATGATCCTGAAGCCGCAAGAGTGATCGAGGGCATTTATGTTGCCGGTTGGTCGCGCAACGCCAGCGTGGGCCTTGTCGGCGTCGCTAAGCAGGATGCGGAGAGAGGTATGAAAGTGGTTAACGAGTACTTGAGCGCCAGGGAAGGATTCACGCCTGGTGAGATGGAAGCCAAGATCGAAGCCATTCTCGACCTACTCGAAAAGAAGGCCGTTTCCGTCGTGACCAAAGAAGACGTCGAGATCCTTGAGAGTGTTGAACACGAGGAAGCCCGCAACAGAAAAACCTGGGATTTCAAATTTATCACCGATGACCAGATGCTGCAGGTCATCAGAGAGCGCAGGGCGGCGCGTTAGCTCGCCTGTTTTAAACGTTTTCATCTTTGTTTAATGAAGCCGTTCGTGTTGAGTCTCTTTCGCCGCCGGCGTTGTGTTTCCAGGACACGGTCGTGTTCCCATGTACGTGGCGTTCTCCTGTATGCTTCGCGGACAAAGCAATCTGTCGCGAGAACGGTTTGCGATTTGACTTTTGCCCGCAGCTGAGAATACCTAGTCCCCAAACATGACCAGGAGTCATGCGACTGAGGCGGCAAATCTCGTGTTTATGCTTGTTCGGTGTTGACGTATTGCCATCCTTAACTGCCGCCGCCGGATAAGGCGGGACAGCGTTGCTGTGAACGGCAGTCATTATTCCCGAAAAGCTTTATCATCATCTTGCCGGCGATCATCAGCGCCTCGATGACTTGCTCGCCCGCGCCATGTCCGGCGACACCATCGACGGTGCCGCTTATCATCAATTTCGCGCCGATTTACTCAAGCACATCGCCGTGGAGGAAAAGATCCTCCTGCCCGCCGTGCAGCGGTTGCGCGTTGGAAAGCCGCTTACGGTCGCGGCTAAAGTGCGCCTGGATCATGACGCCCTGGCCGCATTGCTGGTGGCGCCGCCAACAGCGCCCGTGATCGCGGCTATCCGCGCCATTCTTAAGCTCCACAACGCCATTGAAGAAGATCCCGGAGGTATGTACGGGCCAGTGCGAAGAATTGGCCGGAGCCGAGATCGATGAGATTCTGCGCCAGTTGCAAGAGGCACCGGACGAGGCTTGCGCAAACTTCGATGGCCGAATGTTCTCGAGATGACGCTCCGGGCGGTTGACCAAAGCGCGTATGACCTGAAGCTGTGATGCGATTCAGGACTGATCCACGCGGGAGTCTTCCGGCTAGCTCAGACATCGGTCTCCAATTTGACGCGGTTTGCCGTCGATCCCTTCGTTTTAGCCGACGCAGGTGCGGGAAAGACAAACAATAGTGGCACGTGCGGCTTATGCTCTCGAACGTAACGGCCTTCCGAGAACCTCGTGATGGCGAGATACCGGTCGTTTATCGCCGATTCGCCGTTCCCACTTCTTCATTTGTTATCTACTTCGTGTAGATCGCTTGCAACAACGCCACACGTGCACACATTTCCGCCTCACTCTTATAGTGTGTTCTGAACGAAGTCTGCTCTCCAAGGGCTCGGGTGCCTGGAACAACGCGATTTGCTGGCATCAAAGTTGCTCTAGTTAGTACGTGAAACGTTAATTGTTTTTGAGTTGTTTTCTTCATGCCGGGACTCGGTTCGCCACTCGAATGCAGCGGTCACCTGAGAGTAGAGCAGACGTTATTCCTCATTAAGCGTTCGCCGGTCCTCAAGTACCAAGTCACGGAAATAGGCAGGACCGTGACGGAATTTAATCAATATTTAACAGAGTACGCAGCCATCGTTCGATTATTGAGCGACGCTTCGTGTCACATTCAGGAGGTATTATGATTAAGAAAATTTTGGCGCCCACAGATCTGTCGAGCTTTTCGCGAGCAGGTGTTCGCTACGCCCTTGATAAAGCTCGAGCCAGCGGTGCTGAAGTAATAATTTATTATGTATTCAAAGTGGAAGAGTTGCGGCACCTTGGTGAGAGACTCACAGATCATGCCGTCCGCGCAGCCGGCGCTTCTAACTTGCTACAAGATTATCTCTGCAGGTGCGAAGATAATCTTGCTGCGTATCTCGAGAAAAATTTTGCTGATTTACTTCCCTTGGTCGAGGTTCAAAAAAGGGTGGAATTCGGCACTCCTGATAAAAATATTGTGAGTTTGGCAGAGGCAGAACGGGTGGATTTGATCATCATGTCGAGCCATGGGAGACGAGGTTTACGCCGGATGATCTTCGGCAGCGTGACGGAGCAAGTAATTCGAAACGCACCCTGTCCGGTGATCGCCATCCCCCGACCACGTACGAAACCGGTGGAGCTATGTCCCCGGCGCAGGAAGAAGGAAAGGCACGCGGTGAAACGCAGACGGGTCGGGCGGCCTTCGCGAGTCGACAGAAGAATTGCGGAAAGGCATCACTAACGAGCTGAACCCCCGGCAGCCAACGAGATCCGTCATCAGCACAAGTGGCTCGATGATGGCGTAATGAACAAAGGAGGCCCTAATGGAAAACATGTTGAATTTTAATGAAAGGGCGTTTTCGTTCATCCAGGTAAACCAACGCGAGTCTATACCGCGCACGCGCGGTATAACGGAAATACGGGCCCCTGCTACACACCGATTGGGAAAACTATTTGCAGGATATATTCGAAACCATGGGGATTTATGTGGACGCGCTGAAGTTTGCCGGAGGCTCATTTTCTTTGATGGCTCGTAGCGCTGTGCAATTCTCATCCAGTACTCTCACCAACACTATGTTTTGGTTTCCACGGGCGGCTTTATAGAACATGTGCTCACTTGGGGCCCCAAGCTGTCGACAATTATATCAACGAATGCGGCCAGATCGGGTGCGACATTATAGAGATATCCGCAGGCTTCATAACAGTCCCGGTCGATGACGTCCTTAGTTAAGAGAAAAGGTGCAAAGAGCTGGGATGAAGGCCAAAGCGAAGTGGGAATCCAGTTCGGCGCAGGCGGTACGACGGCTGCCTCTGAGCTGGAAGCGGAAGGGACACGGGATATCGACTGGGCGGTTGATCGCGCCAGACGTTATCTCGACGGGGGCGCATACATGATAATGATCGAATCGGAGGGAGTCACCGAAGCGTAACATCATGGCGGACGGATACCCGCCCCTTTCGTCAGGAGTCTCGGGCTCGAAAAAGTAATGTTCGAAGCGGCTGAGCCTGAGGTATTTCAATGATACATAAAAATTACGGGCGGAGGTCAATCTGTTCGTGGATCACAGTCAAATTGTTGATTTCAACCCTTGCGTTTCGGGATCTGGGGAACCAAGAGTCCCTGGGGTCGAGTGCTGACCTACAGATAATGCGCCCGCGATACTAGGCTTAAAACTGTCGTCTGGGATTTCACAGTAATGGTACTAGAGTTATCAAAGATCCTTCTTCACCTTTCGTTGACGCTTGCCGGTGGAATCGTGGCGGCAGTAATAGCGATTCTGATTATCATTTTACTTGGCGCGTTTGGCGCATGGTTCGTGATTCAAGTAAAGTTAAAACGTGAAAACGACTCGCTCCGACAAACCTAAATCGACGAATTCACCCGATCTCCGGAGCGTTTTCGACAACGCGCCGGTGGGCATCGCCATTCTAACGCTTGCCGGTGATGTGCTCGAAGTAAATCGAGCCCTGTGCCGCATACTTGGATGTGAAAAGAGTCAGTTTCGGAAGAGGAAGCTTGAGCGGTCGATCTTTCCAAAGTTTTCCGATGACGATCGGAGGACAATTCAGGATATGCTGGATGGGAAAATCCAACATTTCGAGCGAGAGAAAGAGTACGTTCACAAATCCGGAGATTCAGTCTGGACTCTAACGAGCGTCGGACTGGACTGCGATCCGGACGGCGAGCCTTTACACTTGATCATGCATCTTCAGGTTATCAGCAACTACAAAGGTCATGAACAGAAGCAATCAGTGGTTCACGATCTCAACGAACGAGTCAAAGAGCTCACGGCGCTGCATCGCACAGCGCGCTTGCTACAGGATCATGAAAGAGCCCCCGGGATGTTGCTATGGGAAATCGTTAACATTCTGCCCGAGGCATTCGATCAGGCAGAGTTAGCCGCTGCGCGCATTGTCCTGGACGGAGTCGAATATAGATCGAAACACTTCGGCTCATGTTCGTCGACGCAGAGCGCGCCATTCACCACCGCCGGTGGAAAGCACGGTCTTGTGGAAATCGCATATAGTGAAACTGGGCTCGGACGGACTAAACGTCCTTTTCTTCCTGAGGAAAAGAGCTTGCTCGATTCTATTGCAGAAATGTTGCAGTTGTATTTAGACCGCAAGGAAGCACAGGAGAGCGTTGAGAGCATTACCAGAGAACTGGTTGAGCGCAACAAGGAACTCTGGAATCTGCAGCAGGAAATGGGGCGGGTGGGGCAGGCCGCAGCCCTCGGCTGGATGACCGGAGCCATTGCTCACGAGCTGGGCACGCCGTTAAACTCGGTGCTAGGATATACCCAACTGTTAGCGCAAGAGGATCTGCCCGAGAAACCCCGCCGCCATGTGAAAACTATCGAGAGTCAGGTTCGGCGCATGGCAGGCATTGTCCAATACTATTTGGATCGCACGCGTGGATCGACCAGCAGGCGCAGCCCGGTCAACTTAAACGATTTAGTGTCGGAGACCTTGCTCCTTCTCAAGCCTGTGTTCGCGGAGAAAAGCGTCCAGGTCATAATTCAATTGTCAGAGTCGTTGCCGTTGCTGAACGCACATAGCGGATCTGTACAGCGTGTATTGATCAACTTGCTCAAGAACGCCGTCGACTCCCTGGGACAAGAGCGAAGAATCACAATTTCGACCTATACTGTGCAGGCATCGGAGCAGCAACGTTCCGGCGTTAACATAGAGATCTCAGACACCGGGGCGGGCATCTCCCCGGATCTGTTGCCAAAAGTTTTTGATTTTTTCATGACCACCAAGAATCCCGCCAACGGCACCGGCCTCGGCCTCGCTGTTTGCCAGGAGATTGTCAAGGAACATGGAGGAAAAATAGCGATCAATAGTCAAGTCGGAAAGGGCACAACGGTAAGAATCTTTTTTCCAACTGACGCGGCCAACGATCGCTAGCGAACGGGTGAACGTCTTGCAAGCGCGCATTTTGATCGTCGATGATGACGAGGTAAGCTGCCGGCTTTTCGCCGAGGTTCTGGAGGGAGATGGGCATGAAGTAGATCAAGCTGGCAGCGGTGAAGAAGCGCTCGATCGCCTAAGGAGGGAATCCTATGATTTGCTATTGGTCGATGTGCGGATGCCGGAAATGAGTGGTCTCGATGTGACCCGAGCCATGCGGCAAGAGCAGCCGTCTCTCCCCGTCATCGTGATGACGGCGTTCGGTTCGATTGAGACCGCCGTCGAGGCTATTCATGAGGGCGCTTATGATTACGTCTCCAAGCCGATGAACTTGGATGAGCTGAAGAAAATTATTTTCAGGGCTTTACGACAAAGAGAACTGGACGCCCGGCCTCCCAAGAAAGTCAAACAAGGCGAGGATCTTGAACAAAAAACCGTAATTGGCAGAAGTCCAGCTATGGTCGAAGTGTTCAAGATGGTGGCAAGAGCAGCTCCAACAAAAAGCACGGTGCTGATTCTCGGAGAAAGCGGCACAGGCAAAGAGGTGATCGCCCGGTCCATTCATCAACACAGTTCCCGCGCTCAACGTGCGTTTGTGGCGGTGGATTGTGGGGCTCTTACAGAGACGCTGCTGGAAAGCGAGCTTTTCGGGCACGCGCGCGGCGCTTTCACGGGAGCGGTCGGCGACAAAAAAGGTGTGTTTCAATCAGCCACCAGCGGAACCTGCTTTCTCGACGAGATCGGGGATATCAGCCTTAACATGCAATCAAAGCTTCTTCGGGTCTTGCAAGAGGAAGAGATTAGGCCGGTAGGGGGCAAGGACTGGATTAAAGTAGACGTGCGAGTGTTGGCCGCCACCAACAAGGATCTAGACGAACTGGTGAAACGCGGGGCTTTTCGAGAAGATCTTTACTACCGGTTGAAAGTGATCACCATCCACCTGCCGCCGCTCCGGCAAAGAACGGAAGATATCGACGCGCTGGTGCAAATTTTTATTCGGCGCTACAGCCTAGCTGCCGGTAAGCCAATTACGGATATCTCTGAGGAAGCTATCGAGCGACTCAGAAGCTATTCTTGGCCCGGGAATATCCGCCAGCTCGAGAATGCCATCGAGCAAGCTGTCGTCCTCTCGAAAGATTCCGTTCTCTCGTTAGAGGATCTACCTCAAGAAGTTCGGGAAGGCTTGCCGCCGCTGTACGAGAACGCCGGCGATGAACACGTTAATTTTTTCGGACATGCCCAGTTTGGAAGAGATCAAAAAGCGTTACGCGCTGTATGTGCTGAACCGTGTCAGGGGAAATATCTCTCGGGCAGCGAAGGTCCTACATATCGACAGACGCTCTCTTTACCGCATGCTCGCGCGTTGGAAGATTGACTCTTTTAAGCATTAAACTCGAACTGCTCAAGCAAGACCTTCCGTATTCCTTCCCAGGCATTTTGACCGACGCCTCTGCCGCATTCGGCATAATTGTTGCGGTGGACTATGATTGAAAGAACGGAGGATTTGAATTGCGCGTTTTAATCATAGAAGACGACCAGACCTTCTGCGAGTTTTTAGCAGAGATTTTACAAACCGGAGACAACGAGGTGGTCTCGAGCATGGACGGGGTAGATGGTTATGAGAAAGCATGGGCGAACTCCTTTGATCTCTTCATTTTTGACGTCCGCACGCCTGGACTGCTGGGGACCGAAATCGCTGAGGCGCTGAAGCAGAAAAATCCTGGAGCTAAGATCATTCTGATTTCAGCTTTTGCAGATGACACATTACGCCGCGCCGCTGAAAAGCTGCAAGCAGAGCTTCTTTCCAAACCCTTTTCCGCCGATGACTTATTCCGAGTGATAGATAGAGTCAGAAGCGAGCAGGGTAAGAATTCACAAGAATCTTCACGGCTCTAATCGAAACTGACCGGACGGCGTGTACCGCCAGCAGCTCTCTGAAGAATGAGCCTTGAGTATGCAAAGTAGCTTATGACTGTTGACATTTCACCCCCGCGAAATTGCCCCGGCATAACAGCACTGCCAAAGTCCTGACAATTTGGCCTCATGCCTTTTCAACAAGGAAGTTCAGTAATGCGCCTTCTTTGTGCGAGTGCTTATGTTCTTTGCTGGAATGAACATTGCGCTTAACATGCTCATGTCACCGAGGCGAAACGGCAAGAAGCAATCGAGGATTCCGCGCCGATCGCGATCAAAGTTAACGGAGACTCGACGTTGGATTAAAGAGTGGCGCCTACTGGAGTGGACTCACTCTGAGCACAACACAGTTCGGTGATCGCCCACACTAAATCTTCTCGTCACCTTGGTTTTCCTCCCGGTCGATTATTCTCCCAGAGGCTGGTTTAAGCAGCGCGGCTGAACTGCCGGTCAAGATCAACCATAGTGTCTCAAAACGTTTTTGCTCGAAGGATCGGCTGCTCCTGTGGCGGCGATTGTCCTCTCGAACTCGACTTCGGCCCGAAGTCCCTCGAGATCCCGGTGAATCAGTGCGACCGCCAATTTCCTGCCGCCCTTCCGATACGTGATCGCGCAGTCTCGCGCGTCAAGCTGCCCATCGATCTCGGCTTTATCCCATCCCTTGGCGTGGCCAACGTAAGCAAGGCCGAAATCGTATTGCTCGGTCCAGAAGAAAGGAATGGCGTCGAAACGTTCCCGTCGATCCAGCATGTTGCGCGCGGCCGTCTGCCCCTGGCGTTGCGCAACAACCCAGTGTTCGACACGAATCCGCTCGCCGGTGAACCGGTCCGGCCAGCGCGCGATATCGCCGGCTGCAAAGATACCGGGGATGCTCGTTTCCAAGTACTCGTCCACCATGATGCCGCGGTCGATGGCGAGTCCTGCCCGTTCTGCCAGTGAAATCGCCGGTCGCACGCCGATGCCGATGACCACGAGATCGGCCGGAAGGGTCGCTCCGTTCTTCAAAACGACCTGGCGCGCGTCAATCGATGTAGCGGTCGTGCCGAGATGGAACGTGACACCGTGTTCTTCATGGAGTTTGCGGATGAAATTCCCGACATCGGCTCCGAGGATCTTCTCCATGGGGCATGCCTCTCGGCCGACCACAGTCACGTCGATATTCCGCGCTCGAAGGGATGCCGCCACCTCGAGCCCGATGAAGCTCGCGCCGATGACTACGGCGCGGCGCGCAGCCAGAGCCTTGCCGACAAGAGCGCGGCCGTCGACGAGCGTGCGCAAGTAATGGACGTGCGGGAGATCCCCGCCGGGCAATTCGAGGCGCACCGGCTCGGCGCCAGTGGCCAGCAGGAGAGCATCGTAAGGATACCGGCTGCCGTCTTTGAGCTCGATGTAGTGGCGCGGCGCATTTATCGTGACGACCCGCGCCCGCAGCTTCACATCGATATCACGCTGTTTGTAAAACTCCGTGGATCGAAGCGGGTTTGACTCCTCGGGCGCGGTGCCCGCGAGATAGCCTTTCGAAAGGTTGGGGCGGTCACAGGGTAATGACTCGTCGGCGCTCAACAGGGTGATACGGCCGAGATAACCCTCCAGACGGAGCATTTCCGCAGCGGCATCGCCTGCCGCGCCGCCACCCACAATCACGACCGACTTCGGTATACCGGCCGCCGCAGGCATGCGTGATGGCTCGGCTACCGGCTCGAGCTTCTCTCGCACATACACCATGCCGTCTCGCCGCTCGACGCGCCAACGCGAGATGGGATTCAAAGCCGGTGCTCGCAGGGCCGCACCGGTACGCAAGCTGAAACAGGCGTGATGCCACGGACAACGAACCGTATCGTCGACAAGCAGCCCCTCGTTTAGCGGGGCGCCATAGTGGGTGCACGCGTTACCAACCGCGAACAGCTCATCGCCTCGACGTACGAGGAGCGCCGATTCGCCGTGGGCATGGCCGAGCAACATGGCGCCGTCGGCAATTGTCGAGAGTACGACTCCCTGCACGAGATCAGGTCCACTCAGTTCCACCTTTACTTCGCTCATTTGATCCTCCCTAACATGTTGGGCCTGAGATACCTCAGGTCACTGTCATTTCCTTCCTGCTTGATCAGACTTGTTCTTGACGAGGACACTTTTTGATGCGATGCAAGCCAACACGTCGTTCCAGGACTTATCGAAAGATTGGGTGCCCTCGCTCTGGAGATCAGCGGCAAGCGTTTCATCGTTGATGCCTTCGCGGGTGAATTCGGCGAGCACGTCTTCGGCGTCGCCGCCATCGATCGGCAACACGCCTCTTAGTCGACCGTGCTCGGCGAAGGCGCGCAACGTCTTTTCCGGCATGGTGTTGATCGTATCGGGAGCTGCCAGCGCTTCGATGTAGAGGGTCTCTGCGGCCTGCGCGTCTTTCGTGCCGGTGCTTGCCCAGAGCAAGCGTTGCGGACGGGCGCCGGAGTCGGCAAGCTTCCGCCAACGCGGCGAGACCAGCAGGTCGCGATAGGCCTTATACGTGCGCTTGGCGATGGCAATGCCCAGGCGATTGCGCAGCCCGTCTGAAACCTTGTCCTTCACCGCTACGTCCCAGCGGCTGACGAAGACCGATGCTACCGAATCCACCTTGGGGTTGAGGCCGGCGGCAATGCGGCGCTCGATCCCGCCCATATACGCCTCGGCTGCCGCGATGTATTGTTCCCGTGAGAACAACAGTGTGACGTTTACTGGCACGCCCGCGAAGATCGTCGCCTCAATCGCAGGAATGCCTTTGCGGGTACCTGGAATCTTGATGAAAAGATTGGGGCGTCTCGCGCGCGCATGAAGTTGTACAGCCGATTTTATAGTGCCGGCCGTGTCATCGACCAACAAAGGAGACACCTCCAACGAAACCCAGCCGTCAACTCCGCTGGTGGCGTGGTGGGCCGGACGGAACAGGTCGGCTGCCCGGATCAAATCCTCCAAAGCAAGTTCGTAGAACAACTCCTCGCCCGATTTACCCTGAACCGCCTTTTGACGGATAGCATCGTCGTAGAAGCACGCCTCTTTGATGGCGTTATCGAAGATCGTCGGAGTGGAGGTGATCCCCGTCACCGAAAAATCGCTGATGTAGCGGTCCAATGTGCCGCTCGTCAGAAGCCCGCGCGTGATATTGTCGAGCCAAAGGCTCTGACCGAGATCATGTAATGCACATCACCCGCAAAGTGACTGTCGAGCCGTATCATAGGGTCGGAGTAGGGTTTCGCTCGTTCGCCGCTGAGTTATTCCTCGCGCTCGGCTAATCTCGCAAGCGCAAGCGCGCCAAAAGATAAACCTAGATCGCGCAAGGCCACGTCAAAATATCCCGGCACCAGCAGCAAGTTTATGATGATTCCCCAGAGCCAGGCGGTAACGACCAAAGCACCGAACTTCGGTTTCACCGCGACCGCAATACCGGCGATGATTTCGATGACTCCTACCACCATCATGAAAGTGGCCGGATCGATCCCGGTCCATGTCGGTACCAACGGCGTGAGATATTGAGTCCAGTCCACCAGCACATTAGAAAACTTGTCGAGCCCGGCGATGACCGGTGCGACGGTGAACCCAAATTTAAGAATCATATAGGCCTGATGCGCGTAGTCTGTAGTTGGTTCAGCAGCCACGTACGCGGGCCTGAGCATTGGACGAGCCATTTTCGTTTCCTCCTAGCAATCTTCTACGGACGCCTCTTCAAGCATCCGTAGAGGTATAGCGCAACCAGAATGCCAACTGCTGATCGGAAGGTTAACTTGTGAAAAGGATTAAATTCGCGCCTCTAGCACACTAACGGGTGATGTTGCATGAAACAGTGGCGATGTTTCTAAGTTTCAGCTGTTTCATCCGCTAAGCCTTGCATTTATGGAGCCTTAACAATTCTGTCTTCGCGCTGATCGAGCGCACTAGCTGCTCGTACTGTCCGCAATGTTCCCAGCGAATGGACTTCTAGCAGTGAATCACAATAATGCCACAGTGCCTCACATTTCTGCCTCATCCTTTTTGCCTTTATAAGGAGACGCGTTTCGATGCTCCGTTTTGAAGACTGCCTTCCCACAAGTAAATGCATTGCTTTGAGTAGCACTGCCTGTTCGCGCTCTGGCATCATCGTTGCGCTTACAGATCGTCATGGCATTGAGATTAAAGGACAAGGATGAGAGAGCATTCCATGCTATAAGTTTGAGGCCGCTGAATTCGCCGAACAGCAGCGAGCGACGCAAGCCGTCTTCTGGTCGAGCATGATAATGGAAAAATTGCCGCGGCATTTCTACGCATAAATTTTACCCGGAGCAGGAGAGTAGATAATCAGAAGAGGATAACTATTTACACACGATTGCTAATAGCGCTGGATGGATCGAAAACGGCTGAAGCGGCGTTGCCCTATGGCCGAACTCTGGCGAGAACGCTCAAAATCCCCGTTGAGCTCCTGGGTATCGTCGATATTGCTGTATTGAGCTAGTCAGGTATTTCGTGGCAGCGGCTATTTCGAACCGATCGTCGCTGAAAGCGCTCGAAATACGGAAGAGTATTTGAAACGCATAGCAAGAACGTTTCCTGACCACGAGGTAAAGTGCACTGTAGAAAAGGGAAAGGCGGAAGACGTCATCATTGAAAAGACGGGATCGGATGCAACGCTTACGGCCATGGCCACACACGGCCGTTCGGGATTCAATCGATTGCTTCTGGGAAGTGTGGCGGAAAAGGTGCTGCGGAGCTCAATCAATCCACTCCTACTCATCCGCGCCAGTGAAGAAACCAAGAGCGAAGGGCAGGCAATCCTACGATCTGTAATCGTTCCTCTCGACGGATCTGAGTTGGCGGAAATGGTCCTCTCTCCTGTCGTGCAGTTGGCCGACGCATTAAAAACTGGAAATCCTTTTGCTCCGTGCCTACCATATCCCCGTCACTACTTACGCAGGAATTGAGGATTATCTACCAACTTCTCACCGGAAGATTAACTGGGATGTCTTCGCGTTCCATACGCTTTTTGCTTATCTGTTAAAGATCTTGATAACGGGTGCTCGAAGTTCAAAACTTAAAAGGGAGAGATGAGATATCACTGAAGAAATCTCCGTATCTATAAGCCTGCGGGCAGGACTTTTTAATGGCTGGTAAAATCTGCCGCTAGCTCACGGAGGATCACGCATGTCTCGACGCGTTGCTTGAACGTGCTACGGCTCGTCTGGAAACTATTGACGGCCCGTTTACGCTAATTCCGTGCTCAATTGTTGAAACATATCGCGATGGAGGAAAAGATCCTGCTCCCCGCGGCCCAAGGGCCTGGCAATAGGAAACCGCTTCCGATCGCGGCGAACTCCGTCTTGATCACGGGGTGTCGCGGCGCTTCTTGTGCCCAGGCCTAACTCTTCTATCATCGCGGCGATAAGAATCATCCTCCAAGCGCACAATCCCATTGAAGAGCGGCCGGGCGGATTCTATGAGCAATGTGAAGAACTGGCAGGGCTCAGACGGATCAAATCCTGACCCAGCTACAAAATACTTCCACTGTAAGAGTGGCGCCACACGTCGACGCTGCCAAAGTGATCGAGGCGCCGCGCCGCGCCTTGGCAAAGGCCGGCTACGATATAGAGCTGTGATCGATTATGTGAGTAGCGATGGTAGCTTTGATTGTAATGTGCGACCGCGTCGTGGCTCAACCTGACAGATCGCCATGGGATTATGCGGTCGTTCGCCAGCCAGTGCGCCTAGCTCAGATTGTGGATGAGTATTTGGAGAATCGAAGAACGCAAAGTTGCCACAGTGTCTCACAATCTCGCCTCACTTTTGATAGTGCCAAGAGCCACTACTATTATCGACGTGACGTGGACAGCTCGCTCTGCGGATTCCAAGTAGATAATGCGCAGACATAAAAGAACTGCCAAAACTTTTCTTCGTCCCAGCTCGATAGATCCGTCAATCGATTCCGGCATCGATCTTGCTCGATCGAATGCGTAATGAGGGTCGATGTGAGCATGTTAAATCTAATTATTGGCTTATAGCTTCGGTGTTTTTTCCATCATTGTTCTCCCGTAGGGCTGGTCATCTTTTTCTCGGAATTGCCGATTGGCTGCTACTATCGGAGAGCACGAAAAAGCTACGCGTTCCCAAAAGCTGCAGATTCTAGCAGCCGCAGAGCAGACGTAAGCGCGCAGTGGCAGGAAGGTCGTCGAAAGCCGTCAATGTGCACCCGTCCGCGATTGCGCGGCTTCGGACGCTAAGCCGGCTGGCAATCTCCCAACGTTCGACGTCGTGACGGTGTCCTACTGCCGTCAGTCGGCAGTGGGCTTGTTCGATGGATTACCGGTGAGATCACCAGCGGATCTCATACTAAGGTTAATGCAACTCGGTATATTTTTAATAGTCGTAATTAGGAAAAGCGAACCAACTAGGCAACGGGCAGGTTGTCTGAGAAGTGACCTTTGAACGGCGCTTTGTTTATCAGCCAAGGAGCAAAGAAGTTCATGGCGGTATTTAAAAACATTCTTTTGTTTGTTGATTCGAACACATTGTGCGAAGAAGCCTGTGAACGCGCAATCACGCTTGCTGCGGAGGAGAACGCCCGTTTAACAATACTCAATGTGATCGAAGCAGTGCCAGAACGATTGGGTTCACCGGCTGATCAATCATCAAAGGATTTCCGAGAGATTGGCATTCTGGAGCGGTGCGAGAAACTAAAAGAGCTCGTAGTACCGAATCAGGCAAACCTGCAGTTCGAACTCAATGTGGTGTGTGGCAATCCGGTCGCCGAAGTAATGCAGCAAGTACTCCGTGGCCGGCATGATCTTGTTATAGTAGCCGAACATAGTAGGCCTTCACTGAAACAGATCTCACTCGGCTCTGCCACGTTGAAGCTCATCCGGAAGTGTCCGTGTCCGGTTTGGGTTATAAATCCAAGTATCGCAAAGGAAGATATCCGGATAATGGCTGCTGTGGATCCGGATCCATTCGACGCAGACAGAGATGCGTTGAATACGAAGATTTTGGATATAGCCTCTTCACTGACCGCCAGAGAAGGCACTGAACTGCACGTTGTCAACGCCTGGAGGGCGCCCGCTGAAGGTGTTCTCCGCAGTCAAGGTGGACTCTCGGCTGAGAATCTAAGCAGCTATGTCTATAACGTTTTTAACGTTCAGGCGAGTTCTGTCAAAGAGAAAATACAAAACTCCAGCGCAATGACGGTGCGGCATCGCATGCACCTGCTGAAAGGAACGGCGAGCAAAGTGATTCCTATGGCAGTGCGCAGGGAGAGGATCGACGTGCTTATCGTGGGTATGTTTAGCAGACGCGGATTAGGGGGATGGCTCATCGGCAATACCGCCGAGAAAATACTCAACCAAGTCAAATGTTCCGTTTTGATGGTCAAACCAAACGGCGCGGTTGGATTGGCCGGAAAGCCTTCTCACTCCGGCGTGGATAAAATAGTAAGAATAGACGGCTCATCAACTGACAAAGAGAAGGTCCTTCCCGAAATTGATCACTGTACCCAAACGAGGAACCTACAATGAGTAAAATCTATATTACCGAGTTCGATTCGCGACGATTACGCGAACTTATAGACGTCGCCGCACAATTTGGCGACAAGAGAACTCTGCGATATCTTCAAGAACTAAGCGACGAATTGGATCAAGCTGATTTGCTGCGACCCGAAGACATTCCCAGCGATGTGATCACGATGAATTCGACATTCAGATTGCAAGACTTAGACAACGGCGAGGACGCGGTCTACAGCTTGGTTTTCCCTGCTGACGCTGATTCATCGCGTGGCAAAATCTCGGTTTTAGCTCCGATCGGAACTGCAGTGCTGGGATATCGGGTTAGGGATACAGTTGAATGGGACGTTCCAGCTGGCTTAAAAAGGCTAACTGTTAGAGAGATCGTCTATCAGCCGGAAGCGGCGGGCGATTATCATCGTTAGAGGGAATGTAACAACCTTCCGTGGTCACAGCGGTGACATAGCATGAGCCGCCCCAAGCAGTGATAAGATCTATTCTCGATTGCCGGTTGAGAGGATCCGATGGGTTGCGGCAACAGCGCCTTTGTTGAGAATCATCAGCAACACATCTCCCCCCTGTAGTCGGGTGGCGCCTGTGGGCACGATGTATTCATTGTTTCTGGAGATGAGCGCAACAACGCTTTGTTCGGGAAATCGCATTTCGACCATGGCTTTATCAATTACCGGCGAGTTGTAAGGCACGATAAAATCCATCAGGGTCGTTTCCATGCCTTCTCCTTCTTCCAATTCAAGCGCGTAGCGTAGCTTGGAAGCTTGGGGCGTCGCTAGACCCAAGTAACCTACTACCATCGGGATGGTTGTGCCCTGAAGCAGAACCGAGGTAAGTACGATGAAAAACACCAAATGAAAGATATGGCCCGCATCGGGAACATTGGCGAGCAGCGGAAAAGTTGCCAAAATGATCGGCACGGCGCCTCGAAGTCCTACCCAGGCGATCAGCAGTCGTTCCTTCAAGTTAAAACGACTCCGCAACAAGCACAAGAAAATTGCCAATGGCCGGGCGACCAGCATCAACAGACCCGACAGAAGAAGCCCGGAGCCAATTACAGGAACAAGCTGGGACGGGAACACCAGCAGCCCCAGAATGATAAACATCACGATCTGCATCAGCCAAGCCACCGCGTCATGGAATCTCAACAGGCTTCTCTTGTGCACGAAGCTCTTATTGCCCATCACCAAGCCGGCGACGTAAGTTCCGAGAAACCCGTTTCCCCCGAGGTAAGCGATGACACCATAAATCAACAACACACAGGAAAGCGTCAGCACTGGGTAAAGACCTTCGGTCTCCAGGCCAATGTGGTTCAATAACCAGACCAGCGCCCAACCGAGCGCGAAGCCGAGAACCGCGCCCAGCAACATCTGGCGAAGAAACATCTGAATGAGCAGAGTGAAAGCGCTGGCCTCCTGACCCAAGAGCCCAATGAGAGCGACTGTCAGAAACACCGCCATCGGATCGTTGCTGCCGGATTCGAGCTCTAGGAGACTCTTCACTTGTGGAGGCAACCCGATGTTGCGGGAGCGAAGTATCGAAAACACAGCGGCCGCGTCGGTGGACGAGATGATCGAACCCAGAAGCAGTCCTTTGAGCAAAGTAAAGCCCAATAGAAACCAGGCGAGTACCCCGATGACGCCGGCGGTAATGAGAACTCCGACAGTGGAAAGCACCAGGGCGATGAAGCTTATCGGGCGAACCTCGGACCAGCTGGTATCCAGGCCTCCCGAAAAGAGAATCAAAGCAAGCGCCGTTACGCCCAGCGCTTGGGCAAGGGATGCGTTATCGAAATAGATTCCCCCCGGCCCTTCCGAGCCGACGAGCATCCCCAAAACCAAAAACAATAACAACGCCGGGATGCCGTAGTTTTCCGATACCTTGCTGGCAAAAACGCTCAGGAGAAAGACAATGCCTGCGGCGATAAATATCTGTTCTATGGAAATCACTAAAGTGTCTCGAATGTTTAGTTATTCATCGGCGGCGATGTCATGAATATCTCAATCGCGCGCACTGGCTTCCATTTATAAACAATTATCCCCTTGTGGCTAATTGCCTCTCTGCCTCCGGCGCACACGCCGGACAATCCGGACAAATAGGCTGGTAGTCATCGGCCCTGAATGGTTGCTCGCTGGCGATTTGTGTCTCGCGCCCGGCTATCGCAAGGAGCATTCGTTTTGGCGCGATTAACTCCTCAAAAGCGATAGATCGCTGCGACCCCGGTTTCTACCGGCATGCGCTCGGCTGGAAAGACTACGACTTGCCCGCCCTTTTTCAGGACCAGCTCGCCAATATCGTCGAGCAGATCGTCAACTTCCGGGTGCGCGAGGTCGCCAAATTCAACGCGCCCCGACACTTGATCGATTCGCCCGGGTACGTGACGCTCAGCTTCAATCAATACCGTGGCAACCCGTCCAGCCGCCGCGGCTTCAGCTATGAGTGCGGCGTCGTCAGAGCCGAGTCCGTTCGACTTTGCTTTGCCGAATTCATCGACCAACGTAGCAAGCCGCGCAAGATATCGGGGCTCGATGACCCGCCAGGCGCGCTCTCGGAGCGCCTCACCCGATAGCGCATCAGGATGAATATCGACTGCTTCTGACACTAGAAATGAATTCTGGCTCACCTGGCGAAACAGGCTGTGATGTTCCGGCAACGCCGCTAGAATAAGCGGCAGCCCAGAGAGCCGCGAATGGTGCTCCAGAACCGCTCGGTCAACAGCGCGGAAGAACCGTTCTGCGTCCAGATCTATCTCGTCCTTCTTTGCGCCATGGCCATGGCGCATGGCGGGGCCTGCGGCACCCGTGCCGTAGGAAGCCACAGTCAGGTGTGGCTCAGTCAACTCGTCCCCAAGCGCATCAGTGATTGTGCGCGGCACTCCAGGTGCCAACTCTATTTCATCGAGAGCATCGCGATTCCCCTCGAAAAGCTTTACCTCACCCCGGTTCAATCCTAATAATTGATAGCGATCCGACGACTGAAGGATTCGAATCAGCGGCTTGATATGGAAACTATCGGCCACCACGCTCAATTCAGGAACGACCCGCTGGAGCCGGTAAATACGGAACAGTCCGGGTGCGCCCAAGACCGCCAAGCCGTCTTGCGTGTGATTCCAAAAATCCTGGTTCGCCGAAAGATCCTGAAACGGTTGCAACAGGGGCTTAACGTCTCGCGTGGTATATTTTTGACGCAGCGACTGCTCCAGGGACTTAAGTAAATTTTTAAAGCGGATCGGGTCCTGCTGATTTTCAGGATACGCCCTGTGCGTCGGCTGATAGAGTGATAGACAGGGCGGTTCATGAGCGCCCAATAGCCCAGCCTGATAGTCATTGATCAATGAGTGCATTGTTCCTCCCGTTTCAGCTAAATTTGGTTGTCGGTGCACTCGCTAAGAGGTCAGAGAAGCGGCTTTTACGGCCAGGCTCTGAGAGCCTGCTGGATAATCAACCGGGGTGAGTGTCCGGCGCGCCAAGCCTTCAGAATCGGGCTCAACGATGCGCCAGGATTCCTCCGCCTTCTAAAGCCCGTGACTGCCGAATCTCTACTTACGAATTTTCTGGTTCATCATCTACGGTTCTGTCTAACGCGAAATTCCATGTTCACGCAAATTCGCACTGCTTTCCTGAAATTGAGTTCGCGGAAGGAGCAGTAGTAGCCTGTCGTTTGACCAGGGACGGCGCCACGATGGTTGATTGCGCAGAGATTCTGAACCTATACTTATTCAGGAGAGGAGACGTCACGCCCAGAGCTTGCAATGATGTAGAACCGTGGCCGCTTCGAGTACCATCTGCCCACCGCAGCGTTTGCAATGTCCGTCTGAGGTGCTGCCTGCCTTATTCAGCGATGGTTCGACTCGTCTGATTCTAATCCGGCACGGTCACATCGCAGCTAGTACCGGGGTCATGACACGCTCATGGCCGGATGGACCGACGTTCCGCTCAGCTCATGGGGGCGTCTGGTAATTGAGCGACTCAAACGATATCTCGCACGCGGGCCACGCTTCGATGCCATTTATTCAAGTCCGCTTTCGCGCGCGAGTGAGACCGCGCCCGCTCTGTCACTTGCGGTGGACCGTGAAATAGGACAGGTGCGTGAAGTACTCGAAACGCTTGCAGCCTCGCCGTACTTGGACTCGCAAGACTTTAAAGCTTTTTATGAGCTTAGTTCACGCGCAGCCAAAGAACACAACGATTCATCGATCGTTCTCTTGGATCGTTCGGGGCAACAAATCACGAATACATTGCGACCATTCGGAGCCCCACTGCCGAGTGCAGTACAACATGCAAAAGAACCCCCCGCCGACGACATAGACCAGTTGCCTCAGGGCACACCAGAGACGGTGCAAAAAGTGATCGACAGCGGCGAACCCGTTGTAACGGATCTCTTCATGGGAATCGTAATCAAGCGGCCGACCGTTTCAATCGCTGTTCCTGTAAAGTTTACCAGCGGTACCGAAGTGATATTGACGTCATCCTAATAGATCTTGGATTGCCCAAAGTTTCGGGTCTAGACGTGATTAGGACGATAAGAAAACTAAATGAAGATGTGAAGATCATTGTTACGACTGGATATTTAGAACCAGAAGTGAAATCAAAACTCACCACAGCCGGAGTTAACGAATACATCCAAAAGCCTTACATCATACCCGATATTCTCGAACGTATATCGCATCATTTAAGCGTGAAGAATTCGTTTCCTGAACCAACCATTCACTAAGAAATTAGGTGGCGGCGTTTTGATCCTGCTCTACGCAAAATCTCTTTGGAGTTTCCGTGTGCCATTTTACTGAACCACGAAACTCCCGCGTTGTGTCAGTGAAGATTGCTCACTGCAGTGATGCAAGTCTCAAATGGCCAATCTTTTTGAGAAACGCGATTTTGGTTGGGGTGTTGATTCTTACGCTGCAGGGGTGGGCAGTTGGTTTCCGCGGACTCCACGACGCACGACAACTGGCATTTTTTAATGCGCAGTGAAGCCATGGGTTGGATAAATCGCTTGTCAAAAACCGCGTAGCAACTTCTTTCCAGTTTTATCTCGCGGCTTATCTAGACTCAGTCTCATGCTTCCGTTACAGTCCAAGCAATTTCGCCATCTTGGAGGAGCAGAGTCATGGAATTGGATGTGGTGGTTCTCTCAGGCTTTGTCGTTGCACTGATTGCACCATGTCTTTATCGACTCGCACGCCAATCCACCGGCTGGCTATTGGCTCTTTTCCCTTCGATCCTGTTCGCTTATTTCCTGCAAAATCTCGAACTCGTCGCCCGAGGAGACGTGGTCCGTGTGTCGTATACTTGGGTAGGCAGCCTCGGCATGAATTTATCTTTTTATCTTGACGGGTTGAGTCTTCTCTTCGCGCTTCTCATAACCGGCATAGGTGCGCTTGTGCTGGTTTACGCCTGTGGCTACTTAAAAGACCATTCTCAACTGGGTAGATTCTACGGCTTCCTTTTGATGTTCATGGCGTCGATGCTCGGGGTAGTCCTCGCGGATAACACCCTCTGCTTATTTTTGTTTTGGGAGTTGACCAGCATCAGCTCGTTTCTCCTAATCGGTTTTGAGCACGAGAGTGAGACATCGCGCGCGTCGGCATTACAGGCCCTGCTGGTCACCAGCTTAGGCGGTCTGGCTCTACTGGGCGGCTTCCTCTTGCTTGGTGAAGCAGGCGGTAGCCGTGAGCTTTCGGTCTTAGCAGGACGGGGCGATGCGATTCGGGCGCACACTCTGTATGTGCCGATCCTTCTGCTAGTCCTCTTCGGCGCATTTACCAAGTCGGCACAATTCCCTTTTCATTTTTGGCTTCCCGCAGCGATGGAAGCGCCGACGCCCGTAAGCGCGTATTTGCACTCTGCGACCATGGTCAAAGCCGGCGTTTACCTGCTCGCGCGAATGACTCCAGCGCTGGCGGAAACAACGCTTTGGACTGGCGCGGTGACTGCTGCCGGCGGTTTCACAATGCTGTTTGCCGCCGTTATCGCGTTTCGCCAGAGCGATCTGAAGCTCATCCTGGCTTATTCGACTATCAGCGCGCTCGGAATCATGATTCTGCTGGTCGGTCTTGGCACAGCCACAGCCATCGAAGCGATGATTGTATTCTTGTTGGGCCATGCGCTCTACAAAGGCGCATTATTCATGCTTGCCGGTGCCATTGATCATGAAACCGGCACTCGCGACGTTAACCGCCTGAGCGGTCTTCGCAGCGCCATGCCGGCAAGCGCGGCCGTAGGTCTTGTTGCCGCGTTATCAATGGCGGCTGTGCCGGCATTGTTCGGCTTTTATGGAAAAGAATTACTGTACGAAACTCTTGCCGGGCGAGAGAATGGGGCGGTGCTGCTGATTGCATCAGTGGTGACCAGCATGATTTTTGTCGCTGTGGCGATCCTAGCGGGCATTAAACCGTTTGCCGGCCAGCAAGTCTCAACGCCCAGGCACGCTCATGAAGCGCCTAGCAGCCTTCTACTTGGACCGCTGGTACTTGCCGGCACCAGTATTATTTTAGGGATCCTGCCGTCGATTATCGATGCGTCAGTTCTGCTGGCGGCAACACAGGCCGTCCTCAGAAAACCAGTTTCCCTGGAGCTGGCGCTCTGGCATGGTCTCAATCCAATCTTTCTCTTGAGCATGGGGACTTTGGCTTGCGGCACCGCCCTATTTGTTTTTCGAGATTGGCTGCTTCGAATCTTTACCCCCCTGGACGCGCTGCGCGACTGGGGGCCCAAGTATGGTTACAGCCTGGCGCTAGCGGGCCTGAATACCATCGCCAAGACGCAAACGCGTTTCTTGCAAAGCGGTTATCTTCGCTACTACCTGCTGATCGTTATTCTTACAGCAACCATTCTGTCCAGCTACAAGCTGCTGCAGCACATCGGATCAGACACTCTGGGGCCCTCGATGGACGTTTCTTTCTACGAGGCGGCGCTGGCGGTGCTCATCCTGCTGGCTGCGTTCATGGCAACGCAGGCGGCATCACGGCTGGCGGCGATTGCGGCTCTCGGGGTGGTGGGCTTCAGCGTTGCCCTAGTATTTGTTGTGTTCAGCGCTCCCGATCTGGCGATGACGCAGTTTTCGATCGAGACCTTGACGGTGATTGTCTTCGTTCTGGCGCTTTATCATCTACCGCGTTTTGCCCGCCTCTCCAGCGCCTGGACACGGGCGCGTGACGCCTCCTTTGCTTTGGTGGCCGGCGCACTCATCACAGTGATGATGCTAACCGCCAGCGGAGTACAGCTGCATCCGAAGATATCTACCTACTTTATCAATAATAGCGTTCCTCTAGCCCATGGTCGCAACATCGTCAATGTCATTCTCGTAGACTTTCGCGGACTGGATACGCTTGGCGAGATTACCGTGTTGGCGATCGCCGCGCTTGGGGTTTATGCGCTGCTAAAACTCCGCCTCGATAAGGACGAAAGCAAGTGACGTCACTTATATTATCGACCGCGAGTCGTCTCCTGTTGCCGCTTTTTTTGACGTTTTCAATATTCATCCTTCTGCGCGGCCATAATGAGCCGGGAGGCGGATTTGTTGGCGGTCTGATCGCGGCAGCCGCCTTCGCGTTGCACGCCATAGCCTATGATGTCGAGAAAACCCGAACCCTGTTGGCTATCAATCCCCGCGGTCTCATCGTACTGGGTCTCTTCTTGGCGATGAGCAGCGGCATGATTTCACTTTTCATCGGAGAACCTTTCCTTACCGGTCAGTGGGTGAAAATAAGCTTTGGGTCCATCGGTGAACTGGATCTCGGCACGCCGTTGTTCTTCGATATCGGTGTCTATCTCACGGTGATCGGCGTCACCCTGACTATCATTCTATCGCTAGCGGAGGAGTAGGTTCTGGAGTTTTTACTGGCATTCGTGGTTGGCGGCTTATATGCCGCGGGTCTTTACATGATGCTGCGCAGAAGCATCGTAAAGCTCATCATTGGCCTGGCTCTATTCGGTCACGCGGCTAATCTCTTGATCTTCACGGTGGCCGGATTGACTCGAGCGCAACCGCCGATCCTTTCGAATCCCGCTGCACCCGTTGCCGATCCGCTGCCGCAGGCGCTGATCCTCACTGCGATCGTCATAGGCTTCGGCGTGCAGGCCTTCGCCCTGGTATTGATTCACCGCGTCGTCCAAACCGTCGGCGCGGACGATCTCGATCGGATGAAAACGACCGACACATGAATCTCCCTGTGATAATGCCGCTGCTGATTCCGCTCTCGACGGCGATCCTGTCCCTGCTGCCGTGGAAATCACCGAAAATCGGCCGCTTGTTGAGCATTGCCGGCGCGCTGTTGCTGCTCACGGACGCGGTCTGGCTGCTCGCGACCGTGTGGCGGGACGGCATTCAAGTCTCGGCTATAGGGAATTGGCCGGCGCCGGTCGGCATCGTCTTCGTCGCCGATCTCTTTAGCGCGATGATGATATTGATCACCGGTATCATGGGTTTTGCCGTGATCCTCTACTCTCTTGTCACAATCGGGCCCGGGCGAGAATCCTTCGGTTATTATCCTTTGCTCCAGTTTTTGCTGCTGGGGGTCTGCGGCGCTTTTCTCACCGGAGATCTTTTCAATCTCTACGTCTGGTTTGAAGTCATGCTGATGGCATCCTTTGTCTTGCTCGCGCTTGGCGGTGAGCGGCCGCAGATGGAAGGCGCCATTAAATACGTAACTCTCAATCTGATTGCATCGGCAATCTTTCTTGCTGCGGTGGGTCTTTTGTACGGCGCCGTAGGAACATTGAACATGGCCGATCTGGCGCAAAAGCTCAGAGAACCCGCAGCAGCAGACTTCATCACCACCATCGCCATGCTGTTCCTGGTGGCGTTCGGCATAAAGGCCGGCATTTTCCCACTGTTTTTTTGGCTGCCGGCGTCGTACCACACGCCGCCAGTGGCTGTCTCGGCGATTTTCGCCGCGCTGCTGACCAAGGTCGGCGTCTATGCGATGATTCGCGTCTTCACGTTGATCTTCGTCCATGACATTAACTACACGCATACGGTAATTCTCATTCTTGCCGGCTTGACCATGGTCACCGGAGTGTTAGGAGCGATAGCTCAGAACGAGGTTCGCCGTCTGCTTTCCTTTCACATCATCAGCCAGATCGGCTATATGATCATGGGGTTGGGGCTGTTTACGCCACTGGCGATTGCCGGCGCCATTTACTACATCATCCACAATATTCTGGCTAAAACTAACTTGTTTCTCATCAGCGGCGTCGCCCATTTTTTACATGGCACGTATGAGTTGAAAAAACTCGGCGGGCTTTACCAAAGGACTCCGTTGCTGGCCGCGTTGTTTCTTATCTCGGCATTGTCCCTGGCAGGGGTGCCGCCTCTTTCCGGCTTCTTCGGCAAATTAACTCTGGCGCAAGCCGGCATCGAGAGCGAACAATACGCGATCGTCGCCGTTGCCTTAGCAGTAGGGTTGTTAACTTTGTTTTCGATGACAAAGATCTGGCTCGAAGCATTTTGGAAAGCGCCGCCGCCGTCCTGGTCAGAGGCCGCCGCAGCCAAAGCGTTCAGATCACCGACGACTTACTACCTGCTGCTGCTTCCGGTGGTTTTGCTGGCGCTGATGACTGTGCTTCTTGGATTGGGAGCGGAAGCCATGCTGGTCCTATCGCTACGGGCCGCCGAGCAGTTGATGGATCCAGGCCAGTATATTCAAGCCGTGCTAGGTAAAAGAACATAAGCATGTTCGTCTGTATCTTGATTTCGCTGGCGCGGCTGTGTTCACCGAGGAAGGGCAGGCACGCTGAGACTGACGACGTTCAGCGATCGGGGAACACGTATGCTCATTCGCTTTTTCGTCAGCGGCATCGCCTAGACCCGCCGCCGCTTCTACAAGGGCTGGATCGGCCGTACTGGAGGTTTTTGCGATGATTGTTTCTCCCTTCGAGTCCTGGGCCGGCAGCATCGCGCTTGTGTTATTGAGCAGCGCGCTTTTTCTCGGGTTCTATCGGCTGGCGCGGGGACCTAGCCTTCCCGACCGGGTCGTCGCGCTCGACCTGATCGCGACGATCTCGGTCGGCTTTATCGGGGTGTACAGCATCATGACCAAGCAACCGGTGTTTATGGATGTCGCTATCGTGCTGGCGTTGATCGCTTTTCTCGGCACTGTGGCCTTTGCCCGCTACTTGGAGAAAGGAGTCTCGTGATGAAAGAAACCATCACTTCGTCATTGATGTTGACCGGCGCCATATTCGCGTTTCTCTCCGCCCTGGGTATTCTGCGCTTTCCGGATTTGTTCTCGCGCATGCAAGCGGCCACTAAAGGTTCGGCGTTCGGCGTGACCTGCCTCCTGCTGGCCGTTGCGGTTCACTTTGCCGAACTGGGCATCGCCACGCGCGCGATCGTGACGATCTTTTTTGTCCTCCTCACCGCGCCGGTGGCGGCGCATATGATCGGCCGCGCGGCCTACTTTGTCGGTGTTCCGCTCTGGTCGGGCACGATCACCGACGAGCTGAAAGGCCGCTACGACATGCGCACACATGCTCTAAGCAGTAGTGATCGGCCGCCTAGCGCCAACGCATCCGTTGACCAGCAGGAATCCGGGCCGAAACAGACCGATTAGATAAACGTTTGGTCATGCGTACCTGATTAAAAAATAATCAGCTGATGCCGCATGCTTGTGAATACGGGACCACCGATACGAAGGACAACTCACCATGTTCGTCTGGAATCTCTTGCTGGCGCTGGGGTGGGCGGCCACTAGCGGCGATTTTACCCTGGTGAATGTTTCGATCGGGTTCGTCGTTGGGTATGGCATACTTTACCTGGCGCAACGCATTACCGGTCGCTCCAGATACAGTACCAAAGTCGCTCAGCTAATCGGCTTTATCGGTTATTATATTTGGCTGTTTATTCTGGCGAATTTACGCATCGCTTACGACATTATCACGCCGAGATTCCAGATCAGACCCGGCGTTATTGCCATTCCCTTGGAGGCAAAGACCGACCTGGAAATCGTCATGCTGGCTAACTTGTTAACCCTTACACCGGGAACTATCAGCCTCGATGTTTCCACCGACCGACGGTTTCTTTATATTCATGCTCTTTACATTGACGAGGTGGAGAAGGTGCGCCGCGACATCAAACAAGGGTTGGAACGGCGCCTGCTCCAAGTCATGCGATAGCAATAGAAGAACACCATTACGCGTAAGGCGCGAACGAATAGAATCTGCCCGTGAATGCGTGCAGTTCGAGGGTGGTTTGCCGACTGCTCCCCATGAGGCACAGCAACGGTTACCACAGAGCTCGTTAGGCACGAGATTCTTTACGGCTGTAGCGCCAAACGTTGAAGTTGGCAGGAGTGTCCTGCAGATAGCCGAGCGGCCCTTTATTCATCAGCCCTTTCCAGGTTCCGAATCATAAACATAAAGCGTCTTTGGCAGCTCCGCTTCGGCTTCGCTGCGGCGCGGGTTGGGATAGCGTAACGCCTGCCAGCAGAGCCAGAGCAGCGGTAAAGCTCCGCCAACTATGAAAAGAGCGTCGCCCGGCAGGCGCGCCCATTCGAGAACATTCACCCAGCGCAGATTGAGAAAAGCGAGGCTGCGCGCGTACCAGTAGCCTATGTCCACGGCATAATAGAGCTGGACAATGCCGAGCGGGAAGAGATTGACAAATGCCATCCATGCCAAGCCGATATGCAGGGACCAGAAGGATATTTTTGCGGCGCGATCGCTCCATCTGTCCGGATGGGTTAGATAACGCAAACAGAAGAGCAAGAGCCCGACCGCCAGTGATGAGGAACTCGGAAGTGTTGTGAAGGTACTCCGCGGTGAAGTCCGGTCCCAGATAAGCGTCATGACCGTACGCCGAGCCGTACTCCATTACCCCGTAGCGCTGGAAAACGTTCATGCCGCCGACAATATCATCGCGGGTAAACAGGACCTTGTTCTCCGCCAGGACTCTGGCGGGGATGGATGGTTGGTCACGATAGACGAGATAGGCGAGGAGCCCGAGCACGGTAAAACCGAGGAGATAAGTCAGCACTGCTCCCTGAAACCAAAGAGACGAACGGCATCGATTCTCGCGGCATAATCTGACACCTCTCTGTCTTGTCCTTATATGATTTTCAATTTGCAGGACGCGGATCTGACTCTGCGCTTTCCAATATCTGGTACTTAAAAAATCCCAGACGCCGAGCCGTAGATCTCATCGCGACTGACTCTAGAATACAGCACAACGAGCCATGTAGAGTCCAATCATTGGATCGGCAGTTAGAGCAAGCTGGCAGCTCCATCTGTTTTAGACACCTTTAAACAGCAGAAAAGCGGTCAGACTGTAAAGAGCGACAATGGTCATGGCATCCCAGGACAGGAAGAACCGCTTTCTCGCTGACCTGAAAGTCAGCCCTATGATCGCTACCGCAGTCATCGCCATCGTGCCGATGACGCTGACGACGTGATTTCCGGAAACGTAATTCAGCAGTGGACCGTTGGTATAGAAAAAATCGTCTATGCGCTAGAATGTTTACATTGAAGAGGTTGCTGCCAAGGAGATTCCCCACAGCCATGTCGATGGCGCCGATCCGATAAGCGGCATAAGACACAGTCAGCTCAGGAAGCGTCGTCGCAATCGCGATAAAAATACTCCCGACAAACGACTCTCCAAGCCCGGTTTGCGCCGCGATTTTGTCACCGATCAGCGGCAGAAAGATAGCTGCCGCGACAATCAGTGTGGCATGGATTGCGAACCATCCATAAGCCTGCATTCTCGAGATTTTTTCGTACCGGGCTTCTTCGAACTCTTTGACAAATTCCGCCACGCGCCTTTGCTCATAAGAAAAAAGCGCTTTCATGGATACTAAGTAAATCCCCAATAACACGAAACTGTATGTGCCGATCCAGGCAATTGCGCCGAATGCTTTACCAGACGCCAAGCTCAAGCCGACTACTCCGAGCATCAATATTGAAAGTCCGGCGGACAAGACATGGCCCTGGTGCGCTCTTGCCGAAACCGGCGTTGAACCTCCGATCAGGTCGAGAAAGGCGATTGTCAGCATGTTGAGCATGCAGGCCCCAACCACGTTGCCGGCGGCAATATCGGGAACATCGAACAACAAAACAGAGCTGACACCGGTGAAGAGCTCGGGTAAAGAGGTGACCGTCGCCAGCAGGACTATGCCAATCCATGTTCTACCCAACCCAGTCTTCTCGGCGATAATGTCCCCGTAACGAGTCAGCCGGCTTCCGGCAAAAGTGATAACGGCTGCGCACAAAATAAATTGAAGCCAGGTAATCAGCATAATCTTACCCCGCAATCATAGAGAACAATCGGACTTGTCCTCGGCCATTATCCAAACTCCCTGCCTAATTGCAGAGCTACACGGGAGGTCTGAAATGATTCGCTTCTCTCGCTAAACTTTTCGCGAGTTGTCTTGCTGCTAGTGAATGGATTTCATCAAAGCCGGGTTTCGATGCAGCTCGCGTAGATTTGATTCTCACCGCCGCCGCGCTCGCTTGCTGGCCGCGGGTAGAACTGACGATCGCGCTGCCGACTTCGCAACGCACTTTGCTTTAGAGGAAGCTCGCAACGCCTCATTCTTTGGATGATCGGTCTTCGGCATCAAACGAATCGTTAGCGCGGCAGGGCCCCAGCACCGTCATCAGGATGATGGCGCGCCGCAGATCGCGACGGCTTCGGAAAAGTGATCTCTTGATGGATTGATTCCTCCTGGACAGTAAAGTCTGGGGAATTCTGGGAGGAGGCATTCGTTCGCTTGAAGAAGCGACGACTTCGGTGGGCGGCGCTTTGGCGAATGTTCGAGGTGCAGGTTGCGGAGGCAGTCTCCTCGGAGCCTGGCTCTCGAAACGGCGCTGCATTCGCTGCAGCAGCCAGTTGAGTAACGGAAACAAGATGAACGCGAGGATGACCAGAATTTGTGTGAACGGGATATCCTGCATAACCTCTCCTCTATCTCCGTTGACCGCCTGGAGGTTCTTCTCCGGTTTCGGCGATCGAACCACGCATGGCTGTATCGGCCTGAACATTCTTCATTTTGTAGTAGTCCATTATGCCGAGATTTCCCTGGCGAAACGCCTCGGCCATGGCGCGCGGCACCTCCGCCTCGGCTTCGACCACCCGGGCGCGCATCTCCTGCTCCAAGGCAACGGCCATAGCGCGACGCTCTTCCGCCTTGGCCTGGGCGATCTGCTTATCGGCGTCGGCCTGATCGATTTGCAGCTTCGCGCCGATGTTCTGACCGACGTCGACGTCGGCGATATCGATCGATAGGATCTCGTAGGCCGTTCCCGCATCCAGTCCCCTGCTCAGGATATTTTTGGAAATGTGATCGGGATTCTCCAGCACAGCCTTGTGCGATGCTGCCGAGCCGATGGTGCTCACCATGCCCTCGCCGACGCGCGCGATGACCGTCTCCTCGCCGGCGCCGCCGACCAGCCGGTCGATGTTGGTGCGAACCGTCACGCGAGAGACCGCGATCAGCTGGATGCCGTCCTTGGCGACCGCGGCGATCTTCGGCGTCTCGATGACTTTCGGAATGACCGACATCTTGACCGCTTCGAGCACATCGCGCCCGGCCAGATCGATGGCGGCGGCGCGTTTGAACGGCAGCGGAATGTTCGCCTTATCCGCCGAGATCATGGCGTTGACCAGCCTGACGACATTGCCGCCCGCCAAAAAATGCGCCTCGAGATCGTTGAGCGGGATATTGAGGCCGGCTTTGACCGCGCTGATGCGCGCGGTAACGACGGTTCCCGGCGGCACCCGCCGAAGTCTCATGCCGATGAGAGTGAGAAGTCCGACGTAGGCGCCGGAAGCCCAGGCGGCAATCCAGAGCGGAATCGGAACCAGATACAACACAAAGACGATCGCCACCAACAGCGCCAAGAGGACGACGAATCCTCCCGCTATACCGGTTTCGGCTCCGAACATTTTCCACCCCTTTCGGTTATGCGCGATGGCGCCGCACCACAATGCGGTTGCCATCGACGCGACTCACGACAATTTGTGCTCCCGCCTCGATGAATTCGCCGTCGGAGACGACATCCACTCGCTCGCCTTCGACATCGGCAATCCCGGAGGGACGCAGCGGCGAAACCGTTGTGCCGGTTTTCCCCAGCCACTTCCGATCGGTCTCGGGCGGCGAAGCGTAGCCCTCACCCGCGGCCAGCCCGGTCTGTAGGATCAGCCGCTTGCCGAACGGCAATCGCGGTAGAAAGCGCAACAGCACCAGACTTCCAATCAAGGCGAGCAGCAGAGAAAAAATAACTCGACTTACGGCTTTGAGTATAAAATCCCACGTCGCGCCGCCGCCGATGAGACTCAGACTCAGGCCGGAAAGCAGCGCCGCTATGCCCAGGACTCCGGCCACACCGAAGCCGGGAATTATAAAGATCTCAGCTGCGAGCAGGACAACGCCGGAAACCACGAGCAGGATCTCCTCCCAGCCGGCGAGCTGGACCAGCCAGTGTCCCCAGAAAAAAAGCGCCAAGCTGCCAATACCGAGAACTCCCGGCACGCCGAAGCCGGGCGTTCGAATTTCCAGGATAATTCCGAGCATACCGATGGTGATAAGAAGCGAGCTGACAATCGGATGGGTGAGAAAACGAACAAAGTTCTCCGCCCAGTTGGGAGATGCTCGTCGCACCTCGGCCCCCGCAAGCCCCACCTGGCTCAGGACCTCCACCATCGTGTCGGCGCGAAACTCCGCAATCTTGTGCTTCAGCGCCTCGTCGGTAGTAAGCGTCAAGAGCTTTCCTTTTTCAATCAGATCGGGGATCTCCACGTCGGCGTCCACCATGGCTTCGGCGATCAGCGGCGGGCGCTTGCGCGCTTCTGCGGTGGCGCGAAACTCTTTTCTGACGTAGGAAACGGTTTTTTCCTCCACCGGCTGCGCCGGCGCGCCGGGTTGCCCCATTTGCACTGGAGTTGCCGCGCCAATGGTTCCTCCGTCGCCCATGACGATCTTCTCGGTCGCGAGCGCAATAAGCGCGCCGGCGGATATCGCTCTCTTATTGATGAACGCCACCGTTTGAACCCGGCTGTTGAGCAGCGCATCGCGTATGACAACCGCCGCATCCACCCTGCCGCCGAAAGTATTGATCTCGAGAATAACCGCTGCCGCGCCTGCATCGGTGGCCTCGCGCAGGACGCGGTCAACAAACGGCGCGAGCCCAAGATCTATCATGCCCTCGATGGGCGCAACGTAAACCACTGGGGTTTTCTGGGCGAACGCTGTCCCACCCGGGTTCAAAGAAATCAGCAGGCCGAAACAAACAAGCGCCCTTCTCCAGGCGCGTGTGGCTCTAGCGCTGCTCATGATTTACTTCGGCCATCGTCATATAGAGTTCCGCTCTGTAAGGACAGGACCTGCACCAACCATGTCTAGTTCTTAGGCGCCGAGGGCCGTGTTGGAGAGCGGCTGCTCGCGCCATTTCAGTCCGAGAACACCATACCAGTCTTTTCACTAGGATTGCCATGTTCTTATGGTTTTCTGCACGTCAACGCCAGCTCTGGGAAGCATGCGGTATGGATTCCCCAACACTCAGGAGAACTCTTTATCAGGAAAAGAAAAACTTACCTCTACGAGACCGAGTCGATTGGACAGGGCAAAGGATAGAACTTCGCGGTGATAAACAAGCTGCGACTGCGCCGCTGGCGTTTGAGACGGGCAGGAAACTGGTCGCCTGAGCATCGCCTGAACGGCGGTGCCACGGTTGATTGCGCCACAGCCGTTGAAGCAAGTCGGTGCCGTCTTGCGGCATCGATCATAGCGGCGGTGCTCCATATTATTAACGGGAATGCGACTGCTGCGCCGGTCGTTGCTTGGACTTTAGACACGGCTTTGGGTCACACCGAAGAAGAGCTTATAAAAGGAACCCTCAGCCGATATGCCGGTCAGGATCTTTACTATCATGCGCTGCGCACGCGGCAGGCGGGAGTGCGGTCGTTTATTTCCTTCCATGTGCTGGTGCCGGGAGAATGGACTGTTTCAGCAAGGGCATGATCGGGTCGAACGACTGAGCGCGATATACGCGCCGCGATTCCGGAAGCCACCGTGTTTACTCACCTCGAGCCGATCAATGACCCGTCAGCTTGGCAGGACTTGACGCTTGATCGGAGAGTATGGCTAAGCCAATTAATCCTGTTTGGCGCCGCAGACGGGGCAATGTGCAAACCATCGTCGAATGCGCGACCGACAGCGCCGACAAATCGTGGTTCGCCCGCGCCTAACCAAAAGCACTGAGGTGATGACAAGGAGACCGGCAACTAAACTTCCGAACATCTTTTATCCAGCTGGAACCGGCAACTTCAAGAGTTCGTAGAGAATCATGATTTCTTCAGCAGTCAGCCTTTATGGCCGTCTAATAACCAAGCAAAAACTTTTTGATCACTTAAATTCCACGAACTCGACTTGAAGGTCAGCATCACGAGGTAGTCATCTGGATCAATGTAGCGCTTGAGCTTCTGCCAGACGGCTTCGGGCGGATCGTCAGCGGTGATCGTCCAAATCGAGTCAGATAGCCTTGCCCAGCGATAGCTGGTGATGACTCTATAGAAACCATCATAGTCCGCGCGGGAAGTCTGTGGGTTATGTTTGTAGGTGATGTGCAGGATGGCCATAGCGGCGCGTATTCTAGCACAAACAGTCGAGTGGTGGGGCGAAATAAAAGGAGGATCCTCGATACTCGCGCGCTGCTTTCATGACGATCTCGCCGGAGCCTTGATCGACCCATGGTCATTGTGCTAATAACCGCGCCCTCGCTGCGCAGCGACAACCCTGCAAGCGACAACCCGTTTCCTTTGACGAACTGTCGAAGGCGCTGCGTTGCGAGGCCCAAAGGGGCGATCATGGGAGACATACGGGGCTGGCTTATATCGCTCGTCATCGGATTAGGTTTTTGGGGTTGTGTCTCTGCGTGCTTATCGCTGCTCATCCCGTAGCGGCTGTGCGGCAGCGAGGAACTTTGGCTATGGAGAGAAACATCGTGCCGGTTCTATTATTCAATTTCCTCATTGCGGTCGCAGTGACGCTTGCAGCATCCGCAGTAATCGCTTTTATCGTTACTAACGTAGTTGTCGGGTGGATCAAAGGGAGCTTATACCATGACGTCCTCCGCAACTTCTCGGGCAAAGATCGGAAAGACATCCTGATCGTTGCGTTGGGTGCTATGAGCGCTTTTCTTGTCGCCAAATACAAGCCGGCAGGGCTGGTGTTTTGAAGCGCCCCAGGTCTGGATTCGTGGTCCGGCTGTAGACTAGCAGGAGACGCATGAATCTAAGCTTTCCGCTCATCTTCAGAAATCCCATACGTCCGTAACGGATGCGAGAGCTTGTCGCGCCAACTACCATAAGCAACGTCCCTGGCTCCTAGCAGTATCAGCTTGCTTATTAGCGCAAGAACCGAGTCAGCATGATCATCTCGGCCCTCCAGTGGCTTATACCTTCTCCACAGTTCGCCGATATAGCTGTCCTGCAGCTCGGGCTTCTCGGGCTTGGGTGCCATCGGGCGAACAGACGAACTTATTTTCAGTATGCAAGCGGCACATTTCGCGGCAGAGTATTCTATGTAGGTGGCCGTTTACTTCTCGCCAGAAACTGCCAGATGTGCGGCAACTACTTTGGATAATAATGGCCAACCCAAACGGCAGGCGGCTATCCGCCCATCCACGGTCGCTGTGCCGAGGACACGGTTATCGAATCAAAGCTGTAATCTTTTTCAGGAGTTCGTCTGACGTAAACGGCTTGATGATGTAGTCGTCGCATCCGACATCAATCCAGTTTTTGAGATCGGATGGACGGAACAGTGCGGTGGACGCGAGGATCGGAATATCCTTAGTCTGAGGATCTGCCCGCAAGATGCGGGTCGCTTCCCAACCATCCATCTCTGGCATCATAGAGTTCATCAGAATCAAATCCGGTTTCTCCGCGACGGCTGTCTCCACTCCCTCCCTGCCGTTCTTAGCAGTGATGGCAGTGAAACCCATCGACTCCAGTTGATGGCCGAGGACATGCCGTAATTCGGTATGATCTTCGACCAGCAGAATTTTAACCAAATGATCCTCCGCTTGGGTCAACTGGGTAGGTTCCTCGGATCACGGTTGTACTAACTTAACATTTGCGTCGGCGATCCCCGTCCGCAGATCAGAACCTGGAAAGCACGATACGCAATAATTCACTCTGCAGCCCCGGCCCTTTTCTAGCAAGTTGCTATATTGATCTTGCGGCGTTTGCCTCATCCTCGGGAGCTAGCCGCGAATCGTTCTCGCGGCGGCGATCCGACTTATCTTGGCCCGCTAGTTTAACCAGCTTGTTGTACAGGCCGATGATCAGCCAGGTAGGCACCCATTGGGCGATGAAGTTTCCCCATTTCCCTCTGCCGGCCACTTGGCAAGCCAGTGAAAGCCCCATAGCACCTATGCCAACAGCGAGGTAAGCACTCGACGGTACAGCGACTGTGTAAGATTCAAACGTTTTTGTGAACTGGTCTTCAGTTGGCCGTGGTTCCATTTGACACCTCCTAACTTTCCCGCCGCAATAGTAAGGCCAGTCGTCAGTAACCTGACCGCGCAAGTATAGCTCCCTACGTGTGTACAAGATTTTGGAAGCGACGTTGCGGGTGTCCCGAATCTGACTCGGTGGCGGCCCCTCCTCAACACTCGAATAGACCCCGGCGGTTGGTAAGCTACTTAGTTGTGCTCAAGCTGACCACAAAGAAATCAATCCTTTCACGAGAAAGGCTCCAGTTTGTCCAGCGCCGATGTATGCCCGAGCTGTGCAGCAGCTCCCAGAGGGAAAGGACTGGCTCGCGAGGGTCTGGGCGAAGTTGAAGCACCTGCAGAGTAGCAGTTGTCCTTTTTCTAACCTGCCTGAGAAGAAGCGTAATCGCGGGCGCTCACACGTGAAGAGATGAAGAACTCCGTCTGGCTCAAACCTGAGCTGGTTGGGCAGATCGAGTTTGCCGAGTGGACACCTTGATGGTCATTTGAGGTATTCAAAGTTCTGCGGGTTGAGAGATGACAAAGAGCCACGTGGAGTCTTTAGGGAGCGAGGCGAGCCAGAACGGCGTCCGCTTAGGGAATCAGAGCTTTGATTTTTCTTTGCAGTTCGTTTATCGGAAATGGTTTGACTATATAGTCGTTGCATCCTATATCGATGCAGCGTTGAAGCTCAAATCTACGGTATAACGCAGTCATGGCGAGGATCGGGATGTCCTTAGTGTTAGGACTCAGTCGCAAGATTCGCGTCGCTTCTCCACCATCCATGGCCGGCATCACGAAGTCCATTAAGATCAAGTCCGGTTTCTCCGCTAGAGATCTTTCAACAGCTTCCTTGCCATTAGCAGCGGTGATGGTCTCAAATCCCATCCAAGTGATTAGAACCTGAAGAGTTCGCCGTATGTCCGGGTTATCATCAACGAGCAGAATTTTAGTCACGTCAGTTGCGGAGCTTCCCCGTGGTCCCTCGCATATATAGCCTAGTCCGAACGCCGGGATTTTTCATTTCGAGATTCAACGGGCCTTAGTTGATTGATCAGAAGCCCCTTGTTGCCCAGCACTGCAACGGCCATTTTTATCACCCTTGAAGTCGCTCGGTTGTAATGCTTCGCGGGAAGTTTTCGGGTGCTTATGCTTTGGAGGAGACTCTTTCACTAAAGGGTTTTTTCGCAAATCGCTCGCGAAAATCGGCCTTCAGCTTAGCATGAGAAATCTCATTGCTCAGAGATTCAAGGAGTTCTGCTAGCCGCTTCTGCGGAAATTCTTCCATGGATTCGCCGAGCGTCCGAACATGATCACGGACAATCAGGGATGCTATGTTCTCAATGACATTGGCGAACTTACTGAACTCAGCGACAATGCGCACAAAAGCTTCCGGCGATACGGTTTCGCTAGCCGACTCCGTTATAATGGGTGCGACTCGCGCACTCTGAAATGTGCTCGATTTTTCTTCGACTGTTTTCCGTGGCTCGCCTGCGGCAAGTTTGGCCATAGCTTGCGTCTGAAGATTAGCGAAAGCTTGTGCGATGGCCTCCGTCCCATCGCATTGGGTTTGTAGGGGACCGTTTAGATCGATTGCCGGCGTATTGCATTCTTGCTCGAGCCCGTTGGTGGCCGAGTGGGTGCTGCCAACGATCTGCTCCGCCTCGCTAAGTTGAGCCTTCAGTGTTGCCTCTAGCACAACCATGTTTGCCCTGAGACCCTCAATCACTCTCTCGGCTTCTTCGACCTTGGTCGCCGCCTCTCTTCGTGCCTTTCGGACCGCCAACTCCGCCTGGCTTATCTGCTCTGCCATGACATCTATTTTGGACCTGAGATCGTTTACTTCGGATATTCGACTTTGGAGCGATTCTTCTTTCTCCTTCAATGCACGTTGTAAATCGTCGATCTCGGTCCTAAGACTTTCTTCCATCTTTTGCCCGGCAACGTTTTGTTTATGAAGGTTGTCCTCCGTCTCTCTGACCCTAGCCTCTAATCCGGTGATGTTTGCTTTGAGACCCTCGATAACTTGCCCGGCATGTTTGGTCTTGGTTAGTGCCACAGCTCGATTGTCACTGACCGCCGCCTTTAACCTGCGGATTCCATCCGCAAATATTTTATCAAGGTCCTCTAGTGCCTCGCTTAAACTATCTTCGTTCCCTGTAGCTTGAGGAGAAACCGTAGGACCGGGTGTCGTTCGGTTTAAGGTTCCTTGCACTACTTCTCTGACTATCTGATAGGCTTTCCCCATATGTCCCCCGTCATTCTTCAGGTGTCCAATTTGTCAGATTGTCAAGATTGAAAATTGCTACGCCAAAATCGCTGAAATCGGACGCTGCAGCAAATCTCCAGCACTCTTGTCATGTGACGCAAATGTAACTCATATGAGAGTCGCCGGCTCAGTTAAGCACAATCGGCGAGATCATTTCAGTGCTGAGCCCGAAAATTGAAGGCTGACTTGATCAGCCCGTGATGTAAAAACTAAGGATGAAGCGGAATGATTGCTGACGTTCCTAGAGCGAGTGTAAACGATTGTCAAGAAAAAAAGATCTTAGCAAAGAATTCTTTTCCCATGGGGCGATCAGTGTATAAAGAGCTCGGTCAATGCACGTCGAAGCTAAATAATATGATCAGCAGCGTCTTGTCGCACGCAGTTGCAATGAGATCACGACAGGACGCGCACCACGCCGCGCCCACTGTCCCAATCTCTACCTGATGGTCCCGGAGTAACTCTTGCCTCAGCGATCGATGGATGAAAACTCTTGCTTGCGCTCCATGGCCTCACTGCAACATCTAACTAAGCAGTCCGCAAAAGCGCTCGCCCGTTGACTTACCCATGACGTTCAATTGATTTTCAATACCGCTGACCATGACCGTGAACGTAGGCCATAGTTGACAAGCGGCCAAATCTCGTAACCGTATCGGTGACTCTGCACGCCATCTCACCCACCCACTCTGTGCAATATGTTTCTGCCCTCATGCAGACCTTCGCCCCGTCGGTCGCCATGATCATCTCTCTGTGCTCAGAGGCATTCAGGCAGGCAGCACTGTCGATCCTTTTAGAGGATCACGATTCACAGTCATGGCTGTTGCACAGCGGCGGCATCAAGCAGCACTGCCAAGGCCGATGCTCAATCGCGCGTCAGTGAGCCGTAACGGCTAATCACGATAGCTCTGAGAGCTGTGCTGATAGATACCTCCGCCCGACTTCGCCAAAGATGCTAATTCAAATTATCCTTGCAAAGAACAAAGCATATGATAAATTCCGTGTCCCCGTAGTCTAGGGATGTCGGCCAGGAGGTTAACTCCAATGGTATGGGACGTGATGATTGCAGCGGCATTCGTTGTTGTATCTATAGCGATCCTTGCTTGCTTCTCTGTTAAGTCCCTTCTCACCTCGTTAAACAAGCCTCACCAAGTAGCTTCGCAACACAGTCTGTTATCTCATGACGCCACTGCGCCAAGGTCCAATACAAAACTCAACATTGCGGGGCCCCAAGTCGAAGGCAAGAAAACGGCTACGCGGTTCGGATTAAGCGGAGGACGATATGACGCGGGAAGATAAACTTCGGCTGGTGGAACTGGGCAAGTTTGGAATCAGCATCGCGGATCGGGAATGGATTCTGGCTCCTATCGATCGGCAGACTGCGGAGATCGAAATTTGAAGGCAAGGGAACGCGGCTTGGCTTGCTATCGTTTGCGGCATAGTTGAGAGCCACCATGATTTCATTGACGTTGATACACGCAGTACCTTTCACTTTATCTGCCGGTCGCTCGTGGGTTGAGGGCAAACAACTTGTCGGTTACCTACATTCGTCGAGATCAGCGACACGTTTACTCTATTCGCACGCGCTGTGATTCGGCCTCGCTTAGCGCAAGGCGAATCAGGGCTGGCATGAATGATAAAGGATATCCTCCAGAATAGAACCATAGACAAGTGATAAGGAACAGCAGTAAAAGGCAGCCATAAGAAAACGGTCCTCCGGTTCTTGCTGCTGTTATGTTCATTTGCCGCCAAGCCGCGGCTGCTCCGTTCGCGTTACAAGCATCGAAGATGCTGATCAATCGGAGCGAGGAATGGGATTTAGCCACGGGACTCGAATTTGAAGCGCGCACTTTCGCGGCTATCGCGCACACGCACGATCTGACTGAGGGAACGAAAGCCTTCTTGGAGAAGCGTAAAGCAAATTTTACCGGCAATTAGCAGATGAAGGATCTCGCTGGAAAAATCGTCCTCGTCACCGGCGCGGCACGCGGCATCGGCAAAGCCATCGCCCTAGCGTTTGGCGCTGAGCAAAGCCGCGTGGTCCTCACTGGCAGAACCGCAGCCGCGCTTGAAGAAGTCGCGGCAATGCTACGCTCCACAGGCGCTGAAGTGTTGGCACGGCGATGCGATGTGAGTCAAAAGCCGCAGGTGGAAAGTCTTCGGCAGGAAATCGAAAAATGTTTTGGTGCAGTCGAAATTCTCGTGAACAATGCCGGGGTCGCGCCGGCGGCAGATTTCCTGGAGATGGCCGACGAGCTGTGGGGTGACGTCATGCGTGTCAATGTAAACGGGGCCTATAACTGCTGCAAAGCCTTTTTGGCGCCCATGATCGACGCCCGCTGGGGGCGCATCATCAACATCGCTTCGACCGTGGCCCGGATTGCTTATCCGGGAATCGCCGCATATGCGACATCCAAACACGCAAGCCTCGGCCTGACGCGCGCGTTGGCTGTGGAAACCGCTAGATCGGGGGTCACGGTGAACGCGGTATGCCCGGGCTACGTCAATACCGAGTTGACCCGCGAAAACGCACGGCGACTGGCCGAAAAACGCGGCCAATCGCTGGAGCAGGCACTCGCGATGCTCGCGGCGAGCTGTCCGCAACGGCGTCTGATCGAGCCGGAAGAAGTTGCCTATGTGACATTGATGCTGGCATCGGATCGCGCCCGGGGCATCACCGGCCAGGCGATCCAAGTCGACGGCGGCGCCGTCATGGCTTGAACAGAAACGAGAACTGCAAGGAGATCCTCGGATGAGTTATTCCGGTTTTGTTTTCGAGAACAACGACGGCGTCGCGACGATCCGGCTCAATGACCCGGACAAGCTCAATGCGCTAACTTTTCAGACTTACGCCGACCTGGAAAAAATCACCTCGGAATTCGCCCATGACCCTACCGTCAAGGTCGTTGTGCTCACGGGAACCGGCAAAGGTTTTTGTTCCGGTGGTCGAGTCGACGACATCATCGGGCCGCTGCTCAAAATGAAAGGCGACGAGCTTTATAAGTTCACCCGGATGACCTGCAATGTGGTCAAGAATATGCGCAGCTTGAAAAAGCCGATCATCGCCGCAGTCAACGGCATTGCCGCAGGCGCCGGCGCAATGCTCATGCTGGCGTCGGATCTGCGCCTCTTCTCAGACAAAGCGCGGGTGGCGTTTCTATTCGTAAAAGTCGGTTTATCGGGCGCCGATATGGGCGCGCTCTATTTGCTGCCGAGAATCGTCGGCCTGGGAAAAGCCACCGAGCTGGTCTACTTCGGCGACACCATCGATGCCCACGAAGCGCAGCGCATCGGCTTGGCCAACCGCGTGGTGCCGGGTGACACTTTGATGGACGAAGCCTACAAATGGGCTAACCGGTTGAGGGATGGGCCGCTCTATGCGCTCGGGGTTACCAAGGAGCTGCTCGAATACGAAGCAAACGTGGATTTAGCAACCGCACTGGAAATGGAAGCCATGGCGCAGGCGCGGTGTATGGAAAGACCGGATTTCATCGAGGGCTATAATGCGTTTACTGAAAAACGTCCGCTACGATTTAACCGCAGCTGACCCAGCGCTGGGCCGGGCTTGGAAGAAGAGATGGAAAGCAGACCTTATCGCAAAGGTCGCCGAGGGCATCACGAAACAAGGATGAGAAATCCATGTCGAAACCCTGCCGACCTTCTTTGTTCGCGGTGAGATAGATTTTCGGTGCGCCAAGTTAAGAGTTTCACCGGCATAAACACAGGGTTGGATGACGATATGAAAAAAGAGATTTACGTCAGAAACCTGGAGAAGCGCGATCTACCTGCGATGGTTTAGCTGGAGGAGCGCCAGACCGGAATAGCGCGTCCCGCGTACCGGGAGAAGAGAAATTGATCTCCGGGGCCTTTCGGCGTCACTGGGACTCTTGGGTCGCCGAGGTCGACACCGCGTCGTCGGCTTTGTGTGGGGACACTCCAGTGAATCTGAGTTCGGATTACCCGGCACCATCACGTGGATTGAAATAATCGGAGGTGGAGCCGGCGCATCGCGGGCAAGGGATCACCCAGAAACTCGTCGGACCGTTCGCCGAATCGGCTGAAGACCATGGCATCAAAAGCCATCACTCTGGTGAGCAACAGCCGGACCGAGATGCAGCTTTTTTCAGCAGACTGGGTTTCGTTTACGGCAAGATGCTGCACTATCAAAAGGAGCTTTCCGTTTAAACCGCGATTATGGAATTTCTAGACGATGACCAATCCCGGAGTCTGCGCCAAAAAGTCCATTCCTGGACGCGCAAGAATCCGCTTGATGTCGAGCCCAGTTCAGAAACGCTTGAACGCAACGCTTGCGAACTGGCCCAACGACTCGGCCGAGAGGGCTTAACGGCTTATGCGATTCCCGGTCGTTACGGGGGCATGCGCGATACCGTTCAGGCGCGCGATCTGTGTGTGATCCGCGAGGAATTGGCGTCCCATGCAGCTCTAGCCGACGTGATGTTCGGCGTCCAGGCTCTCGGCAGCTATCCTATTGTCATCGCCGGCACGGAAGAACAAAAGAAAAGATACTTGCCGGCTCTAGCGAGCGCAGAAAGTCTCATTGCCTTCGCCTTGAGCGAACCCGAAGCGGGATCGGATGCTGCGGCGATTAGCAGCGAGGCCCAAAGGGTCAGCGGCGGTTACCGCTTGCACGGAGTCAAGCGATTTATCTCGAACGCGGGCATCGCTCAGATTTACGTCGTTTTCGCGTCGACCACACCGGCCGCCAAGGCCAAAGGCATCAGCGCCTTTATCGTGCCGGCCGATACTCCCGGCTTCACCGTCAAGGAAAAAACCCGATTGCTTTCACCTCATCCGATCGGCGTCCTGGCCTTTGACGATTGTTTTGTGGCGCAACAGCAACGGCTCGGCAGCGAAGGCGATGGGCTCAATATCGCGTACCGCACTCTGGACACCTTGCGCTCGACCGTCGGCGCCGCTGCCGTGGGCTTTGCCCGCAGAGCGTTGGCTGAAGCGATCTCTTATAGCCAGCGGCGGCGACAATTCGGTCGAGCGATCGGCGAGTTTCAAGGGATTCAATTTAAGATCGCCGAGATGGCGGCAGATCTGGAGGCGGCGCGCCTGCTCGTCTATCAAGCCGCCTGGGCTCATGACATGCACGACCCGGAGTTGCGGCTCAAATCATCCATCGCCAAGCTCTTTGCCACAGAAGCGGCGCAGAGAATCGTCGACCAGGGATTGCAGATTCACGGCGGTAACGGTGTGGTGGCGGGTCATATCATGGAACGGCTTTACCGCGACGTGCGCGCTCTGCGCATTTACGAAGGGTCCTCCGAGATACAAAAATTAGTGATCGCCAAAAACCTGATCCATAAGGAGCGTCCTCATGGACTTTGAGTAAATGCAAGAGCTCTCCGAGGTTCAAAAACTCGCCCACGATTTCGCCTAGAAGAAGTCGCGCCGAGCGTCGCGCTGCATGACCGAGATCGTAATCCCGGGCGGAGATTGTGAGACCGGAGTTGTACGAGTCATGCGCTATTCTCTGGCATGAATTTAAATCCGATATCTGAATATCGAACCGAAACAAGTTCAAAATTCAAATATTAAATCAAAAAACGCTGATGGCGTGTTTGAAATTTGCGTATTTTATCATTTGCATTTGTTTCGAGCTGCGGGTTTAGTGCTTCGAATTTCCCCCCCGGGCGCTGGCGCCCTGAGGAACTCTCCTTTACAGGAATCTCAACGGCGCGCTGAGATCATGAGATCGAGTGACGAGCGCTGCCGTCTCCGTCAGCGGGCAACATTCGGGTCTCCAGCGGCGGCGCTGGCGGGAGCCCCGTCACCTCGAGAATCTCCTGCTCGTTGAGAGTCTCACGCGCCAACAAGGCTTCGACGAGCGCATCCAGTTGCTTACGGTGCGCCATCAACAGACGCTTGGCCTGATCGTGGCTGTCGCCGATAATCTTGCGTACCTCGGCATCGATGGCTTCAGCGGTGTCTTCGCTGAAGGCCCGCGAACCTGCGTAATCGCCGGAGCTGTTCAAATAGGGGTTCTCTCGTGGCGCAAGCTGCACCAATCCAAGGCGGTCGCTCATTCCCCAGCGGGTCACCATGCGCCGGGCAATACCCGTAGCCTGTTCGATGTCGCTTTCGGCGCCAGTAGTCTTGGTGCCGTAGACAATCTCCTCGGCGGCGCGCCCGCCGAGCATGCCGACGATGCGCGCGCGAAGATAGGCTTCCGGGTAATTGTAGCGGTCGCTGTCCGGCCGCTGATAGGTGACGCCGAGCGCCTGGCCACGCGGCACGATCGTTACCCGGTTTACCGGGTCAGCGCCCGGCACCACCAAGCCGAGGATGGCATGTCCGCCTTCGTGGTAGGCGATACGTTCCTTGTCGGCGCGGCTGAGCAGCAGAGGGCGCTCGGGGCCGAGGACGATTTTCTCCAGCGCATCGAGGAAATCTTTGTAACGAACCTCGTTCTGCTCGCGGCGGGCTGCCAGCAGCGCCGCCTCATTGACTAGATTTTTCAAATCTGCCCCCGAGAACCCCGGCGTCGCGGCGGCAATCTCCTCTAAGTTTGCGTCGTTCGCCAGCGGCACGCCGCGGGTGTGGACTTTGAGGATCGCCTCGCGCCCGATTTTATCCGGCAGGTTAACCACCACCCGTCGGTCGAAGCGTCCGGGCCGCAGGAGCGCTTTGTCGAGCACGTCGGGCTGATTGGTTGCGGCCAAAACGATGATGCCCTCCCGGCTCGAGAAGCCGTCCATTTCAGTGAGAATTTGATTGAGGGTCTGTTCCTGCTCGCTCGATCCGCCGATCGCTACCTGTCCCCGCGCCCGTCCGATAGCGTCCAATTCGTCAATGAAGACGATCGCGGGCGCGTTCTCTCTCGCCTGCTTGAACAGATCCCGCACCCTCGCGGCGCCCACTCCGACGATCATCTCGACAAACTCCGCGGCGCTCATCGAGAAGAACGGCACGCCCGCTTCTCCGGCGACCGCCTTCGCCAGCAGCGTCTTGCCTGTGCCCGGCGCGCCGATCAGCAGCACGCCTTTCGGAGCGGCCCCGCCAAGACGGGTGTACTTCTTGGGATCCTTGAGGAAATCGACGATCTCGACCAGTTCATTTTCGGCTTCGTCGATGCCAGCGACGTCGTTGAAAGTAACCTTGGTATCCTTCTCCTGATCATAACGGCGCGCCTTGCTCCTGCCGATCCCCATTAACCCGCCCATGCCGCCGCCCTGCTGCGCCGCACGCCGGAACATCCAGACGTAAAAGCCGATGAATAGCAGGGCCGGGCCAAATCCAAAGAGAAGCGTAGACAAGGGGCCGCCGCCTTCGTCGATCGGTTTAGCGCTGATCTCGACACCGTTGTCGATCAAGAATGACTCCAGCCCCGGATCGACAAAGGCCGGCAGTGTAGTCGTGAAGTTCGTCGCCGTTTTCGGCGCGGGGCGGGGAGTCGCGCCGCGCTCTCTCGGCTGTTTGCTTTCCTTGCTGGCGGCTTCGCTTTTTTCCTCCTTAGGCGGATAGGTGACGGCGGTCTTGAAGCGGCCGGTGATCGACTCACCCTGGCTGTAGATCGACTCGACATTGCCCTTGCCGATTTCCTCTTTGAACAGAGTATAGGGGATCGTGACCGGCGCTTCTGGACTCGGAATGAGAAGTCTCATTACCAAATAGTTTGCGAGTAAAATGCCGACAAACCAGAGCCAGGTTCTGCCGGGCGGCATCTTCCACTGCTGGGCGCTCTTCGCGTCTCCAGGCTTATTGTTGGACGACTGAAGACGGCTGGCCGGACCGGAGTCGCCGCGTCTTGTCTGCTGCCCCGTCGGACTCATGGAAACCTCCTACCAATACCGTTTTGCCTAACGACAGGCAAAATCCGTGCAATCATGATTGACGACTATCATTCACATCCCATGACAACAAGAATAATTATGCTTTTGCTCGATCGATGCACGACGAGTTTTGCGGATGTCTGATAGTGGCGTGCGCATATGCTTCTTTCTTTGCTGGTCCAGGCTTGCGGGTAATCCCTAGCTCCCGCCCGGCTGCTGTCCGCAAGGAGCTGCGCCCGTAATGCTCACTGGCATGGCCCTCGTCTAAGATCCGCTCACTGCGCCCCATTGAGAGAAGCGACTTACCTTGATCGGTCCGCTCATAGTTGTAGGCTCAAATATGAGGACAGACTGGAGCTAAACCAGCGTGTTCGAAATGCCGATGCGATTCTGATCGTGACAACGCCGCCGAGCGTTTCGGATGCGCCGGGTAACCTCACGGATGAGGCAGACGAAAGATCATACCCGCCGGCTGCTCCGGCATCTTCCGGAGTGGACCGGGCGAGTCGCGAATCCAAACAGCTATCTAAGCTGTGATTGCCGTCAAAGAGCGGGCGAATTTTCGACATAGATCTAGTGATTCAAGCCGCAAGAGCGATTGAAAAAATGAATCAATCAGATGAAGCGCCGTGTATGCGGTTTGGTCTTTCTTCATATTTGCCGATGAACGAACATCCGGCTCCCGGCCTCAGAGGCGCGCGCAGCAAGCAGAAGTCAAGTTACGAAAGGTCGAACCTATGTCTGATCCGCAATTGATTCGTTGTCCCTCCTGCGGCGCTACTAACCGAGTGCCGCTGGAAAAAATCGCTCAGCGGCTCAAACCCGTATGCGGCCGGTGCAAAACACCTTTATCCGCGGAGACGAAACCGGTGACGATCACGGACGCCACGTTTGCGGCCGAAGTCGAGCGCTCCCCTGTGCCGGTGCTGCTCGATATGTGGGCGCCATGGTGCGGACCCTGCCGGATGGTAGCGCCGGTGATTGAAGAGCTGGCCGTGGAAATGGCGGGCCGCGTGCGGGTGGCGAAACTCAACGTCGACGAAAATCCGGTGACTGCGGCGCGCTTCCATGTCCAGAGCATTCCTACTTTGCTCGTGCTCAGGGGAGGGCGCGAAGTGGACCGTATCGTTGGCGTGCAGCCCAAAGCGGCGATCGTTCGGCGGCTGGAAAGAGCCGCCGCCTAGGACTCAGGAGTAGCGCCTCACCCTTCCTGGCCGTCGATTCTGTACCTAGCATCTTCTGAAATCCCGATAGACACATTCCGGTACACCTGCGGCGCTCTGAGATGCGGTTCCTGAGGTTCTATACAACGGTACTTCGCTCCAGCGGTTAGGTTTTTTTCCGGACGTCAATGCGACCTTTAGGAATTGGCTACTCGCCAGGTACACGAAAAAGAAACTACAGTCTATCGGACAGTTCGTCGAAGAGAGGAAGAAATGTCACATAAAGAATTCCAAATGACATCATCCGCCGTTCAGCGATGCCGAATGGCAAAGTTGATCGGCGCCATGTTCATCACCTGTTTTGCAAGCGTCGCGCCGCAGCTCGTTCAAGCCCAGGCGCCGCGCTCGCCCACGCCGGAGTCGGTCAAGGGAGTTGTTGACTTCCAGACGATTGCCAAAGGGATCGAGCACCCCTGGAGCCTGGCTTTCCTCCCGGATGGGCGGATGCTGGTTACCGAACGATCAGGTCGCTTGCGCGTTGTGAGTTCCGACGGGCGCGTCTCCGAGCCGGTCACAGGAGTCCCGCGGGTCTACGCGAGCGGTCAAGGCGGGCTCCTGGACGTGGCGCTGAGTCCGGGATTCGATAAAGATCGGTTGGTCTATTTATCTTTCGCCGAATCCGGCGAAGGCGGCGCCGGCACGGCCATTGCCCGGGGGCGACTCCGTGAAAGTGGGCTTGAGAACACGCAGGTGATCTGGCGACAGCAGCCCAAGGTGAGCGGCTCCAATCACTTCGGGTCGCGGATCGTGTTTCGCCGCGACGGCACTCTGTTCGTAACTTTGGGCGAACGCTTCAACTATTCCGACGCCGCGCAGGATTTATCCACGACCATAGGCAAGATCGTCCGCATCAACCCGGACGGCTCGGCGCCGAAGGATAATCCGTTCGTACGACGCGCCGGCGCGCGCCCGGAAATCTGGTCGTACGGTCACCGCAACGTGCAAGCCGCCGCACTCCATCCCGAGAGCGGGCAGCTCTGGACCGTGGAGCACGGTGCGCGCGGCGGCGACGAGTTGAATCATCCCGAGGCCGGCAAGAATTACGGTTGGCCGGTGATCTCCTACGGCCGTCATTACTCTTTTCTTCCAATCGGCGAAGGGACAGCGAAGGAAGGCATGGAGCAACCGGTCTACTATTGGGACCCAGTGATTGCGCCCTCGGGGATGGTCTTTTACACGGGTGAGCTGTTCGCGGCCTGGAAGGGTAACATCCTGGTGGGTTCGCTCACTCCCGGCGGATTGGTGCGGCTGATAATGAAAGACGGCAAAGTCGCGCAAGAAGAACGTTACCTGGGTGATTTAGGAGAGCGCATTCGCGATGTGCGCCAGGCATCGGACGGCTCGCTCTATCTTCTCACCGATGCGCGCAACGGCCGGATTTTGAGAATCAGGCCGGTGAAAGACGCCTCAGGGCAGGAGTCGCGCCGGCAGTGAAGCCGCAGGCAAACCAGGCGGGTGCTCTCCGAGTTCCATGCTCTGAATGAGCATTTTGAAGAAGCGCTGCGAGCAACTTCGCTCGCTGCCGAAGACGGCGCGGCGACCGGCAAATTAAAGCTGCCGCAGAATCGAATCTTTGAACGAAAGCGAATTTTTCTTGCTCGATCTGTCGTAGAATGGGACCCTTCAATCGAGTCGTCAGGAGTCGTATGACCGAGCCAATGCCGGCGATCTTTTTCGGTCTGGCAACCCCATCAACGCCGTGACGGGCAATCCTTATAGTGAAGGTGTGGCGCCGCATCGGCGAGCAGACGATTAAGCCAAACGCTATTCTGACAAGCTCCGCTAACTGGCTTGCCTCGGAAATTGCCGCGACTTTCAGCGCCGCTGGCACTCTCGTCTGTAGCGGAGCGCGGTTACTGCGCAATTCCTAAACAAAACCGGCGGGGCATTTTGAGGGCGTCGAACATCGGGCTGGGTAAAAGCTGCTTGCTTGCGCCGAGAGATTGATCCGGGCGGACAAAAGATCGGTCCGTGATTCCACGGCCACGATCATCACAGCAATGGCGAGAGGAGCCGCGCAACCGAATCTCTGAAGCGCATCACGGCGCTGCGCTTGTGATATTCCTCGGGGTCAAATTCCTTGCAATAAGTCAGGTCGCGCGCGAAATCCGCTTCCAGTCGCTTGGCGACTTGCTCGCTGTAGAATACTGCATTGAGCTCGTAGTTGATGCTGAAGCTGCGGATGTCGATGTTCGCCGAACCGATGGAGCAGATTTCCGAGTCGATGGTGATTGTCTTTGCGTGCAAGTAGCCCTTCTCGTAGAGAAACACTCGGACCCCCGCTGTGACGATCTCCTCGATAAAGGTGTTCCCTGCCCACTCCGGCAGCCTGTTGCCAGATGGCCGGGCGCTCACCATCACCTTGACGTCGATCCCCGATAAGGCCGCCGTCGTCAGAGCTTCGGCGAGAGTGGCGTCGGGAAGAAAGAAGGGTGATTGAAGGTAGACGTGTTGCCGAGCCGAAGCGACCATTAGAGCGTATAGCTGTCTGATCGCCGCCCACTGCGAATCCGGACCAGAGGTCAGGATCTGCACCGGGATGTTGCTTTCTACCGGCTCTGTCGCGTCAGTGGGAAAGTGCCTGGCTTGGAACAGATTCTCTCCCACCGCATTAAACCAGTCCACCATGAACGCTGCCTGCAGAATCGCTACGCTTTCTCCCACCAGCCGCACCTGAGTGTCACGCCAGCTGTCAAATCCTTCTCCGCCGTCGAGGTGCTCCTGGCCCATATTCATGCCGCCGGTATAGCCGATCACCCCGTCGATGACAGTGATCTTGCGGTGATTTCGATAACTGATCGTATGCAGATGATAGAGCGGCGATGTCGCAGCCATTCGAATGCCGCGCGCCCGCATGTCTCTGACATAGCGATGGCCCACATGTGACTGAGAGCCTTGCGGATCGTAAAGCAGCCGCACTTCGACACCGGCGCTCGCCTTCTCAATCAAAATTTGCTTCACCCGGTCGGTGAATGGGTCCACGCCCCAGATGAAATATTGGAGATGAATCGAGTGGCGCGCGGCCTTCAAATCTTCGATGAGTCTGGGGTAAAACGTCGCCGCATCCTGCTGGATCTCGACACGGTTGCGAGTTGTCAGCGCCGAACGAGAGTTCCGTCGCACCATCATTGACAGCTTTTTACCAGCAGGAGTCGCGTTCGAAAGCCGCGCCAGCTCGCTGTCCTGCCGGGACAGAATAGGCGATAACAGCGGCCGCGCGTTGGCCTCGAGATCTTGCATCAGCAGCTTGCTGCGTTTGCTGAAGGCCTTGTTGTCTCTGCCGAAAAAAAGATAGATGAGCAGCCCGATCCCGGGAGTGAAAAAAAGCACGAGCATCCAGGCCAGAGTCGATTGCGGCCTGCGGTTTTCGGTGATCACTAAAATGCTCATTACCAGCGCATAAAGAGCTAGCAACATCGTCAGGATGGTGAAAAGATTTTCCATGAGCATGGCTGCTCGCCAGGCGCAGTATCGCGGTTGCGCGCGCTAATCTATGAACGCCGTGCTCGTTGAGGCCACGCCATCGTTCTCTGCCCGACTGCGAATTTGCAGCGCGCCAAAGCAGCGCGGTTCCTAGCCCACCCGCGACCAAAGAGGCAAGAAAAATTCCAACCTTTGCTGCGGCGAAATCCGATTCATCGGGAAATGCCTTGTGGGCAATGTAGAGCGACATGGTGAAGCCGATCCCGGCAAGCGCCCCGGCGCCGATCATCTGAACCCACGAATACTCCTGCGGCTTTACGGCGATACCGAGGCGTACGGCAAGCGCCGCGCCAAGCGCCATTCCGATGGGCTTGCCCAGGACCAGTCCGAGCACGATGGCGGAGACGAGCCGCTCGTGTCCTTGCAGGACCACGGCGGACCAGGCGAGGCCCGAGTTTGCGAGAGCAAACAGCGGCAGCACAAAATAACTCGACCACGGCTCCACGGAGCGCAGCAGCTTGGAAGCCGGGGATTCGATCCGATCGTGAATCGCATCCAGCGCGCGCAATGTTGGTTCGGAAGGGCCATGCCGCAAGACTCCTTCTTCAGCGCGGCGCAGCTCGTGGCCGATCACAGTCTCAGCCTGTGCCATCAACGCCCGGAGGTTTCCCGGCGGGCGCGTCGGCGTCAGGGCGGCGACGATGACCCCGGCCAGCGTAGGGTGCAGACCGGCACCGTGCAGGCAGCCCCACAAAACGATTCCGAGCAAAGCGTACGGCAGCGGCGCGTAGATACCGCCGCGATTGAACATGACCATCACTGCTGTCGTGGCGATAGAGGCGGCCGTATATTGCAGACTGATGCCAGCGGAGTAAAACAACGCGAGAATCGCGATTGCGACGAGATCATCAACGACAACCGCGGCGGTAAGGAAAATCCGCAACTCCACCGGCACGCGCGGGCCTAACAGCGCAATCAGCGCGATTGCGAAGGCTGTATCGGTGGTCGTTGGAATGGCCCATCCCGCGGCCAACGGACCTGACGGCACTACCAGCAGGTATAGAGATGCGGGAAGCAGCATGCCGCCAGCGGCGGCCGCCAACGGCAACGCAGCCACCCGGGCTTTGGACAAACGCCCGACGGTCAGCTCGCGCTTTATTTCCAGTCCGACAACCAGAAAAAAAATCGTCAGCAAGCCGTCATTGAACCAGTCTCTTAGCGGCAGCTGAAAAGCCGCGCCGCCGGCAATCCATCCAACCGGCATTTCCCAAAGCGCTTCGAATGCCGGGCCCGCGGGCGAGTTGGTCAATAGGAGCGCTGCAATGATCATGGTTAGCAGCAGCAAACCAGTGGATGGCGCCCATCGAGCGAAATCGAGCGCCGCCGTCTGCACCCGGTGACCGAGGGAGCCAAGCAGGGCTTCCGTCAGCGCGCTCTCGTCCCAGGGCCCTTCATAGCGGCGATTGTTGATGAAAAACGTCGGCGACACCCGCGCGCCGCTGCGCCAGACGCTGTCGATGTCCTCCTGGACCCTAGCCTGCGCGCGGCGCCACGACTCTCGATGTGGGCCATCGGTGGGCGGAAGGCCGAGCTCAGCTGTCACTTCATCAAAATCTTCGGGCCGAAGCGTCGGCCCACGCTTCATCAGCGCGGCGTGCGCCGGCCAGTACTCGCCGGTGGTCTCATAGGCATATTGCGCCAGCTCGGCGGCGCGCCGCGCCGTCGCGTCGCCGCTAATCGGTCGATGGCGGAAGACGTAGCGCAGCCGGTCGCCGAAGCGATCACGCAAATCGGCAATGATTTCGTCGGCCGCGCGGCAAGACGGGCAGTTATAGCTGCCGTATTCGACGAGCGTAATGGGGGCGCTGGGGTCGCCTAGAGTGTGATCGGGACGGCCATTTACGGGGGGATCGAGTCTGTTGTTGCGAGACTCGCTGGCGGCGCTCATGGTTGTACGATTCCATCAGTCGCTAGTGCTTGGCCAGTGTGTTTTTCTGTCTTCGATAGTCTGTTCGGAGCCGTCGTCTCATCTTGTGCAGGCATCCACATATCGAAATCATAGTAGCCGTTAAAAGTCTAATATCTTTGGTCGGTATCTGATTACACGGATAGAAATAGCGGATACCGTGAATGATATAATTTATGGAGCGCCCGATTGCGGGGCTAGTTGCCCCGTTTTGTCCGACAATCGATGCAACTCGTGACATTCGGTATGAGCCTGCTTACTTCCGCCGGCCGTTTCTGTGTATGCTAACTAAGACTTTGAAGCAGGAACAGGAGATCCATCATGCCATTCAAGCGAATATTGGTTGCCGTCGATTTCTCGGCCAACTCACTCGAGGCGTTTCGCGTCGCCGCTGACATGGCTTCTGTCCATTCGGCGTCCTTGCATCTGCTTCATGTGATTGAAGCCTGGCCGGCGGCGCCGGGGGAAGCGGCCGTGGAGTTCGTTCAAAAGGCGAACGCAGCGATTGAACAGCTAGTCGCGTCCTCGCAGTCCGCTCTCGAAAAGGTGACACTCACTAGCGAGGTTGCCAGCGGGCGCGCCTTCGATGAGATCGTCAATCGCGCGCGTGATTGGCGCGCCGATCTCATCGTGTTGGGAACCAAAGGAACTACCTCGCTGGAACAAATCTTTCTAGGCGGCACCGCCGAGCACGTTATCAAGGAAGCGCCTTGTTCGGCTTTAATCGTGCGACCGGAAGGTAGAGCGTAGACCAGACAGATACGGCTGCTGTCGTGTCAACGCTCATGGGAAATATATTTGATTGGTCCGATCGCTTCCTCGCGCTGTGGCTTCAAGCGGCGCATGAAACGAATTCGAAGCAAGAGGTAATCCACTGGCAATCCACAATATCAATAGAGACAACCAGCAGGTCTTTCTCATCCGGCATGGCGAAACCGAGTGGAGCCTCACCGGGCAGCACACCGGAATCACCGATCTTCCGCTGACCGAAAATGGCCGGATACTGGCCAAGCGGCTGGAGCCATTTTTGGTCAAGCAGAGGTTTGTCATGGTCCTAACCAGCCCGCTTAAGCGCGCCAGGGAGACCTGTGAACTTAGCGGGCTGGGGGCTGCCGCGGAGATCGACAACGATCTGATCGAGTGGAATTACGGCGAATACGAAGGATTGACCTCGCGTGAGATTCGCCAAAAGGTCCCAGGCTGGTTGCTCTTTGAGCACGGCTCCCCGGGCGGCGAGACACCTGAGCAGGTGGGTGACCGTGCTGATCGCATCATCGCCAGAGCGCGTCGCCAGCAAGGAAACGTTGCGCTCTTCGCCCACGGGCACTTGCTGCGGGTGGTTGCGGCGCGCTGGTTGGGATTCGCGGCGGGTGTCGGCCGTCATTTTCTTCTTGATACCGGGACTCTGAGCATTCTCAGTTATTATCAAGGGATCCCGGCGATCAAGGAATGGAATCGCGCGGTCGAATAGTCGAAGCTGTGCGCTGTCCGGCCGTTTTCGAGGACGATGTTGCAATTCAATTTAGATAAGTTGTGCCACTGATGCGCGGCGCGACACTCGCAATGCGCTTTCGTTCGATGAAGCCGCATGTTATTTAGCCCAGGAAGGAACATGGGCACGACAGTTTTTCGAACATCGATTAAAGATATCGTCGACTTCCAGTTAGTTGAAGATAGCATCAATCGTTTATCCTGGCGCGACTTCGGCAATGGCCTGTCAATGGCGCGATTGGCGAAGGAAGGCAAACGGGAACTGGTGCTTTATCGAATCGCCAACGATGCCGCTCCGGACGCTTTCGTCAAGCATGAGCATCTGGGCGGAGAGTTTTATCTCGTGTTGAAGGGTAGGATCGAGGATGAAACCGGCCGATTTGAGAAAGGCGATGTCGTGTACCTGGACGCTCATTCGGTTCACACGCCGCGCGCTATCGGTGATACTCTAGTTTTGGTGTTGTGGCCCGAAGGTGTGCGACTCATGACTGAAGAGAAGGCGCAGTGAATTTGCGGTGGGAGGTAAAATGAAAACTCTAGGCTTTATCGGAACCGGCGGCATGGGCAGTGGTATGGCTGCCAATCTGATCAAGGCAGGACACCGTTTGGTGATTCATGATTTACGCCGAGAGCAATGTAGCAGCTTGGAGAGCCAGGGAGCGGTGTTTAAGAGTCACCCAGCGCGGTTGCCGAATCCTGCGACATCGTTATGTCTATGCTGCCATACAACGAAGCGGTGCAGGCGGTTGGTCTAGGCAGCGGCGGTCTGCATCAGGCAGTCGGGGGGGCCAAGCTCTGGATCGACTTCAGCAGCATCGACAAAAAAACCATTGTTGATGTCGCTAATCAGCTGGCCCAAAAGGGTTGGACGATTCTCGATGGCTCGGCGGGCGGCGTCGAAGAAGCGGCGGCCGCAGGAACTCTCTCGTTGTGGATTTCCGGTTCTAAAGAGTTGTTTGACGAACATCAGCCGGTATTTAACGCCATGGGTAACAAAGTCATCTACGTCGGCGATCTCGGCAATGCCAAACTGGTGAAAAATGCCATGGCCATGTTTGCCGCAGTGCAGCACTTGAGTCTGGTGGAAATTGCCGCCTGGCTAAAAAAGGGGGGACTTTCCGAAGAAACTTTTCGCACCGTGCTCAAAAATTCGCAGCAAAACTCCGTCGCTATCGATCGCATTTGCGAGATCGTTGTCAACCGAAAATTCAAACCGCGCAAATCCTGGATGCCCAAAGACGTCGGATTCGGATTGGACATGGCGCGTCAGATGGAAGTCCCCATGCCATTTGTTGCCTTGGCCTATCAGATGTTTTCAATTGCTCAAGCTACGGGAACGGATGGCTACGAAGCCACTGGAATCGCCTGCAACGTCTACGATCTTATCACCGGGAGGAAGTCTGAATTAGAGTCATAGAACCGCGGCATTTCACCGAGTATTTCAGGCAGTGGGTCTCTCGCTAGTCGAGCCCGAGCTGGCGCCCCGGCGCGCACCGCAATCTCAGGTTCTGGAGCATTGTTCTGGAACACTGATCGAGCATTCTTCAAGGTAGCTGCGGCTTGATGCGAGTCTAACGGGAGCGCAGCCGTCAGGAGGTCTTCATGTATTTGCGCACGCTGATGATATTGGCGGTCTTGGGCCTGATAGCGGTTTTTTCGGCGCTAAATTGGAGCGCTTTTATAGCGCCGACGGCGCTTTCTCTAGGATTTACATCAGTTGAAGCGCCTCTTGGATTGATTTTATTGGCGATCGTAGCGATGTCTAACTCTTCTCTTTCTCGTGTACATCACCTATTTGCAATCAACCGTTCTCTTCGAGACACGCCGCCATGCACGCGAACTGCAGTCGCAGCGTGACTTGGCCGAGCAAGCCGAAACCTCCCGTTTCAATCAACTGCGAACCTCAATGGAGACTGAGCTAGAGAAGTTGGCCGGTGAGATGGAGCAATCAAAATCTCTGATGTTAACCAGATTGGATCAGCTCGAGCGCGACCTGCGAGGAGCTTTAGAACACACCGGAAATAGCTTGGCGGCTTACATTGGAGAACTTGAGGACAGGTTCGACAGTTCTGCAGGTAAATCGACATAGATTAAGCGCTGCTTTTGGACGATCCGGCGCATTGACCTAACTTGCCGGCGCTCCGGTTAGTTAGGGTTGACGTTGACTTGAAACCCGATAAACCGTTATAAATGATCGTTATAACGGTGTTTTTCAACCGCTTTCCTCGTATAATCGAGCCGTACTAACTCATCATCTGCGGCGTGTCACCGCCTGAGCGGAAGAAAATCAATCCATAAGCCACCCATGCGAAATCACCTTGCGGGTTTGTTGACCAGAGCCATCGAGAAGACATCGAAGGCGGGAGATCTGAGCTTGACAGAAATCCCCCCTTTGGTTTTTGAGCTGCCAAAACAGCGGGAGTTTGGCGATTTGGCGACCAACATTGCGATGCACTGGGCAAGGAAAGCGAAGAAACCGCCGAGACTCATTGCCGACGCTATCGTCAAGAATATCGAAGACCCGGAAGGAATTCTTCAGCGCATCGACATTGCCGGCCCGGGTTTTTTAAACTTTACCTTTTCGAAGAAATTTTATTACCAGCGTTTGCGCGATCTCGTGGCTGGTAAGGATGCACAGCTGGATCTTGGACATGGGAAGAAGGTTCAGATCGAATTTGCCAGCGTGAACCCGACGGGCCCCTTACATGTGGGTCATGGAAGAGTCGCGGTGATCGGCGATGTGCTGGCTCGGTTGCATGAAGCCACCGGCTTCAATGTCGAGCGGGAGTATTACGTCAACGACGCCGGCAATCAAATGGAGAATCTCGGGCTGTCCGTGTATGCGCGATATCGCGAACTATTTGGCGATACATTGGAACTTCCCGAAGGCGGTTACCCTGGAGAGTATGTCAAAGACATTGCCGCGGAAATCAAGAATCAACACGGCGATAAGTTTCTCAGCCGGAGCCGAGAAGCTGCAGTAGAATTGTTTCGCCGCTATGGCGGCGATTCTCTGCTCCATACGATCCGGCAGCAGTTGAGCGCTTTTGATATTCGCTTCGACTCTTTCTTCAGTGAAAAAGCCATGCGAGAGCGAGGCGAGATCGAGGAGTCAATCAGGTTGTTGCGCGAGCGGGGCTTGGTTTACTCCAACGATGGCGCTGAATGGTTTCAGTCCACCGCTTTTGGCGACGATAAGGACCGGACGGTGATCAAGAGCGATGGCGAGCTCACCTATTTTGCCGCGGATATCGCCTACCACCGCAATAAGCTCGAACGCGGCTTTGGCAAACTCATCAACGTCTGGGGCGCCGACCACCATGGCTATGTGCCGCGGCTGAAGGCGTCTTTGCGCGGACTAGGTTACGATGCCAGCATCTTGCGCGTTGTTCTCGTGCAAATGGTTCAACTCACCAGAGCCGGCGAACCCATTCGCATGGGTAAACGCACCGGAGAATTCGTCGCTCTGCAGGAGGTTCTGGACGAAGTAGGACGAGATGCGGCGCGCTTCTTCTTTCTAATGCGCAAGGCCGATAGCCACCTCGATTTCGACTTGGACCTCGCCAAGCAGCAGTCGAGCGAGAATCCGGTATTTTATGTACAGTACGCTCATGCCCGCGTCGCGAGTATTTTCGAGCAGGCGCACAGGAGCGGAATAGTCTGGAATCCGGCAGATCTTGGGACAATCGCGGTGGAGCCGCTGCAGCTGGCTGAGGAGATCGAGCTCATCCGCCGAATGGCTCAATTTAACGATGTTCTGGAAGAGAGCGTCCGAGAGCTCGAACCGCACCGCATGGTTTTTTTTCTGTTGGATTTAGCTGGAGAATTCCATCGCTACTACAATCGGACCCGCATCCTCTCCGAAGATCGGGAGTTGACCCGGGCGCGCATGTTGTTGGCGCACATGGTCCAATTGACCATTCGCCGCGGCCTGACCTTGCTGGGCATCGATGCTCCGATGAAGATGAATGCGCGATCTGGCCTCGAACGGTGACGATCGCCACCTTAACACTAAAGGAACGGCATCTATGGCAGAGAATCGCAAGGGAAAGGATAAACGCTTCTATTTCAGTCGCGGCCAGTTCCTCCTGTTGGGTTGCGGCTTTAGCGTTGCTTCCATGATCGTTTTCCTCCTGGGAATGTTGGTGGGACAGGGGATGGAAGAACGGAAAATTGTCAAACCGGCCGAGCCGGCGATGAGAGTTCCCGTCAGGCCGGCGCAAGGGGCCAACTCAGGGACTGCTTGCTTCGAAGGAGGAAATTACTTTCTATGACACTTTGACTAGGCCGGCTCCGGCGCAAGCCCGGTCCGAAGAAGAAACGCGAGAAGCCAAAAAAGCCGAGAAAAACTCTAAAGCTGATTCCAGAGAAATTAGATTGTCGGCCAAGCAAGAGGTGGCATCAGTGGCCAAACGGGCTGAGGACAAGCCCGCGCCGGCCGCCAGCAAACCTCGGCCTGCTGAAGCTGATGCGAAGGAATCTCGCAAGCCCTGGACTGTTCAAGTCAACGCATTTCCGGATGAAAAGTCCGCCAAAACCTGGGTTGATAGGCTCAGGGACAAAGGCTACAACGCCTACTTATCTGAGTCACGCAGTCAGGGAAGAGTCTGGTATCGAGTTCGAGTGGGCCGTTTTGAGTCACGTGACGAGGCCGAGAAAACACAAGAGGCTTTGAAAAGAAAGGAACACTTGGCCAAAGCGTTTGCCACGAGCAGATGACTAACAGGCTGCTGAAAAACTCATATGCTTCGTTGCGACCAATCGACTCGCGTACTGAATAAGACGCCTCTGCTCGTCGATTTTTCGCGCGCCTTGTCTTGAGGCTTTTTTGAACAGCCTGTATCAGAGTTATTCAGCAATTTGCTAGAGATTCAGGCGATTATGAATATCCGAGAAGCGATCGAGAGAGTGGTCAAGCGCAATGACCTTTCTGAAGAGGAAACCGTCCATGTCATAAATCAGATTATGACAGGTGAGGCGACACCTTTGCAGGTGGCATCCTTTCTCACCGCGCTCCGTATGAAAGGGGAGACCGTAGAAGAAATTACCGGCGCGGCGCGCGTGATGCGCGAAAAGGCCCAACGTGTTCAAGTCGGTTCTAAAGTGGTGTTGGATACCTGTGGCACTGGCGGTGATCAAAAAGGCACTTTCAATATATCGACAGCCTCGGCCTTTGTCGCGGCGGGAGCTGGGGTCGATGTTGCCAAACATGGCAACCGTTCGGTGTCGAGCCACTCGGGAAGCGCCGATGTGCTCGCCGAATTGGGGGTTAAAGTCGATGCTCCCAAAGAATGCGTTGAAAGCTGTATCCAAAAGATCGGCATTGGATTCTTGTTCGCCCCGTTGCTCCATGAAGCGATGAAATATGCCGTGCAACCGCGCCGCGATATCGGTATACGAACGATCTTTAATTTGCTCGGGCCGCTCACCAACCCGGCGATGGCAAACCACCAATTGATCGGCGTTTACGACGGTGAGCTGGTTTCGGTGATCGCCCACGTGTTAAAAAATCTGGGCAGCGCGCGCGCTATGGTGGTTCACGGCATGGAGGGGTTGGATGAGATATCGCTGTGCGGTCCGACAAAAATTGCCGAGTTGCGCCACGGCGAAGTCAAAGAGTATACGCTCGAACCGGAGAAGCTAAATTTTAAGATCTATCCTCTGGAGGCTCTCCAGGCCGGCAGCGCCGCCGAGAGCGCCGCGATAATCAAGCGCATTTTCCAAGGTGAGAAGGGTCCGGCGCGGGATGTGGTGCTACTCAACAGTGGCGCAGCATTGTACGTCAGCGGGAAAGCCGAGAGTTTCGAACACGGCATCCGGGTTGCGGCAGATTCCATCGATTCGGGAAAAGCGCGGCAAAAGCTCGAACACTTGGCGCAACTGACCAACGCCGCATAAGGCTTATGGCTGACTTCCTCGCCAACATTGTCGAGCATGTGCGCGCTGTAGTTGAAATTCGGCAAAGGCAGAATCCGCTGGCGGCGTTGCATGATCGGCCATTGTATCATCAACCGACCAGGGGCTTTGCCCGGAGCCTGAATGGCCGTGCCCGGCGCATCATCGCAGAGATTAAACGATCCTCACCCTCGAAAGGTTTGATTCGGGCCGATTTCAGTCCGGTGGGTATTGCCAGAGATTATGCCGATCATGGCGCCAGCGCGATTTCGGTGCTCACCGAGGAGCATTTTTTTCAGGGTAGTTTGACATACCTGGAAGAGATTAAAGCCGCGGTTAAGGTGCCCCTTTTGCGAAAAGATTTCATCATCGACCGCTACCAGGTGACCGAGGCACGAAGTTATGGCGCCGACGCAGTCTTGCTGATTGCCGCGTTGCTGGAGCCATCACTTCTGCGCGAACTGCGGGAAACAGCGGCTGCTTTATCGCTCGACAGCCTGGTCGAAGTTCACAATGAGGAGGAGTTGGAGCAAGCGCTGCAGGCGGACGCGGAGATAATCGGCATCAACAACCGCGATCTCAGGACCTTTGAAGTCAGCTTGGCAACTACGGAGAAGCTGGCATCGCGAGTTCCCGCCGGTACTCTGACTGTTTGTGAGAGCGGTATCGACGGCGCTGAACAAATCAGGCAAGTTGAACGGTGGGGCATCCATACCTTTCTGATCGGCGAATCTCTCATGCGCGCTCCCAGTCCGGGTGAGAAGCTTCAAGAGTTGCTGCGATCCTAGATTCGTAAGAAGGCAGCCCGCAATCTGCTATTTGTTATGAGATCGGCCATCATCAATGGTTAAGGTAAAAGTCTGCGGTATTACAAATCTGGCGGATGCCGAGAAGGCGTTGGAATATGGCGCCGACGCGCTGGGTTTTAATTTCTATCCGCCAAGCCCGCGCTATCTTGCCCCGGATGAGGCTCGCGCCATCGTGCGCCAATTGCCGGCGAGGTCATGTACTATCGCATTGTTCGTCAACGAGGCCAAAGAGCGGATCAGGCAAATTTTAGCTGCCGCCGCGCTGCCTGAGGGGCAAGTTGGGTATCAAGGTGTCCAATTCCACGGCGAAGAGAGCCCCGATGATTGCCGTGGCTGGGGCATCCAAGTGATCAAGGCTTTTCGGCTCAAAGATAAACATTCTTTGGAGATGATTCACGGCTTCCCTGCGGATTACTACCTTCTCGACTCATGGTCGGCCGGATACGGCGGCTCCGGCACGTCCTTTCCGTGGGAATGGTTGGAAGGATTCGATACTGGAAAAATTATTCTGTCGGGCGGGCTAACTCTCGACAACGTCGCCGACGCTATTCGGCGGCTTCACCCCTACGCGGTTGACGTGTGCAGCGGCGTAGAGGTTCGGCCCGGTGTTAAGGATCATGAAAAAATCAAACACTTCATCCGCGCAGCTAAAGAAGCTGCCTGACCAACGCGGCCATTTTGGCCCATATGGTGGGCGCTACGTCGCCGAAACACTGATGCCGGCTCTCGTGGAGCTGGAAGCGGCTTACGGCAAGGCGCGTCGTGACTCCGCCTTTCGAAAAATGTTTCATCTTCACCTGCGGGAGTATGCCGGTCGGGAAACTCCGCTCTACTTTGCTGAACGGCTCACCGAGAAATTGGGTGGCGCCAAGGTATATCTAAAACGGGAAGATCTTTGTCACACTGGCGCCCATAAGATCAACAATACCATCGGCCAGATTCTGCTGGCCCGGCGAATGAAAAAGGCCCGGATCATCGCGGAAACCGGCGCGGGGCAGCACGGCGTCGCCACCGCAACCGTAGCCGCGCGATTCGGCATGCAATGCGAAATTTTCATGGGAAAGGAAGACGTCGCTCGACAGTCGCTCAACGTTTTTCGGATGAAGCTTCTTGGCGCGAAGGTGCGCGTCGTCGAATCGGGCAGCAAGACCTTGAAAGACGCGATGAACGAAGCATTACGCGATTGGGTGACAAATGTTTTCGACACGTACTATTTGATCGGTTCCGTGGCCGGCCCTCATCCGTACCCGATGATGGTGCGCGATTTTCAGTCGGTGATCGGGCAAGAAGCGCGCCGGCAGATATTGAAACAGGAAGGCAGACTCCCTGATTGCCTGGTTGCATGCGTCGGCGGCGGCAGCAACTCCATGGGATTATTTTACCCCTTCGTCAACGATCGAAATGTGCGGATGGTCGGTGTCGAGGCAGCCGGACGCGGGCTGAGCAGCGGCAAGCACGCGGCCTCGGTCCTTGGCGGCGAGGTGGGTGTGTTGCATGGCAGCAAGAGCTATATCTTGCAAGATGATGCCGGACAGATCCGCGAGACCCATTCGATCGCTGCCGGATTGGACTATCCGGGCGTCGGACCCGAGCTGAGCTATTTAAAGGATCTGGGTCGAGTGGAGTTTGCGTCGGCGACCGATCGCGCGGCGATGGAGGCGATCCAGTTTCTCGCTCAGGTCGAGGGAATCATCCCCGCGCTGGAAAGCGCTCATGCCATCGCCGCCGTGATGCAGCTCGCGCCGCGATTAGGGAAACGTAAGACAATCTTGGTTAATTTATCCGGCAGGGGTGATAAAGATATGGGCACCGTGGGAGATTACCTGGGAGTGAAGTTGTAGGCACCGTGGATCGTGCTTGCCACAGCTCTTAGCGCCGCAGAATCGCCCCCAGTAAGCTTTCCGCTCAACCTAGCAAACTTTATTCAGGATGAGTCGAATACAAAAAAAATTCTCGCAGCTTAAAAAGGCCGACGAAGCGGCGCTCATTCCGTTTATCACGGCCGGAGATCCGGATCTCCAGACCACACTTGCAATAATGCGCGCCCTTGAAGCGGGTGGCGCCGATTGCATCGAGCTGGGAATTCCTTTCTCCGATCCAACTGCGGACGGCCCGACGATCCAACGCGCGTCCGAACGTGCGTTGAAAAATCAGCTTACTCTCACCCAGATTCTGCAAATGCTTCGGCGATTCCGCTCCACTTCCGAGATTCCGGTAATTCTCTTTGGTTATTTCAATCCATTTTTTAGATTCGGCTTAGAAGAGTTTTCCCGCCAGTCGGCGCGAGCCGGAGCCGACGGTGTTCTCTGTGTCGACCTGCCGCCGGAAGAGGGCGAGGAGTTGAAGCGTTGGACTGATGCAGACGGAATCGACTTGATTTTTCTCTTGTCTCCGGCCAGCGGCAAGGCGCGATTAGAACTTGTGGCTCGAAAGGCCCGCGGTTTTATTTATTACGTATCCGTGACCGGAGTCACTGGAGCGCGGCGATCCCTGGATGAGCAGCTGCGTTCTCAGATAGCCCAAGTGCGACGGATGACGGCGATTCCAGTCGGTGTTGGATTCGGCATTTCCACTCCGCAGCAAGCCGCATGGATCGTTGAATTCGCCGATGCGGTGGTTATTGGCAGCGCGCTGGTTGAAACTATCGAGCGCGCCAGCGGGAGCTTGGCCAAGGCCCAAGCCGCCGGAGATTTTGTCTCGAAGATCAAACGCGCGATGAAAAGATCCCGCAGTAACGGTCGAAAACGCTAGAGTCCCGGTTCCGACCGGCGCCCCCCTCTCCCAGGTGAGTATCAAACCCTATGGATGCCTACCTAGAAACTCTGAATCGAATTTATAACCTGCGCGGCGGCATTATCGATTTGCGCCTGGAGCGGATGGAACGGGCGCTGGCGCTGTTTGATCATCCGGAGAAAACATTTCCTTCAGTTCACATTGCCGGCACCAACGGTAAAGGATCGACTGCCGCGATGCTGCATCGAATCCTCTGCTGCGCCGGTTATCGCACCGCGCTCTATACCTCTCCGCATTTGGTCTCCTTCACCGAACGCATGCGCATCGGCGACGAAGAGATTACGCCGGATGAAGTTGTCGCGCTCGCCAACGAAATTTGGCGCCGAACAGAGCCGGCTAATATTCTCTTGACGTTTTTTGAAATCGTAACGGTCATGGCATTGGTATTTTTTGCCCGCCGGCAGGTTGAGCTGGCAGTGATCGAAGTCGGGCTTGGCGGTCGATTCGATGCCACTAATCTAGTTCGCTCAATCGTATCCGTGATCACGACGATTTCTAAAGACCATGAAGCGTTTCTCGGCTCTGACATAGCTTCCATCGCGCGGGAGAAGGCCGGCATCATCAAGAAAGGGGTTCCGGTCGTCTGTGGCACTCTGCCGCGGGAAGCTACGGAGGTAATCGAGGAGATAGCTCGTAAGAACCGAGCTGCAAGCTACCGATTGGGACAAAACTTCAGTTTAAAGTTGAAAAGTAACGGCGCTTTCGACTATAAGAGTGCGAAATGGAATTTGCCGGATCTCGCAGTGGCGCTGCGCGGCGCGCATCAAATTCGTAATGCCGGTGTTGCCACGGCGGCGCTGGAGGTCATTGACGATCGATTCCCCGCCAGCGAGGTAGCAATACGTTCTGGTTTGCAAAGTGTATCATGGCCTGGACGGATGGAAGTGATCTTAACGGATCCGACCGTGATCATTGATGGCGCGCATAATAGGGAAGGCATTGACGTTTTAATCGATGAACTTCGCCAGTTGCGGGGCGGCCGACGAATAAAAATGTTGTTTGCCGTGATGGAGGATAAGGACTGGCGATTCATGCTGGACACTCTGGCAGGGGTCGTGGATGAGATCGTTTTTACTCGAGTCAGTCAACTGGAAAGGAGCGCTGACCCGGCTCAGTTGCAACAGCAAGTGGCTGGCAAACTGCAGTCTCAGGTTATTCCGGATCCCCGTTTAGCTGTCGAATCTCTCGTCCAAAGCGCCGCACCCAACGACGTGATCGTCATCACAGGATCGCTTTACCTGCTTGGCGAAGTACGCCCTCTGCTCACAACCATGGCACAGACAAGACAATCTGGGCACAGTAACCGCAACTGAGTTCTCCCGGCCGTAGAAAATGAAGCCAAGAAGGGTTCTTCTCATCAATATTTTCGCGCTGTGGTGTTTGTCCGCAGGCGCAGGTTATGGGCAGGCACAAACAACCCGGCGAGATAGCGGCTCGGACGATCAAATAAACGTGACCGCTGACAAGTTGACGGTCAGCGAAAGCGGCGCTCAGATCGAAGCCAGCGGCAACGTCGAGATCGAGCGCCAAGGAACCACACTCAAGGCCGAGCAAATTAATGTAAACCGGACCACTCAAGACATCGAGGCGACAGGAAATATTTCGCTGGACGATCCCGAATGGAAAATAAATTCGGCAGAGTCCATACGGCTAAACCTGGGAAACGAAACCGGCGAAATTACCAACGCCGATCTATTTATTGAACAAGGGCACATCAGCATAAGCGGGCGCCGATTTCAGAAGTTGGGCGGCCAGACCTATCACGTTGATGAAGGCTTTTTTACCACCTGCCTGTGCGAATCGGGCCCGGCGCCGTGGAAGTTTTCAGCTGAACAACTCGATCTGACAGCGGGTGGCCTGGGGACGGTCAGAAACGGCTATTTCTATATTTATGACATCCCGGTTTTTTATCTCCCTTACGGGTTTTTCCCGTTGAAGACCGAGCGGCAAACCGGTTTCCTGTTCCCAAAACTCGGCACTTCGACGGAAGAAGGTTTCCGTTTTCAGCAGCCTTTCTTCTGGGCTCTCTCCAAAAGCACCGATACCACATTGGCGTTCGATTATCAGAGCGAGGCGCGCTACGGTTTTTTGAACGAATTCCGCACGCTCTTTGATCGTGACTCCGATTTCCTCTTACAAACCAGTTATTTCAACGAACGATGGCGCAACCAGCGGTCCATTGCCGATCCGACTATCGCGGACCCGGAGATTCCCATTGATCGCTGGGGAGTCAGGGGAACGCATCGTTATGACTTCGCTTCAAACTGGCTGACCTATAGCGACATCGCTGCTTACGGAGACGATCTATTTACAAGAGAGTTGGTGGAACGCTTCGACCTTTCGCCGACCGTGCAAGGCGACATTCGAAGCAGCCGTTATGCCACTTCTAGATTCGGGGTTTTCAGGAGCTGGGGAGACACTCATCTACAAGGCGAATGGAATTTTTATCAGGATTTCGTCCAGCCGGATGCGATGACTTTGCATCGAACGCCGCAAATATCATTTTGGGGAAGAAAAGGCTTGGAGGATTTTCCGTTGGAAATGCGCTGGCGCGCGGAAGGGGTGAACTATATCCGGAGACAAGGCGGCGATGGCATGCGTTTGGATCTTCGGCCGGAACTTCTGCTGCCGCTGCGCACGTCATCTTATTTATTCGGCTCGTTGTCGATCGCGCCGCGCCAGACGCTCTACCACCTCTATGAGACGGTCCAGTCCTCCGACCACAATGTTTCCCGTGAGCTTGTTGAAATCCGTGGCAATATCGGCACATCGCTGGGTCGGGTATTTCGATGGAGCGGCTTAGGACTCAGCAGAATCAAGCATGTGGTTGAGCCCGAGTTGAGCTATCTGTTTGTCCCCGGTACCGATCAGAGTCGAATTCCAATGATGGACGGCATCGATCGAGTTCGCCGCAGGAACGTTGTTACCTTCGGCGTAACGAATCGCTTCTTAGGCAAACCTATCAGTCCCCTAACAGTTCTCGACGCTGATCAACGGGTCGAACCCCTCAATGTCGGTCTCGGCGGCGATGTGCGCTATATGGGATCTTTGAGATTTGCGTTAACCTACGACATCGACAAAGAACGAAAAGGCGGCGATGCCCTCTCCGACTTGGATATCAACTTGCTTTTTACCCCGACAAATTATCTCAGCTTTAATTTTGATGGCGGATTTGACCCCGGACCCTGGGACGTAACTCAAGCGCGGGCGAATGTGACGCTTAGCGATCCTCGACCACCGACACGTCTCTATTTGGACGCAGACTTTAACCGGCCTAACTCAATCAGCATCGGTTACCATTACCTGAGCAGGGGTGTTAATGGCTTCTTGGCCGAGAATGCCAATGTCGACTGTATCGACAACCCGACGGATCCGGCTTGCCCATCGGTTGTGAACAAGACCACCGTTGGCAATCTGGTTTTGGGAGGTCTCTATCATCTCACGGATCACCTGTTAACGAACGTCAATACGACATACGATGCGCGAGAAAACCGCTTCTTAAACGTTCGAGCCGCCGCTAAACTTCTATCCCGCTGCGAGTGTTGGACTTTAACGTTGGGGATACACCGCGACATCAACCCTGCCAAAACTACCTTCAATTTCGCGGTGAGCTTGCTCGGCCTAGGTGGGTCTGAGCAGAGTTCACTGCGATGACCTGTAAAGCACTGACTGTTGTTGAAAGCTTCTGTGCTTCGATATTGCCTTGTTTAGAGGAGTTCGCTCTGTGAAACGACGGCGCTGCAGTAGAGAGGATAGTTCCTCGTACATAAAAACCTTTCTTCAGTTACAATCTCTCATTTGAATATGGTATGGAAATGAGGCAGCACAATCCTCACAAAATCAAAGGACCATCCAAGCACTAATGCCAACTCATGTCGTCATCACCGGCGCCGCCGGCTATTTGGGATCGGTTTTGTGCGAGCATTTGCTCGCGGCTGGATATCGAGTGACCGCAGCGGATGGGCTCATTTATCGCCAAAGAAGCTTGTTTCATCTCTGCGCCAGTCCTCAGTTTGATTTCATCGTCGGAGATGCGCGCGATGAGCAGTTGATGCGCCGGCTGGTTAAAGATGCGGACGTGCTTATTCCTCTGGCGGCGATCGTCGGCGCGCCGGCATGCGATCGCGATCCATGGCTGGCTCGTTCGGTCAACCTTGAAGCCATTCGACTGCTTGCGCGTTTGCGCAGCAACGATCAGTTGATCGTCTATCCAACCACCAACAGCGGCTATGGCACCAAATCGGGAGATGTCTTTTGTACCGAGGACACTCCACTCGAGCCGATTTCGCTTTATGGACAAACCAAAACCGATGCCGAAGCGGAGATCCTGGAAAGGACCAATACGGTCACGCTCCGCCTTGCAACGGTTTTCGGCATGTCGCCTCGCATGCGTCTTGATCTGCTGGTCAATCACTTTGTCTATGCCGCCGTCACGGACGGTTATATTGTGATCTTCGAAAAAGATTTCAAGCGAAATTACATCCATATACGCGACGTCGCGGATTGTTTTATTCATTGCATCGAAAACAGCAAGAAAATGGCGGGCCGGCCGTATAACGCCGGGCTCGATAGCGCCAATCTTTCAAAAGAAGCGCTGGCTTTAAAGATTAAAGAATACGTGCCTAACTTTTACATCCACTTCGGTCAGGTGGGAACCGATCCCGATAAGCGCAATTACATCGTCTCGAACCAACGCCTGCGGGATGCGGGCTTCGAGGCCAAGCGCTCATTAGACTCAGGTATCCAGGAGTTACTGAAGGGGTATCGCATGATGGGCCGCGCTGAGTTCGCTAATATTTAGATTTTGGTTTAAGGGCTGACGAGAAATCGTAGTGGTGCAGGAAGTCAGCGCTTTTTCAGATCTCAGCGTGGCAGTGCTCGCAGGTGGATTAGGAACACGGTTGCGTCCGGTGGTCTCGGATCGGCCAAAAGCACTGGCGGAGATTCATGGACGCCCTTTTTTGCAATATTTGTTGGACCAGTTATCAAACGCAGGATCTTCTCGAGTTGTGTTATGTACCGGACATCTGGGAGAACAGATCGAGCAAACATTTGGCAAAAGATATCGAAAATTGCAGATTTCATATTCCCGGGAAACGCGGCCTCTAGGCACGGGCGGCGCTCTGCGATTGGCTTTGCCGTATCTTCTGTCCGATCCTGTTCTGGTCATGAACGGAGACTCGTTCTGCGCCACGGATTTGAGGAGCTTGTGGGCTTGGCATTGTAACCGCGGTTCCCAAGCGACGATGTTGTTGGCCGAGGTGCCGAACACAGAGCGTTACGGCTCGGTAAAGATTGATTCTGACGGCGCGGTGACCCAATTTGTCGAAAAAAAACAAGGCGGTTCAGGGTCGATTAACGCCGGCGTGTATTTGCTTAGCCGTCAGGTTATCCGCTCGATCGCCGAAGGTACAGTTGTTTCACTGGAACATGACGTTTTCCCCAGCCTGATGAACCACGGGCTTTATGGTTATCAGGAGCGGGGACGTTTTCTCGATATCGGCACGCCGGAGGATTTTGCTGCCGCCGAACAATTTTTTGCGGCGATCAATGAACGTGAAACGGCGGTTTGTAGTACTCGATAGGGATGGCACAATCATCGAAGAGGTGTCTTACCTGTCGGATCCGAAACAGATTGCGCTGATTCCCGGGGCGGGCAAGGCGCTCCGGGATCTCGTGTGCCATGGGCTTCGGGCTGGTTGTCATTACCAATCAATCGGCGGTCGGACGGGGATATTTTGATGAAGCGCAGTTGACGCGGATTCATGACAGGTTTTTAGAGATGCTGCGTGCTGAAGAGATAACTCTCGATGGTCTCTATTTTTGCCCGCATACTCCTCAAGACCAATGTTTCTGCCGTAAACCGCGCACTGGATTAATCCAAAAGGCATCGGAAGATTTGAACTTTGATTTGTCAGGCAGCATTGTTATTGGTGACAAGTTGAGCGATATCGAGATGGGTTGCCGGGTTGGAGCTTTGACGATGCTGGTACGCACGGGCTATGGGGCTCAAGTAGCTTCTGAGCAGAAGGTTGCGGCGGATTACATCGTCGACGATTTGCCCGCAGCCGTGGAAGTCATCGACAGGATCTTTAGAAAGGTGCGTGATCAATGATCATTAGCAGGACGCCATTTCGTATTTCTTTCTTTGGTGGTGGCACCGATTACCCTGCATGGTACCGCGACCACGGCGGCACGGTGCTGGGCGCAACCATCGACAAATACTGCTATCTCACCTGCCGTTATCTTCCGCCGTTTTTTAAACATAGGATTCGCGTTGTCTATTCGCAGATTGAAAATTGCCAGATGGTCGATGAAATCGCTCATCCCGCCGTGCGTGAAGTGCTGCGTTACTTGCAAATTGATCGAGGCGTGGAGATTCACCACGATGGTGACCTTCCGGCTCGGAGCGGCATGGGCTCGAGTTCTGCCTTCACGGTGGGTTTGTTGCACGCCCTGTACGCTCTCAAGGGACAGATGCCGACCAAGCGACAACTGGCGGCGGAAAGCATTCAGATCGAACAGGAGATGATCAAGGAAACCGTCGGTTCGCAGGATCAGGTTTTGGCGGCATTTGGCGGATTCAATCATGTGGTTTTTTCCCAAGACGGTGAAATCACCGTCAAACCGATTACGTTATCAGGGGATCGCCTGCGCGAGTTAAGCTCTCATCTAATGCTTTTCTATACAGGAATAGAGCGCACCGCCTCGGATGTTGCCGGCAGTTATGTTGCCGATGTCGACGGAAAAAGAAGCCAATTGCGCATCATGAAAGGTCTGGTCGAAGAAAGCCTCGCAGTCCTAAATAATGGGCGGGATATAACTGCTTTTGGCACTCTCCTGGACGAGGGATGGCAAGCCAAGCGCAGCCTGAGCGCGAGAGTTTCAAACAGCTACGTCGATGAGCTCTATGCGCACGCGATCGCGAACGGCGCTCTCGGGGGAAAGCTGCTGGGCGCCGGTGGCGGAGGTTTCATGCTCCTGTTTGTGCCTCCGGGCAAGCAGAATCAAGTCAAAGAGGCGCTCAAGAAGCTTATATCGGTCCCGTTTCATTTTGATTTCTCTGGGAGTCAAATCATTTTCTACGATCACGAAAAGGATTACTCGGCCGAAGAAAAAATTCGCGATTCACGGGAATACGATTTCATCGGCGAACTGAATGACCGATTGGACAGAGATTTGTAGACGGAACGAGCGACAGGCTTGGCTCCCGCGATTTCTATTCGTTAATAAATGGAGAAGGACGCGAGAATCTTTGTTGCGGACGATCATGGACTCGATCGGAGAGGCCATCAGAATACGGTTGAGAGCGGACGGCTATGAGAATCTTCTCGGCGATCCTGGAAGACCTTCGTTAATCGATGCCCGAGAGGTCGAAGCTTTTTTCTCACGGACTATGCCCGAATACGTTTTCGTCGTGGGCGGCAAGTCGGGCGGCATCGGCGCTAATCAAAAGCTCCCGGCGGATCTGATGCTGAATAACCTGCTTGTGGATTGCCATGTCCTAGATAATGCGTACCGTTGCGGCGCCAAAAAATTGCTTTATATGGGCAGCTCCTGCTGCTACCCGCGAGCTTGCTTGCAACCGATGCAAGTTTCGTCTTTGATGACGGGAGTTCTGGAGCCTACTAACGAGGCTTATGCGACCGCCAAGCTTGCCGGGATTAAATTGAGTCAAGCATATCGGCAGCAACATGGCATCGATATGATCAGCGCCATTCCCGCCAATGTCTTTGGACCCGGCGATGACTTCGGCGTCGAGGACTCGCATGTGATTGCCGCCTTGATGGTGAAAATGCATCAGGCAAAGCTTTCCCAAGCGGATAATGTCGAAGTCTGGGGATCGGGTTCGCCGCGCCGGGAATTTATTTATGTCGCCGACGTCGCTGATGCAGCCATTTTCTTGATGCACCATTATAGCAGCTCAGTGCCGATCAATCTGGGAAGCGGCTCAGACGCGTCAATCAGGGAGATTGCCGAGCTGATTAAAGAAGTAGTCGGGTACTCCGGAGAGCTACGCTTTGACCCGAAGAAGCCAGACGGTATGCCGTTGAAGTCGCTGGACTCCAGCGAGCTTTTCGCTCTTGGGTGGCAGCCAAAGATATCTCTGCGTTTAGGTCTGGAAAAAACCTACCGGTGGTACCTCGAGACCTGTCACAGGAATATATAACCTCATGAACGAACGTATTTTTAGATCTCTATATCGGATCCGCCGTGTGGAGGAAGAAATTGCCCGGATTTATCCCACCGATAAGATCAAGAGTCCCGTGCACCTCTCAATCGGTCAGGAGTGGATAGCCGTGGGTGTGTGCGAGGCTTTGCGGCCCGACGACATCGTCTTTGGCAGTTATCGAAGTCACGCGTACTATTTGGCTAAAGGCGGCGACTTAAAGAAAATGTTCGCTGAGCTTTACGGCAAGGCTACAGGGTGCGCGAAAGGAAAGGGTGGGTCGATGCACCTCGTTGATGTCGCTCACGGCGTCATGGGAGCCTCGGCAGTCGTCGGAACGACTATTCCAAATGCTGTGGGCTATGCGTACGCCATGAAACTACAGAAGAGAAACAATGTCGTCGTGAGTTTTTTTGGCGATGGAGCGACCGAGGAGGGGGTTTTTTACGAGAGCCTTAATTTCGCCGCTCTGAAGGAGCTCCCGGTGATTTTTGTCTGCGAGAATAATTTTTATGCTATCCATACTCATATATCGCTTCGTCAGAAAACCCCGAATCCGTGCGATAAAGCCAAAGCCCAAGGCATCGTAGCCGAGCAGATCGGCGATGGCGATACGCGGCGGCTCTATGACCGGATTAATGCCGCGGCGGACCTCATGCGCGCCGGCCGGAGTGGGCCGTGTTTTTTTGAATGTCTTACATATCGCTGGAAGGAACACGTCGGGCCGAACGAAGATTTCGATTTGGGTTACCGGAGCCGGCAAGAAGCGAGCCCGTGGCTCGAACGAGACGCGTTGCCGCGGATTGAATGTCTTCTGTCAGCGGAAGCTTGTAGCCGCTTGAAAACCGAAGTGGAAGAGGAAATCAGTGCGGCCATCCGCTTTGCGGAGGAAAGCCCGTATCCACAACCGGAGGAGTTATATATGGATGTGATCGGGGACTAAATGGAACGCACTCTGTCGTATATCGATGCGATTCGCGAGGCCACGGATCAGGAGATGGCGCGAGACGGATCCGTGGTGATTTTTGGTCTCGATGTTGACGATCCCAAGGCAATTCAAGGAACCACGCGCGGGCTGCTTGAAAAGTATGGCCCGCAGCGTGTCTTCGGAACTCCACTGTCCGAGGACGCCATGACCGGAGTCGCCATTGGAATGGCTTTAGCGGGACTGCGGCCGATTCACGTTCACATCCGCATGGATTTCATGCTGCTGGCGATGAATCAATTGGTCAACATTGCGGCCAAGAGTCGCTACATGTACGGCGGTCAAGTTCATGTGCCGATGGTTGTTCGTTGCATGATCGGCAAGAGTTGGGGGCAGGGCGCTCAGCACTCCCAGGGATTACACTCGCTCTTCATGCACATTCCCGGTCTGAAAGTGGTTGCGCCGGCCAATCCTTATGACGCGAAGGGATGCTTGATCCAGGCGATCCGCGATGGTGATCCGGTCATCTATGTTGAGCATCGGATTCTCCATTTCCAAAAAGGCGTGGTTCCTGAATCCGAATACGCGGTTGCAGCTGGCAAAGCCCGCGTTTTAGCGCAAGGCCAAGATATTACACTCGTCGGAATTTCGTACATGGTATTGGAATGTCTGAGAGCGCGTGATTACCTTGCATCGACCGGCATCGATGCGGAAGTGATCGATCCCGTCTGGTTGAGCCCGCTTGACATCGACACCATCGTAAAATCCGCGCGAAAAACCGGCCGGCTGTGTGTCGTCGACAACGGCTGGACAGTCTGCGGTGCGGGCGCGGAAATAGTCAGCCAGGTAATCGAAAGACTGCAACACGACAGGCATGTGGCTGTCCAACGCTTGGGCTATGCTCCGGTGACCTGCCCGCCGACTCCGGTCCTGGAGGAGCTCTATTATCCAAACGCACGCACCATCGCATCCACGGCCTATGATCTGGTCAAAGGAGGCAAAAACGCTTGGTTGCCGCAGGAACGAAAAGACCTTGTCGAGTTCGAATTTCGCGGACCATTTTAATCCAATCATGAATACTATCCAAAATCTCGCTTGGCCACTAATGAAGAATAATCTCGCCAAGGAGGATTTCGCCAAGGTTGTCGAGCTGCTGCATCAGCAGGACCCGATCTTGACGCAATCGGATCACGTCAAGGAGTTTGAAAAAGAATGGTCGGCTTGGCTGGGTGTCAAACACAGCGTCTTTGTAAATTCCGGTTCCTCGGCAAATCTCTTGACCATGTGCGCGCTTAAAGAGCGCTATGGCTCGGGAGAAATCATCGTGCCGCCGTTGACTTGGGTGTCCGATATTGCTTCGGTGATCCAGTCCGGGTTTAAACCGGTATTCGTCGACATCGATCGCCGCACGCTTGGAATGGACAACCAACAAATCCGCGAAAAAATTTCGCCCGATACCAAAGCCGTATTCATGACTCACGTGTTAGGGTTCAACGCCTTGCAAAAGTCGCTTCTGGCCGAGCTTGAAGACCGTGGTATTCCGCTTGTGGAAGACGTTTGTGAATCACATGGAGCGACGTGCGAGGGGAAAAAACTGGGAACTTTCGGGCTGATGTCCAACTTCTCCTTCTACTATGCGCATCATATGAGCACCATCGAGGGTGGTATGATTTGCACCAACAACTCCGATCTGTATGAAATCCTGCGCATGCTTCGTTCCCATGGTATGGTACGAGAGTCGACTTCGTCCGAGCTTAAGGAGAGTTTCTATCGCAACTACCCGGATCTGAACCCCGACTTCATATTTGCATTCCCGGCATACAATGTTCGAAGCACGGAAATAAACGCTGTCATCGGCCGTTCTCAGCTCAAGCGGCTCGATGCCAACAACAGAATAAGATCGGAGAATTTAAACTTGTTTCTCGACCATCTAGACTCTGAGAAGTACCAGACCGATTTTGTCACGGCGGGAAGCTGCAATTATGCGTTCACGTTGGTGCTCAATCGCGCTGATCCGGTATTATGTGAAAACGTGATGCAAATGCTGCGGCGCTACAACGTAGAATTCCGCCGCGGCACCTCGGGCGGCGGAAATCAATTGCGGCAGCCTTATCTAAGAAGAATAATGGGCGAGCGCGAGTTTGAAAAGTATCCAAACGTCGATCATGTTCATTTCTACGGCTTCTACATAGGTAATTATCCGGATCTCGAGCGAGAAAAGATCCTTCAGTTATGTTCTCTCTTGAACAGCGTCTCCGGTGAGGAAGCACGTTATGTCTCGTAATGGCCAGTTGGACCTGGTATTGGTTCACCCCGGAACCCGGATGCAGGTTTATCAATCCTTGGGATCGAAGCTGGCAGCGATCGAGCCTCCGGTATGGGCAAGCTTGTTGGCGACGTTTGTTCGTAAACACGGTTTTTCGGTTCAAATCGTCGATGCGGAAGCGGAGAATCTAACACCCGAAGAGACCGCAACGCGGATCGAAGAGATGGATCCTCGATTGGCGGTGATTGTCGTTTACGGCCATCAACCATCGGCCTCTACTCAAAACATGACGGTCTCAGGCTTGATCTGCACTGCGCTTAAAGAACTCAACCCGAATCGCAAATTAGCGCTGGTGGGCGGGCATGTCGCGGCGCTTCCGGAACGTACGTTACGGGAGGAAGCGGCGGATTTCGTATGCACCGGAGAAGGACCCTATACTCTCGTCGATTTGTTGCAGGCGGCAAACTCTACATCACCGGATTATTCGAAGGTGCGGGGAATCTGCTACTGGAAAGACGGCCTTGTCGCGTCCACACCCGCAGCTCCACTGGTCAAAAATCTAGATGAAGAAATCCCGGAACTCGCATGGGATCTTTTGCCTATGGACAAGTACCGAGCGCACAACTGGCACTGCTTCGGAGATCTTCAACGAGAGCCCTATGCATCGTTTTACACAACCTTCGGCTGTCCTTTTCATTGCAGCTTCTGCTGTATTCAAGCGCCGTTTAAGACCGGAGAAAAGGAAGCGGGATGGAAGGAAAGCGTCAATAGTTATCGCTTCTGGAGCGCTCAAGCGGTAATCGCGCAAATCGATAAGCTGGTCAACCAGTATGGCATTCGCAACATAAAAATAGCCGACGAGATGTTCGTTCTGAATTCGCGTCACATACTTGGGATATGCGATGCGATTATCGAACGCGGCTACGACCTGAATATCTGGGCTTACGCGCGTGTCGACACGGTCAAGGACGGCATGCTGGAAAAGCTTAAACGCGCAGGCTTCAACTGGCTGGCGTTTGGCATCGAGGCGGCTAGCGATCGGGTGCGTGATGATGTAGATAAAGGGTTTGATCAAGAGGTGATCTTTCGCACTTTGGAGAACGTGAGAGCAGCCGATGTTAACGTGATCGCCAACTATATTTTTGGTCTTCCGGAAGATGATCTGGAGAGCATGGAATCGACGCTTGATTTGGCTCTCGAACTCAACTGTGAATTCGCGAACTTCTATTCCGCCATGGCCTATCCTGGATCCCAGTTATACAACCTGGCGATGAGAGAAGGTTGGCCGCTCCCAGAGAAGTGGTCCGGCTATTCGCAGCATGCCATCGACACCTTGCCCTTGCCCACGAAGTACCTGTCAGGCGCGGAGGTGCTGAAATTTCGTGATGAGGCTTTTCACCGTTATTTCAGCAGTCCACAGTATTTGCGCATGATAGAGGGCAAATACGGTTCGCTTACGGCTGAGCACATCCGCGAAATGGCGTCACAACGGTTAGTCAGAAGAGTCCTGGCTGCAGCCTGAACGCTTGGTGCGTGCGACGCGATTCTGTGCGAAAGCGACGATCTGCTGATCCGACGGGTGCGAAATCTCAGCAGCCGGAGCAAAAAAAGCGAAAACTTGTCTGCGAGAACAGCCAGTTCAATATCTTCTTTGACGAACTGACTTCCCAAGGCCGCACGACCATCACAGATTATCTGGTGGTTGCGCCAAAACGTGTCGCCTCTAATCTTGTCACCGGAGTGGCGATTCTGCCGATCGTTGACGGCAAAATCGGCCTAATTCGCATTTACCGTCATCCCATTGGGCAATACTCATGGGAGATTCCGCGAGGTTTTATCGATCGGCAAGAGGTGTCTGCGAGCGCAGCGGGTCGAGAACTAAAGGAAGAGACGGGACTCGATTGCAAGCCCGAAGCGATTCGATCGTTGGGCTTTATTACTCCGGATGGGGGAATTTTGGCGGCCAGAGTGCAGCTGTTTGCGGCGATGAATTGTGTAAAGGAACGGGAGTATGCACCCGCGGAAATCGGTCATCGAGAGCTCCGATTCTTCGATATTCAACAAGTGGAAGAAATGATTTTTCGTGCTGAGGTGCAGGATCCGTCAACAGTCATAGCATTCTTTATGTACCGTCGATTTGAGAAACAGGTTCTGGACGGCCCAGTGTGAAAGTGACTCTGCTAGTTCTGGCGCTGAATGAAATCGACGGTATGAAGGCGATCATGCCGCGGGTAAAAAGAGAGTGGTATGACCAGATCATCATTTTAGACGGCGGCTCCACCGATGGAACCATCGAGTATGCTAAAGAACAGGGATATTTCGTCTACGTCCAGAAAAGGCGCGGATTTCGCCACGCCTATACCGAAGTACTGCCATATATTGAAGGGGAGGTGATCGTGACCTTCAGCCCCGACGGCAACTCGGTTCCGGAGCGTATTCCTGCATTGATCGAGAAAATGAAAGAAGGATACGACATGGTGATTGGCTCCCGTTACCTGGACGGGGCCAAGAGTGATGATGATGACGTGATTACGGCTTTCGGCAATTGGCTGTTTACCAAAACGATCAACGTCCTGCATGGCGGATGCTATACCGATTCGATGGTGATCTTCCGCGCTTACAAAACTCAATTGATCTACGATCTGGAACTCCACACCGATGAGCCCTACGCCACCGCTGAGAAGCTTTTCCATACGACGATCAGTTGGGAGCCATTACTGTCAGTCAGGGCGGCTAAGAGAAATCTAAAGATAGCCGAAATCCCGGCCGACGAGCCACCACGCGTAGGTGGAACGAGGAAGCTCCAGGTGCTGAGATGGGGTGGAGCGTATTATTATCAGTTCATTCGAGAAAAGTTTTATTGGTAGTAAGAAATATGAGCGCAACCAGCTAAGGCAGCTTCAGGGTGGCACGGTAACTTCACTTAGAGAAAAGACCCATTCATATAACGTACAGGTGTGCCAATGACGATTTCGAGAGTTTTGATTACCGGTATAGCCGGATCAGCTGGGAGTTATTTAGCTGAGTATATCGGCGAGCATCAACCACAAGTTGAGATTCACGGCCTAGCAGGTTTTCGAACTCCGAGAGAAAATCTAGAAGGGGTAAAGGATAAAGTCTGTGTTCACGATGGAGACCTTATGGAGTTTCCTTCGCTTGTTGCGATCTTAGAAAAAGTGAAGCCCGACGGGATATTCCATCTCGCAGCTTACGCGAACGTTCGCGCATCTTTTACCGCGCCTTCAACTATCTTACGGAACAACATTCTCGGTACCTGCAACCTTTTTGAAGCAATTAAAATGTCGAGGCAAAACCCACTGATCCAGCTATGCAGCACATCGGAAGTCTACGGACAGGTGGAGGCGAAAGACATTCCCATCAAAGAAGATGCCCCGTTTCGGCCTGCAAGTCCGTACGCCGTCTCCAAGGTCGCTCAGGATATGTTGGGATGGACGTACTTCTCTGCTTATAAGATGCAGATCGTTCGTACCCGAATGTTTGCCTATATCAATCCTCGCCGTCCTGACCTTTTTGCTACATCATTCGCAAAACAAATCGCCTGGATCGAACGGGGGCTCCAAACTGAGTTGCTGCACGGCAATCTTGATTCGGTTCGCACATTTCTGGATGTGAAAGATGCGATGCGCGCCTATTGGTTAGCTTTGGTTCACTGTGATCCTGGTGAGGTTTATAACATCGGCAGCACGAATGTTTCGACCGTGGGGGAGGTCCTGGAACGGCTGATCGAGCTGAGCACAGTCCCTATACCCAGGCGATTGCTGCCGGAACTTCTCCGGCCCGCAGATGTAACTTTACAAGTTCCCTGCATCGAAAAATTTGTTGCTGCGACTGGTTGGAAATCCGAATATGACTTCGATGAAAGCTTGCGGCACCTTATGGCTTATTGGCGGAAACAAGCAGCGAAGACTGTCATGTCGTACTCTGAATCGATAGAATCGTAAGCTCCTTTGACAAAAGCGGAATTCTGCCAGCCCCACGCTACTTCATATCTTTTCGGATCAATCCTGCCTTAGATTTTGACCTATTCACGGGTTGCGATAACGATCATCGCAAATGTTTGCGCCAGAGCGAACTTCGATCAACTCCATTGCGATCGTTATATGATTCAAATGGATCCGGATGAACCTGAGCAGTTGAAAGACCAAAACCGGAAGGTATGGACTTTATGAGTTTTGGCTTGCGTCAATCTATGATTTTACTGTCCGTTTGGATCGCGGTCAGTACTGGCTTTTTCTTTTGGCGTTTACCGGTCGCGTTGATCTGGTGCGATACTGTAGTAGTCAGTAACAACTTGTACGAGGAACCAAATCCAATAATGTGGCGAAATCCAGGTACACTTACATGGATCCTTCACCACTCTTTTTACGACGTCGGATCGGACGGATACCGACCATTGAGTAGGGTTATTTTTTGGGCTGGTACAGCATTTTTTAGCGACTTAGACAGCAATTCTACTCTGTACTTTGCGATCGTGGGTATGCTGTTTGGTACACTAGCTGTATGTTTTTTCTTGGTCGCTCGTCGTTTTCTGCTTTCCGAAACAGCGGCACTGTTCGCTGTGCTCCTTTTCTTGTTCTCTACTCCTATCGTCACCGGTGCGTGGAACGTCATTTGTGGAATACAGGCGCTTGTTCCGCTGATGATATGCTTAGGACTGTTGTGTTATTGGAGGGTTGCAGAGTCGTCGAACTACAAAAGCCGGTACATGGCAGGACTTTGCGCAATCTTGTTTATAGGGCCATGGTTCCGTGAATTCATCGGACTTCTCCCATTGCTCATCATCTTTCTTGAAGCGCAAAGAGTACGGCGGCCAACAATTATCACGATTGTCGCCGGTTTGTTTTTTATCCACTCTATCTTTCCAGCTGCCATCGTAAAGTTGACGGTCTATCCAGATCTGCCAGTTTACCCGGTATTTGCCATGGGTCATTTGGGTCACCAAGTCGCCGCTAGTATAGCTGATGACAGGGTGTTTTCAATTTCGCGAGTTTTTTCGGAGTTAAAATGGGAAACCGTTTATCATTTTTTGACTCTCTATCCATCCTTACTATTTATCCTCTCATTGATCGCCTTTTTACTTCCGACTATGCGGCTAGTGCCTACTCTGATTTCCTTCTGGGTACACATTTCTACCGGACATCGCAGGTTCATTTCCTTTTCGTCAGTAATAGGAATGCTCCCATCGCTCCTGTTCCTTCTGGCCGGCATCTGCGGTTACTTTGTGACCGTTAGCCAGGAGTGGCTTCTTCTTTGGATTTTCGCCGGATTTGCGTCTTTCGCTGTCTACCGAAACGTTTTTGTCGCTTTTTGGTTTTTGTTGTTTCTGATGCCTTTTCTCAGAATCTTCACCGAGCAGGTGCACTTGGCCTACGCACTATTACCAGCCTCAATCATCATCGCCGCTGCTGTCGAAGAATTGTGGCGGTCTGTTCAATATCGTGGGTTTTGGTTCACAACCGCTCGCTACATGCTGTGTTCAGTAGTGGCGCTGGCCACCGCCGATCATTTGCTCAATCCGTATAATAGTTACCGCGTCGTACAGTCGATCAATAATGGAATCGTGGAAATGGCGGGTTGGTTTAGATCAAAAGTACCCGCTGGATCGATTGTGATTACTAATGTTTTACATGGCGAAGACATTCGATTCTTCTCCAACAACCACATAAAAGTGTTTTGGACGGTCCGTGCGGGCATTCCTCGTGATAAAGATGCAGTGGATGAACCGAGCACGTTGGAACAGCTGCTCCAAGAGAATTACGCTAAGACGGAGGTCTATTTTCTAGACGTCGACTTCGACTATGCTTTAGAAAAGGTCGATTATCATTCCCATAAATATGTGCGAAATCGGAGTGTAGACATGAGTGAAATTGGTCGCGTTCATACAACGCAGGTTCGTTATCCCTTCATTGATCCTCTAAAAAATTGGGTTCCTAGAGCCTATGTCGCTTTCTTGGGTGCTCCCGATTTGGAGAATGATTTTTATCGGGGACCCGCCCAAAATGGTGCTCGTTTCATGCGCGAGGTCTATGCGGAATACTACCTCTATAAAGTGTCCAGCACTAACGTTTACACGTTGAACCCCACCGGAACGCCTCGACTCCTTCAAGAAGATTATCGTGGATTCAATATTCTTGGTCTGAATGGCCGGTTCTTTGCGATTCCGAAGTCCGAAGGTGCTTTTGAGCTGCAAAAAATAGAGGACAAATTTTACTCCAAGAGTTTTGTGGCAGACAAATACGACGAGATTCTCCGCCACATCGACGCCACTCTGCCTGGGGAGGGCGAGCCGATGCGCTTTGATGTATGCGCTTCCTCATCCCTGCGCCAGATCAAAGCGGCTACTCTGATCGAAGAGGGATACCGCCGGTACAACATAGTTGGATACGAAGGCCGGCTTTATGCAATTCCTCAGGGCGAAGGTAGTTTTGAGATAGCGCGAATTCGAACAGGCGATTACAGCCGCTGGTTTACTGGGTGTTCACTAGAATCTGTGAAACAACAGCTGGACCAATCTCTGAATCGTAAGTGAGCGATCAGGTGGTCACAAGTCTGCCGTCAGGTTTTGAGATGCCTTATAAGCCCAATGAAAACTCTTTAAACATGAAAGACGTATTCGTCATCTGCGCGCTGATTCTTTACTTCGCCTGTTTGCTAACTTTCTCGAGCTTCTTCTACCTTGCCACTGAAGATTATGAAGCGATAGCTGCCGTGGATTTTATCATGCAGGGCCGTCTTATTGGGGAGCCTACCGGCTGGCCCTATACTCCGCTCGCAGGCTACTTATTTTATTTACACTCCATCGCTTTCGGCGAAAGTTTGTTGGGGTTTCGACTGCTAACAGGTTTTTTGCTTCTGACATCCGTGGTTCCTCTTTACCTTACCATTCGCGCTTTGGCTGATCCCTCTATGGCTTTGGCGTTAACACTTTTGTCATTTTCGCTAAGCACTTTCCCGCATCCGCGGCTCGAGTATTTCATCGAAGGAGCTATCGCCTCGTTTGCGATCTATTTGGGCGTAAAGCACGTACAAACGAACCGAAAAGTATATGTTTACGGATGTGCTGTTTTCGCGGTTGTCGCTTTTGCATCAAGAGGGTCATCCCAATAGTTCAGCGCTGCTTCTCCTTTTGCCGATCGGCTTGGTCTCCGTACCTTGGATTATCGAGGGCAAACAGTCCTGGAAAGCAGCAATTACCCGGCTGGCGAGTCGAGGCCGCTTCTGGGTGACACAGATGCGGTCGAACATCTACGCCTCTATTTGCATGGGCCTTTTGACGATCGCGAGCTTCGTATGGATTTCACAATTTCTCAGAGAAATCGTGTACAGGCGTTTGTTCGTTGAGTACACTGATTTGAACGATCTAAGTTCCACCTGGATGAAATCGAATAGCGGTGGCTGGTCATGGACACTGCTACTTCTCCTGGCAAGCATTTATGTTGCAATTCGTTGGAAGGGCAAAATAAAACAATCTGTGGTGTTGGTCTTACGCAGATCGGTAAGGACATTCGTTCCGTTTTTTATCGTTGGCGGCTTCGATTCTCATCATTGCGATTTGGGCCGGTTACTCTTTCACTGATCTGATGTTTTTTATTTTTCCCACAGACATTATCGCAGACCATAAAGCGGTGGGAAGAATTGGCGCCCGAGCAAGAGGCGTGCTTCCGGTATTTTTAATTGTTACTGCAGCGACATTGTATTGTTACCTCAACGATCGAATGCGGGCGGACAAAGCCACGATCAGTCTGTTTCTTCTGTTATTAGTTCCGGCGACTTTCGCCCGATTCTTTCCGACTTATAACATGCTCTACCTCGGGGTATTTCCTGTGGCGGTGTTCCTAGCTTGTGTATTGCCGTGCGTTCTAGCACAGAACCAGACATTTTGTCGGCGCCTCAACGCGACGATGATAGTTTTCTTTATTATTTACTCTTTAGCGTCGAACTATCTTCTCTTCATAAGAACACAAGTCGCAGACCTCAATGATGACCGTTTAATAAGGCTCGAAACCGGGCCTTTAGCGGGCATTTTCGTCGAAAGAGACGTATTTAAGCTCTTCGAGGACGTTCGAGCACGCTTGAATTTGCACGGGGATGCTAAGCACGAAACATATGCTTTTCTCTCCTCCCGTTACGTTAAGTTTATTCCATTAGTGTATGGATGGAGGGATCCACTGGCCGGTCAGAATTTGATGATTCAATTAGGAAAAATATGGTCCTACGATGATTTGATCAAAATCAAGGGGGTGGAATCAGACAACATTTTCGATTGGGCGGGTTTAATTTATCGCTGGCGCGAAACGGCTGTGGTTCGCTTGGAGGAGTCGCAAGTAAGGCTAATTGTAATGAGCCTATATGACGAAACCGTTCTTGAAGAAGTGTTGGAACCTTCAGCGGATCCATTGAGGGAATACCTGCGGTTAAATTTTAGCATCAGCGACGCCATCGAACCGACGATGACTGCCTACAGGCGGTCGAGTTTTCCAGAGGGAGCGGTCATTCTAATACGCAACACTCACCAGCCAGATCTTCCTACGGATCGGGCGCAATAAGCGCCCGGTTGCTTGTACATGGAAGTGAAAAGAGTTTTCTTCGCTGGTCATCTCCGGCCATTCAAGCACGTTGGGCGACATCCTCAATTTGAGCATATTCACAATCCGCCGCCCGGTTATGAATTTGTTACCAGCGGCCAGACCAGCTCTGCAAAATACCGCACTATTAAATCGCTATCAGGTCTTTGCCGTGACGCTCTTGCAAACGGATCGACAGTTAAGGATTTATCGAGATTCATTCGGTCCCGTTCGCTCCGAGCGCAGCTCTCTTTCCCCAATTCCGCTTTGGCATTCCTTCCGAGTACGCCTTTTATTCTTGGGCAAGCACCGTGGGTGATCGAGATTGAAGATACCACTACGCTGTTCGCGCCATTTCCGAGAATCAACGGCAAGAGAGTCTATCCGCGGCTTTTAGGACTGGACGGCGTTTATGATTCCGGATTCTTTCCAGCGGTCAAAGCCTTACTGGAAAATGAAAGCTGTCGAGGTATCATCTGCCACGTTCGATCTACTGCAGATAGCATTCCGATCTTGTTTGGAAATCCGAAACTGGCCGAAAAGGTTACTCACATTCCAATAGGAATTGGAATACCACCTAATGGCAAATCCAGAGGGGATGGCAGAACGGTTACGCTATTGTTCACGAATTCATGGCATCAAGGAGCCACCGGCTTTTACCTGCGCGGCGGCCTCGATCTGCTAGAAGCTTACTCAATGCTTTACTCGGGAAACAAAAACTTGCGACTCATCGTCAGAAGCAAGCTACCCGACGACTTGGAGGGCCGATACCACGAAATTATCGAACGCTGCAATGTTACGGTGATCGATCGATTTCTTTCAGAAGAGGAATTTCGGTCGCTCTTTGACAGCGCGGACATCTACGTATTGCCTTCCGCCCGGTTACACGTGGTGTCAATTCTACAAGCGATGGCTCACGGTTTGGCAGTTGTCGCTTCCGACGGGTGGGGCATTCCAGAATATATCGATCATGAGAAAAATGGCGTGATAGTGGCCGGTCGCTACGGCGAGACATCGTGGATGACGCCAGACGGTATGCTGATGGAAGACTACCGGCCGCTTCTAACGACAACCCCTAAGATAGCGGATGCCCTAAGGGACGTCCTTGCCATGCTAATCCGGGAGCCGCTCAGGCGACGACAGTTGGGCGAGACAGCTAGAAGAGATGTCGAAACGAAGTTTTCGCTTGAAGCCTGGAACTTGGGTCTGGCGCGAGCATTCGACCGTGCCTTAGCGTGAGCCGAGATGGCGTCGCTAGAGTAAGAGCATTCGATTCCCGCCCCTCCGGTGTCGGGTTTCGCGACAGCTATGTGGCGATAAAAAACAGCGTCATGAAGTTTTTTAATCACCGGAAGTACCGATAAAATGTAACCAACGTGAATGTCACATGAAACGTAATGCCATGAATTAAGTTGACATCTGTTCCATTTTGGGCAATTGTAGGCGCCACAATCGCGACCCGAGATTCATGCTTTCCAGTGAAACTTCAGAAACCGGCAGTTTTTGCCAAACTCATATACCCACCCGATAAGTTGTCGCATAGTACTTCTGCTCATCCTGACGCTTCTATATTCCGGCAATGTTCAGGCCAGTTCTACTCGCGCACTGTCAATCGCTGAGCTAACGAAGCGGTCGGATGTCATCGTTCTTGGTACGGTAACCGCCATAGCAAGTGATTGGAACGTCAATCGAACAGCAATTGAGACGCACATCAATCTAAAAGTGGAAGAGATTTTAAAAGGTACAGTTGACCACGGCAAAATCACCGTCCATCAACTTGGCGGTGTGGTAGGAGAAATCGCTAGTTCGGTCGGCGAAGCGGCAGCGTTTGTCGAGGGAGAAAGAGTCGCCGTATTCTTGTCTAAAAACGATCGTGAGAGATTACAACTAGTCGGCTTTTTCCAAGGTAAGTTCTCCGTTGAACCACGTCCCAAAGGGGAAATGGCCGTGCGAAGAATTCCGGGAGTTGACAAACCAGTGGATGAATTCCCTCTCGACAACTTCAAGCTGCAGGTCCAAGAGGCAATCGCATAGTACCAGGCGAAGTCCAAAGTTTCCTTTACAAGGATATGATCGACTTGATTCATCAAAATCGGACCGGAGTATCTTCGCGCCAGCGCCTGAGACTACTGATTTCTTGCGCCATTGTAATTGCTGTTCTTGGTTATTTGATGAATGCCGATGCAACCATCATTGTCCCCACTGAAGATCATCACCTTATTCGGCAAGCGAGCACGATAGTACTAGGGCAGATTACAAGAATTGACAGCCACTGGTATGCGGCAAAAACACAAATCTATACTCATGTCGGAGTTCGGGTGGAGGAAGTCCTCAAGGGAGAACTATCTGAACCTGAGATAACGGTAAAACAGCTCGGCGGGACTGTTGGCGGGCTTCGGTCCTGGATTTTCGGCAGTCCGGAGTTCGCCCTGGGCGAAAGAGTTCTGTTATTTCTCACGGCAAATCCTGACGGGACTCTGCGAGTACTAAGTCTGTACCAGGGGAAGTTCTCGATTGTGCTGAATTCGCAGACCGGAGAACAGTTCTTTTACAGAGGTTTGCATCCGGAAGGTGTCCGTAACCTGACGCGTTCGGCTAGAAACGCAGACTCAGCTAAGCTGGTGGAAATGCGTCCGCTGGCCCGGTTTAAAGCTGAGATCGCCGCCCAAGTTGCTCAAGAACAAGCACCCGCTAGCTCTGGCAGCTTAGCTCTTCCAGCATCAGTCGCGGGAGATATCGTTGAGCGCCATGAACGATTCACGTTTCTGGGAAGCCCGTCACGCTGGTTTGAACCGGATAATGCAAACACAGTCCCAATGTTCATGAATCCGCAGGGAGAGCCGAACGCGCCAAGCGGCGGCTTCGACCAGATTCGCAGTGCGTATCAGGCTTGGGGTACAGTTATAGGGACGACATTTAGATTTCACGATGCCGGATTTACTTCTGCGCAAGGCTTTGCGTTCGACGGTATCAATGCTGTTTCCTTTGGTGATCCGCTGGGGCAGATTGATCCGCCTCAGGGGTGCAGCGGCACGCTAGCGATCGGCGGATACTTCCGGAGCACCAGCGAAACTGCATCCGTCAATGGCCAAAGCTTTTTCCGAATTCTTGAAGGAGATCTTGTTTTTGCCGATGGATGGCAGGGCTGCGGCTTCTACGAAAGCTTCAGCAATCTGGCCGAGGTCGCCGCTCATGAGCTAGGACATGTCCTCGGCTTGGGCCATTCGTCTGACCCGAATGCGACTATGTTCGCCGTTCGCCCACTTCGACGGCCGTGCTGCCGCGCTACAAAGTGACGACATTGCGGGCATAAACTTCTTTTATCCGAAAGCCGTCTCCACGGCCCAGATTCAGTATGCCGATGTGAATGGAGACGGTAATGCCGATACTTTAAACTTCGATGTTTCTGGCGGAGCAGGGGTTTGGGTGAGTCTGTCGGTAGGCACTGATTCAACAGTGCCAGAGTTGTGGTTGCAGCATGGGCCATCGACTCCCGATCAAATAAAGTACGCCGATGTAGACGGCGATGGCAAAGCCGATGCGCTGTATTTCGATACATCGCGAAGTAGCGAGATTTTGGTCAGTTTGTCGACAGGAAGTACCTTCACGACACCGGAAACGTGGCTTCAACACGGCCCATCGACGCCCGACCAGATTCAGTACGCCGATGTCAATGGAGATGGCAAAGCCGATGCGCTGTATTTCGATACATCTCGAAGTGGAGCAGTGTGGGTAAGTCTATCCAGCGGCGCCGACTTCGGGATACCGGAAATGTGGGCTCAATATGCGCCATCGACTCCGGGACAGATCAAGTATTTTGACATAGATGGCGACGGCAAAGCCGATGCGCTCCATTTTGACACTACCGGAGCGGTACGGGTAGCGCTGTCGACCGGCTCGGTTTTCACCGCTCCAACCATTTGGCTGCAGCATGGGCCGTCGACCATAGAGCAGCTTCAGTATATTGACGTGAATGGAGACGGAAGGAGCGATGCACTGTATTTCGATACCCTGAGAAGTAACGGTGTCTGGGTGAGTCTATCAACCGGGACCGGATTCGCGGGCGCACAACTATGGCTTCAACATGGGCCTTCGACGCCTGATCAGATCCAGTATGCCGATGTCAACGGAGATGGTAGAGCCGATGCAGTATACTTCGACACACTGCGTAGTCGAGGAGTGTGGGTAAGTCGGTCAACGGGGACATCGTTCAGTGGTGGCGAGTTGTGGTTGCAGCACGGGGACTCTGCTCCGGATCAGATTCAGTACGCCGACGTGAACGGAGATGGCAGAGCCGATGCGTTATACTTCGATAGTTCAAGGAGTAAGAGTGTATGGCTTAGCCTGTCAACCGGGACGACTTTTAGTAATGGCCTTGTTTGGATCCCCTAGTCTCGATTGGCACATTTCGATCGTCTCTGATGCTTCTGCCGCCGGTGGCATGGCCAGAGAAGTTGCTCAGATACCAACCGCGAGCAAATGTCCTGGTCAGATCGGTGATCAGTCGGTTGACCAAAGAAAAGCCGAAGCGAAGCTATCGCCGTTAGATAAACTGACCCACACGCCTCCGCTGCGCAGAGTATCGTAGTAAATAGCGTCGGCTTTTCCATCCCCATTAAGATCGGAGTATTCGATTTGGTCCGGTGTGGATTCTCCGTGTTCTAGCCACAGCTGCCCTGGCGTAAAAGCTGTTCCGGTAGATAAGCTCACCCATACGCCCCGGCTGCGGAACGCATCAAAATATAGCGCGTCTGCTTTGCCGTCTCCATTGACATCAGCATACTGGATCTGATTGGGCGTGGACTCGCCATGTTGCAGCCAGTTTTTCACCGGCTCAAAGGCTGTCCCTGTGGATAGGCTCACCCATACGCCTCGGCTGCGAAATGTATCAAAGTATATTGCATCAACTTTTCCATCCCCGTTCACGTCTGCATACTGAATCTGATCCGGTGTCGAGGATCCATGGCAGATCCAGGATTGCGGAGAAGTAAAGCCGATGCCAGTCGAGAAACTGACACGGACACAGTTCGACTTACCGCTGTCAAAGTAAAGCGCATCGGCCTTCCCATCTCCGTTGATATCTGCATATTGGATTTGGTTTGGGGTAGACTCGCCATACTGGACCCACATCTCTGCCGGCTTAAAGCCGATTCCTTCAGACAGGCTGACCCAAACGCCGCGGCTGCGTAACGTGTCGAAGTAGAGTGCGTCGGCTGTGCCGTCTCCATTGACGTCTGCATATTGAATTTGATCCGGGGTGGAATCGCCGTGTTGCAGCCACATCTCTGCCGGTGCAAACCCATTCTCTGTGCCTAAACTAACCCAGACTCCTCGGCTTCCGGCGGTATCAAAGTAAACTGCGTCGATTTTTCCGTCGCCATTGATGTCTGCGTATTTGGTCCGGTTGGTTAAAAGCTGTGCGCTATCTTGCAGCCACTCCGCTCGCAGATCGACGGTAGGTTTATTGAAGGTCGCGATACAGCTTTTATTTGTGTTCATCGTAACCGAACCATCGACGCAATCTGCGTGACCGCTCCAGCCGGTAAATGTCGAACCCGCGGCCGGCGTGGCCATCAATGATACGGTAGCGCCGGCGGTCAACGTCGCATTGCAATTTGTGCCGCAGTTTACGGCTATCGGATTAGAGGTGACGGTGCCACTGCCGTTTCCCGACCTGCTAATCGAGAGAATAAAAGTTGCCAATGTTTCAGTGGCTTTGCACGCTTCGACGGAGGGGGAATCTCCAGCGCTGTTGAAAGCTCTGACCCGATAACAGTAGTTAGTTCCGTAGGAAAGATTTGGATCGGTGTAGGAGGTTACGTTTGCGCCAACCGTTGCAATCGGCACGAAGGCTCCGTTTGTTCCAGTCATTCGATCAATCTTAAAGCCGTCCTCATTAGCGGAATTATCTACCCACGCCAGCTGCAGTTGAGCCGCGAGCGCCTCACGACTGAACGAAAGAGCCAGGAGCAGCAGTGATATAAACCGCTGGTTTATAAGCTTCCGTAGTTTCATTTGCCTCATATCTAGAGCCTCGCTGCACCCGACCTACGCATGCCGAATGCCATGCGGCCGTTGCAAGGCTTGTACAGAAATTGGCGTAATTGGACATTGCCTTACAAGATTGCTCCGAACTGGCAATGTACATTCTTGCGCTTGAGGCCGGAGCGCTCGTGGTGTAAAAAACGAGCATCGAAGGACGAGCACGCACTACATCGAGAACGTCCGCGTAAATTTAAGGTCCTGATGCGAAACGCGATGCAGTTAGGTCGACCGATGCTGATTGATCGTTGATCGGGAGGGATTTAATCGAAGGAATATAGTGTCGGTGGCTGCGAGAATAGTCGTTGATCTCAATAATAAAATTTGTCGCGCAGAATGTGGTCGAGGTTTGTTGACTTTCCAAAAGTTTTTGCATACCTGCTATCATCTGTTAACTCGTTATCTATGGACACACCGCTGGTTTCCGTCATTCTTTTTGCCCATGCGCCTTACGCGAAGTTCATCCCGAGCTCACTCGGATCTATTCTGAAGCAATCCTATAGTTCACTGGAAGTCTTTGTGCTCGGCGATGGTTCTAGAGAATTGGAGCAGGCTCTCGCACCATTCAAGGAAGATCCTCGATGTATTTCGGCTTCTCAGGGCGCCCTGCCGTTCCTCCAGGCGAGTAATGAGGTAATGAAACGGTGTCATGGAAAGTACCTAGGTACCTGGAACAGCGACGACATTTATGAAGTTGATCACGTCAAAGTCCTAGTCAATGCTCTTGAAGAAGATGCAAGACTTGGCGGAGCGTTCGATAATACGGAATACTTCAGCGATCAGCCTGTAAATCTCGGCAAAGAAAGGCCGAAGTTGACCTTAGGCCCGATGGTCCAAAACGGTCGTGGTAAGAAGCTCGCATCGATGCGGCTTTCGGTTCACGACATCCTTAAGGATAATTTTATGACGGGGCCCTCTTCACTGATAACCAAGACCGCCTTCGAATCAGTAGGAGGTTATGACAAAGACATCTATCTTAATTGTGATCTGCATTGGTTTTATCGGCTCACTGCCTATTTCCCGGTTCGCTATGTCGACTACATCGGCGTGAGGAAGCGTATCCATCCGTTGAATAACACAGCTGTAAACCCTCATTATGAGTATGGCGTGCGCGAGCTCGAGCATATCCGCGATCACTATCCAGATGTCTATAGCCGGATCGGCAGGAACGCTTTCAATAAAAAATTAGGAAGAAAATACCTACGGCTTGGCTTATACTACGAAAGAAATGGTGAGTTAACCAAAGCTAGAGAGGCTTATAAGCAAGCCATGCTCCTTAGAAAGTGGAGTCTTCGCTATCATTGGGAGTACATCCGCTCCACCCGATCGGCGGCCCGGTAAGTCCTGCTCTGCAACGCCGAATGCGTTATCTTGGTCCGAAGAGAAAATGATTGACGAGCTTGTTATCTGGTCACCGACGCGGTTTTGAGCCTTTTGTATTATCCTTGCCGCGGATAGCTGCGAATCAATCCACCCTCCGGGTTTCAACATCCTGAGAATAGGGTAACGCTGGCATACTAGGCCGTGAGAAAAGTTCCATCAAAAGCTTCAATCGCAAAACGTTTTCGCTCGGTTGGGAATCTGTTATAGTGATGCCCTGACAATGCAGCCCGTCACGTACAAAGGCAGAATAATCGACAAACCCTGGGGGCACGAGCTCATATGGGCCCACACGGAGCGTTACGTCGGGAAAATTCTCCACATCAATAAAGGGGAATCACTGAGCTACCAATATCATCGTATCAAGGACGAGACCGTTAATTTGCTGGCCGGAGTTCTCGAAATGGATCTGGAGACCGACAACGGAAGAACGACGGTGCGGTTCTTCCCCGGCGATTGCCTCCATATAACTCCCGGCATGAAGCATCGCATGACGGCGGTGGAGGAATGCGACGTACTGGAAGTCTCCACGCCCGAACTGGACGATGTAATCCGTTTGGAAGACCGCTATGGCCGCGCCGGCACCTAAAACGAATCGCTAGGTTACTCGTTTATGGAATCTTACCTGAATCTTGCCGAACGTTTAGTTGAACGACGAATGCTTTCTGACGACGAGTTGGAGCGGGTTGTGAAATTACAAAACGAACAGCCAGCTTCTTTGACGCGTCTCATGGTTGAGCTCGGATTTGTTTCGGAAGACGATCTTCTGCCTGTGCTCCGCGATCACTTCAACATCCCATTGCTGGCTCTGCGCGAAATTCCAGCCGTGCCGCTACCGATCGAATTTTCTGCAAACTTGGGCGAATTCCTAAAAACCGCGCGAATGGTTCCGGTGAAAGTAGAAGGACGCGATCTGATCGTCGCCACCAGCGACCCGTTTGATATAGCGCGGCTGCATGCTCTCGAAGTCGCGTCAGGATTGCGAGTGACGCCAGTTTTGGCAAAGGAAAAGGAAATCTCTGCCCGTATCGAGGCGTTATTCGGCAGCACTACTACGTCCGATAACACTCAAAGCGCCGTCGGCCGCGAAATCGAGGGCGCGGTTGACGAAGAGGATGTTGCTCATTTACGCGACATGGCATCAGAAGTGCCCGTGATCCGTTTGGTTAATCAAATGCTCGTGCGCGCATTAGAGAGCCGTGCATCGGACGTTCATATCGAGCCATTTGAAAACCAGCTAAAAGTTCGTTACCGAATAGACGGTATTTTGCACGAAGTCGAACCGCCGCCGCGGCAGCTTAAAGCTGCGGTTGTCTCCCGTCTTAAGATCCTCGCTCAGCTCAATATTGCGGAACGCCGCTTGCCGCAGGATGGCCGGATCAAGATCAGATTAGCGGGAAAAGACGTTGATTTACGTATCGCTACGGTTCCGACGCTTTACGGCGAGAGCGTGGTCATCCGCCTGCTCGAGCGCGGGCAAATCTTTACGCAGCTCGAGACCATCGGATTCCCCTCGGATATATTGAACTATTTCAACGGCATGATTCTCAAGCCCCATGGCATGATACTCGTCACCGGACCGACGGGAAGCGGCAAAACGACGACGTTATACGGCGCGTTGCAGAAGATCAATGATCCGGGAAAGAAGATTATCACCATCGAAGATCCTGTTGAATATCAACTGAGTGGAGTCAATCAGATACAGGTCAAGCCGCAAATCGGGTTGACATTCGCCAATGGGCTTCGTTCGATTGTGCGACAAGATCCAGACGTTATCATGGTCGGTGAGATTCGCGATGCCGAGACGGCGGAAATCGCGGTGCAAGCGGCCCTAACAGGCCACTTAGTCTTTTCGACATTGCACACCAACGATGCTGCCGGAGCAATTTCCAGGCTACTGGAGATGGGTGTTCAAGACTACTTATTATCATCCTCTCTGCTAGGTGTGCTGGCGCAAAGATTGGTGCGGCGGCTATGTAAGACGTGCCGCAAAGAGGTTTCGTTCTCGAACTTTGATAGCAATGAGCCGGAACTTAGTCTGCCCAGCGGAAATCTGCCGGAGCAGGTTTGGGAAGCCGTTGGTTGCAACACCTGCAGCGGCACCGGTTATCTAGGCCGAGTCGGAATATTTGAATTACTGCCAGTGACTTCTGAGATCTGCAAAATCATCGTTCAACGCGCCGATGCCGGAACGATTCGCAGTCTTGCCGTCCAACAGGGAATGCGCCTGCTGAGAGATGATGGCTGGGAAAAGGTTCGCCATGGCGTCACCACAGTTGCGGAAGTGCTCAGAGTGACAAGGGAAGAGGCGTAACGGATTCACTCGTCAGGTTTCTGTCAGATTTCGCAGAGTGTCTGAGAGTAGATGGCGTTCTACCAATATCGGGCCGCGGATCACGCAGGCAAGATCGTCGAGGGTATCATGGAGGCTGAGGCCGAGCAGGGAGTTGTGTTGCGCCTCCACGAGATGGGCTGCATTCCGCTGCGCATCGGTGCTTCCGCCGAGAGTGGGGCGGTAGTTTCACAGGCGCGCTTGCCGCTGTTTTCAAAGCGCAAAATCAGCCAACAACAATTGCTTCAATTCACACAGGAGCTGGGGACATTGCTTGCTGCCGGCTTGCCGCTCGACCGCAGCCTGTCAATTCTTGGGAACCTAATAGAAGGAGAAGAGTTTAGCAAAGTCATGCGCACGCTCCTTGAGGCCGTGCGCGCCGGAAAATCACTGGCTGCTTCCATGGGAGAACATTCGGATGTCTTCCCAAAAATCTACGTAAATATGATTCGAGCTGGGGAATCCGGGGGAATTCTCGAAGGAGTGCTGCGTTATTTAGCTGAGTACATGGAGCGTTCGCTGGCGCTCAGGGAAGATCTCAAGTCGGCGCTTATTTACCCTGTGATTCTGGCGAGCGCGGCCGGAGTTTCATTGATAGTGCTATTCCTTTACGTGATCCCGCGCTTTGCTGTGATCTTTAAAGATGTAGGCCAGGCGGTTCCTTGGATTACACGAGTCATCATTGGCCTGAGCACTTCATTGACTGAGTATGGTTGGCTAATCGCTATCGCGGCGATTGCCGCTGTCGCCGCGGCAGTATTTTACTTGCGCAACCCCGAAGCGAAAACGGAGTTGGACCGGGTTTCTTTGCGCATCTGGTTAGTCGGCGACCTGGTTCGGAAGTTTGAGACGGCTAGGTTCTCCCGCACTTTATCGGCCCTGCTAAAAGGCGGCGTGCCGCTTCTCGAAGCACTGGGCACCGTCCAAGGTGTTATGGGTAATAGATTGATGGCACGGGCGATCAACCAAGTGCAGATCCGAGTTCGGGAAGGAAAGGGCATGGCGCGTCCTTTGGCGGAAAGCGGTTTTTTCCCACCGCTGGCGCTTAACATGATTGCTGTGGGCGAAGAGACTGGCAAACTGGAAACGATGCTCGGGGAAGTGGCGGGTTTCTATGATCAAGAGGTAAAGCGAACGACAAAAAGATTGACGTCCATCATCGAGCCGGTATTGATTTTGGGGATGGGATTGGTGATAGGTGTTGTCGTGATCTCCATGCTGCTGGCAATCTTTAGTATCAATGATTTACCATTCTAGAAAATATCTTAATGATGCTAGAGGATTCACCCTCGTCGAACTGATCGTCGTCGTGATTATCATCGGTCTGCTTGCCGGGCTCGTGCTGCCGCAGTTCATCCGTCAGGAAGAGAAAGCAAAGCTCAGGACCACCAAGGCGCAAATCGAGCTTTTTGGGACTGCCCTCGATACCTTTCGTTTGGATGTTGGACGCTATCCGACCACCGATGAAGGCCTGCAAGCGCTTCGACAAAAACCCGGAGGACTGGAACGTTGGGATGGTCCCTATCTGCGAAAGGATCTGCCGTTGGATCCGTGGAGTAAGCCGTACGCTTACCGAAGTCCCGGAGAGCACGGCCCTTACGACATTGTGTCCTACGGCGCTGATGGTACACCCGGGGGTGACGGCGATAATCGTGATATTACTAGCTGGGAAAAATAGTCGCGGCTTTTCTCTGCTCGAGTTGGTTCTCGTTCTGATGGTTCTCGGTCTGAGCGGGCTAGTGGTCCTACCGAACGTTGAGAAAGGATTGCGAGACCGTGATTTGCGGCGGTCGGCGCTCGCTTTGGCCGCGGCTGCCCGCGATTTGCGCAGCCAAGCGCTTCACAAAGGGGTGCCGCAACGATTGGTTCTCAATGTGTCAGAGAGCACTTATCGGGTCGCGCGCAACGAAATCCATTTTCCTTCCAACGTAAAGATCGCCTTAGTTGCTGGCGCTCAAGTTCTGGACGGTGGAAGCCGTCAGTTTTTATTCTTTCCTAATGGCAGCACGTTGGGCGGCCGAATTGATCTTACTAGCGGTGCTGATTCAACGTCATATTCGATTCGACTTCACCCGCTCACTGGTAGTGTCGACGTGATGCGGGGCGATAGCTCGTGACGCGTAGCAAATCATGCTTCGGTTCAGGCCGAGGCTTCACTCTGCTCGAGGTCGTGGTAGCCATGGCCATCGTCGGGCTTGGCGTAGTGACCCTGCTGGAAATCTTCTCCTCGGGTTTGCAACTCGGTGCCCGAAGTCGAGATAGAACTCAAAACGTTGCTTTTGCCCGTCAGATGATGGATCAGTTCCTGGCGCGGCGCACGCTTGCGGAAGGTACCGAACAGGGCACGACTGGCGACTCCCACCGGTGGCAGCTTCAGGTCCAGCCTGTCAGGCCCATTGACGGGCTGGTGTTGGGCAACGATTGGGAGCTGAAAGAAATAACTCTTGAGATGTTCGTACCGGAAACAGGTCGCGAAAGGCCCGTCGAGCTTAGAACCCTGCGTCTGGTGAAGAAGGGAGATCGCTGATGAAAGCATCGCGATGTCCCCGAAATTCGCTCGGCTTTACCTTGATCGAAGTCGTTCTCGCGTTAAGTATTTTTGCTCTCATAGGAGCTATTTTGTACGGAGCTTTCTCGCTAAGTCATAGCGCTGTTGCAAAGTCGCAGGCTAGCTTCGAAGATAATCAAAAACTGCGATCGTTTACGGATTTGTTAGGCAGCTATCTCCGATCCGCATATCCTTATCGACAATCTGTTCAGGATACGGCGGTATTTTTTGATGGCCAGGAAGACCAACTCACGTTTGTGTCTTCAATCTCTCTGGCTATGGGTGGTCGGGGGATGTCAAAGATTCGCGTTGCCTGGGATCCTGCTGAAGAGGGCGAGGGTCCGATCCAGCTCGAAGAAGAGGTGCCGGTGCGGTTTAACTTGAGCGAAGATCGTGATCCCGGCGGTCTGCGACACGATCTGATTATACGAGAGCGAGTGAAAGATTTTCGGTTCGCCTATTTGGACCCAAAGAATGAAGACGAACGATGGGAGGAACGCTGGGACGGTAGAGAAAAGCTGGCGCTTCCGCGCGCCGTTCGCGTCAGCTATCGTAATCATGATGGCAAGGAAATTCGCTGGGTGTTTCCGCTGATGATTAGTGTTTTGGCGCAGTGAAAATTGTGGAGTTTTTGAAAACCAAATTAGCCGGCGCCTCAAGCGAGCGTGGCGTCGCGCTTCTGATCGTTCTATGGATATTTATCTTTCTTTTTGTCGTGGCCTTTGATTTCAGCAGCGGTGTGCGCGAGGAGGCCATCGCAACGCATCGTTATAGCGACGACAATCAAGGCTATTATCTGGCGCTGGCAGGCTTTGAACAGGGCCTATACGACTTTCTAAGTCAATCGCGGGGGTCTGAGTTACAGCCCGTCGACAAGCCAAAAGATGTCTTCGATGCCGGCTGGCGCGAGGCAACTCTCGGTAGCGGTACTTACCGCCTCCGGCTGGTGGACGAGAGCAGCAAAATAAATCTCAATCGAGCAGACGAGAATGTGCTGCGCCGCATTTTTTTCAATCTCGGGGTCGAAGAACCTCTCGTCGGCGTCTTAATCGATTCGATTCTGGATTGGCGTGATCAGGATGATCTTCATCGGAGTAATGGCGCGGAAGACGATTATTACCTTTCCCTCAGTCCTGCCTATACCGCTAAGAACGGCGCCTTTGACAGCCTCGAGGAGTTGCTGTGGGTCAAGGGCGTCACCGCGAGCCTTTATTATGGTTACGATAGCAGCGGGACTCCAGCTGGCGATGCGCCACGGCCGGGTCTAAGAGAGATTTTTACCGTTGATAGTCCGATTGACCGCGTCAATCTCCGTACCGCCTCGGCGGCGGTTATTCACGTTTTGCTCGGCATACCACTGGAGAAGTGCCAGGCGTTCGTCGAGGAGAGAACGAAGCTCGCCGATAAGACCCTCGCGGATCTGCTGCCGCTCCTGGGGGTTGGCTCTGGTGATGCGGCGCTACAGATGTTTATCTTCGCCAATCCCAGTATCGTCACCATTGAGGCTGAAGGTTATGCCAGTGAGTCGCGCCAGCCGCGGCGCGTTAAAGGAGTTATCCGCGCCGGCGGCAACCGCGGCTACGAGTTGACCCGCTGGGTGGACCGAGAAATTGGCTATCCGACTGAGAGACAATGAGGTATGATAGGCAACTTTTGTCTCTCAATGGCAAAAATTTCGGTGCAATTCCAAAAGTTAAACCATGAACTTGTCTAATTCTATTAGAAATCTTCCACGCGCCGACTTTCTCAGAAGTGTCGGAATTTACATCACGCGCGACAATCTGGTGTTGGTTCGGCTGCGTAAGAATTTTCTCAGCGTCACGCTGCTTGAACAGGAGCTGAGAGACCTACCCATCGGGGAAAACCGCCAAGCGATTTCGGAGTTAACCGGATGGATTGCTGAAGACGTGCGTGAGATCGCGCTGAAAGCCGAACATGATTCGCGCGAGCGAGCGTTGCGTCAGGCGATTCTCTCGCTCTTGCCCCATTTCAGCGCCGGTAGGGACTCGCTCTATATCTGTGTCCCACAAGATCAGGCGATAGTGCAAACTATCTATCTACCGCAAGCCGCCGAGGCTAATCTTCAACAGGTGCTGGAATACGAGATCGAACGGCAATTACCCTTCAATCGCGATGAAATTTTTTACGATTATCTGCCGATGGGAAAACGCGGCGATAAGATCGGCCTCTATCTGTTCGCCATTCCCAAGAAACATCTGGCCGGCGTAATGGACGTCTTAGGGTCGTTTGGCATCGTTCCGAGCGGAGTTGAAACGACCGCGACGGCTCTTGCGAATTATCTGCTTTTTTGCAAAAGAGACTTGGCCGGTTGCGCGGCGATCATTGGCGGCCCCGCAGATGATCGCGAATTAATCGGAGTTCGGGCTAGCCCCGCTGGTTGGACGCAAGCTCCTGAACTGCTCTTCTCACACAGATTGCCCGACGCTGAGTGGGCCGAAGGCATCGGCAAGGAACTCATTGCCGAGTGTTTACGTCAAGCCCCAAAACTCTACGGCTGGGGAAACGCGGAGCACGTCTTTCATTCTGCTAACGGGGAAAAGCTTGAGTGCGAAGATCTCTGTGCTCTGGCAATCGAAAAACTTGGCGGTAGGGACCGGTTATCGGCTGCAACATTGCCGGCCGTTGGCGCGGCACTGCGCGGCGTTCGAGAAGCGCGCTTGGAGACCAACGTTCTTCGGCCAGCTGGAGCGGATCGCGGCGCACGGAACAATCTCTCGCGAATGAATTCATTGATGATCGGCTTGCTGGTTCTCTTGCTTTTGGGATGGGGAATTAGCTACCCGATCAAGGACGAATTACGACTAAAGCAACTGCAGCAGGAGAATCACAAAACCGAACCTTCTGTGGAGGCTTTGCGCCGTGAGGAGGCCCAACTGCAGGCGGTGCGCAAGGAAGTACAGTTTCTATCGGACATCGATCGACGTAAGGGCGAGGTGCTGCGCGTGCTTGATGAACTTTCGAAGGTGGTACCGACCGGCGCTTATTTGTCTAATTTCCGCTACCGCAATGGCGTCTTGGAAGTCCAGGGCAATGCCGAGAATGCGTCTACATTGATTCCGCTACTAGAGAAGTCGCCGCTCTTTGAGAATGTTGCGTTCAATGCCCCTTCAAACCGCGGCCGTGACAATCGGGAAACATTTTCGCTGAAAGCCGAGTTGGAGAAACAACCTAACAGCGGGAAATTGCCCCCCGCCGATAAGTCTAAAGAGAAGGCTGGGAAGCTATGAAACAGCTTTGGGCAAGATTATCGAAGCGGGAACGTGGCCTGCTTGTAACCACCTTGCTAATCCTTTTACTCGTGCTCGGGCGTATTTCGGTGGTGAGTCCCTACATGGCTCATCGTGAGTGGGTACAAACCCAGCTGGAAATACAGCCGCAGCTTCTGGAAAAAAACTTGCGTTACATTGGACAAAAGGAACAATTGAGTGCTGCATTAGAAGCGGCACGAAACGACGTGAAGGCCCATGAGGCCAAGCTGTTGACGGGCGATACACCATCGGTGAATGCCTCGGATTTGCAGGAAACCGTGCAAGGACTAGCGGCTAAGGAAGGTACTCAGGTGATTACCACACGGGTGCTGAATCCGGAAGCTACTGGAGCTTTTTCCAAGATTGCGATTCAAATGGAAGTCGGCGGTCAAGTCGAGCAGGTTGCTTCGCTTGTTCGCGGCATTGAGACCTCCCCCAAGCTTCTGGTCATAGATGAAATCAATGTCCGTTCATTGTTTCGTCCTATCGGTTTGCCGCAACAACAAGGCGCCCAACCAACGGCACAAAATCTACGGGTTAGTATCACTGTCGCGGGCTTTGCACGCGGACAGGCCGCTGCGGCAAAATCGGACGCGCCAAAGGCGATGGTAGAGAAGGGCGTGTGAGTAGCAGAGCACTGACCTGATTTTCTAAAATGCCATAGACTGCGTTCGGCAGATGGCGGTTATTTCCGAGAAAAGAAGCCCACGCTTCAAGACTAAAGGTGAACGAGGTTAGCGTGAGGTCTTTTGTTTACCTGAGAACCCCCTGGAGGATTTCGAAATTTTAAAAAGGTCATCACTGCTCAGCATTCTTCTTTTGGTCGCCATAGGTCTGGTCGGCTGGCGCATCTACAAAGTCTGGCAAGAGGAGCCGTGGAGTTTGCCGCAGCAGCCCAAGACGGCGGCTCCGTTAGCGCTTGATGAACAGCCAACCAACGCCAACCCGCCGCTGCCGGCGGTGAATCCGGATCTGATCATCAGCAAAAATCTCTTTGATCCGGAGCGGGGCGCAGGTGCAACTCGAGAAGCGGAGTTTAATTCTCGCTCTTTTCAACGAATCCGTAATATGGTCCTGCTTGGTACGGTAATTCTCGGCGAGAGCCGCTCGGCGATTTTGCAAGATCCGGCCACCCAATCGTCTACGCCCAATGCACCAGCCGCGCCGGTTGGGCCCATGCGCGTAAAACTTGGTGACAGTGTAGAAGGCTTTCGCTTAACTGAAATTGCCGACCGAAGAGTCGTCTTTACCAAGGCTGGGTCGAGGGTCGAGGTTCTCCTAGACTATTTCCGGCGAGATGATCCGACATCCGGTCGAACAGTGACACCGCCAAGTCAACGCGTTGCGCCGGCGGTCGCGCCGAGAGTCGTTCCCAACCTGCCTAGAAGAGGAGCTCTTCCCGCTCCACCAAATCCAAATCCCGAGTCATAACCAGCAGGAGGATTGATGCCAGGAAAGTGTTTCAGAGGGTTGGTGACGTTGGTATACGTCACTAGCAGTGTGCTACCGCTCGCTGCACAGCAAGGTCCCACGCAGCCTCCGCTTACACCCGTACCCGTGCAACCCACGCCTACAGAACCGAATCAGGCGCCGCCGGGGCAGGGTCAGCCACCGCCGAGTCAGCTTCCGCGCCGCGCCCCTATAGTGCCGCAACGGCCCCCCTCCTCTGCGCAACAGGTGCCAGGAACCCCTGGCGCATCGGACGGCAGCGTTCCCCAAGGCGTACCCGCACCGGCGCCCGCCCCAGCTCCGACGCCGATTCCGCCGGAACGAAGAATGTTGCCGCCGCCGAGCACGGCGGGCGGTATGGTTTCGCTGAATTTCAACCGAGCCGACTTAGTCGAGATCATTCATATTTTGGCTCAGCACCTTCGCCTGACATACACCATTGATCCCGAGGTTAAGGGAATCGTTACGATTCATAGCGCCGAGCCGTTGCGCCCCGAAGATTTGCTGCCCATTTTCCATCAGGTCCTGCGCATGAACAATGCGGTAGCGGTGCGCACCGGAAACATTTACCGGATCACGACGATCAAGGATGCCAAGGGTCTGGTACGGCCGTTGGCGCAAGGCCGTGAAGACAGTTTCGCGTTGCAGGTTGTTCCGGTGCGATTTTTCTCAGCGGCGGAAATGAAGAAGCTCTTGACTCCCTTTTTGACACCCGGGGGCGAGCTCGTAGATTATCCGCGGGGAAATTTTCTGGTCATTATCGATCTTCCTTCTAACATCCAGCGCCTAGTCGAAATCGCCGATATGATCGACGTTCAGGTGTTTGCGGGAACGCGCATGGAGATCTATCAGCCCAAGGTTGCCAGCGCTGAAGAACTTGCCGCCGAAATGACGAAAGTGATGCAGTATTACGCCGCCTCGGCGCCACAACAAGAGAACTTCGCTTCTCAATTCGTTCCATTGCCGCGCATCAATCAGCTCTTGGTAATCAGCCACAGCGAGGCTGCGTGGACTTATGCGAAGAGATGGCTGGAGCGCGTCGACGTTGCTGGTGAAGGACCAGGTAGGCGAATCTTTATATACCCGGTGGAAAATGGCAAAGCGACGGAGCTGGCCGACGTCTTGACCCAGGCGCTCGGTCAGCCGATGACGGGCAGAAGGGATAGTTCCAGGACCCTTCAAGACTTGCACCGCTCGACGCCTGGAGGATTCGGACAGTTCGATAGCGGCAGCCGTTCATTGAGTCCATCGTATGGGCGCTCAGGTTTTCAGCAACAAACCCAGCCGTTAGGGGGCGCGTTTGCCACCGTTCCGGCGCCGGCGCCCGCTCAAGTCCCACCCGCGGCGCCAACCCCCGGATTGCCGCCGGGGTTACCATCCGTGCCGGGGGCTCCTAGACCGGCGACTCCTGCAGCTCCCGGTGCCAAGCCAGAGGAGCAACTGAGAATCGTGCCTGATCCGGGAACGAATTCATTGATCATCTACGGCACCGTCCAGGAATTTCAGAATATCAAAAACATTCTGAAAGAACTCGACATTATCCCGCGCCAGGTTCTCATGGACGTTATGGTGGCCGAAGTTGCGCTAACCGGGTCTGAATCATTTGGCGTCGAGTATGAATTGTTTCGCAAATACAACCCGTCGATTTTCGGCCAAACTTTCGACTCTCAAGGAGCGGTGAGAAGCGGGATTTTCAATCAAGCAACTCGCCCCGCCACCGAAAACTCGCCATTCGCACAGTTCTTGAACGGCATCAGTGGGGTTGCCGGTCGGGGTAATACCATCCGCGCGTTTATCTCCGCCTTGGCGACCGACAATCGGGCGAAGATCCTCTCGTCGCCGAGTGTCCTGGCGACGGATAACCGGCCGGCGCGAATCCAGGTCGGTCGGGAGATTCCTGTTTTGTCCTCGCAAGCTCAATCGATTGTCGGCGACAGTCCCATTGTGAACAGCGTGCAATACCGGAACACAGGCGTTATTCTCACGATCATTCCACAAGTCAATTCACAGGGTTTGGTTCACCTTCAGGTCAAACAAGAGGTTAGCGATGTGGGCGCCCCCTCCTTCGGCAATACCAACTCGCCGTCGTTCACGACCCGCGATGCGGAAACCACCGCAGTCGTGCAAGATGGGGATACGCTTGCGATAGGCGGGATCATCAGCGACACTACAAGGCGAGATCGCTCAGGAATTCCGTACTTGATGGACCTTCCAGTGCTTGGGCCGTCTTTTCGGCACCACCAACGATACGTCGGATCGTACCGAGCTGGTCATGCTCATTACGCCCCATGTCGTTCGTAACCGAGATGAAGCTCAGCAGGTTACTGAGGGGTTCAAAGAAAAGATCTATGGAGTAAGAAACGAACTCGAACGTTTTTGGATGGAACAGGAGCGATTGAAATCAAGAAGGCAGCAGCCTGCCATGCCGCCGGCTGAAATTCCTGCGGTGCCGGGTCCCAGAGAGAATTTACCGATTCCCACTCCGAATACATCGGGGATCCCAAGGGGTATGCCTGGACCAGCCTTGCCGCAGCACGCGCCGCAGAATCCTGCGCCGCCGCAGCCGTCGATATCCTTGGATAAAAGAGGCAGGAAAAATGCTTCGTCTATAGAAAGGGCAGGTGCGACGGCGATATCGGATCGTCCCGCAGATGTCGCGGTAGTAACCGAGTTGACCAACCGCAACCCGCCGTTGCCATGGCCTACATCCCTGCACCAGTCCCCAGCCGATTTAGTTACGCCCAGTGATCCAATGCAAGTCGCACAGGCGCCGCAAGCTGAAAGCATAGCCTCGGCGTTGTCGGTTCGCTCCATTGACCCAGTTCCGCAATTCGAACGACCGGCACCTACCAAAGCGAGCATAGGTAATCTGATGGGTCCTACGAACCGGGTCTTCACCAGCGCAAAAAAAAGCGACCAGGCAACTCGGAATCCTGACATGAATCACATTTGGATGGTCCAGGTTGCGTCTCTGCCGGAAGAAAAAGATGCTGATCAGATGGCCGATCGGCTCCGTCAAAAAGGCTACGATGCGCGCGTCATCCGAGCGGCGGTTGACAACCGGCTGCGTTACCGCGTTCGTGTCGGCCAATTGACGACCCGAAATGAAGCGGTCGAACTAAACAATACGCTCAAAGCAAACGAGAAGTTTTCCGATAGCTACATTTCGCGCGTAACGGTTAGATAAAAGCAAGAATCTCCGCCAGATAGCCACACCCGAATTCCTAGCGAGAAATCTCCCGCACCAGCACGGCGGATCCGCCGCTGTGCTGGTGCTAAGCACTACCTCGAATTCCTATTCTCTGGACCCATCTACAAAGCTTTCCATAATCTGGACCGCTTTGTTATGATAATTGTAGTTGTATGACGTTGTCGATCTCTGAGTTGATTGTACTCATCCGTGGTGGCGGCGAGATGGCTACCGGTATCGCGCACCGGTTGCACCGCTGTCACATGCGGGTGTTAATCACTGAAATTACTATGCCCACGTCGGTCCGGAGAAATGTTGCATTTGCCGAAGCGGTTTACGAAGGCGCTCACACCGTCGAAGGAGTCGAGGCTGTTCGCGCTGCTTCTTGCGATGAAGCTTATCTGGCTTGGAAGCGAAATCAAATTCCGGTCTTTGTCGATCCCGAGGCCTCGATTCGAGAAATTCTTAAGCCTGTTGTCGTTGTCGACGCCATCATGGCTAAGAAGAATGGCGTTGCAAAACTCACCGACGCGCCGCTAGTGATTGGTGTCGGTCCAGGCTTCACGGCGGGGCTTGATGTGCATGCGGTGGTTGAAAGTAATCGGGGTCATCATTTAGGACGTGTCATCTGGGATGGGGCCGCCGAATCCGACACCGGCATACCCGCTTCGGTGGATGGCTATACAGCGTCCAGAGTTCTGCGGGTGCCGCAAAGCGGGATCTTTAATGCGCTCCGGGCTATCGGTGATGTGATCGCGATGGGTGATTCGGTCGCAAACGTCAATGGTGAATTGATCAAAGCGGAGATTTCAGGTCAGATTCGCGGGCTGCTCCGCAATGGCATTCAGGTGCAGCAAGGCATCAAAGCCGGCGACATTGATCCGCGCGGTGAAAGGGGTTATTGTGATTCGATTTCCGATAAGTCGCGGGCGATCGCCGGCGGCGTTTTGGAAGCGGTTCTTCATTCTCTCGGAGATTTAAAAATTCATGGCGATCTTAAATTCTAAAATCTCAAACGGTGAGGCTGGCGTGAATCCAAAACAGCTGACAATCGAAGACGTCCAGGAGATTCTGCTCAAAGAGGACTATGTTTGCGACCGCTCATTGGCTACCGTCGTCTATCTTTCATTGGCAATGGGTAAACCATTGCTGCTCGAAGGAGAGGCCGGAGTCGGTAAAACCGAAATCGCCAAGGTGCTTGCGAAAGTGTTGAACGCCAAACTGATCCGGCTCCAGTGCTACGAGGGCTTGGACGCCAACACGGCACTTTACGAATGGAATTATCCCAAGCAAATGTTGCGGATCAAAGCTGGAGGAGGTTCAAAGAGGAGATAAAAAGGCGGTCGAAACCGAGATCTTCAACCAGGATTACTTGCTCAAGCGCCCTCTGCTGGAGGCGATTATCAGTGAAGAGGAGAATCCCCCGGTGCTGCTTATCGACGAAATTGATCGCGCCGACGTCGAGTTTGAAGCCTTCTTGCTCGAAGTACTGTCCGACTTCCAAATCACCATCCCCGAGATTGGCACCGTGCAAGCGAAGCAGCGGCCTTATGTCTTTTTGACTTCAAATCGGACTCGCGAAATTCATGATGCCCTAAAGCGACGTTGTCTTTATCATTGGATCGAGTATCCAACCTTTGAAAAGGAGCTGGAGATCATTTCGACCAAGTTCCCAGAGGTCGCGCCGGCAATGGCCAAGCAGATCTGCGCATTTATGCAGCGGGTTCGCGAGATGAATTTTTACAAGAGGCCGGGTGTGGCCGAAACATTGGATTGGGCGACAGCTCTGATTGCCCTCAACCGAAAGGGATTGGACGACAAGACTGTCGTTGAAACGATGGGCTGTGTATTCAAATATCGAGAAGATCTACACCATCTGAAAGAGCAAATCGAAGGAAAACATCTCAATTTGGATGCGTTGCTCAGGTCTTCGCCCGAATTGATGAGTTAGCGGATATGGAAATCACTCCGGAAATCGTTGCAGCTGCAGTCAACAATTTCGCGGGCGTGCGTGGACACGGTACTGTGGCCAATTTACTCGCCTTCGGGCGCGCTCTGAAGCAATTGGGGGTGAAGGTAAGTTTGAGCCAAGTCATCGACACGTCCCGCTCGCTCGATCTGGTGGATATCGGCGAGAAGGAGGATTTTCGCGCTCTTCTGCGGTCCAATTTGATTTCTCAAGTGGAGGATTTTCCTGTCTTCGACATGGTCTTCGATTGCTTCTGGCGCGAACAGAACTACGAGCGGGTGCCGATGGAAACGCTCGAGATTCAAGGAACCCCCACCGAATCTCAGGCGCAAGAAGGCGGTGAGGAGGAGGGGCTGGATGAAGCCTTTGCTGAAACCCCGGCGAAAGAGAATGTCGAGTTGGAGAATCTGGACGAGTTTTCGATTCCGACCTACAGCGCCCAAGAGCTGCTCAACCGCAAAGATTTTAGCGAAATGAGTGTCGAGGAAAGTCGCGCGATCGCCCGCGCAATCTTGCTGATTGCGACGAAAATCGCCACCCAAATCAGCCGGCGCAAGAAACACTCGCGCAAAGGGGCGACAGTGGACCCGCGCTGGACCTTGCGAAAAAACATTAAATACGGCGGCGACGTGGTCGAGTTGGTCAACCGCAAGCGCCGCATCAAAAAAACCAAGGTAGTGCTGCTTTGTGATGTCAGCGGCTCGATGGATTGTTATAGTCGATTTTTGATTCAATTCATGTACGGATTGCAGAATGAGCTATGGGGTGTCGAGACGTTTGTTTTTAGCACCTCGCTGACCCGTATCACCCATCTGATTCGCACCAAGGATATTGCCAATGCGCTGGAGCAGATCTCCGGCAACATTTTGGGCTGGTCCGGCGGTACCAACATCGGCCGTTCTCTGCAAACCTTCAACCGAAATTTTGCTCCGGCCATGGTGACCTCCCGGACCATCGTCGTTATCATCAGTGACGGTTGGGACCGGGGCGACGTTAGCCTACTAGAGCGGCAGATGCAGGATCTAAAGCGTCGATGTAAGAAAGTGATCTGGCTCAATCCGCTGCTCGCCAGCGAAAATTATGAGCCCTTGTGCAAGGGAATGCAGGCGGCCTTGCCGTACATCGATCTGTTCTTGTCGGTTCATAATCTCAATAGTTTGGTCGCCTTGGGGCGCACTTTACAGAAGATGGTGGCTTGAAATCGTCTGCACGGAGGAAAATCATGTCAGGTCAAGGAACGTGCTTTGAGGACCCCGCTTTGGAAGCCAAGAAGAAAGACTCGGTTTATCATCAGGTAAAAGAATTTCTCGACAAAGGCGAAACAGTCGCGGTGGCGACTATTGTTTCGGCTAAAGGCTCGACTCCGCGAGAAGTCGGCGCGAAAATGGTGGTGACGGCCTGGGGAGAAATTCTCGGCACCATCGGCGGTGGTTGTGGCGAGGCAGACGTCAAGCGCGAAGCTATTGAAGTCATCCGCACGCGCAAACCGAGGATGGTGCGTGTGGATCTGCTCGATGACATATCGTCCGACAGCCCGGCTGTTTGCGGCGGGATCATGAATATTTTTGTCGATCCTTGGTGGGAAGAGGCGGGAGCCAGTGGCCAAGGAATGAGCGCCCTTTCTGAAGACTTGGTGCGGATCAGCGAGCAAGGCCTATCCGCTGTTCTTGCGACGATTGTCGAAGCGGAGGGAAGCGACCGTATTCAAGCCGGCGCTAAGTGCCTGGTGGTAAACGGTAAAAGCGAAACCGAGACGATCGGCAATTCGCGCGCGGTGGAGCGGATCGTTCGTGAGAGCGAGACGATTTTAAGCGGGGAGAAGTCCAAGCTCGTTGCTGATCGAATTACCGGAGGTCGGGAGACTTCAAGTTTTTTTTGAAGTCATGTTGGCGCCGCCCAAACTGATCGTTGTCGGCGCCGGCCATATCGCTGTGCCTCTGGTTCAAATCGCCAAGGTTCTAGATTTTCACGTGACTGTCATTGACGATCGTCTCCTTTATGCCAATCGCGACAGGTTTCCGGCGGCTGATGAAGTGCTGGTTGGCGATATGGCGCAAATGTTGAAGGAGATGACGATTACTCCATCCTGTTATATCGTCCTGATTACCCGCGGACATAAGTATGATGAACCTTGTCTGCGCCAGATCCTTCACAGTAAAGCGAAATACATCGGTATGATCGGTAGCCGGCGCCGAATCAAGGCCTGCTTTCAAAGATTCCGTGACGAGGAGAAAATCGCCGAGGAAGTCATCGAGCGTGTGTACGCTCCGATAGGTCTGGATATCGCGACCGAGACACCGGCCGAAATTGCATTGTCAATTCTGGCTGAGGTGGTCAAGGTTCGTCGTGGCGGCAAGGCGGCATCGCTCTCCGGCCATTGAGCCGGCGCTTGTTTATTGGACGCCGCCGTGTCGCGCAGAATCGAAGGCGTGATTTTTTCGGACCTGGGCCAAGCATCCAAATTTATGGCGCTAGACTGGGTGCAGGAAGCGCTTCGGGAAAGTTTGGGCTTTGCGCCGTACCCGGCTACTCTCAATCTGCAGCCATCAACGCCGCAGGATGCGCGGCTGTGGGAGCAAATCCAGAGAGAGGTTGCGGCGGTGCCACTGGCGCCAGTCCCAACCGGTTTCTGTAGCGCCGGGCTTTATTTTGTCAGCTTACAACGATTGGCCGACGGCGAGGAAATGGTCAGCGGAGCCGTACTACTGCCTGCCGTGGTCGATTATCCAAAAGACAAAATAGAAGTCGTTGCCCAGGTTCGAATAAAAGATGCGCTCTCTGTCAAGGACGGTGACCGCTTGGTCGTGGAGTTTGACGATTGAATAACAAAAAGCGACTGATCGTTGGCATCTCCGGAGCAACCGGCGCCATTTATGGCGTTCGCATGCTCGAGATCCTGGCGAAATTGGCTGAGATCGAAACTCATCTGGTCTTGAGCAAAGCGGGTCGAATGACGATCCAGGTGGAGACTCCGTACTCGTCTAAGGATGTCGAGGCGATGGCGGATGTCGTTCACGACGTGAACAATGTCGGAGCCAGCATCTCGAGTGGTTCCTTTCGCACCGAAGGCATGGTCATCGCGCCGTGCTCGATGAAGTCGATGAGCGGTATTGCGCATTCGCTCGGGGGCGACCTCCTGGTGCGCGCCGCTGATGTGGTATTAAAGGAGCGCAAAAAGCTTGTCCTCGTCGTCCGGGAAACCCCGCTTCACCTGGGTCATCTCGAGGCGATGGTGTCGCTGACCCGGATGGGGGCAATTATCTTTCCACCGGTGCCGGCTTTTTATCACCGTCCCAAAACATTGGATGACGTAATCAATCAGACCGTCACTCGTATCCTGGACCAGTTCGGCATCGATGTGAAACTATTTCATCGCTGGGATGACGAAGGAATGAGTCGTCATCCCGATGCCGGGAAAACCACCACGCTGGCGGCCGCCAAGGCGAGCCAGCGCGTCAAAAAGCAGTCGTAAAACGCTGCTTTGCTCGACATGCCAAGCCGCCGAGAGAATAAAGCTCTCACCAAGACCCAACAGCGAAAAAAAGAACATCTCGAGCTGTGTCTCGACAGCAAAACGGTTTTGAGTCCAACAGGATCCGGTCTCGGTTCCTATAGGTTTGTTCACAACGCGTTGCCCGATCTCGATATAGACGAAATCGACACCGAGACAACCTTTCTGGGCAAGCGACTGAAGGCGCCTTTACTGATCTCCTCGATGACCGGCGGCTTCAGCTTGGCGCGAACGGTTAACCGCAACCTTGCGGCCGCGGCGCAAGAGCTCGGTTTGGCGATGGGGGTCGGGTCGCAGCGCGTCGCCATCGAGGAACCATCCGCCGCAGAATCTTTTCAAGTCAGGGAAGTTGCCCCGGATATCCTCCTGCTCGCCAATCTCGGTGCTGTTCAACTCAATTACGGCTACGGTCTGGATCAGTGTCGACGCGCCGTGGAAATGATCGGTGCCGATGCGTTAATTTTACATCTGAACGTTCTCCAGGAAGCTGTCCAGCCCGAGGGGAACCGCAATTTTTCCGGCTTGACGGCTAAAATAGCGGCGATTTGTCGTGACCTGGAGGTCGCGGTGGTCGCCAAAGAAGTCGGCAGCGGCATCTCGGCCGAAGTGGCCGTGCGGCTTGCTCGTGCGGGCGTCAAAGCCATCGATGTCGCGGGCAAGGGCGGCACTTCCTGGTATGCCGTCGAAGCCTCCAGGGCCGCCAAGGCCGGGCAACCGGTGGATGTTTCGTTTGCCGAGTGGGGTATTCCAACCGATCAATCGCTGATTGCGGTACGGGAAGTCCTCCCGGATATGACACTGGTAGCTTCCGGAGGCATTCGCTCCGGCTTGGACATGGCGAAAGCCATAGCTCTCGGGGCCGACATGGCCGCTTTGGGTCAACCGCTGCTGGCGCCGGCATTAGAGTCCGCCGAAAAGGTGGTAAAATCGCTGCGTTCGATTATCTACGAGATCAAGGTGGCTATGTTGTGTGTCGGCGCTCGTGATCTCGGCGCTCTACGTAGAACTCCATTGTTGCGGCAACCCCGGTGAGCGTCTCGGTCTCAGTTCGATATATGAATGCTATGCTCATTTGGTGCCGCGGCTTTTATGCCTGACGATCTAAAGCAGCAGGTTATCCGCTACCTCCAGACTCATAACACCATGACCTTGGCGACTTGCGCCAACGAGGTGCCGTGGGCAGCCACGGTCTTTTATGCCAGTGAACAATGGAAGCTCTATTTTTTTTCGGCGCCGCAATCGCGCCATTGTCAAAATCTCGCTGTCAACGCTCGAGTTGCAGTCACGATCCAAGAGGATTACAAGGATTGGCGCCGGATTAAAGGAATTCAGCTGGAAGGAAAAGCGCTGTTGGTGGATTCGACTCTGGAGAAAACCAAAGCGATGGCCGTTTATGCGCGCAAGTATCCTGAGGTGATTAAGCTTTTTACGACCCCGGGCAGCGGAGTTTTTTACCAGGCCTTTCTTAAAGTCAAATTTTACTGCGTCGTTCCTGAAAAAATGTATTTCATCGATAACGAGCAGGGCTTCGGCAAACGGCAGGAGTTGGAGTTGACGCAGCAGGCGTAGCAAAGGATGGACAATGTCGCAAATACTCGGCAATGAGTTGACCGCGGAGCTGTTGAGCCGGTTGGATGGACGGAATGTGGAATCCTATGAAGGTAAGATCATCCCGATTTTCACGGTGGATGAATACGGCTGGCCTCACCCGGCTTTGCTGTCGTATTACGAAATGGTGGCCAAGAATCCACGTACTATCGATATGGCGCTGTGGAAGAACAGCTCAACGGCTAATAACCTCAGGCAAAGCGGTAAGGTGACCTTGATGATCAACGATCACGCCTTGAATTATTATCTTAAGGGAACGGTGAGCCAGACCGAAGCTGAAATGTCCGGTGCCCCTGCGGTTTCACGCTTTCGCGTGACTCTGGAGCAGGTGATCGAGGATCAGGAGCCCAATGCCGAGATAACTACCGGATTAACTTACCGCCGAATGAGTCAGCGTGATCCCAACGATTTTGCCGCGAAAGTTTTCCGAGGCTTGAAAGAAAAATAGTGAATCGCAAAAAAGCCATCGCCTGGATCGCAGCGGCAAGCGTCATCGGACTCGGTGGTGCCGGCTGGTGGCAGCTAAGCGATAGCCCCAAAGAACCCCCGTACGTTACCACGCCGGTACAAACGGCAAGTATCACCCAGGTGGTCTCATCAACCGGAACTCTGCAGGCGGTGGTCACTGTGCAAGTCGGCAGCCAGGTTTCCGGAACCATCGAAAAGCTCTTCGCCGATTTCAACACCAAAGTAAAAGCCGGGCAGATTGTTGCCCAACTCAATCAGGACAAATTTAGGGCTGCCGAAGATCAGGCGCGCGCGAATTTGCTTGCGGCGGAGTCAAATATCGAGAAAAGTAAGGTCGGTGTGGCCGATACGTTGCGCACCCTCGAGCGCAACCGGCAGCTGAGAACGAAAGACTTGATGGCGCAAAGCGATCTTGACGCCGCGCAGGCGGCGTACGACGCCGCCGTTGCCCAAGTGGAGGTGAACCGGGCGCAGGCTGCGCAGGCTCAAGCCTCGTTGAAGCAGGCGACAGTAGATCTCAATAACACGGTGATTCGCTCGCCTGTGGACGGACTGGTGATCTCAAGAAACGTCGACGTCGGTCAAACGGTGGCAGCTTCACTTCAGGCGCCGACGCTGTTTACGATTGCCAACGACTTGGCGCGAATGGAAGTTCATACCAATGTCGATGAGGCGGATGTCGGCAACGTTAGAGAAGCGCAGGAAGTCACGTTCACGGTGGACGCCTTTCCGTCGCGACGCTTTAGAGGGCGCGTACATCAGGTGCGCAATGCGCCCATTGTCGTGCAAAATGTGGTGACCTATGTAGCGGTCGTCCGCATCGAGAACAAAGAGTTGCTGCTCAAACCCGGTATGACCGCCAATGTGCAATTTCTGGTCAGCCGAAAAGAAGATATCCTGACCATCCCGAATATGGCAATGCGCTTCAAACCGCCTGAGGAGAAAGAAGAAGCGCAGGAACTTCTGCGCCGCGAACAGAGCCGAACTGCGCCAAAGGTGGGAGAGAGGCGGACCAGCCGTCAAAGCGCCGCGCGTGGAAGTGGCGCTGCGGGCGGCGGAACCAGACGGGCGCGTATCTATCTCCTCAGGGACAATAAAGCTCAACCCGTCGAAATTCAGCTAGGCATTACTGATGGATCGAGAACCGAAGTTAGAAGCGGCGATGTCAAAGAAAATGATCCGGTGATCATCGGCATGAGCAGCGCTGATTCCAGCGGTCCAGCGGTGGCCAACCCATTTCAGCCGCAGCGGTCCCGCGGTTTCGGATTGCAATGACCGAGCTCGTTCGGGTCAAAGATCTGGTGAAAAATTATCGCATGGGCGACATGGAGGTGCCGGCACTGCGCGGCGTCACGCTTGCTATCGGGCGTGGCGAGTTCGTCGCGGTTATGGGTTCCTCCGGCTCAGGCAAGTCGACCTTTATGAATATACTGGGTTGTCTCGATCGCCCGACCAGCGGAAAGTACTTTCTCGATGGCGATGAAGTCGGCGCATTGACGGCGGATCAATGGGCGGAAATTCGCAACCAGCGTATCGGTTTCGTCTTTCAGGGCTTCAATTTGCTAGCACGCACTACCGCCTTGGAAAATGTTGAACTGCCGATGATGTACAGCGCCTGTAACGGCAAACAGAGGCATCAGCGCGCCCTGGAAGTGCTCGGACTGGTCGGTCTCAGTGAGCGTCTTGGTCATACGCCCAATCAACTCTCCGGTGGGCAGCAGCAGCGTGTGGCTATCGCCAGAGCCCTGGTGAACCGGCCGTCGTTGATTCTCGCCGACGAGCCCACCGGAAATCTCGATTCCGCCACCAGCGCGGAGATCATGGGATTGTTTCAGAAGCTCAACCGCGATCAAAGCATTACCATCGTTTTAGTGACTCATGAAACCGACATGGCCCAATACGCCAAGCGCCAAATTCATTTCAAGGACGGTTTGGTGGTCTCAGACCGCCTAACCGGATCACTTCGATCATCAATGGAGCACTGAGCAATGTTGTTCATGACACTGCGGATCGCGCTCCGTGCTCTAATGAGAAACAAGTTGCGCGCTTTTCTGACGATGCTTGGCATCATCATTGGAGTTGGCGCCGTCATCGCAATGGTGGCGATCGGCCAAGGAGCCAAGGCAACCATTCGGGCCCAAATCGCCAGTTTGGGAACCAACGTTTTGATTATCTTGCCCGGCACTTCTGTGCAGGGCGGGGTACGGACGGGGTCCGGAGGTGTCAATACACTTGTTGATGGCGATGCCAAAGCGATGATGCGAGAGCTGCCTGCCGTTGCGTTCGCCTCGCCCGCGTTGCGCCGCAACGAACAGATTGTGGCGGGCAATCTTAACTGGCTGACCTTAACACAAGGAGTCGGGCCGGAATTTCAACAGATTCGCGATTGGCAGGTCGCCGAAGGACGATTTATTCACGATGGCGATATTGAGAGCGCCGCCAAGGTCGCGGTTATCGGCGAGACCGTGGTTAATCAGTTATTCGGTAGCGACGATCCCATCGATGCAGTCATTCGCATCAGAAACATCCCGTTTCGAGTCGTCGGCGTGCTTGCGCCCAAAGGGCAAACAAGCCAGGGGACTGATCAAGACGACACAATCATCATTCCTTATACAACCATGCAAAAACGTTTGATGCGTATCACGTTCGTGCAAAGTATCGTTGCCTCTGCCATTGATGCCGAGCGTCTTCCGGAGGCGCAGGCACAGATCACCGCGCTGTTGCGCCAGCGACACCGCATCGGGCCGGATCGTGACGACGATTTTTACGTTCGCAATCTCTCGGACATAGCCGAGGCTGCGTCAAGCAGCGCTCAGGTCATGGCCATGCTGCTTGGCACGGTGGCTTCGATCTCTCTACTGGTCGGAGGCATCGGGATCATGAATATCATGCTGGTCTCGGTGACCGAGCGCACCCGTGAAATTGGCATTCGCATGGCGGTGGGAGCGCGCCGCAAAGACATCATGCTGCAATTTCTGGTCGAGGCCGTGGTCATGGCGGCAACCGGAGGCTGTATCGGGATATTGCTGGGTATCGGCAGCTCCGAGATCCTCAATGACTGGGCGCAATGGCCGACTCACATCAGCACAACGATCATTGCCATCGCTTTTTTCTTTTCCGCAGCTGTCGGAGTATTCTTCGGCTTCTATCCCGCCAGAAAAGCGGCGAATTTAGATCCCATCGACGCGCTGCGCTACGAGTGAACTTAATTCAAAATCGATCTCGCTGCGGAACGCATTGATGCGCTCGACCTTGACCCGCACGTTGTCGCCCAAACGAAACTTTCGTCCGTGACGCAAGCCTTTAATCAGGTATTCTTTCTCGTAATAGTAATAATCGTCGTCGGTAAGCGATGCGATTTTCACTAGCCCTTCAACGAAATAGCTGTCGAGCTCGACGAAAAATCCGAAGTTCGTCAAGCTGGTGATGAAGCCGCTGAACTCATCGCCAATCTTATCCATCATGAATTGAGTTTTCTTCAGGGCGACCATTTCTCGTTCGGCGTCCATGGCATTACGCTCCCTGTTGGAAGTGTGCTTGCCGGCTTCTACTAGATAGGACGAGAGATCTTCACGCGCGGCGCCTGTCAATTTCTCGCCTCGAAGCGCTTTGTCGAGTATCCGGTGCACGATCAAATCGGGATAGCGCCGGATCGGCGAAGTGAAATGAGTGTAGCATCTCGAGGCCAGTCCGAAGTGGCCGATGTTTTCGGGTTGGTACAGCGCCTGTTTCATTGCTCTCAAGAGAACACGGTTGAGCACTCTCTCCTCGGGCTTGCCCCGAGCAGCCTCGAGCAGGCTTTGTATTTCCAGGGGCGCGATTTTGTCTTTCTTCAGCGGCAGCCGGTATCCTAGGCTCAATAAGAAGGGCGCCACGGCTTCAAGTGATTCTTTCTCCGGTCCTTCGTGCACGCGATAAAGCGCTGGTAGTTCTTTTGCAGTCAAATGACGCGCCACCGCCTCGTTAGCGGCGATCATGAATTCCTCGATGATGCGATGAGCGATGTTGCGCTCGGCGCGGATGATGTCTTCCGGCACTCCTTGAATGTCGAGAATGATCTCCGCTTCCGGTAAATCGAAATCTAGATTGCCCCGAGCTTTGCGTTTTTCGAAAATCAGCAACGTGAGCTCTTCCATCAATTCGAATTGGGGCACGAGGTCCGCATAGCGCTCGATTGTCGCGGGGTCACGATCTAGCAGGATTCGGCGCACATCGGTATAGGTCATACGCTCTCGGCTGCGGATCACCGAGTTGAAAAAGCGGCTGCCGATGACTTTGCCTTTGGCGCTGTATTCAATGCACACGGTTTTCGTCAGCCGGTCCTCATGAGGATTGAGACTGCAGATGCCGTTGGAGAGCGCCTCCGGAAGCATAGGGATGGCACGGTCGGGAAAATAGACGCTGGTGGCCCGGCTGTAAGCTTCCTGGTCCAGGGCGGTGGCGGGGCTGACATAATACGCGACATCCGCAATGCAAACGTAGAGCTCATAGCCGCCATCGATCCTGCGCACGTAAACGGCATCATCGAAGTCGCGTGCGCGCTCACCATCGATGGTGACAATCGGCAAACCGCGCAGGTCTGTACGGGAGGCGATTTCATCGGCACTGACAACAAAGGAGGCGCTGCTTGTCTCTCGGTGGACCTCGGGCGGGAAGCTGGTGCTCAATCCATAACGGAACACTATCGATTGTACCTGCACCTCGGGATCGTCCGGATTGCCAATGACTTTTAGGAGCTCGGCTTGTGGCGGCGACGTCGCGGTCCCGTAACGAGAAATTTCAGCAGCAATGATCTTGCCCTTTTCGGGCCGCTCAGGCCCTCGAGTTAACGGGATCACCGGAGCGATTCTCGGATCCATCGGGACTAAGTAGCCATGACCTTCGATTTCATCGTAAGTACCAATCAGACGCTTGTGAGCCCTTTCGAGCACCTGGACTATGTGAGTTTCCAAGCCGCCGCGTTTGTTTCGATCGACCCGTACCCTTATGCGATCGCCATGCATGACACGACGCATCTCGCGCCGATTTAAGTAGAGATCCACCGCGCCCTTTTCGTCGAGAATGAGGAACCCGTAGCCGTCCGGATGGGCGTGGATTCTGCCCGTCATCAGGTTATCGCTATCGGGTAATCCGTAATGGTTCTTCTTTAGTCGGACCAATCTTCCGTCGCGCACCAACCGGCGCAAGGAATCGATGATGGTTTGTAGGTCGTCCTGTTTGAAGCCAGCCCTTCGAGAAATTTCCACCGGGGTTAAGCGCAGGCGCGGCTTTCCCTTGAAGAGATTGGAAATCTTTTCTAGTACCTGCGGCGATTCTGTCGCTGCGGTTGCAGATCTGCGCGCCATATAATTTCAAGATCTAATGGAACCTGACGGTTTGCAATCAGCTCTGACTGAAATGATGATCACGTCCGTCACGGATCAATCGCGAGCTCCGTCATCAGCCAGTCATCGCTTAGGTCCGGCGGAGGCGGGATCTCGGTCAAGGTGACTTCCTGCTGCAGTGATTTTACTATCGCGCGGGCAACCTCGATAAAGTCTGAAACGGCTAAAAGCACGATGATGGCCTTCTTGCGATCAATCGTTCGAATGATGCCGACTTCTTCATAGGACTCTAGAATGAATTTGATATACGCGATATCTGGAGGGCAAATTTCCAAGTAGATGGGAACCAAGCTCATGCCTTAGCGACTCAAAAATTGCTCGAGTTCTGCCGGGAGGGATTCTTTCTGTTCTTGGGGCTCGGGTCGTTTGTCGATTGGCGGTGGTTCGATCGTTTTCGGTAGAGAGCCGCGCCGGACGATCTGCGCGATGATGCGGCTGTCGGGTCGCACTCGCAGGTTCGCCAGAGTGCCTTCGGCACGGAATGGCAGATTGATTTGACCGCTGCGATCTATGAGATAGCGCAGACTCTTGGTCTCGCGCAAGAGCTCCTGACTGATTCGCAGCGACAAGACCAACATTCCGTTCCATCGGGTTACCTGGTCAAGCATCATCCATCCCGCTGCCTTGATCCGATAATTTGCGGTTGTAAGCTGTAAATCTTCGGTGCGAATCACTTCTTGGTCGAATAGGACCCGCGCCTCGATGTTTTCGAAGGGGGTGTCTTTGGATTTCGCCAACTCGGCTAAACTCGGCGAGAGCTGGAGCGAGATCAGCGACCCAGAACTGCCGATTCGAGAGATCATGAGCGCAATCAGATTGAAGTTTTTGAGTGTTCCGCCCTGAATCCGGGTTTCTCCAGAGCCTTGCAAAGAGCCGGGTTTCATTCCGCCGTTGTGCGCCTCAGCACTGAATTCTCCTTGGAAATTCAGCTGACCCTCTATGCGATCTTTGGCCGCCGGCAATTTGCTCGTGAGTAAAGCCGTTAGATCCACCGAGTTCAATTGAGAGGAGAGTTCCAGGCGTTGAGATTTGCCGGTCTCGGTGATTGACACCTCGCGGCTGCGCCAGCTCCCGTTTAAAGCGCGAAACGAAAGATCTCTGAGGCTGATCTCTGCTCCCGACCAAGCTATCGCGCTACGCAGGTCGAGATACGGGACATCGTGCAGCGTACCCTCCGAAGACGACACCGTCCCTCGCATCCGTGGCGTCCCGTCTTCCAACGTGAGCTTGCCACTCAATCTGACGTTTTGCAGGCGATCCGATCTCGCCACTGGAAAATCGGCAAGATCGGCCAGATGTAAATTCGCTGAGCGAAGCTCGCAGGTTAGCGTGGGACTCGCCAGGTCGGCCACTGCTCCTGTCATTGCGATGTCAGAAGACCTGACCCGAAACGCAGCTTTTTCAATGCGGGCCTGCTTGCCAAGTAAGAGAAGGCTGGCGCTTAGGCGCTCCAGCTTACGCCTGCTGTTCTCATTTCTTAACTCCGCTTCGCTGATCTCAAGCTTGCCGTTCATACTCCAGGACGAGTCGCCGATCATCACTTTCGAAGCGAGAACTTCGCCATGCAAGTTCCCGGTTACTCGAAACGCCTGCAGCGCTGGAAAGAGCTCAAGCACCTGAGACAAATCGGACTGATCGGCGCGGGCTCTGAGCTGCAGGCGGGCCCTCGAGCCATATTCATATACGCCTGAGAGGTTTGTTCTGGTGCTGCCCAATGTCAGAACCGATTCGTGAATAACAAATCGGTTATCCTGCCGTGAAATCTTCGATGACCATTCAGCGGCGGTTCCTCTTGGCTTGCGCAGCCAAGTGCCGTAGCGAATCTCACTGTTCCGGGCCCGCACTATTGTCCCCAAGCGCAACCTATTCCATGTTCCTTCGATGACACTCTCGAGGCTGACCTCACCATCGCCGCTAAGAGCAATGGGCAAGAGGTCCTGAAGCATGCTCGTGCCTTGAAGACGCGTGATATCGATGGAACTCAGACGAAGATTGCCCTTGAGTTGAGCTTCTGACCAGAGTCCGTTTGCGGAAAGATCCGCCGAGCCGTTCAGGACCGCGTTATAGTCTAAAGAGCCCAAGATCGGCGCTTTGACGATAAAGTCTAGAACCTGGGGTCGAGCCAGAACGCCGGCTAGCTTGGCGCGCAACGATAGCGGCCCGGCGATATCGAGCTCCGGCGGAATTTTGTCTCGGAAGAAAGGAACGGCCCGAGTGAGTAGCGGCACGAATAACGAGTCGAACTCCACATTGACTTCGACGGGCTGTTCTTTCCATCCTTTGCCCCGAGCGAATGGTCCTAGATATCCGGCTACTCGCACGTCCTGACCCAAACTTTCGCTCAACGACGCGGCCAAGGTCATTTTCGCTCGGCCATTGGGGTTGATTCCTTGGAGATTTATGTCGACGCGCTTGATCTGCATTTCCGCCGGCGCACGCACCGAACGATCGATAAAGTCTATGCGACCATTCTTAATTTGAAAGTTTGTGACAACGAAATTGACTGAGCTGAGCTCTCTTTTTGAAGCGGACGAGCGTTCTTTGGGCAAGTCAACGAGCTGTTTCCTCCGGTCTTCCAGGGACGAGATATTCATCACGCCTTCTTCGTTGGTGATGATCTGAAATTCCGGTTCGATGAAGGTTAATTTATTGATCACGATTCTGCCGAGCATCAGGGAGAGCAGGCTGATACCCATCCTGAGTTCCTTTGCTCGTAGCAATGGAGTTGCGGCAAAGACCGGGCTGTCGGCGATTCGGAATTCTTTTGCGGAAAAACCGAGCCCAGTCAGCAACGTCACTTCGAATTCGTCGAAAGCGACGTCTTTGCCGGCGAAACTTTGGAGTTCCTCATAGACGAGATCGCGCCTGGTAGCGACGAGAAGATTGACAGAGTACACCAGCGCGACAGCGGCGAAGATGACCGCGCCCAGCGCAAGTGAAATGGATTTTTTCGACAACCTCATGCGCTGCGAGGGATGAGCGAACTAGCAATAACGGCAGTGGTGTTCAGCGAGCTTTCTCGGCCGGCCGCGCTCGATTAACTTGCCCGGAAGTTTGATAGGCAATCAGTTGATCCGCTCCACAATCGTCGCGATGCCTTGACCGACGCCGATGCACATTGTGGCCAGCCCATAGCGGCTGCCACGTCTCTTCATCTCGTGAACCAGCGTGGTCATGATGCGCGCGCCGCTACATCCGAGAGGATGTCCGAGAGCGATGGCGCCGCCGTTGACGTTTAACTTTTCTAGATCGATGCCGAGCTCGCGCGCGCAGGCGAGCACCTGTGAAGCAAAGGCTTCGTTAATTTCGACTAAATCGATTTGATCTATAGTGAGTCCGGCGCGTTTCATGGCTTTCTGAGCCGCCGGAATCGGCCCGATGCCCATGTAGTTAGGATGAACGCCCGCGGCCGCCGAGGCGATGATACGGGCCATCGGCTTGAGCCGCAGTTGCTCGGCCTTTTCACGGGTGGCAATCAGCAAAGCCGCTGCGCCATCGGAGAGCGGCGAGGAGTTGCCGGCCGTCACCGAGCCGCCCTTTTTGAAGGCGGGCTGCAAAGCCGCGAGCCTTTCCAATGAAGTGTCGGCGCGCGGTCCTTCGTCTTTCTCATGCACCAGCGGCGCGCCTTTTCTCTGTGGAATCTCGACTGCGATGATCTCGTCTCGAAGCAGCCCCTGATCTTGCGCTTTTAAAGCCTTCTTGTGACTGGATAACGCAAATGCGTCTTGGTCCTCGCGGCTGATTTGGTATTTCTCGGCAACATTCTCGGCGGTCTCGCCGTTATTGATCAGAGAATAAAGCTCGCCCATCCGCTTATTCGGAAAGCGCCAGCCCAGCGAGCTATCATACAGAGTCACATCGCCGCGTTGAAAAGAACTGGTGGGCTTTCCCATGACCCAGGGGCCGCGCGTCATGCTTTCGACACCGCCGGCGACGAACAAGTCTCCGTGATCGGTCTCGGCGGCACGGCCGGCTTGATTGATCGCTTCCAGGCCCGAGCCGCACAGACGGTTGACCGTTGCGCCGGGGATGGTATAGGGGAGCCCGGCTAAGAGTGAAGCATTGCGGGCGACATTGCGCGAATCCTCCCCCGCTTGATTGGTGCAGCCGAAGTAAACGTCCTCGATTTCTTCCTTGTTGACGCCGGTTCTTTCGACGAGCTTGGCGATGATGTATGCGCCGAGATCATCGGTACGGATATCTTTAAGGATGCCGCTGTGTCGCCCCATGGGCGTGCGCACGGCCTCGACGATCACGGCTTCTCTCATGATTTCACCCGATTTTCATTACAGGATTCCGCTGTGACGACCCCAAGTGCGTGCGCACGGCATCCAATTACGAATCCTTTCATGACTTCACCTGCTCTTCATAAGAATAGAACCCTCTACCGGTGGTTTCGCCGAGGAAGCCGGCCACAACAAGCTTTTTAAGGAGCGGCGTGGGGCGATACCGGTCGTCGCCGGTTTCGCGCTCGAGACCTTCGAGCACGGCAAGCACTTCGTCTAAGCCGATCTGATCCGCCCACCGCAACGGCCCCATCGGATAATTTACACCCAGACGCATCGCAATGTCGATTTCATCAGCTTTAGCCACGCCTTCTTCGAGGCTGCGCGCAGCTTCATTGATAATTAAACTCAGAATCCGGGGGAAAGTCAGCCCAGCGGCATCTTTCACCTTCACGGATTCCTTGCCTAGCGACTTGAAATGATCTTGCGCTTGCTGCAGCGAGCTGTCGGAGGTTCGAAGTCCAGCCGCTATCTCTATGATCTTCCTGTCTGCAAGCGGGTAAAAAGTCGCAAAGCCGACTACCCGCTCGGGCCGCTTTGTCCAGGAGGCCATCAAAGTGGTTGAGCCAACCAGACACGACGTGATGATCACCGCCGACGGCGCTAACTCGCTGTCGAGCTTTTCTAGGGTACGTCTTTTCATTGCCTCATCGCCGGCTGAAGTATCGATCACCAAGGATGACTTGGCTTGAACGTGTGCGGCATCGCTCACTAACTCCGCGTCCAGACCCTTAACCTTGCTGAGCGCAATCCAGTCCTGCGCCAGCCGGTTGTTGCCGAGGATCGCCAGGCTACTTTTTGTCGTAGACATAGAACCCTCGGCCGGTCTTGCGGCCCAAGTTGCCGCCCATCACCATACGCTGCTGGATCGGGCTCGGCCGAAATCTCGGATCGTGGAAAAATGATTGATAGAGCGAGTCAGTGGCGGCAAAATTGATGTCATTGCCGATCAGATCCATTAGCTCGAAAGGCCCCATGCGGAAATTGCCCGCCTCCTTCATCACGCGATCGATAGTCTCCACCGAGGCATCGCCATCGCCAAGGACACGCAATGCTTCGTTGTAAAATGGGCGGGCAATGCGATTGACGATGAAGCCCGGCGTGTCTTTCGCGCGCGCCGGCGTCTTGCCCATGCGGCGCATTAAATCCGTGGCCTTGTCGATGACAGCAGGGCTGGTCCGATCCCCTTGCACGACTTCGACCAATACCATGAGCGGTGGCGGATTAAAAAAGTGCAGACCCAACACTCGCTCCTGATGCTGCGTGTTTGCCGCAATAGCGGTGACCGCAAACGATGATGTGTTGCTTGCCAGGAGCGTTTCCGGGCCGCAAATCGAATCGAGCTGTTTAAAGATATCGCGCTTGAGTTCCAGTTTTTCCGGCGCCGCCTCAATCACCAGGGCGGCTCCTTGACAGTCCTCAAGCTGAGTAGTGCTGCGCAAGCGAGCGAGAATCTGCTGCTCCTGCTCGGCGGAAAGTTTTCCGCGCTCGCGGCTGCCCTTCAAAAAGCCGCGAATACGACCCAGACCGGTCTCGATGAACTCCTGTTTGATGTCATACAGCAGAGTGTCGAATCCTGCTTGCGCCGCGACCTGTGCGATCCCGGCCCCCATAGTCCCGGCGCCGAGCACGGCAATCTTTTCTTTTGGGTTGGTCATGCGCTTTGACAAATTCGGTGCGGCTTGAAACCGCTCACACGGGCCGCATAGAAGATTATTTTCCCGTAAACGTGGGCGCGCGTTTCTCTAAGAACGCGCGTACGCCTTCATCGTAGTCCGAGCTTCGCCCGGCGATTTCCTGCAAGCAGGCTTCGTACTCGAGATCGACTTCGAGAGTTGCCAAATTGGCATGATTCACCGCTCTTTTGATCAGGCCGATGCCGCGCGGCGCGGCGGCGACTCTCGCAGCTAATTTCCTGGCTGAATCGGCAAACTCGGCGGTCGGAAATACTTTGGCTACCAACCCGATCCGTTGGGCCTCGTGAGCATCGACTGTCTCGCCCAGAAGCAGTAGCTCCATGGCTTTGCTAAGGCCGACCAACCGCGGCAGGATGAAGCTGCCGCCGGAATCCGGGGCCAGGCCGACGCGCACGAAGGATTGGATAAATTTCGCCTCTTCCGAAGCGACGCGCAGGTCGCAGGCCAAAGCAAAGTTGCAACCGGCTCCGGCCGCGACCCCGTTGACCGCGGCGATGACGATCTTTTCCATGTGCCGAATTTGCCGGATCATCGGATTGTATTTTTCCCGCAACGAAGCGCCCAGCGATCCTTTCTGATCCGGGGTTCGCCCCTTCAGATCTTGTCCGGCGCAGAAAGCACGGCCAGCTCCAGTGATCAAGAAACAACGCACGTCTTGGTCGCGTTCGCCGCTTTTGAGCGCGTCCATGACTTCCTGATTCATTTGCGGCACGAACGCATTGAGCGCCTGGGGACGATTGAGCGTAATCGTCGCAATGCCGCTTTCCTTTTCGTAAATGATCGTTTCGTAAGCCAACAGAGGTGAGTCGCCTTATCTGCCTTTGTATTGGGGTTTGCGCTTTTCCAGAAACGCCTTCATGCCTTCTTTGCGGTCTTCGGATGCGAGCAGCATATAAAAGGATTTTCGTTCGAAGTCGAGGCCTTCGTCGAGCGCGGTGTTGGCCGCTTTGAGCACGGCCTCTTTCGCTGCTTTGATCGCCAATACCGGCTTAGCGGCGATCTTCTTGGCGATATTCTTTGCCTCTTCAAGCATCAGTTCGACCGGAATCACCCGGTTGACCAAGCCGATACGTTCAGCTTCGGCGGCGCCGATGATGTCTCCGGTGAGCACCAGTTCCATGGTCGCGGTGTTTGCCGATTAAATGAGTCAGCCGCTGAGTGCCCCCGCTGCCGGGGATGATCGCTAAATTTACTTCCGGTTGACCGAAGCGCGCTGTTTCGGAAGCGACGATGATGTCGCAGCTCATGGCCAACTCACAACCGCCGCCCAGGGCGAAGCCGCTGACAGCGGCAATGACGGGTTTTGATATCTTATTGATCTTATCCCGATATGCGAGACGTCCTTGCACCCGCTCGTCGAAGGGGCCGAGCTCGGCCATCTCTTTGATGTCCGCGCCGGCCGCGAATACTTTTTCTCCACCGGTGAGAATGATAACTCCAATGGCTTCATCCTCATCGAGGGCCTGCATTGCCAAGGATAAGTCTTTGACCAGATCATAGGAGAGCGAATTGAGCTGTTGAGGCCGATTCAAAGTTACGATGGCAATGACCCCATCGATTTCAACGGTGACGTTCTCGAAGTCCATGAGTAGCTTGAACTTTAAGACATACACCATGGCCTAAGTCGATTCAAGAAACGATCGCGCCCGCTCCCCTTGGAACAGCTGCGAAAACAGCCAACTGTTGATGCACGCCAAGCCTATCAGGGCCTATAGGTTATCGCGCCTCCTGAGAAGTTGTCGCCGCCCTTAATCAATGATGACGAATTGCGGCGCCCGCGCGGTTTCCACCAGGCTGGTTCCGGGGGCTATCGCTAACCAGCTCAATTGACAGGTCTTCGGCGATTTGCAAGTATCGTTTCCTTATGTCCAGCCGCTTGGAGCCTGCTACCCGGCACTACGATGAAAAGCTGCAACACATTCTCAAAACCTCAGCCAAAATCTTTGCCGAAAAAGGCTTTCATCGCACCTCGGTGCGCGACATCTCGCGCGCCACAAAGATGAGTTTGGCGGGTCTCTACTATTACTTTACGACCAAGGAGGAGCTCCTTTACCTGATCCAGGAGCGCTGTTTTCTGACTCTGCTACAGCGCTGGGAACAAGCTTCCGGCGGCGAGATGGATGTGCGCGCTCGCATTGGACTCTTCGCCGCAAATCACCTGAGCTTTTTTTGGCATAACACGCACGAGATGAAAGTGATGGCGCACGAAGACGAGTCGTTGAACGGCGAGTTCGCCGATAAGATTCTGGTGCTCAAGCGCCGTTACGTAAAGGTTCTCATGGACCTGGTTGAGGAATGGCAGCAGCAAGAAGGCGGCAAGGGAGTGGACTTGCGGGTCGCGACCTTTTCTCTTTTTGGCATGATGAACTGGACCTATACCTGGTATCAAGCCAAACGCGATTTGCCGTTGCCTCAATTGATCGAGCAGATGCTGGGGATTTTCTTCTTCGGAGTGTTGAAAGCAGGACAGATCGATGAACGTTGGTTTATTTCGACGCCGAGCCGGGAGAAAGATACCTTTTCGCTTTGGCAGAACATTCCTTAGACAGGGTAGCCGCGAGGAGCAAAAATGAGTCTAGTGAGACTCGGCGATAAAGCGCCGGATTTTGCGGTAAAAGGAGTGCACCACAATAGAGTCTCGGAGTACTCCCTATCTCGCTATAAGGGCAAATGGCTCGTGTTGTTTTTTTACCCGGCCGATTTTACCTTTATCTGTCCAACCGAGGTCGTTGGCTTCAGCAGGCTGGCCGAGGAATTTGCCGCGCAAGAGGCCGAAATTCTTGGCGTCAGCGTTGATTCTCTGGACAGCCATCGTTCCTGGGCGGATGAATTGGGCGGCATCGATTATCCCCTGCTTAGCGACGAAGACAAGACTTTGAGCCGAGCCTACGGCGTTCTCGATGAGAGGGAAGGAGTTCCATTGAGAGCTACGTTCATCATCAATCCCAATGGCGAGGTCAGTTACCTGGTTATTAGCCACGTAAATGTCGGCCGCAGCGTCGAGGAAACTCTGCGCGTTCTCAAAGCGCTGCGCACCGAGCGTCTTTGCCCGTCGGAATGGAAGCCCGGCGAGCCCACCGGCGGTCTCGACCACAAATATTGAGCTGGCTCCAAGTTTCCAGATCGGCGCTCGCGCTGCTCGCTCTGTTCTGGTTTGACAATGAAGATTCTGATTTGAAACGGTGCTGATTCCCCATGGTCCTGGAAGTTATACAGCAGAAGAAACAGGTTATTGAAAGCCGCGCGCGCATTCGTGAATTTGTTTTCGGCATACAAGATGGGCTGATCAGCACGGTGGGTCTCCTGGCCGGTATTCATGGCGCCACTGAGAACCGGTTGGTGGTCATCATAGCGGGATTTACCGCGATGTTTTCGGGCGCGATTTCGATGGCCGCGGGCTCCTATCTCTCGTCCGCCGCGCAGAAGGAGATATTCGACAAGGAGTTGCGCGAGGCCGAAGCGCTGGCTGAACGAGAGCCCTATATGGCCGCTGAAGGACTATTAAGAGCGCTGGGCGAAGAGGGTCTAAGCAAGGAACAGAGCTACCGGATGGTCAAGGTTCTCAGCCAAGAGCGTAACGTCTTCATGCGGACCTTCCAGGAAAAAGTCTTCGGGCTGGGCAGTGCTGAAATCAATCAGCCGGTTCAGGCTGCGCTGGTGATGGGCCTGTCTTTTATTGTCGGCGCGATCGTGCCGATTATTCCTTACATGATCGCATCGGGCCTGACGGCTTTTTACATTTCGGCTCTGCTTGGCGGCATAACACTTTTTGGCGTCGGCGCTTTCAAGGGGAAACTCGCGGGCAAGTCACTGACACTCGGCGGTCTGGAATTTTTCCTGGTGGCGGTCGGCGCCGCCGGGGCGGGATATCTGATCGGCTTGGTTGTGCAGTACTTCTTTCCCGGAGTTAATATTCCTCCGCCACAAGCTTCTGCTTCAAAGTTCACCGCAAGTATTTTCTGACCTGAGCTGAGATAGAAACCAAATTCCAACGGCCTTCACGGTGTTGGACCAGGGCTGATACTTTTGCCGGGACTTCAGTGCGCCAACCGGGGAGATTGCGGATCTCTAGAGGGGACCGCTGGATTGCCTTCGCTCCGACGCGCTCGCCAGTAGCCCGGTGTCGCCTTGAACGACCGAACTCCGGTTAAATAGGCTGCGAAGCAAACCTAAGTTTTCGCGATCTTCCGCCAAGTCCAGCCCTTTGGGTGTTTCGAGACACATCGGCACACCCCAGAATCGCTTATCGTTCATCAGTAATCGAAAAGCCTCCACGCCGATGTGGCCTTTGCCGATATGCTCGTGCCGATCGACCCGCGAGTTAAATTCTTTTTTCGAGTCGTTGAGATGGAACGCGGCCAGCCGTTCAATGCCGATGGTTTCGTCGAATTCCGTGAATGTTCGTTCGTAGCCCTCGCTGGTTCGAATATCGTAGCCCGCGGCAAAAGCATGTTCGGTATCAAAGCACACCCGCAGGCGCTCGTTTTCTCGGGTGGCATCAAACATTCTAACGATGTGCTCGAAACGATAGCCGAGATTCGATCCCTGACCCGCGGTGATCTCCAGGGTCACTTTCACCTTGTAGCCGGGGCATGCCTGGTGCACTTCATTGAGAGAACTCGCGATGGTTTTAATGCCTTGGTCTTCTCCCGATCCGACATGGGAACCGGGATGGGCGATCAGATTCGAAATGCCCAATGTCTCGCAACGCTCCATCTCATCGATGAAGGCCAAAATGGAACGCTGCCGCAAAACGCCGTCGGGCGAGCCAAGATTCAATAGATAAGAGTCGTGGGCGATGACCTTCTTGATTCCGGTTGTTTTCTGATTCTCCCGATACTGTGCAATCTCTTCCTGCGTGTAGGGCTTACAGGCCCACCGGCGTGACGACTTAGTGAAGATCTGAATCGCATCGCATTGAACTTTCGCGCCGAGCATCAGCGCGTTGCCGACGCCGCCGGCAATGGACATATGAGCTCCGAGTAACGGGCCGCGCGATGTCGTTTTCGTATTAGTAACCATTAGAACACTCGGAACAATTGAAACGAGTGGAACGAATTTGTGGCGCGACACGATTGCAGACGTTCCAATTGTTCAACGATGTTCGAAACATTGAGGATAATCACGTGAAGTGTCTTCGTTCTACCAGCGGCAACGAAATGCTGCCGGCGCCGAGCAGGCGATCGTGGAAATTGCGCAAGTCGAACTTGGCGCCAAGTCGCGTGGTCTCTTGCTGGCGCATGCGATTGATGATCGACCAACCCAAAGCGTATCCCATCGGAACCGCCGGTGCTTGGCTGTACCAATTGAGATCACCACAGGCCTGCGCGCGCGGGAAATGCAGCTCGCGCACCATCAATTCCGCCGCCTGGTCGTAAGTCATTTTGTCGGTCTGCGTTTTGACATCGATGATAATGCGCAACGCACGCCATAGCCGATCCTTGAGCATCACAAAGCGGTGTTGCCTGCTTTTTAAAAAACCTTGCTCTTGCATGAGTTGCTCACAGTACAGCGCCCATCCCTCGTAGAAAACCGAGGACTCGTTCATGAGCCGCGGCAAGCTCGATGCTGTCGGTATCGAATTGGCGACCGAGAATTGAAGATGATGGCCGGGATAGCTTTCATGGACCGAGGTATTCTCGAGGCCCACCCAGTTATGCTCACGTAAGAGATCGTCATCCGTGACAGGTGTGACGTAGTAGTAGCCGACCTGGTCGGGGTCTTTGGGCGATGGCGAGAGATACGCGGCAAAGGGAATTTCGTGGCGGCGAAACTCCGGGGTGTGGACCACGTGCAGTTCTTCTCTGGGCGGGAAAGAGACGAGCTCTCTATCTTTCACGAACTGCCGGGCGGATTGCATGGCTTTTTGATAAGCCGCCAGGATCTCCTCGCTTTTCGGATGGTCATCCTGAATCTTTCGCGTCACCTCCTCGATGCCTTCACCCGGCGCCACCTCCTCGGCGAGCGCGAACAGTTCCTGCCGGGTTTGAGAGAAAAGATTTTCCCCCAAAGTGAGAAGCGCCTGCGCGTCCAGCTCGAGAAAGTGTTTTTTCCTGAGCAGCAAGTTGTAATGCTCTTCTCCGACGGCGTAAACGCCGCGGCTGCGGGGCAGAAGACTCCCCGTCAGAAAACCTGCATAATCATCGATCGCGTTCTTTGCCCGCTCAATCGCAGCTCGAAGTGTTGCGCTATCTTTGATGGTTGCCTGAACTTTCGGATGGCTGGGCAGCGTCTCCAGAAAGTTGGTGCCGCCCTTTAGCCGCTTGAATGGACATTTCGGTCCACAGCCGAGGCGGATTGGCTTCCGGCCGGCTTAGATTGCTGATTCCCTGACGGACCAAATCGGCCGTGCCCTGCAGGCGGCTTAGAAGATTTTTTTCCAGATCATCGGTTTCCCGCACTGTCAGGATGTAGATGGCATCTGTAGCAAGATAGTGATCGGGCCACTTCAGCCGGTAATCCTCTTTCTCCTGCTCATATTTTTGGATGCTCAAGCGCCCCTCCAGGAGAGCGTAATCGATGGCCTGATCGGCATCCAAATCATTGGCTGATATCTGAGCCAAGGTTTCCAGCGAATCATTAACCAGCCTCTTCTGCGCGGCGTAGGTCTCATCGGAATAATCGTTCAACAGATGATCGTAACCGGTCACGCCGTAGTAGATCGCTTCAGCGGGATGAAGGCGGAAGTATTTCTCGAAATAATCAGCGCAGAAATCAACGAAACTAGGCATGGATAGGGAGTATCATCTAAATAGAGGCGACGCAATTTTCTTCATTCTTGGCAGTCCTAGGGAGTCGGAAAATTTATGGAATTATGCTTCGAACATAGAACTATCGAAGGGCGTGGCGCCATGAATAACTCTCAGCATATAGACGGTGGTTTTTGCGATCCGGAACACGCAGCGATAATGGCCGACCACCAAGTGACCGTAGTGCGTGGCCAAGATCTCGTTCTCAGGGATGAGCGGAGATCTTTCGGGAAAGGCTCTAGAGCTTCGATCTGTTCTTCGAACCATCGCCGTTTGATGCGCCGGCTGGTCGCGGCGATTGCTCCTTCTGGCGCAAGCTTCGTCACGGCAAGAACAACGCGCGACGGTGAGATAGAGCGTGCCGTTTGCTCTGACCGTCTTTCTCCGGTCGCACGCTCCACTGTTTGTATTGCAGGTATGTGCTGTTCTATACAATCATCCAAGGAGGAGCTTCATGGCAAACCGCTGGTTGTTCAAGACAGAGCCAAGTGTTTATTCGTTTCAACAATTGCAGAAAGACAAGAAAACGGTTTGGGACGGCGTGGCTAATAATCTCGCGCTAAAAAATCTCAAAGATATTAAAAAGGGCGAGCAGATATTCATCTATCACACGGGCGACGAGAAGGCGGCCGTCGGTGTGGCAAAAGCCTTGGGCGGCGCGTATCCCGACCCCGGCAAGAACGATGCAAAGCTGCTGGTCGTCGATATCGAAGTAGGAAAGCCGCTAGCGAAACCCGTCACTCTCGCCGAGGTTAAAGCGCATCCCAAGTTAAAAAGTTTCGATCTGGTGCGAAACTCCCGTTTATCGATCATGAAGGTGACCGACGAGCAGTGGGAGATCATGGAAGGCATGGCCAAAAGCAAATAGGCGCGAGGCCACCGGCACGAGGCACAAAAATAAGGACAGGAAATAGGAACTAATATAATGGCGGAACAAGGCAAACACGATCACCGACACGATCACGATCATCATCAAGGCGATCATAAACACGCGGATCAGCACGATCACTCCCAGGGCCACGATCATGCCGATCATGCTCATTCACATGATCACGATCACGGTCATTCGCACGAACACGGGCACAGCCATGGGCACGATCATAAGACCCGGTTCCACGATCCGGCGCACGCGGCGGAATTTGACCGGCGTTCGACGATGGAGGGGATCCGCGGCGCGCTAACAACCAAGATGATCGAGACGCTGGCGCTTAGCGGTAACGAATGGGTGCTGGATGTGGCCACCGGCACCGGGCGTGTCGCCCGGCCGGTTTCCAAGCACATGAAGGCCGGTAACATTGTCGGTGTCGATCAGGCTTTGGCGATGCTCGATGTCGGTCACCAGCACAAAGAGCCGATTTCTTGCTACAGCCAAAGCGCCGGCGCTGCCGATGCCTTGCCGTTTAAATCCAATTCCTTCGATCGGGCGTTTGTCTCGTTCAGCTTGCATCACTTCGGCAATCCGTCAGGCGTGGTCAAAGAAGTGCTGCGAGTGCTGAAGGGCAACGGCAGGTTCGTTGTGCTCGATCCAATTATCGAAGAAGCCAAAGACGCGGTGGATGCGGCACTGGAGGTAAAAATCAATCAGGTCTTCCGGCGCACGCACGGCCCGGAGTTTCGCTTTCACACGGCGAGCAGCATTCAGCGCCTGCTGTCTAAAGCCGGCTATCGTATTCCACGCACGAATATTTTGTCTTACTCGTTCAATCAGGAAGGAATGGACGGAATCCCGACCGGCCGTCATTGGCTCGAAGCGGCGCTTGAGCTCGAAAAGGAAGCGCCGGAGCTCGCCGAACGCATGAAGAAAAATTATTTTACCTGGCAGGCGCACGGCGACCACGCTCACGTAAAGGGCAGCTTTTCTTATGCGCTGATTACGGGCGTGAAGCCCGCGTAGCGGGCTGTTCGTCTTCAAGGTTCCGGGGTTTGATGTTTTGCGGTCGATTGCTCGGTTACCCTCGCCCATTCTAATGGGAGAGGGTAAGGGTAGGCTAATCGAGCGTTCGGTGGCAAACGTTGCGTTGACCGAGCTCGATTTGATGGCTATTATAGCTATATGAAAAAAGCCGGCATCGCAGCTCTCAAAAACAACCTATCGCGCTATCTCGATCAGGTAAAAGGCGGTGAAACGATCTTGGTCATGGATCGCAATCAACCCGTGGCGCAGATTGTGCCGTTGCCAAGCGCCGCGCGGGGCTTGGTTTCAGACGACGATCGCCTTTCGCGGCTTGAAAGAAAAGGATTAATTCGACGCGCCGTTCCCGGGCACAATAAGTGGCTTGCGAAGCATCGTCCTGTCAAGGTCAAAGGCAGCGTGTTGCAAGGTCTTCTAGATGAGCGCGGGAGCGGGTGGTGAGATTTTGGGATTCCTCGGCGATTGTCCCACTGATGATTGTGGAGCCTGGTTCGGCTCGAGTTCGGAACTGGTTTGACAGCGATTCTGAAATTATCGTCTGGACTTTGACCCGCGTAGAGCTTCTATCGGCCATCGCCCGCCTGCGGCGCGAAGATTCCCGTTTCGCGCCAATTCTTACCGTCGCCCGGCGAAATATAATGCGCGCTTGGGATGGGTGGTCGGAGATAACAAATGTTGAATTAGTCCGCCGTCACGCCGAGCGACTGGTTGAATCTTACCACTTGCGAGCCGCTGACGCGCTCCAACTCGGCGCAGCTCTGATTGCTGCTGAAGGTGATCCCACTAACTTGGAATTGGTAACTCTGGACCATAATCTCGCTGATGCCGCCGAGCGCGAGGGCTTTGCAGTTCTCGGCCCGTGACCGGCGGGAATTCTGACAATGGAGAGATGAATCATGGCGGTCAAAAAAGCCGACTTTCGAACCTTCTATAAGGACGCGCATGCCGTCGAATGTTTAAGCGAACGTGAGAAAATGCTCATGGGTTTAGCCGTCGCGATGATGCGGCTGTGCGATCCGTGAGTGGACCGGCGCCTTGCGGACGCAAGGAAAGCGGGGATGACCGAAGAAGAACTGGATGCCGCGGTCGATGTGATTTCTGCCGTGGATGCGGGGGTGCTGCAGTCCTTGAATCAGAGGATCAAACAACGCAGCAAGACGTAAAAGAGCTGCGCGGGCTACAGGAGGACAAAAAGTTTAAAGGTCAATAAACGACATTTTGAGTGCGACGAGAGTGCAGACTAACCACTAAGACCCTCGACCTTTTTGTAGTTAAAGCTTTTTGTCTTGCCGGGCGACCCTTGCGGCTTTAATATTACCAAACGGTCAGTCGAGCAAATGAAGAAAACTAAATACTATATCCGAGCTCGATTTTCTCCCGACATTCTTCGGGCGGCAGGAGATCGTCTTTGGCTCGGTCTCGATGGATCAATACCATCGGCTCGCGGTTCGCTAAGAGTCGACTTAGATGATGCGACGTGGAATCATGACTCCGAAGAAGAGTTCTTTGCAGACTACCGACAGTCTAGCGGCGGCACTGCATAATCCTGGCGGACACGCGAAAACCGTTCACTCAACGTGTCTTTCCACCACGAGGGAACCCAAGTTGAGGTTGAGGCCCCCACCCGTCAATTAATTCAAGCAACCTTTGAGGTCTTCGAGCATGCCCTAAGTGAGTCGCTTCGCCCGAGGCTCCACTCGCAAAACCGATTGTTTTTATTGGACATGGCAGATCATGGGCATGGTGGGATTTGAAGGAGGACCTCCAAGACAAGCATGGTTATAAAGTCGAAGCTTACGAGGCTGGCGCCCGAGCTGGGCACGCGATTAGGGACATCTTAGGAGAAATGCTGGAAACCAGTTCCTTCGCGGTTCTCGTACTCACTGGAGAAGACGATACGGCAGCCGGAGATTTGAGGGCACGTCAAAACGTGATTCACGAAGCGGGTCTTTTTCAGGGCCGTCTTGGCTTTGCTCGGGCTGTTCTTTTAGTCGAAGATGGGGTCGAACTATTCTCCAATATTAACGGGATACAACAGATTCGCTTCGCGAACGGTCATATCGCGGAGACCTTTGGTGAAGTCCTGGCCACGCTACTCCGCGAATTTGGAAAGCCTGACTCCTAAACTCGTTCCGGAAGGTGGAACGACGTTCATCGCGTATTGGTCACTTTTTAGTTATTTCGGTGCGGTGCTTATTTGTTGGTTTTTTCCAACTCCGCTTTGACATCCCGCATTTTTTTGAAATTCTTTTCTGCGCCAGGACGAAAACCTTCTATCATATTATTAAAGCTTTCGAATTCACCGACACCTTGTCGAGCTATACGCGTAAGAGTCTCCGTTACATGTTTATTCTGCGGAAACATCTCGTTTATTTGTTCTATTCGCTCCTTCCTACTAGCAGTGTATTGCGGCTTGTTGGCCATAACCACACCGTAGTGAAAATCCAACATAGCCTTAGCAAGCCGCTTGGATGCTGCACTGATGTCAGACGGATAGGCGTTAGGGTTTTGTTCCATCCATTTCTTTGCAGAATCCAGAGTCTTAAAAATATCATCATTTAATATTAAGGCCAAGAACAGCCCTGCTTTCGGCAATTCTTCTCTACTGACAAGATCTTCGCCATACAGAAGCACCCCGTGCCTTAGCAATAATTCGGTGCTTTCGGCACTGTTCTGAAAGAAATTGTGCCCGCGTAAAAACGTCTACAGCAAACGAATCCTCTTTCTTCGAGACCTGTGCCGTTTCACGATTGACTACGACATAAAGGTTGATGTCCGAGTATTCTTCTTCGTATTCGCCACGCCCAAGGCTACCGACAGGATATACAGAAGCGATCCTTTCCTGATTTATGTCGCTTAAATTAGAGACTAAGGCGTCGAGCAGCTGTTTTTGCGGTTGTTGAATTTTAGCGATAGAGCTCCTGTTTCTCACGTCTAAAGAGCTAAGCATCGAACTATGTTCAGCAACTATTGTCGCTGCCTGCTCCTGAAATGATGGCAGTCTAAAATGGTTAACTAATGCGCCAGATATCTTCTCTATGTTTTCCTCAATGGCGCGAAGAGTTACTTCGACTTTAGATGATGCTCCTGAAAAAAGTCGCTCCTCGCTTTCGAGTCGCATTTTTTCAATTTCGTTTTTACCATACTCACTGAGCCATTCCAGAAAATAAGGTTGGGTGGCGATGTTAACGAACTGAAGATTTAGAAAATCTTTATCGTATCTGAACCCGCTAACGCGATGGTGATGACGCGTACGTTTTCTCAGGGCGACGGCAATGTTGCTCGTAGGGCTATTCTGGTCCCACTGTTTAAGTTCCTGCTCAATACCAATAGTCGCAAGCAGTTGCTGTTTCTTTTTCATCAAATCAGCAAGCGAAACATCACTCTCGACGGAGGGTTTCTCAGGGATCGTGCTTTCTGTCATCATGTGTACCAGTTGTATAACCTTGTCCTTCATTTGATGAACGAGGCCTAGAAACACGCCCTGATAATAGGCAAGCAATTCTTGTCGGCTTGTTCCGACTGGTACTTCGCCAAGCCTACATTGGCTGATAAGCGCTTTTGTCAAAAATAGCTCTTTAAAAACCCTCTCTATCTCATCCACATATTCCGACTGCCTCTGTAAGAATCTCAACTCCTTAGAGACCTGACCCACGGCTATGTGTTTTGGCTCGCTATTCGCTTTTTGAATACTCGGTAACAGACAGCCTAGCCGTAGCTTGTCTAGATTAGTTTGTGCTGATTGGCTCTCCATATGATGTTCCATAAATGGTTAAAGTATTTGCCGGAAATGACCAACATGCGACTTTTCTGATCGTAGCACCAAACCGGAGGTGCCTCATTCAAGGGTCGGCTGCTAGTTATCATGTAACTACTGGCGCCAAATTTTTATCGTTCCGTGTAACTTGTCAATTCTCTCGCCGTCCACTCCAGCATCCAACAAACCGCTGTTGAGGTTGAGACGGTCCTAAAAGGTCGGTTGGGATCAATAGCGGATTTTCCGAAAGTTATGAGGCAGATGACATAAAAATCATATTCTCCTCGCAATGAAAGCCCGATGCGCCGGGTGGTGGTTATCTGACGAACTTCTGCCGGTGTTTCCATCGAATCATCTTTTGCCGTTGTACGAGAGCGTTCATCCATACCACCAGAAAAACATGGCTGAATATGTAGGGCACAAGTATTTAAGAGCGGCGTCTACCAGACGCCGCACAGGTTCTCTGAAGGATCTTTTTGAGATCCGATGGTTGTCACCGGGCACCGATAGCCGGTTAGCGACTCGATGGTACCGACAACTTGGCAGCCCAACTGATTACACTGAATCGATCTTCAGCCATTCCTGCCATCTTTCCATGTCACTGAATAGGGGCAGGGAGTCCGTCGTCGCTTCACTGCGCGCTAACTCGAAGCGTTTTTTGAAAAGCTGCTCGGCTTCGGGCTCTGTAATCGGCAGGGGCGGTCCCGACGACGACCGTTGATCCATATAAAAAGACGCCAATCAATCTGCCGCCGGGCACCAAAAGATCTGTCATTCTGTTCACATATTCGGGCCAGCGCGAAGGAGTCATTGAACAAAGAAATGTCCGTTCGTAGATGAGGTCGAATCGGCGCTCGCCGAAATCGTAGGTAAAGAAGTCTCCCAGAACAACCCGTTCAGCCAAGGACCCAAGCACCCGTTTGGCCTGGGCCACAGCCGCAGGCGAAAAATCTATTGCTGAAACATCGTAGCCCGGCTGCATGGAACGCCTGAATCTCGTAGCCCGATCCGCATCCCGGAATCAGTACTCTGCCCGGAACAGAAGATCTCTCAAGAAACGATCTCAAGGCGGATGGAACACCGCCGAAGTCCCACGGTGTTTTGCCGGACGCATAACGAGCGGTCCAGAAATCCGGCTGGTTATTGTCGGAAGAATTTTCCATAAAGATAACCTTAACTCTAACGACACGGTTCCTAAAGATAACGAGTATTAATTGTCGCAATCGCCTCTCGTATGTTTCAACACTCCCGCCGATGGCTTCAGGAACACGGCAAATACGGCGAATAGCCGATTGACACACCGGCGGTTTTCTTAGTAGCGTCGGCGGCGCTATTTCTCGCCTTGGAGGAACGTATGAAGCTGAAGCTTGCGATCGTCGTCGCTTCCCTCTATCTCGTGACTGCTGGCGTCGCTTACGCGCAGGACTTGCCAGCCAATATTAAAAAGATCAAAGAAGGCATCTACGTGTACGTCGGCAATAACTTCAATTCCAATTGCGGCATCGTGATCACCCAGGACGGCGTGGTGCTGATCGACAGCGGTCATAGTCCGACGGATTCCCGCGTGATCCTGGAAGCGGTGAAAAAAATCACTCCGCTGCCGATCCTCTTCCTTATCGACACCGAGCCTCATCCGGACCACACCACGGGTCATTTTGTATTCTCCCCGCCGACGACCATCATTGCTCACCAGGGCGCCACGGAATCGATGATCGGTCGCGAAAAGGAAACGCCGGGACGGATCGAAAAACTGGCCGGAACGTCGCCCGCGATGCGCAAAGCGCTGGAGGGATATCGATTCGTGCCGCCGCACGTCGAGTATCGCGAGAAGATGACGTTGAGGGTGGGCGAGCGCAGCTTCGAGTTGATGTACCTGAAGGGCGTGCACAGCGAAGCCGACACCGCGGTGTGGCTGCCAGCAGAGCGCGTGCTGTTTTCGGCGTCCGGCATAGTGGTCGACCAGTTCAATATTCTCCGTCCGTTCGTGACGATTCCCGACATCTTGGCCGCGTCGAAGATGATGAAAGCTTTGAAACCAGAATTCGTGGTCCCCGGACACGCGCCAGCCCGGCACAACGAAAATCTTCGACGACACGGAAAAGTACTACGGCTTGCTGGTGGAGCGGGTCGGCAAGATGGCGAAGGAAGGTAAATCTCTCGACGAAATCAAGAAAGAAGTAAAGATGCCGGAGTACGACCATTGGGCGACTAAGGAGCGTTCCCGCAAGTGGAAGCGGCATATAAAGTCGTGACGGGCAAGTGATCCGAGATAGAGGCTCGAAGCCCTAAAGGGAGTCAGGAGACGCAATGAAATTCGGATTTACCCGTGCGGTGCTCTTGACGGTGGTCGCCGCGTTAGTCACGACGACGGCGTCCGCCCAGGATTTGGGGCCGCATTTCAAAAACTCAAGGAAGGCATCTTTGTCTATTCGCAAAAGCCGGCAGACTCTAACGCGACGATCATTTTAACTTCCGAAGGCGTGGTTTTGATCGACAGCGGGCACCGTCCGCCGGATTCTGTGGCTCTGGCTGCGGCGGTGAAAAAACTCACATCCCAACCGGTGCGCTATTTGATTAACACCGAGCCGCACACCGATCACACCACGGGTCACTGGATGTTTTCTCCGCCGGCAGTGATCATCGCTCATGCCGGCGCCACGGAGTCGATGAAGCAAGGGCTCGATCCGGAGCGCGTTAGGAAAACCGTCGCTGAATTTTCGGCGCTGCAGGAAATCAAAAACTTTCGTCCAATCTGGCCGCATGTCGAGTTTCACGACCGGATGACACTTCACGTCGGCGACCGGTCTTTCGAGTTGCGGTTTCTCAAGAGCGTTCACAGCGAAGCGGACACCGCGATTTGGATGCCGAACGAGCGAATCGTCTTTGCCGCGGCGTCCGTCGGCGTGAAGCGCTTCAGCAATCTCAGGCCATTCGTAAAAATCACCGATACGCTTGAGGGGATCAAGATGATGCGCGGGCTCAATCCCGAGATCGTCGTACCTGGGCACGGTCCGCCGGGGACTGTCAAGATCCTCGACGACATGGAGAACTATTACACTCTATTGCTTAAGCAGGTTGGAGCGATGGTCAAGCAGGGCAAATCTCTCGAAGAAATCAAAAAAGACTTGCGCATGCCGGAGACCGACGACTGGGAGGGCAAGGATCGCTTTCCGAATAATATTGAAGGGGCTTACCGCGCAGTGAGCGGGAGATAACAACATCTGTTAGCCCTTGTATCCGACGCCACCAAGCAGGCGAATGGCGGAGATCGTACGGAATGCCACGCCTCGATCAAGCTCTACCGGCTCGCGCCATGCCCGTCCTTACGAGCGCCATCGCCCGCTCCCGTCCGGAGCGCCCCTTGGGCTCGAACGTCTTGCCCTTTGCCATATTGTAGGAGATGAAGAAGTGCTCGATCTGGCTGACCAGGTCGTCACTTACATCACTGATGTCGCCCAGCGATCGATGGGTGATCGATTTCGCTGCAACTGCGATCAGCCGGTCGTTGCGAAAGGTTTTGCCGTTCTCCGTCTGCTCCGCCTCGATGACGCCGATCAGCCGTGACGGAACGATACAGCCGGTAAACGCGGCGGCATCCATGAGAACCAGCACGTCGAGGGGATCGGCGTCCTCCCCGATCGTTGACGGCACGAAGCCGAAGTCGAAAGGGTAAACGGCCCCAGCGGGCAGTATCCCGTCAAGCACGAAGGCTCCGAAACGCGGCTCGTAGGTGTACTTGTTCTGAGAACCTTTGGGCGTTTCGATGATGACGGTCAGCTCGCCACCGTGGAACGCATCCAACCTGTCCAGCGATACTATCACTTAGGTTACTTCCCATGGCTCAATCTCGAAGCCCGATCTTCGAGCGGCTCGCTGCCGATCTCGAGGCGCAAGTTCCGCGCGTCGATTTCTCACGCAGTTTCTTTGCCGTGTCATGCCGGGAAGCTTACCGTCGGGCAATGTCGATTGCTTACTGCGTTTGCCAACATTCACAAACGTTCCTGAGATCTCAACCGCTTCCCGGTCCGTCTATACCGGCGCTGGATGGAAAGAAATTCAGCGCTTAGCCCCAGCGTAATGCGTTCGCGACCATTGCGGCCGGTATAATGGCGATCAAGGCGAACTTGCATCACGCAAGTCTTGGGAATGTGCATGAAAAACTTAGTTCAATGGCCTGTTTTGCACGTTGAGCAGAGTAATGTTTGGGCGTCGAAATCGGTATTCGGACAGGGTTTGCCTTGATGATCGCGATGCGTGCAGATGCAGTGAGTGGCGGTTACTGGGCTTGCCATGACATCTCCTCGGTGCTTTGCGTGTGAAAAACCTGTACGGCGGGAAAGAAGAATTGTTGGTCGCCCTGTTTGATGCAGAGGGGCGACCATTCAATCCAGTGAAGCGAATTAACGTCGGTTATCTTCTTCTCTCAATCTTTCCTCATTCCCCGTTCTTTCTACTTCAACGTCTTTACGACGTACCGTGTCGCGCACCGTTTCGGTGTGTTCCTCTGTCGTTTTGCCAATAACGATTTCCTCGACGACGCGTTCTTGCTTGCCGATAACCGGCTCCTCTTTCGTTTCAGTAATCTCGATTACAACGTCATCTTTTTTATCGCCGGCGCCGACAGGCCGATCTACCGCACGTCGATCAACCGTTACCCGTTCACTCTGTAGTTGCACTGATTGTTCGACCGGCTTCTCAGTGACACGGCCGTATATACGTACCCGTCCGCTTTGCACAGCCCGCTTTCCGACAACCAACTGTTCTTCAGTCACTGGAATTACTCGATCCTCGGGGCTGAAGCTCTCTTGACCGGCTCTTACTCCTGATTCGTCTACTCGCGCCGTTCGGTAGTTAATGTCGCGCTCACCAGCACCAACTTCAGGCATCTCGTGACGGAGAGTCTGATGCTCGCTAATCTCATCAAGACGGGACTCGGGCTTGCCGCCGAAGGCGCTTGGACGATCAGCGCTGTCAGTATCAGTCTCGCGCCCAGCAATTCTGTCAGCGCCGCAAGATTCCAAGATATCCGCCGCACGCTCCGCGGAATCGTCGTCGCTTGCTCTGACTATCACAAGTGTCTGTCCACGTCCGACCTGATCTTGATAGTGCTTAGCTTCCTCTTCAGGGACGCCCATATCGGTCAAGGCGCCGATCAAACCGCCGGTGGCGGCACCGACTCCCGCGCCACCCAAGGCGGCGGTCAGCGCAGCTGCAATCGGTCCGGCTGCCACGATCGGTCCGATAACGGGAATAGCAAGCCCAGCAATTCCGGCCATTAATCCACCAATTCCACCCAGAGCGGCACCGATACCCGCGCCCTTGAGAGCTCCGCTCGTATCATCCTTCGGTATGGAGAGATCCGACCCACTGATTCCCGGATGAGTTTTACCTTCGTTTGACTCTCTATCATTACCATCTTGAGAAACATCTTGGGAAACGAGGCTGATATCTTCGCGGTCGAAACCGGAATTTACCAGCTGCTGCACTGTGGAGTGTGCTTCGGATCGGCTATCGAACAAACCAACAACATTCGGCATTCTGATTCTCCTTCTTATGGTTCTTAGGTTGATGAAACAATTTTACTCCTCACCTTCTTACATCCGCTGCGTGTTAAAGGACAAAATTGCCGGCGATTTCTCTCCGGCTTAGACGATGCGCGGCCAGTTTGGGGGATTGATTGTCGAGAAGAGGACTAACCTAGGTCTATTCTAGCGCAAGCCGCGTGCCACGGAGCGTAGCCAGCATTTGCGTTTAAAACATTACTCTTCGATAAGCGAGTGCCTCTAAAAACGTATCAGGGTTAAGAATCGTTACGAAACAATAGAGTGATATTCAGGACAATCGGAGTGAAGCGCCAATTCCACCGAGAATCAAAAACTCAGCCGTCAATGCGCTTGGTGGCGAAGGCGGTCAACGTAAGATGCTAAGCTAAAGCGAGAGAGGTCAGCTGCACCTTCGCGTCCAGTTAGGTTTGGGCCAGATTTCGGGTCAAGAATTTTTCCTCCTTAGTGAGACCGCGGGTTTGATCTGACACACAACACATCAAATCGTTGCGTTACCGGCACGACGCAGCAACTATCACGGCCAGATAATTCTGGCACATCAATTGCGCATACCGTGTGATCCTTCAATTAGCTCATTAATTAGGTGAACGACTAACGGCAGTGTTGCTGGTTCGTGCGTTTTAAGAAAGGTGTATGCATAATTTAATCAGCTATTTTTCTCAGTGGATCGATTCTGAACAGAATGCCTCTGCTCCCGCGATTCACGCCTCTGATGTAGATAGGATAAATTGGTTCCGCTGCTTACCGTTTCTGCTGCTTCATCTGGCGTGTATCGCCGTGTGGTGGGTGGGATGGAGTGGTTTCGCCTTATGCACCGCGGTGGGCCTTTATGTAGTACGCATGTTTGCCATTACCGGTATATACCATCGTTACTTTTCGCACCGCACATACCGGACGTCGCGATGGATGCAGTTCGTATTTGCGTTATTGGGTGCATCATCAGCGCAACGTGGGCCGCTGTGGTGGGCCGCGCATCATCGGAGTCATCATAAATTTTCCGATATGCAACCCGATCCACACTCGCCGATTCGACATGGTTTCTGGCGATCACACATCGGATGGTTCATGACCAATCGGCATTTCTTAACGGACTATCGCCGCGTACAGGACTTTGCCCGCTTCCCCGAGTTGCGATGGTTGAATCGTTTTGACGTGATCGTTCCAATCATTCTTGCAGTGACGCTTTACTGCGTTGGTTGTTTGCTTCATTACGCCGCTCCATCTTTGGGAGTTACAGGGTGGCAGCTAGTCGTCTGGGGCTTTGTGGTTAGTACGATAATGTTGTTTCATGCCACGGCGAGCATCAATTCGCTGGCGCATCTGATCGGCCGCCGCCGCTATGACACAGGTGATGATAGCCGCAATAATTTCATGCTCGCTTTGATTACCCTAGGCGAAGGTTGGCACAACAACCATCACAAGTTTAGGAGTTGTACCCGACAAGGATTTTATTGGTGGGAAATCGATTTGACGTACTATGCTCTTAAGTTTTTCGCCGCCTTCGGACTCATCTGGGACCTCAGACCTGTTCCCGGCAAAGCGTATGACCACAACCAGCAGCTGTCGTGAGAAATACCAAGGATAAAAACGGTTGCCAGGCCCGGGTTAGTGACTTGGAATCACGTCGAGTTGAACCAAAACTCCAATAAACCGTCTGCTCGAATGACGTCGTAATTCCCGACCATTGCCTAGCATGTGGAACAGCTCCTGCCGCATACACTACTGGACGGCAAGTCGTAGCGATGGATTCACTCGCATGTTATAGCTGAAGACATTAGGGATCAGCTCCCAATCCATTCATACATAATCAGCTGCAAGGAGACATTGTGCGTCTATCAGAATTTATTCTGTCGAATATGAACGAGATTCTCGCTGAATGGGAATCATTTGCGAAAGCGATCGTTCCCGCGGCGGACTTAGATAAACTCGCGTTGCGTGATCATGCGCCGGAAATTCTAAAGGCTATCGCATTGGACATGGAAACAACGCAAACGGACTTGGAGCAGGCCGAAAAGTCGAAGGGTCTCGCACCTACCAGAGACCCGGAAACTGCCGCAGAAATTCATAGTACCCAGCGTCTTCGGACCGGTTTCAACCAAGTACAAGTCGTTTCCGAATACCGCGCCCTTCGCGCATCTGTCATTCGACTCTGGCTCGCCAGCTCACCGCAGCCCGACGCATCCGATCTTTATCAACTAACCCGGTTCAATGAAGGACTTGATCAAGCTCTTGGTGAGTCGACCATGCGCTTTATGCAGGAAGTCGAGACAGCCCGAGATTTTGCCCTCGCCGTTCTAGCCCATGACTTACGCAACCCCCTAAACGCGGTGATAACCTCGGCAGAATGCCTCAAGATAGCGAAAGCGCGTGATGACGAGACGATCACAGCTCTCAGTTCTATTATCTTTGACAGCGGTATGCAGATGAGCAAATTGATAGACACATTGCTCGACTTCACTGGCACACGACTGGGCCGCTCGCTTTCAGTAAAACGGGAGCCTATGTGCCTTCGCCCGATTCTTGAATCGACTGTGGCATCGTTTTCGGCAGCACACCCGAACCGGACTATCGAACTGAATTGCAATGAAGAAGCTCAATGTGCTGTTGACGAGGTTCGTATTCGACAGATGCTATCGAACCTGGTCGCCAATGCGATCCAGCATGGGGCCGAAACAAGCCCGATAGTCATCACCAGTTGGATAGCATCCGGTGAAATCGTGATTCAAGTACATAATGATGGTCCACCCATAGCGGCGTCAAAAATTCCGACAACATTTGATTTTTCCGCCCAGAGACGAACCAACAATGGAGACGTGACGACTGGACTCGGCCATTTAGGAATTGGCCTTTATATCACGGGAAAGATCGTTGAAGCCCACGCCGGGAAGATAAGCGTCACTTCGACTGCGCAGGAGGGGACCACGTTCGAGGTGCGACTGCCTTGTGCGGCGACCGAGCATCACGCGGCGTAGCCTCCTGCCAATACGTGACGGTTTGTTATCTCACCCGTGACGCATAACCGAAGAAGAATATCCCAGTTATGCAACGCAATTCTGACATGAAGAAGCATTGCGATGTCCTTTGTACGGTCCGAATATTGCGGATGCGTATTCTGTGGTCACAAAGGTCCTGTTGGTCGAAGACGACGTATATAATCTCCAAGCACTAACTATTTACCTGAGACTAAAGGGATTAGAAGTAGAACAGGCCCACGACGGCTTCGAGGCGCTCAAACAGCTCGATAACAGCCGTTTCCATGTTGTTGTATCCGACATCAGAATGCCAGGGTTGGATGGTGTGGAGTTGGTGAAGCGCATACGCCACAAGTTAAAAGGCCTTCCGATAGTGCTTATAAGCGGTGATCCGACGGCACCGATGGAGGCCATACCGCCACCCGAAGTATTACGAGTCCTGACAAAGCCTTTCATGCCGAGCGAGCTGCTGGAAATAATTCACCGAGCAGTCACAGATAAGGAATGATAAGGCTACATCGGAGCCTCACTCTTTCCGCCTTGCAAGTCGTGCGGGTCTCCAAAGCGTGGCTCGACCCGGTGTTCAGCGCTCCCCTGCGTTCGCTATTTGCCTTAACCCTTTATCTTTCTATCCCTGAGATTTGATTCGTGCCGTTTACAACGAGAAGACACGCAAGGCGAATATCCGTACCCGGGAAGAGTGACAGGAGTCCGGTGCAGTCGGAAGGAGTGCCGTGAATGCCGTCCACGATCACTGGCGCATCCTGACATGACAAGAGGCGGCGTCAATTGGACAGGACTGTACGATGTTCAACAGACGCGACCCGCACCAATGAGAGACAGTCCGGTTGATCCTAGAAAATACGGTTGCCTACTTGTAGCGTACAGAATTTTGTTGACAAGCAGTGACAAAAGTTTGGACACTTACGCGCGGAGGACATATGACCAAAGTAATGCAATCAGTCAGGGGAGTAGTGCAAGGGACTCTACACCGGCGGAAACCGCACCTCATGATCCCCGCGCGGGTAAAAGATAGTGACGGCAGTTTGAATGATGCAATACAGGAGCTTGAGAAACTCTTAGTCGATCGAATCGGTAGTTTGAAAGCGGCAGTCAGCGACGACCAAGCTGTGGTGGCGCGTGAGGCGCAACATGCCGAGCAGACCATCGAAGGTCTCAAAGCAAACATCACCATGCTGGAAGCTAAGCTTCGAGAGAGCGAGGACACTGTCCGTAGAAAAGACGCCGCCAGCCAAAAAATGGAAGAAGATCTTAGCGGCGAAATCCGGGATTTACAAAGCGCGGTGAAGAAGAAAGAAGAAGTTCTCGAGACTCGAGAATCCGAGATGAACGTTCTCAAGTCAAAAATAGATGTCATGGCCGTACAGGTAAGCCATCTGGAATCGGCGATCGAACACGAAAAAGCGGACGCGGCGAGCGAGGCTCAACGTGCCGAGCAGGTTAGCGACGGTCTGAAGACAAACATTGCAGTGCTGGAGGCTAGACTTAGAGAGAACGAAGAAACCATTCATCAAAAAAACGTTGCCAGCCGGAAGCTGGAAGAAAATCTTAGCGTCGAAATTCGCGATTTACAGAACGCAGTGAAGAAGAAAGAAGAAGCTCTCGAGAGTCGAGAATCCGAAATAACCGATTTGAAAGCCAAACTGGATGCCCTGATAGATCAGGTAACTCATTTGCAGTTGGCGAACGGGCACGCAAAAGAAGTGGCGTCGAGCAAGGCCCAACATGCCGAGCAGGTCATTGACGGTCTCAAGATGAAGATCGCGACGCTGCAAGCCCAACTTAGCCAGACAGAGCAGCTCGTTGGCGGACTTGTTGAGAACAGTAGACTTCTTGCTTTGGAACCGCCCGTCAAAGAACTGGACCAAGAGCAAAATAGCCAGGGCTTCGATCTAAAGACCGAGTTAGAACCCCACAGAAACGGGTGGAACCACAGTGAAGCACAGGCTTTGATTGATACTCAGGCCCAAGCTCTTGGAACACCTGTCGAACGCGAGCAATCAAAAACAGGCGCAGAGAAATCCACTGCCATTCAATCTCAGGCTGGGAGAGTCATGCCCGTGGTACCGGAAGCCGCTCCGCAGACCGTGTCGCGATACGCATTCGACCGCATGATCACTGAGTTCAGCGAGCTCAGCAACGTGATGGGAAGCATCGCATCTCTGATTATCCGCGATCAGGTGAGGGCCTTTGGGGAATCGATGGAGGAATTTCCACAGGCGCGGCTTACAGAGCTGGTCGAGTCTCTTAGCAAATCGATATCTGACGATGAGCTCAAAGCCGATTTTTGCCGGCGATTTGCCAAAGTGTAACCCCGAAACAACAACTCTGTCTCGTCGAAAGTGATTGGTTTGTGGCGGCTGCCGAAGAAAAGAAAACACCGTCCTTTCCCTCAGCACTCCAAAGGAGACATAGACCTGTATACGGCGGCATCGCGTCGGCCGCCTCCCGAAGCTGAGCTTTTCCAACTTCTCCAAATCGGTAGTCGTTATTCCATACGCCATCCCGTTTCGGTCGCCGCTTTATCAATCGAGAGGACGGTAAGGTAAGAGGAGTTAATCTGATCCAAATTTCGACTCCACGATTGATCAATTAGAGTCGGGGCGAAAACATGGCTTGCAAGGAGCGCTCAATTGATCGAGTTCGTGTGTCCGCTGTCGATGCTAGTCTCTGATGTCCTGTAGAAACCAGCTGGTGGGTATCTCTTGGCCGAGGCCGCGCCGTTTTGCCTCACGAACGACGTAGCCGGCAGTCGACGCAAATTGCAAGCCTTGAGTGCCGCTGTTGGCAAAAAAGGTAATCTGATTGCGATTTGCTCGACCTTGGAGTTTGCCGGACATGACATCGGTGAGCAGGGGGAAGTCGCTGGAAAAAATGTCGACTCGGGGATTGGCGATTCTCTTGATCTCCTCCTCGTTGCCGGCGACCACGGCCGCTTCGCCGCCGATGCGCCGCATCCCGACATCGAGGTTCATCGTGGCCCGGCCCATTTTGATGACGAGATCGGATTGTTTCACGATCTCGGGGCTCCATTCGTTGGATTTGACACAAGTGAGGTGCATGCCGGGCTCGATCCACGAGGGATCTTGGACGACGACTTGAATGGAATCGGTGCAGGTGGCGACGATGTCGCACCCGCGCACGGCATCCTCCGGTCGTTCTACAGGTATGATTTTGATTGCTAACTTCTCACTCATTTCTTGGGCAAAAGTGTCACGATTCTTTTTTGTCGGGCTGTAAACCCGTACCTCGGTAATTTTCCTGACCTCATTGAAAGCCAGCAGATACGTGCGCGCCATTCCGCCTGCGCCGAAGATGCCGATCACGTGGGAATCTTCACGCGATAGATATTTCACGCCCAAACCGGCGCAGCCACCGACGCGCATATGCTGGATGATGCCGTCATTGATAATTGCCAATGGCTCGCCGTTGCGGGTGGAAAATACCATGACGATGCCACAGAAGGTTCCCGGCTCGATGCAATATTTTTCCACCGTCTTTCCCTCAGGCCATTCCAGCATGTCAGACTTCATGCGAATGGCGAAAGTTTCGAAGCTCCTGGAGGCTCCTTCCATGGTACCCCAGCGATACATTATTTTTGGATCGTCGTTGGGCACGAATAGGTCGTAACGGCCGCGGTAGACAGCGCGTTCATTGATGAGATCGCGATAGCCGGTTTCCAACGCGGCCATGCAACCTTTCATGTCGAGAATCTGCTCGACGGTTTGATTATTAATCAGCAGCATGAAGCCTCCTATCGAAGTTCAAAGAACAAGCTTCCTCTATTTCGCAGAAGCTTTGACAATGCAAGAGCAGTCGGACTGTAGCAAAAATGACTTATGAAAGCTTAAAACTGACTTCGCGGATTGTTCAGATTTCCGCTTATTCAGGCTTTTCAAAAAACGCGAGTAAGGCGGGATTGTCGAGAGCTGAGGCATATCGGACGTTGCAGGATTACGGGCAGCTGAACGAAGTGTCAAAGGCTGCCTGCGCAGCCGCTAACTGTCCAAATCGGGTTTAGGAAGAACTACATGGGGGACGCCTTCATCGGCAAGCTCAGCTGCTTCGCTAGCCGTCGCCGTGCCGTGAATCGGCCGCTCTTCAGCCTTGCCCTGGTGAATCTGCCGCGCCTCATCGGCAAAGCGAGATCCGACGTCTTCGAAATTCTGCTTAACGTAATGGTGAACCTTAAGTAGCATTTCCTTAAATTCAGCCGGAGATGGCGGCGCGGGCGGTGTTCGGCTCGCTGTCTTTGCAGGCGGAGCTGGCTGCTCCTTCTTTACATGTACGGCGCAGGCGTGCGGTATCTTCTCAACTTTTGTCGTGCCGCAGGTAGGACAGGAAATCAGGCTTTGTTCGGCTTGTTTCTGATATTCCTCGAAGCTCGGAAACCAGCCCTCAAAGTTGTGTTTTTTCTTGCAGAGAAGATTGTAGATCACCATAAGTTAAGTCCACCATCTGGAGAATAACCATTTAAGAACCTTTCGGGATGAAGTCAAGCCGCCTGGCGTCAGCGAGAATTGATCGCGTCTACTTAGAATTATCCGAAATCTTGCCGGTCCGTGCAATCATGATAGAGTCGCCTTTGATGAGCACCGACGTCTCGATCAAGGCTATTCGCAAGATTTCGGAAATCCCGCAAGCGCAATGGGATGCCCTGCTGGTCAACGGCTCGCCTTTCTTGAAGTGGCATTGGCTGGACAGCTTGGAGGGATCGGGCTGCGTCAACGATGAAACCGGTTGGCTGCCTCATCATCTGGTGGTGGAACGCGCCGGAAAAGTGGTTGCGGCGTGCCCCATGTACCTCAAGCTCCACAGTATGGGAGAGTTCGTCTTTGATTATGAGTGGGCTGAGACGGCCCATCATGTCGGCATTCAGTATTATCCCAAGATGCTCGTTGGGGTGCCCTTTACGCCGGTAACAGGTCCTCGCTTTTTAACCGGTGCAGGAGCCGATCGAAGCGCCTTGATCGCGGTCATGGGGCAGGCCTTGGCCAAGATTGCCGCGGACAACAAAATTTCTTCAGTTCACGTTAACTTCTGTTTGGACGATGAAGTCACCGCTCTCGAAGAAATCGGCTTTATTCCGCGGCGGGGCATCCAGTTTCACTGGCAGAACCACGATTTTAGCTCGTTCGATGATTATCTCGGCAGCTTTCGAAGCGATCGGCGCAACAAGATCAAGCGCGAGCGGAGGGAAATCGCCCAGCAGGGAATCTCAATCGGTGCGGTGGAGGGCGAACAGCTGACCGAAAAACATATGCGCACCATGTTTCGTCTTTACAAGGGCCACGTCGATCGACTCTATTACGGCCGCCAATACCTCACGGAGGAGTTCTTTCACCAACTTCAACGAAGGTTCGCGAGCAATGTCTGTCTCATGCTGGCCGAAGGCGACGGCAAGATTATTGCCGGAACTTTTAACATCAGAGATGATAGGGCCATGTACGGGCGATACTGGGGCGCGTTCCGGGACCAGCCTTTTCTCCACTTCAATGTTTGCTATTACTCGGCTATCGAGCACTGCATTAACATGAGACTTCAACGGTTCGAAGCCGGCGCCGGCGGCAGCTTCAAGCAACTTCGCGGCCTCGACCCCGAGCACACCACCAGCATGCATTATATCGTCGACGGCAGATTCCGACGCGCAGTCGAGCGCTTTCTAAAACAAGAGCGGGAGTTGATTCGCCAGAAACGCGACTTGTTGCTTGAGCGCAGCCAGTTGAAGCGTGAGCTCGAAGAGCCTTAGGAGCTGCTGAAAAGGCCTCATCTGCTTGTTGCGCTCGCCCCGACTCGCTCCAAACAGACTGAAGCGCACGTTTTAGCTCATCGAACTTCGCGCGCCTCGCAACTGGACCTTTTTGAACAGCCTGCGAGCAGATTTTCAGCGACCTGTTAGTCCAAGCCGTTTCCTTGACAGGGTAGGAGCTTTCCTTTAACGTCTGCTTCGGAGTTGGGACGTGAAGGCTAGGACGAGGAACATCATCGAACCGATAGTTTTTTTCCTGGCGCTCCTAATCCTTTGGGAAATTTTGGTCGAGATTATCAAGGTTCCTTCATTCATTCTGCCGCCGCCGCGGGATTTGTGGATCGCCTTCATAAACAAGCTGCCGATTATTGGCCATCATGCCTGGATCACCTTTATTGAAGCCTTCGGCGGCTTCGCCTTGTCTTTACTTTTGGGGATTGGTTTCGCTGTCGCGGTGGTCTACTCGCCCCATCTACAGAATACTATTTATCCGCTCATCGTGATTCTTTATGCGATGCCAAAAAGCGCCTTCGCGCCGTTGATGGTCATATGGGTCGGCTATGGGCTTGTGTCTAAAATAGCGATCGCCTTTCTCGTCGCGTTTTTCCCGATCGTGGTGAATACCGTCGTCGGGTTAAAAGAAGTTGAGCCGGAACTGTTGGAGTTGGCACGTATCAATCGCGGTTCGCAATTCGATATCTTCAAGAAGATTCGTCTGCCTAACTCGTTACCGTACATGTTCGCCGGGATCAAAGTGGCTATCGTACTATCGGTCACTGGCGCCATTGTCGCCGAGTTCGTGGCCGCAAACGAAGGCTTGGGCTATCTAGTTTTGCAGGCGAACTACAGCTTGGATACAGCATTTGCACTGGTGATTCTGCTGATTCTAGCCGTGCTGTCCCTGGGGCTTTTTTGGCTGGTTGAAATTATCCAAAGAAAATTGGCGCCGTGGAGCGCTGAGGTGCGTCAGGTGGAAGGGTCTTTTTGATATCGGAGGTGGAGCTCATGAGGAAGGTTGGCATTGAAATTCAAGATCGGGCGCATTGCCGCGGTTGTCCTAAGCGCGATTATGGCGTTCACCAGTTTCACCTTCAGCGCCATAGCCGCGCAACCGGAACCGGCCAACATCAGAATGGATTTCATCATCGGCGGCAAACATGCGCCTTGGTACGTCGCGCAGGAGAAAGGTTTTTATGCCAAGCGCGGCTTGGCGGCGACCATTCAGGCGGGCTCGGGTTCGGCGGATACTGTGCGGACGATTGCGGCCGGGGGCGCCGATTTTGGATTTGCCGATATCTCTACGGCGATTGTCGCGCGATCCCGCGGAACCGGGGTTCAGGTCGTAGGACAGCTTGGTTATGTCGCCGCTACCATTTTGTGGCGCGAAGATTCTGCCATAAAAGGACTTAAGGATCTGCAAGGCAAATCATGGGCCATCAGTCCCGGGCAGGCGCAGTGGTTTTTGATGCCGGCTTACTCTCGAATCAACGGCATCGATTTCAAATCCATCAAGATTCAGGAGACCGCGGCGCCAATCCAACCGGCGGCGCTTGCGACCAAGAAAGCGGACTTTATTATCATGTTCCGCGCTTCAAATGATGAGGTCGCGGAATTAGCAGCATCCAAGGTTGGGAGTAAGTTGAAGCGGGTTTTCATGAAGGATACTGGCCTCGACATTTACGGCAGCGGTTTGGTGGCCAAGGAAGAGGATATCAAGAAACGCCCCGATTTCGTCAAGGCCTATGTTGAAGGGACCATGGAGGGACTACGCTACACCCGTGATAATCAGGAGGAGGCATTGCAGATCCTGATGAAGCAGAAACCCGAGTTGGATCAAGCTCTCACCATGCTGCAGCTGAGGAATGCTCTATACGAGGTCATGTTGCCGCCGGAATCGGTGCAGTCCGGCTTGGGGTACATGAAACCGGATATTATGGAAAAGACGGTGCGCATCACCAACGAATATTTCGATGTGGCGCGCAAGGTTACCCCAAAGGAAGTTTTCACCAACCAGTTTATCAAGAGATAAGGCTTTCTAGCTCGGCTCCGCAGTGCCGCTCTCATCGCGGACGAAGGAAGTTTGTACCGACAATTTATCAAGAGATGATCGTATCGCCCAGTTCGGGGTCCCAATGCCAGCCCTAATCGTCGTTGAAGGGGTTTGTACCGATTAGTTTACCAAGAGATAATTGCATTGCTCAGTTTGGGTCTAATGCCACCCCTAATCGCCTTTGACAATGTCTGCCGGGTGTTTACCAACGGCGCCAAGATGGTCAATGCCTTGGAGTGCATTTCTTTCGAGATTAACACCAGCGAATTTGTCTCCATCGTAGGACCCAGCGGCTGCGGCAAGAGCACCTTGCTGAAAATTCTTTCGGGACTTCATCCCTGCGTCATCGGGACAAATTGCCATCAATGGCAAAGCCGTCAAGGAACCTCTAGAGAATGTCGGCATGGTATTTCAGGCTCCGGTATTGTTAAAATGGCGTCCCGTCTTGGGAAATATTCTATTGCCAGTGGAGTTCGCCAAGCGCAATGTTGCCAGCCATATAGAGAGGGCTCGCTCTTTGATCAAGTTGGTCGGGCTGGATGGCTTCGAGGAGATGTACCCGCATCAGCTCTCCGGCGGCATGCAGCAGCGAGTTTCACTCTGTCGCGCCCTAGTGACCGATCCGCAACTGCTGCTCATGGACGAGCCTTTTGGGGCGCTCGACGCAATGACCCGCGACGAGTTGGACCTCGAGTTACTGAGATTGTGGGAAGAAAAGAAGAAAACCGTTTTGTTCGTTACGCATAGCATCCAGGAAGCGGTGTTCTTGTCGGACCGCGTATTCGTCATGTCTGCGAGGCCCGGCAGGCTGCTGAAAGTGCTGTCGATTGATCTTCCCCGACCGCGGACTCTGGAGATGATGAGCAGCGTGGGGTTCGGTGAGTACACCCTGAGAATCAGAAGTCTGCTAGGCTCCACGATGGGTACACCGGCGGCGATTTCCGGTTCCACGGCATGAATTTGCATCCGCTGCTGCGTCCTCATTCGGCGAATCACACTTACCTCCAAATCAACACAGAACGGACGATAATTCTTTGGCCAAACAACGAGCAATGACCTACGCCGCTGCGGGTGTCAGCATCGAGGCGGGCGATGAGCTGGTGCGCCGCATCGGCCGCGCTGCCAAGAAAACCAAAATGCCGGGATTGCTTGCCGGCGTTGGCGGTTTTAGCGCGCTTTTCGATTTGCAAGCTCGCCGCTACCGTGAACCCGTTCTGGTTTCCTCTACCGACGGTGTCGGCACTAAGCTCAAGATTGCTTTCGCCACCGGTATTCATGAGACGGTCGGCATCGATCTGGTGGCGATGAGTGTCAATGACATTTTGACGCAGGGTGCCGAGCCGCTGTTTTTCCTGGATTACTTCGTGTGCGGCAAACTCGACGTCGGTATTGCCGAGGCGGTTATCCGTGGCATCGCTCGAGGTTGCCAGCAATCGGGCTGCGTATTGATCGGTGGCGAGACTGCTGAGCATCCCGGCGATTTCCGGGATGGAGAGTATGATCTGGCGGGATTTGTAGTCGGAGTGTTGGAAAAAAAGAAAATTCTCAGTCCTGCGAGCGATTATTCCAGGCGATGTTCTCATCGGGCTTGTTTCCAGTGGGCTTCACAGCAACGGCTATTCATTAGCCCGCAAGATCCTGCTTTCGCGCGGTCGTCTAAAACTGAGCCAACGGTTGCCCGAGCTCGGCCGAACTCTGGGCGAGGAGCTTCTCACGCCGACGCGCATTTACGCCAGGACCATGCGCACTCTACTGGCTCAGTGGCCTATCAAAGGCGCGGCGCACATAACCGGTGGTGGAATCGTCGGGAATCTGCCGCGTGTCCTGCCGCCCGGCGCGCGCGCGCTTATCCACAGGGACAGCTGGCCGATGCCTCCGATATTTGGCATGATAGCAAAGATAGGCGCGGTACCTCGCGACGAGATGGACCGGACTTTCAATAACGGTTTGGGTATGATCCTGGTGGTCGGCAAAAAAGCTGCCGATGGAGCCATGCGTTCGCTTAAGCAGAGCGGAGAAAAGCCGATTGTGATCGGCGAGATCCGCAAGGGCCGTCGCGGCGCAGACATCATCTAAGGCACGATTATGGCAAGGCAGCTTCCGATAGGCGTTCTCATCTCAGGCAATGGCACCAATCTTCAAGCCATCATCGATGCCATCGAAGCGCGCGCGCTCGATGCTAAGATCGAGGTCGTGCTGAGCAACAAAGCGGACGCTTATGGCCTGGCGCGAGCTCAGAAGCACAATCTTTCCACGGCAGTGTTGGATCATAAATCGTTTTCCAGCCGTGAAGCCTACGACCAGGCGGTGGTGGATATTCTCCGGCGCTGCAAAGTTGAGCTCGTCGTGCTAGCCGGTTTCATGCGGCTATTGTCACCGCTATTCATCAAAGCGTATTCCAATCGCATCATGAATATTCATCCGGCATTGCTGCCGGCGTTCCCCGGCCTGCGCGTGCAGAAAAAAGCGCTCGATCATGGTGTGCGATTCTCCGGTTGTACGGTTCACTTCGTCAATGATGAATGCGACGAGGGCCCGATCATTATGCAGGCGGTTGTGCCGGTCTTTCCGGACGACAGCGAAAGCGTTCTCGCGGCCCGCATCCTCAAGCAAGAACATAAGATATATCCGCGGGCGATTCAGCTTTACGCCGAACGAAAACTTCAGATTGTCGGCCGTAGAGTGATGGTGGATGATCTCTCGAAGGACGACAAGCAGGTTCTTATCCAACCCCAAGTATGAAAAACCGCAAGAGCATCCTGTTGTTTTCCCTCAAGCTCTTGGTCAGCGTCGGGCTGCTGGGCTATTTGGTAACGCGCATTGACGGCGAACAGTTTGCCCATACGCTGGCGTCAGCGAACTTTTCCTATATCGCTTTGGCCTTGGTGATATATCTTGGCACCCAAATAGTTAGCGCTCTGAGGTGGACCGTGTTGACCCGCCCGCTGGGCATCCGCACCCCGTACAAGGATCTGGCCGCTTACTATTTCATCGGCATGTTTTTCAATCTATTCGCGCCGAGCACGGTGGGCGGAGACGTCAGCCGTGTCTACTATCTTGCCCGGGAGCAGAACAAAGACCATCAGAAGCACGCATCCGGAAGCACCATTCAAGCCGCAGTTTCGGTGTTGATGGACCGCGCCATCGGCATGGTGGTGCTTATCTGGCTTGGCGCAGTGGGTCTTCTCTTATTCCCTCATTATGGAGTTCCTCGTCCGATACGCGCACTGACCTTATCCTTGGCTGCCGGGTTTTTCATCGCTGGCTTGCTCCTGCCGCTGGTTCGGCGCGTGCTGCCCGAGGATGCGCATCCGTGGGTTACCAAGTTGCGTGTTATTCTGACGAGTTACCGCAGGGGCTGGCGCGTCATTCCGCAAGCAATCACTCTGTCGTTCATGGTTCACCTGGTTCAAGCCTGGATGCATGTGATCATGGGCTTGGCCCTTCACCTGAGTCTGCCGCTTTCTTTTTGCATCATCGTTTACCCCTTGGTAGGAACCTTTGCGGCGCTACCGATCAGCGTAAACGGTTTTGGCTTGCGCGAGGGCGGCTATATCTTTCTGCTTGCATTAATCGGTATCAACTCCGAAGAGGGTATCGCCTTCGGCTTATTGTTATTCCTCATCGTAGCGGTGGATAGTTTGATTGGCGGAGTACTCTTTCTGGTCAAAAGAGGTTCCGCGCCCGCAAGCACGGTCAGCGCTGAGATTTAAGTCAGGTAGTGAATAAACAACGTCGCCAGGCCGAGAAAAGAAAGAAAGCCAAACGCATCGGTAAGGCCTGTCACAACAATCCCGGAGCCCAGCGCCGGATCAAATTTCATCGCTTTTAACAGCAGCGGAATGACTGCACCCGACAGTCCGGCGACCAGCCCTAGATTCAGTATCATCGCAACGGCGAGCACTAATCCCAGAGTTGGATTGCCCTGCCACAAGGCCGCAATCAGAGCGATCACGGCGCCCGCCGCAACAGCGAGACAAACATTAACGGAAACCTGCTTGACGATCGCTTTCCACGCGGACGAGAATTCAAGCTCGCCAAGCGCAATGCCACGAATAATTACCGTCGCGGTTTGAGTCGCGCCATTGCCGCCAACGCCCGCGACAATCGGCATAAACGTTACCAGGGCGACAAGTTCCGTGATCGTTCCCTGGAAGATCGTCACTACCGACGCTGCCAATCCCGTCGTGAGCAAATTCAGCATCGTCCATGGGAGCCGCATCTTGAAAGATCGGGAGATCGGCGTGAAAACTCGATCCTCCTCGGCTAAGCCGGCCATCTTGTACATGTCTTCGGTGCTTTCCTCGTTGATGATATCGATGACGTCGTCCACCGTGATGATGCCTTCCAATCGACCGCCTTCATCGACGATCGGTAAGGCTAAAAGCTCGTATTTCGCGACGATGCGGGCCGCTTCTTCCTGGTCCATGAAGACATCGCCTTTTAGCGGGTCCGCAATCATCATCTCGCTCAATGTGCGATCACGGGGGGCAATGACTAAATTGCGAATCGGCACGACGCCGACCAACTTGTTCTCGTGGTCGACGACGTAAAGATAGAAAAAACTCTCAAGCTCGCCGCGTTCACGGATTTTATCGATGGCCCCTTGAGCCGTGGTGGTTGGCGCCAAAGCCATAAATTCCGTGTTCATGATTCTGCCAACGGTGCCTTCGGGATAGCTGATCAGCTCGCGGACTTCCTCGCGGCGCTCGGGATCCAGTAACGACAAAACAGATTCACGGCGCTCTTCCGTTAAGCTGTCGATAATCGTCACGGCATCATCGGGATCGGCGCGCACAATGACACGGGCGATTTTTTCATCGTCGATCAGCGCCAGGATGTCGGGCAACAACTCAGGCGGTAGTTCGGTGAGGGTTTTGGCGGCTCGACGAGCGGAGAAGAGGATGTCGAAAAATTGTCGCACCTCGGTCGGGTCCAGTCCTTTGAAGAGGAGCGCAATGTCGGCAGGATGGCTTTTGCCGATGAAGCGCAATATGCGATCCGGCGTCGCAGTGCGCAACATTTCTCGAACTGTATCGTAATCGATGGGAGTGGATTTCATGTTGTCCCTGGGCTCGCGACTTCGCGTCTCTTCTTAACCATTGGTATGGTGATTTGCAAATGATTCTAACCAATTGGCGCCCTTATAGGCAGGATAAAAATCTGTTATCGTGAGCTTCACTTTGGCCGCGCAAGCGAAGAGTATAAGCATGTCGCCGTTTAAATCCGTCTATCGGCTCAGCTTTGGCCTGGCACTAGGGTATTTCCTGCCGCGCGCATTGCTGCGGCGGCTACTCTGGCGGCGCTGGAAAATCGTCCTCCGTCTTTTGCCATTATCGCCAAACGGACCATGCCCATCGTCGTCAATATTTCGACGACCGCACAACGCGCTCCGCGCAGCGGTTCCGGCGATCCGATTGATGAGTTCTTCAATCGTTTCTTTGGCGAGTCTCAGCCTCGCGACACCAGCCAGAGGAGTCTCGGGTCCGGTATTCTGATCAGCAAGGATGGGGAGATCCTGACCAGCTATCATGTCGTCAAGAATGCCGACGCGATTAAAGTAAAGCTCGCGGATCAGTCCGAATACGAGGCCCGTCTGGTCGGCAAGGATGACAGAACGGATTTAGCTTTGATTAAGATTCGGAAGACCAGTGTTCCTCTTCCCTTCGCCCGGCTCGGCACCTCGAGCCAATTGGATGTCGGTGATTGGGTCATGGCGATCGGTAATCCGTTTGGCTTGGAACATACGGTAACGGCGGGAATCGTCAGCGCCAAAGGCCGGGTCATCGGCGCTGGACCCTACGACAATTTCATTCAGACCGACGCATCGATCAATCCCGGCAATAGCGGTGGCCCGCTGATCAATGCTGTCGGCGAAGTGGTCGGAGTGAACAGCGCTATCTTCAGCCAGAGTGGCGGCAACGTCGGGATCGGCTTTGCGATTCCCATTGACCTGGCCAAAAAGATCGCCGATCAACTCCGAAAGAACGGCAAAGTGGTGCGCGGCTGGCTTGGCATCCGGACGCAAACCGTTTCACAACAAGCGGCGTCCTCATCGGGACTGTCCCATTTTGCCGGGGAGATACAAGCGGTGACGGAAGTGACGGAAAATAGCCCAGCCGCAGAAGCGGGCATCAAGGTTGGTGACGTAATCGCTGAATTTAATAACAAGCCGCTTTCAAAAAATCCCGATCTTCGCACTATGATCGCCGACACCGCGCCCGGCCATAAGATCACGTTGAAGATCGTACGCGAGAAACTCGAGCGGGTTCTTTCGGTTCGCATCGGCGAGTTGCCGGATGATGGTGATGGCAGCCAGCAGGTTGAAGCGCGTGACCCGGAGCTGGGATTACGAGTTCAACGTATCACGCCGGAGACCTCGCGCCGTCTGGGACTGAGCTCTATAAAGGGGGTTCTGGTTCTGGAAGTACAATCCGGCAGCCCCGCGGAGCAGGTAGGTTTGGAGCCTGCGGATGTAATCCGGGAGGTCAATCAGAAGCCGGTCAATAATGTCAGAGATTTCGAACGCGCCGTGCGTCAAGGCAGGCGTGGGGAGCGCATCTTGCTTCTTGTTCAACGAGGAGATAACGCTGTATTCTTCGCTTTGAGGCGTAAGAACTAGGAGGGCTTATGTTCGGACTTGGTATGCAAGAGCTGTTAATTATCTTGGCCATCGCGCTGGTCGTTTTTGGCCCCAGCAAGCTGCCTCAGATCGGTAGTGGCTTAGGGAAAGCCATTCGCGACTTCAAAAAAGGGGTGAGCAGCGATGACAGTGAAGATGCGGTCAAGGAAGCTAAGGACGAAAACTCCAAAGATTTTCATCGTTAGCAGGCCGGCAATGGCGGTTCTGCTGCTCCAGCCTTGTTGCCTCTCGGTTCTTCCAGTGAATATCGGATAGCGCCCGGCCCGATGGCGTCATCGAGCGGGTTTGAATACGGCTTTGAACAACTCAGTGGTGTGTGTTTTTGGCTGCAGCTCCGTTGGTAAAATGGCGGCCATTGCGGCTTTTGCTGCCTAACACAACAGTGTAGAGGGACGTCTTTGAAAGCTTGTAGGCTCGCTGTACGCTTAAATCCGCCGCCTCAATAAACGGCTTCAACCGTAAGTTGGTGCGCCATCCCAGTTTGCGAGTGAGCGGATCCAAAGCCTCCGTCATCGACCCCAATACTGGTACATCGCTGGTAAAGTGATTAACGATGACGATGGATCCGCCAGGCTTGCAGACTCTTTTAGCCTCAGAAATCATCTGGATCGGATCTGGGACAACGGTCACCACATGAAAGGCCATCACGTAGTCGAAGGTGTTATCCGGAAAATCAAGGCTGAGCGCGTTCATCTCCATCACTCTGAGATGGGTCCAGCCATGATCCTCTATTTTTTGCCGGGCCCGGGCCAACATGTCGGGCGCTAGATCGATTCCGATAACTTCGCAGTGAGTAGGATAAGCAGGGAAAGAAGTGCCGGTCCCGGCACCGACCTCGAGAACCTTTGCGCCTGGCGGAATCTCTAGATCCTCAATGACGCGTTCCAAACGAGAGTAGAAGATTTTACCGAAAATTTTGTCGTAGAGTGGAGCAAATTCTGAGTAGATTTTGCTTTCATGCGCCTCGATTTCAGCCATTATCAGCACCCCTTGCCAAGATGTACATGTCAGGCGTCACGTATATCTCTGGACTGTTTTTTAAAAAAAACGGAAATATCTCTTTTGCGAAAGCGCCATTGCTTGCCTTTCTTAAAGGCAGGCAGAATGTTTTTACGCGCGAACTCATTCACGGTGTCCGGGCTCATGTCGAGAATCACGGCAACTTGCTTGCTGTTTAACAGCTCCTCATCTCTCTCAAGCATAAGTTTCCTCCGAGGTTTATGTTCAGTTGCCTGCGCGGGGGATCTTTTTTTTGTAACAAGTCCACCAGACACTGTCAAGGAGAGTAGCGCAGTATGCAGACACTGTGAGAGAATTTAGGGAGGTTAGATCAGCAATCCCGAAACCGAGACGATTTGGCTGCGGATGCATGTAGGTAGCTCACGCCACCCCCCTGATCCGGGCTTGCTTGCGCGCCATTGGGAGTTCCATTAGCATGATTCAATACTTTCCGGATTGACAGCCTACCCAACTAAGGACCAACGAGCTTGACGGATCCCGCCCGCGGTTTTCTATGAAAAAACTTCTCAAGCTCTGCGTGTTCTTTGCGGCGACATCCATTTTCCTCGTGATCATCGGCAGTCTGGCGTTTTACCATCTACTCCGCATCGGCGAGTTTCGCCGATTTCTGATCAGTCAGATCGAGCAGGAGACCCAATTAGAAGTTCAACTCGGCGCAGCAGACTTCGATATTGGCTGGATTGCGGGAATCGGATTTCGCGATCTGAAATTATCGGAACCCGCGGCAGCTAATCCACTGTTAACTGCTGAACGGATTACAGCCCGCGTCGCGTTGTTGCCGCTGTTGCAACGAAAGCTCATCTTTTATGACGTTCGTCTGCTCAAGCCGGCGGCGCAGATCGTGCGCGAAAACGACGGCCGCATTCCGTTACTCGATAGACTTCTGGCGCTTCCTTTTTTGCAGCAGAAAAGCCGCGATTATGAGTTCGATCTTCGGTCCATCAAAATCCAACAAGCGCAACTCCAATGGATTGATCGGCTGCCGGATGGCAATCCAATCAGCTTACGTCTGCGAGATCTCGACGCGGCAATTGAGCGTGTCGAGGGGCGACAGCTTAGTGAGCTCATCCAAGGGCTGCTGAAGAGCGCGAAGAAACTTCCGCCTGGACTTGCGCTGCGGGTTGCGTTGACGGGCACGCTTGAGAAAGATTCCCAGAACAGCTCCTTGAGCTTGCAAGGAAAGGTGGTTTTACCACGAGACGCTTTCGAGTTCCGCAACGCATGGTGGAGCGCCGATATAAAGTTTAACGATTTGCCGGCGAATCTATTGAGCGAATATGGCCGCGGACGCATTCCGTTCAAATCCATGAGCGGGCGTCTGGCGCAGCAACTCCAGGTTGAGGGTCGCCTGTCCGAGAGGTTGCAGATCAGCGGCGATCTCGCATTCAAACAGCTGGAGCTCGATGAACCGGAGCTGTTTGCTGCGCCTTTGAGGGTCGGCGATGCGAAAGTGAGTTTTGCAGGCGAATGGACGCCGCGCCGTCTCGCATTCTCCCGACTCAATATTCTATCGAGTGACATCAGGGTTTCAATTATCGGCGAAGTCCGATCGACCGACGATGATTCTCATCTCCATTTGCAATTATCGGCCGCGCCGCTGCCGATTGCGGCAGTGCGAAAGTTTCTTCCAACAAAGCTCATGGCGCCCCAAATCGAGAGCCTGCTGGCGAGCATTCAAGAAGGTGAAGTGATCATCAAGAAGGCCGGTATCGATGCGACTCTTGCACAGATGCGCCATTGGGCCGTGACCGGCGTTGGTGAAGGCGTCTGGTTGGCGGCGGAGCTGCGTAATCTCGGCATGAAGCTCAACCGTGATGGAGCTTTGCCGTTGAGCTTGGTTCAAGGCCATATAACCCTAGACAACAATCTGATCACGTTGACCGATATCGATGCAAGTTACGGTCATTCGCGGCTGAACAAGGTCGCCGCGACGTACGCAGTCCAGGAGCGCGCGCTCAACTTGCAAGCTCGCGGCGACTTGGATCTTGCGGAGCTACGAGAGCAACTGGTCCTAGGAGTCTTTCCGATAGAAGCTAAGATGATTGCTGATATTCAAGAACTAAACGGCAGGGCTCGCGCTGAGGTGTCTTTACAGCGACTCAAAGAGACGCCGCCGCAAATCACTGGGACACTCACTCTGGATAACGCGCAGTTGCGCAGGGGCGATTTTCTTTTGAGCCAGATGCGAGGCGATATCAATTTCACCGGAACAGAGATCAACGCCGAGAAAATAGGCGCGACGATTTCTGAGTCGCCGATCCAAATCGGTTTGGTAGTGAGGGATTACGCCTCGCAAGATGGCGTTTTCGATATCCGCGTCGACTCGACCGGGATGAAATCCGGGATAGTTACCCGGCTGTTACTTTCGTCCGGATCGGCCAACGATCCAGGCCTGGTGCGCGGCTCGCTACGGTACCAGGGATCGTTGACCAACAAGGACAAACGGAGCTTTACTGGCAATTTGGATCTGATTGATGTTCAGCTCGCCACTCAGCCGTTATTGCAGCCTATCCGTGCATTAAATGGAAACATAAAATTCGACGAGAGCGGAATTGATTTTCAGAGTATCAGGGGCGTGCTCGTTGGGTTCCCCAGCGCGGCCAGTGGCCGGTGGCGTTACGCCGAAAACCCGCAGCTGGTTTTCGACTTCACGGCGCCGAATTTGGATCTCACTTACCTATTATCTCAGGTCGATGCCGAATCGAGTGAGTTCTACGCTAATCTGCAGGCCCGAGGTCGCATCGCCGTAGCTAACGGAAAAATAAAGTCCATCGATTTCGGCGATTTAAAAAGTGACGTCACCATTGACCGCCGGGTTTGGCGCCTGTCAAATCTTACAGCGCGCGCGTCGGGGGGAACCGTGCAGGCCACAGCGAGCATTGAGGATCGTCCCGATACCTTGAGCATACAGGCGGATTCTCGGATTCGAGGCGTCCCGGTGCAGTCGTTTCTTCGCTGGTTCGACACGACCACCACCGAAATGAGTGGAACGGTAAATCTGACAGGAAGCCTTGAGACCCGCGGCAACGACGATGCTGAACGCAAAAGGAATCTGAACGGCGCTTTTAATCTCAAGATCGAGGAGGGGATTATTCACCGGATGCGCATTCTGGTGCAGATTTTAAATTTACTCGATCTGTCCCGCTGGTTTACGTTGCAACTCCCCGACCTGACCAAAGACGGCATTCGCTTTCGTTCCATCACCGCTGATTTCAAAGTGAACAAAGGCGTGTATTTCACCCAAAATCTTGTCGTCGATAGCGATGATCTGCGCATGACCGGCACCGGTAGAATCGACGCGCCGAAAGACGACGTAGATTTTATCATCGCCGTGCGACCGTTTGCAGGAATCGATTCGGTGATTAATAACATACCACTTCTGGGCCGTGGTATCGCCGCCATAAAGAACTCCTTCTTAGTCGCGAGCTTCAATATCAAAGGTCCGATTGAGGAGCCGACGATTACGCCGGCACCGCTCGGCACCGTATCCGAATGGTTCTGGGGGGTTCTCGGAATACCGAAAAACGCCATTGGCTTGGGCGACAATCAAAAGCCGGAGAATAGCAAGGCAGCGCCAAGATGAGGCATCGATTAGTCTTGTACTCTCGAGTCGACTGTTGCCTGTGTGACGAGATGAAAACCGTCATCCGGCAAGTAGCCCAGAGAACTCCGCTGGACGTTGAGGAGATCGACATCGATAGCGCCGCTGATCTGAAGCAGAAATATGGAGAAGAGGTTCCGGTGTTGTTCATCAACGGCCGCAAAGCATTCAAATACCGGCTGACCGCCAGGCAATTAGCGGCCAGATTGAAAACGACTTGGTTCTGATTTCGGCGCTTGGGTTTCGTGCGATGGTTTGGCAGATGGCCGCAGGGTTTTATCGGAACCGTGTCGCGTTACACTCCGACTACCTTTCCATCGGCATCATTCGTCGTCTTTTTCCTGTCGGCGCCTGGGTCGATCGGTCTGCCTGAGGATTTTCTTGCGCAGGCGGATCGATTCCGGGGTCACCTCGACGAGTTCATCATCCGCGATCCATTCGATTCCTTCTTCTAAACCCATTTCGCGGTGCGGCGAAATCAGGATGTTTTCATCCTTTCCGGCGGCTCGGATATTCGTGAGTTTCTTTTCCCGGCAGATATTCACGTTGAGATCGTTTTCCCGTGAATACTCGCCGACAATCATACCTTCATACACCTTTGTGCCGGGCGCGATAAAAAGCACGCCGCGTTCCTGCAGGTGAAAAACGGCGTATGGGGTCGTTGGGCCTTCGCGGTCCGCGACCATGGCGCCGTTGGTCCGCGATTGAATGTGGCCGTGCCACGGCGCCCAGCCATTGAAGAGCGCGTTCATGATGCCGGTGCCGCGAGTGTCGGTTAAAAAACGGGAGCGAAATCCAATCAGACCGCGCGACGGAACGGCGAATTCCAAACGCACGCGGCTCGATCCGGCGTGAATCATTTTGGTCATCTTGCCTTTCCGAACAGCAAGCAGCTGCGATACCACGCCGATAAAGTCCTCTGGTACATCGATGACCAGCAGCTCCATCGGTTCATTGGTGACGCCAGCGATTTCGCGAGTGACAACCGTAGGTTTCGAGACCTGCAGCTCATACCCTTCGCGACGCATGGTTTCTATGACAATGGCCAGTGCGAATTCACCGCGACCAGTGACTCTGAATGCGTCGGGTAGTTCCGTTTCTTCGACCCGAAGGCTGACATTGCGGCGTTGTTCGAAGAAAAGTCGTTCGCGCAACTTGCGCGACGTCACGAATTCGCCCTCCCGGCCGGACCAGGGCGAATTGTTGGCGCTGAAAACCATCGCGATCGTCGGTTCGTCGATGCGCAGTGGCGGTAGCGGATGGGGGTTTTCGCGATCGGTGATCGTGTCACCGATACCGATGTCTTCAATGCCGGCGACGGCAGCGATATCGCCGCCTTCCGTCTTTGGAATCTCGACCCGCTTCAATCCTTGCCAGCCATAAACCTGAGTGACCTTGACGATTTCTCGCTTGCCGTCTACCCGGCAAAGCGTATACTGACCCGGAGTCAACGTGCCGTTTTTGACCCTGCCCACCGCCAGGCGTCCGACATAGTCGCTATAATCTAAGTTGTTGGCTTGAAACTGTGTGACGGCTGCGGGATCGACGCTGGGTCCCGGTAAGACTTGCACAATCAACTCAAACAAAGGTTTCAGAGTTTCGCCGGGCCGCTTCAGATCGCGCGTGGCTGTGCCCGCCCGCGCATTGGTATAGACAACCGGAAAGTCGAGTTGGTCTTCGGTTGCATCCAAATCGATAAACAAATCGACAATTTCATCGAGCACCTCGTCAACACGCGCATCCGGACGATCGATCTTATTGATACAGATAATCGGGGGCAACTTGGATTCGAGCGCCTTCTTCAACACGAAACGGGTTTGTGGTAGCGGCCCTTCGGAGGCATCGACCAACAGCATCACTCCGTCGACCATTGCCAAGGTGCGCTCGACTTCGCCGCCGAAGTCCGCGTGGCCCGGGGTATCGACGATATTGATTTTAGTATTGCCGTAATGGATGGTCGTGTTCTTGGCCATGATCGTGATGCCGCGTTCGCGCTCCAGGTCCATGGAGTCCATCACTCGCTCGGCCACGTGTTCGTTGGCCCGGAAGATGCCGCTTTGATGCAACATCGCGTCTACGAGAGTTGTTTTGCCGTGATCGACATGAGCGATGATAGCTATATTGCGAAGGTCATCGCGACGATTCTGGGTTTGCGTCATACGTCTTTATTAGGGAGCAACTAGGTATTGTCAAGCGATAATCTTCCCGTCGAATTTGGAGCCAATTCGGTGCTGATTTCGATATTTCTTGATAACGCTCACCCCCTGGACTATTTTGATCATTTAAATGGGGCGGCTTAAGACCTACCTTTGGCGCTACTGGCGCCGTTATTTCTTGGGCGGGTTATGCTTGTTGGGCACGGTAACCCTGGTGATGTGGATCCCCTGGTGGATTCGCGAGGCCGTGCGCATTCTCGAGCAGGGCGGCGCGCTTAGCGACGTCACATTCTATGCTGCTGTTATCGCTTTCGCCGCGCTGGCGCAGGGGATCATACGAACTTGCTCCCGAGCGTTGATCTTCAATGCCGGACGCAATGTCGAGTATGACTTGCGCAACGATCTATTCGCACATCTGCAGAAATTGCCTTCGTCGTTCTATCATGCGCGCCGCACCGGCGATTTAATGTCCCGAGTGATCAACGATATCTCCGCCGTGCGCGTGATGCTCGGCCCGGGAGTGCTCAATTTCGCCAATGCGCCGCTCTATTATGTTTATGCTCTTGTCTTGATGCTCTCGATGGATGTGCGCATGACGTTGGCGGCGTTGGCGCCGTTCCCTCTGCTGATCTACGCCGCGGCCAAATTCCGCGGCCGGATCATGAAATCTTCGCTTGAGGTTCAGCAGCAGATGTCCGCGCTCAGCAGCCATGTGCAGGAGAATCTTAGCGGAATGCATGTGGTCAAAGCCTATGCCCAGGAAAAATATCAGACGCAGCAATTTGTCGCGCTCAACGAAGAGTTTCGCAGCAAAAGTTTAGAGATGGCGCGAATGCGCGGCATTGTTACCCCAATCATGCAGGGCATCAACGGGCTGACGGTGGTGATCGTGATCTGGTACGGCGGGGTGCGTGTTGCGCGCGGCGATTTACTGGTAGCCGATATTGTCGCCTTCATTGCTTATCTAAACGTTTTGGCATGGCCCACTGCCGCCTTCGGATGGATGCTGTCTCTGGTGGAGCGCGGCCGTGCGGCGATGAAGCGGCTCGAGGAAATTCTCAACACTAAACCAACCATTGCCAGTTTGCCCGGCGCACTGCCGGTTGCGGGGCTAAAGAACGGAATCGAGTTCCGGGATATATCCTTTGCTTACGAAAAGCAGGCTAATGGTCACCCGATTCTGAACCACATCAGCTTCTCGTTGCCGGTGGGAAAAACCGTCGGTTTGGTCGGCCGGATCGGTTCCGGGAAGAGCACCCTAGCGCAGCTCGTGCCGCGGCTGTTCGATGCATCATCGGGCGAGGTTCTCATAGACGGTCAAGATGTTCGTAAGCTGTCGCTGCGCGATCTGCGCAAAGCCTTGGGCTATGTTCCGCAGGAGCCATTTCTTTTTTCGACTTCCTTCAGACGCAATCTTGCGTTCGGCCGGGACAATGTTTCTGATCAGGATCTGCAACGCGCTGTGCGCATTGCCCGGCTCGACCGCGACATGGAAAATTTCCCGCAGGGGCTCGATACCGTGGTCGGGGAACGCGGCGTAACCCTTTCCGGTGGTCAGAAGCAGCGGGCGACTCTTGGTGCGCGCGCTGGCGATCGATCCTCCGGTGCTTATTCTCGATGACAGCTTGTCGAGCGTTGATGCGCAGACCGAAGCGGAAATTTTGCAGGGATTACGGTCGATAATGAAAGAGAAAACCTGTCTGATCATTTCCCATCGGATTTCCGCGGTTAAAGATGCCGACGAAATCCTTGTTTTTGCGGACGGTCGAATTCTTGAGCGCGGCACCCACCATCAACTGGTGCAGCGTGGCGGACTTTATGCCGAGCTCCACCAGCAGCAACGCTTGACCGAGGAGTTGGAGCAGATCTAAGTGGCCGATCCCTCGCATCAAGGAAGAAATCCTCGGCAAAGCCTACGATCTGCGGTTGATCCGACGGCTGTGGAGATACATCAAGGCCGTACAAGCGTTTGTTCTTTTTTGCCATGTTACTGCTGCCGATCCAGCAAGCCTTCGGCCTGGCGCAACCTTACCTGATGAAAATCGGCATCGATCAATATATTGCCCAAGGCGATCTATCGGGACTGCAAGCCGTCGCCCTGCTTTTCTTGGGAGCAATCGTTGGCGAGACAGTTATGATTTTCTTTCATTATTATCTCACCATGGCTGTGGCCCAGCGCTGTCTTGCCGATCTCCGGGTAGAGCTATTCTCACACGTGCAGAAGTTGCCAATGGCTTATTTCGATCGCAACCCGGTGGGCCGATTAGTCACCCGTATGACCACCGATGTCGATGTTCTTACAGGAGATGTTTTCTTCCGGGGTGATGACCCTGATCTCCGATTTCGTCATGGTTGTATGGATCGTCGGCATCATGTTCTATCTGCATGCGGAACTGGCCATTGGTTTCATTGGCGCTGATCCCGCCAATGGCTTTGGCCATCAACTTTTTTCGGATCAAGAGCGCGCCAGACATACCGTCTGATTCGAGAGCGGATCGCGCGTATCAACGCCTATCTCGGCGAGGCGATCTCGGGCATGGCAATAATTCAACTATTTGCCCGGGAGGAGAAAACCTATCGTGAGTTCGACGAGCTAAATGCCGCTCATCGTGATGCTTATCATCTCTCGAACCTCTATGAAGCGGCGCTTTATTCGATGGTCGAAGCCGCCGGCTCGGTGAGCGTTGCGCTGCTGCTTTGGTATGGAGGCGGCGAAGTTTTGCATGGCATCATCGGCATCGGCACCGTCGTCGCATTCAAGGAATACCTCCATCGATTCTTTGTTCCGTTGCGCGACTTCAGCCAGAAATACGCAGTCATGCAGTCTGCTATGTCGTCGGCAGAAAGAATTTTTCAGCTTCTGGATACGCCGGTCACGATTGATAGCCCGAAAAAACCCGTCATACCCAAACCGTTCCGCGGTGAAGTGGTCTTTGATGACGTTTGGTTTCACTATAAAGCTGACGACCCTGTCCTCAAGGGAGTATCTTTCCGCATCGAACCCGGAGAAAAAATCGCCGTCGTTGGAGCAACAGGTTCGGGGAAAACCACAACCATTAAGTTACTCAATCGGTTTTACGACGTACAGAAAGGATCGATCCAAGTTAGCGGCGTGGATGTCCGCGACTGGGATCTGCAGGCGCTGCGAAGACATATCGGCGTTGTCTTACAGGACGTATTTCTTTTCTCCGGAGATATCCGCACCAATCTCGCGCTCGGTGACCGCTCGGTGCCGCTGGAGCGCATTGAAAATGCCGCTCGCTTGGCCAACGCCGATATCTTTATACGGCGGCTTGCCGGAGGTTTTGGCGCCGACGTACGGGAGCGCGGCAGCAATTTTTCCGGTGGACAGCGGCAATTGCTGGCACTCGCGCGGGCGCTGGTGTTCGAGCCGGAAATCCTGGTGATGGATGAGGCGACCTCCAGTGTCGATACCGAGACCGAAGCGTTGATACAAGATGCCCTGGAGCGGGCTATGCGAAATCGCACCTGTTTATTGATCGCGCACCGGCTTTCGACTATTCGCAATGCCGACCGTATCATCGTGCTTCATCGCGGCGAGGTGCGCGAATTCGGATCTCATTCACAATTGATGGAGAAGCAAGGCATTTACCATCGGCTGTATCAGCTGCAGTACGAGCGCGAGGAAATGAGACTGCCGGTTCAAGAAGCGGAGCCCAAGATTTATGGGTAGTTGCCGGCGTTGGGGAGTTCTCCGTGGATTGCGCAAACTCGTTTGCACCACCCAGATTATCAGGCGGGCATTTTCTTTGTCCATTGTTGCGGGATTGATGTTGAGCTCGATGCTCTCGGGTTGTTCGCCGATCTATTTTCTGCGCGCCGCATACGAGGAAGGACGAATACTCTGGCGCCGCCAGCCGATCGCAAACTTCTTGGCCACTCCGGATCTGCATACAGACACCAAAGAAAAGCTCACTACAGTATTGGCAGTGCGCGACTATGCCCAGAACGTTCTCAATCTTAACGTGTCCGGGAGTTACGCAAGTTACTCTTATGTCGACCGGCCGGATCTGACGTACCTGGTCATCGCCGCTCCCCAAACCGAACTGCGGCCTTATACCTGGTGGTTCTTAGTCGTCGGTCATGTGCCGTACAAAGGTTTTTTTAGTAAGAGCGAGGCGCAGTCGGAAGCCGAACGTCTTCATAGGCAAGGCTATGACACGACGATCCGAACTTCGGCGGCGTTCAGCACGCTTGGCTGGTTTGACGATCCGCTGCTCTCACACCTTCTCAGATTCGACAAAATCGCTCTAAGCGAGGTGGTTTTTCACGAACTCTTTCATAATACTTTGTATATAAAAGGAGCAGGCGCCTTTAACGAGAGCGCCGCTAATTTCGTCGGCCATCGAGCAACCATCGATTTTTTCAGTCAAAGATTCGGCCCTGACAGCGCGGAACATCGAAGGGCGGTTCAACTGTGGCAGGAAGAGCTTGAATTTGCCGGTTTTATCGAAGACCTTATCGTCAATCTTTCAGGGCTGTATCGGCGCAATATAGCGAAGCAAGACAAGCTGCGCATACGTGAAGAAGTATTCGCCCGCAGCCAATCCGAATGGGCCCGACGCATTGCGGATCAACCGGCGCATCGTTTCCGCGGCTTTTCCCAACAGCCGCTCAATAATGCGGTGCTAATGCACTATGGCGTTTATCTAAACAACCTGCAGCTATTTGAGTCTTTGTACGAGCTCGAAGGTCGTAATCTCGTTCGGACAATCGCTGCTTTAGAGCAAGCTACGCAAAATGGCGGCGAGCCGTTCGCGGCCCTACGTTCCTGGTTAACAAAGCAGAGGACCGGAGCGATCGAGCAGGCCGGATGAGGTACAGGCCGGGAAAGCGCTCACCAAAGCTGTTTTGTTGCCTCACGAAAACTTCGGATCGCTTCGATATGAGCGGCAGGGTTGCCAAACCCAGCGTTCATGGTGTTGACACTGAGGTGGGTTGCGCCTACTTCCTTCCAAGCTTTGATCTGTTCCTGCCATGTCTCGGCCGATTTAGCGCTTATCGTTATTCGACCCTCGATGCCAATCGTTTTCGGGTCTCGTCCGGCCTCACGGGCATAGGTCGTGATCTTCTCAATCGCGGCGCGGCATTTCTCGTCGGGAGGCAGTTGAGGAAACCAGCCGTCACCTAGACGTGCTAAACGCCGAAGCACCCGGTCGTGACCGCCGCCAAACCAGATCGGAATCGGCCGTTGAACCGGCAATGGATTGATCCCGGCATCGCTGATCTTGTGCCAACGACCATCGAAGCTGACGAGCTCCTGGGTCCAGAGCAGACGCAGCAGTTCAACCTGTTCTTCCGCGCGCTGCCCGCGATTACTAAAATTTTCGCCCAGCGCTTCATACTCGACCGGATTCCAGCCGATACCAATCCCCAGCCGCAAACGGCCGCCGCTCAATATGTCCAGAGCCGCTGCCTGTTTTGCGACCAAGCAGGTTTGTCGCTGCGGCAAGATGAGAACTCCGGTCACCAATTCGATTGTCTTGGTCAGTCCTGCCAGATAGGCGAAAAGAACGAACGGCTCGTGAAATGTGCTCTGATGTGTGTAGGGTGGCCGCCAACCGGGCCGGCTCGCGGGATTGGCGCCTAACACATGGTCATACGCCAAAATATGATGATAGCTGAGCTGTTCAGCAGCCTGGCTGTACTCCCCGATTACGGCTGCATCCGTGCCGATTTCCGTCTGGGGAAATACCACCCCTATTCGCATGGTTTTCTCCGTTCCTGGACCGATAAACCATTGATCCGTTAACTTTTGTCTAGCTCGGGGCTTGCTTTTTGTCCAGCTCGTACGCAAATTACCATCCGTGGTGTATACTTGACATCACTTAACCAGATCGTACGATACGGCAAAAGGGGAATTTATGAACATGCTTCGTACAACTGTTCTGCTGGCATTGTTGACGGCGCTGCTCGTCTGGGTCGGTAGCATTCTCGGCGGACACCAGGGAGCAGTAATTGCCTTTGTCATCGCTGCCGCAATGAACTTTTTCAGTTATTGGTTCAGCGACAAAATCGTCATCAAAATGTATCAAGGGCAAGAAATCACGCCGCAGGATGATCCGGAGCTTTACGGATTGGTGCAGGATCTCACTCAACGCGCCGGATTGCCGATGCCCAAGGTCTACATGCTGCCGCAGGAGACGCCGAACGCGTTTGCCACGGGCCGCAATCCGCAGCATGCCGCAGTGGCGGTCACGGCGGGGATTCGCCGCATTCTCGACAAGCGCGAGCTCGCCGGCGTTTTAGGCCATGAGCTGGCGCACGTGGCTAATCGCGATATTCTCGTCAGCACGATCGCCGCCACCCTGGCCGGCGCCATCAGCTACCTGGCGCAAATGGCGCAATGGGCCGCCATCTTCGGCGGCGGACATAGGGATGATCGCGAGGGCGGCAGTAATATGATCAGCCTGCTGGTGATGATGATTGTCGCGCCATTGGCGGCGATGCTGATTCAAATGGCGGTGTCGAGATCTCGGGAATACGGTGCCGATGTTGGGGGTGCCAAAACCACTGGAGATCCGCTCGCATTAGCCAGCGCTTTGCGCAAGCTTCACCTCGGCTCACAGCACATTCCTCTTGAGACCAGCCAGGCTACGGCCAGCGCCACAGCGCATATGTTTATCGTCAATCCGCTGACCGGGGGAGGATTGGCCGCGCTGTTTAGCACGCACCCGCCGATGGAAGATCGAATCGCCCGTCTCGAGGCGATGGCCCGGGACCACAGCTACATGCGGCGTTAAGTTTCGCCCGTCTCATTCCCAGTTACGATCGGCGACAGTACCTTCTCTTCTAACCAGGCCGAGAGGTCCGAAAGGCTTCTCGGCCTGATTTCATGGCCCATCTCATACTCCCGATAAGTTACCGGGATGCGCGCTTGACGCAGTGTTTCCACGGACCGTCTTGCGCGGTCGACTTCGATCATTGAATCCTGAGTGCCGTGTTGAACCAAGGTTGGCAAAGTTTGCGCTGAATTGCTCAGCGACAAGTGCGGCACGAGCTCCGGCGGCAGCCAGCTACTTAGCGCCACGAGCGCGGCAAATCGATCCGGATACGCCAGAGCCAAACTGTAGGCCATAACGCCGCCTTGGCTAAAGCCGAGAATTGCCAACCTCTTTGTATCGATCGGATAATGCGCGACACAGTCGTCGAGAAACTGTCGCAGCCGTTGTTGAGACACTAACATCGACCCAATATCCGGCGGTCCGCCCATGCTCATGGGATACCAGGCGTAACCAGTGGCTTCCGGTCCGATGGGTGTTTCCAACGGGCCCTGAGGGCAGATGATAAGGAATCGGCCGGCGCAGAGGTATGGGGCGAGACTGAGCAGATCGAATGCGCTGGCGCCTCTACCGTGCAACGTCAGAATGGTTGGATGCGGGCCTTTTCCCGCAGGCTCGTAAAGTGTGTGAATCAGTTCCATTATGTAACCTCGGGAGAATGTTTTAACCGCGTACTTATCGAGCTATTCAGGTTATGCCAATGCGCCTTGACGCAAGCCGCTTGTTCACCGCGCCCGGTTCCGGCTCATCTAGAACCAATGCTGCTGTGACATATTCTCCTTCCGGATATGCGACTCCAGTGCCTTCCGGCTCTAGGCTCTCATCGCCTCAAGGCTTTTTAGAGATTTTCTGATCGACACCGCCACGGCGGCGACCGTCACGGCGATCGCAGTCAGCAGAGAGGGGGCGATCACCCATTCTATGGAAGTGTGGGATTCTCCAGCCCCGAATGAGCGGCTGGTCAGCAGATAAACCGGGTAGGCTTCGATCATAACAATAAGGCCGATGAAGCCGATGCTGAAGATCATGCAGATCGCGCCGCCGAAGCTGGTGGGGATTTCGGCCACATGATCATAAGTAAATTTGGGATAGATTGCGCCGAGGCCAACGCAAATCGCGGTAATACCGAAGGTCATTAGAAAGATCGTCACCAGCGATAAGATCATCATCCAGTTCGGTACGCCTAACATCAGATTGCTGAAAAAGACTAGTAACTCACCGAGAAAAAGAAGTGGCAATAAGTTTAGCCAAAACTTACTCCAGAGCAGCGTTTTGAGCGATATCGGTGAGGTTTGTAAGAGCCAAAACGCGTTGCCTTCCAGACTTACTGCCGGGAACGCAAAGCGCATGGCGACCGCGCTGAGCACGAACCCGGCCAGGGCCAAATTGACGAAGGCCACCACGGTTCTCAAAGTTCCAGCCGGCATGGGCGATCGATCGAGCGGCAACACTTTGAAATTGTAGAGGTAGACGACAATGAGGGCGATCAGCAGGAATACTTGCGACCATTGGCTGCTATCACGCATGAAAGTTTTGATATCCTTGATCAAAATAGCTCGCATCACTCCGGAAAATGGCCGAGTGAGTAAACTGATGAGCAGATCGAGCCATTTTAGTTTTCGCCGTCCCTGATTCGACTCTTGTGCCTTTGACCAGCCGTCCAGATACACTGCGCCCGAGACCCATGACGTGACCAGCGGAAAAAACAGCCCATAGCTCGCCAGCAAGGCAAAGAAAAAGGCCTGGTCTGTAGAGCGGTTAAATAGAGTTCCAGCCAAGATTTCAGCCGACCAACTGCTCGGTAAATAGGGCGAAGAAGGTGTTTCCATCGCGGTTAGGAACTGGACAAAGTGCCCGAAGCTTTCCGGCCGCACTAATCTTTCCGGCTGGGAAAACCGGAAGAGAAAATAAATCAAAATGAAGGCAAACAGGCCGACAAAAAAAAGTATATCGCGGATGCGCTTGGCGGGAAGAAAGTAGACGAATAAATGCGTAGCCAAAACCCCGAATGCCGCGGGGATGATCAAAAACAGCGGCAGACTCAACATCAGCCATAGGTAAAAGATGACTCCGCCGCCGAAGACCGTGTTGTAGGCGCCGAAAATCGGCAAACTGAAAAATAGCACCATCCACGACGAATTAACCGTGGTCATGAGCAAACGCGAATAATAAAAATGATTGTGCGACAGCGGTGTAGAGATGATCAAGTCCAGATCGCGCGCGAGAAAAAATGCCGAGAGCGCTGTTATCAGATTGCTGAACAGAAGCATCGATAGAAAAGTCAGCAGAATGATCAACAGGAGTTGATAGGCCAGGGCAGGGCCGAGGTCATGCACGGATTGAAAATACATCAGTACGCGGCGAATTACATAGAACGTGCCGATCCAGAAACAGATCCCCAGGGTCAGGAGCGACCAGCGGCGGCCCGTCCGAGCCCGGCGCCGATGAAAGTCGTTTTGCCATGCCAACCACTTGGGCGAGAGAAGTAGCAGAATCGTGCTCAAACCGGCCGCTCCCGAGGCAATGCTAAGTCGGCCTGCTGCTGGGTTAACTCAAGAAAAACATCTTCCAAATTACTGTCGTGACCCCGAGTGAGTCGGTAAATGTCCGCCATGGTCCCACTGGCGATCAGATGGCCCTTCTGAATAATTCCGATTCGGTGGCATACTTCCTCGGCCACGCTGATGCTATGGGTCGATAAGAAAACCGTCGTACCGTTTTTCGCCAACGAACGAAATAGGTCCTTAAGGGTGCGCGCACCCTTGGGATCCAAGCCGACCATCGGCTCATCGACAATGAGAATGCGCGGCTCATGGACAAGCGCCGCGCACAACACCAGGCGCTGTTTCATGCCGTGGGAAAACCCTTCCACTAACTCGTCCTGCCAATCGGCTAATTCGAAATATTCCAAGAGCTCGTCAATCCTGTGTTTCAATCGAGCCGATTCCATTCGGTGTAGCTTAGCGACAAACGTAAGGAATTCTTTGCCGCTGAGTTTCTCATAAATAAACGGGCGATCGGGGATGAATCCGGCGATAGCTTTGGCTTGCTGCGGCTCGTGTTCGACATCGTGCCCGCCGAGAATCACTCGGCCCGAGCTCGCTCTCAAGATCCCCATCATTACTCGGATGGTCGTGGTCTTGCCCGCGCCGTTGGGGCCCAGGAAGCCAAATATTTCTCCCGGGGCAACTTCGATGTTGAGATTATCTACAGCAGCCAGGCGGCCGTACTGTTTGCGTAAATTGATTATGCGAATCATAGCGAGGGAGTCTGCTCTATTTAACGCGTCCAAGCCCCCGGCCGCTAAAGATCCAAGGCAGATAACTCGGCTAGGAATTATCCGCGCCACCCGGGTTGCTAGAGTCCGTCGATTTAGTGAATTATTCCTGTTCCAGAACTTCTATTCTCAGATTGCCGATCAATTTAAGCATATCCAACTGCCGGTCGATTTCGCCTTCGATGAATTTGACGTGAGTGACATCGGCGGGAAACTGATCGAGCACCGAGTCCAAGGAGATCCATTTGCCAAGCCAAACTTCGGACCAGGCGTGATAATAAAATGCGCCGCGCAGATAGACCAACCCAACTACGGTTCTGGCGGGAATGCCCGCGGCGCGAGCGAGCGCGTTGAACAGCACAGTATGTTCGTTGCAATCCCCCTTTTTGGTTTGCAGCACTTGGAGAGCGTTAGGGATACTGATAGTCGGCTGCTTTTCGATTTCGTTGTAGACCCAATTTTTCAGGCGCACGACCGCTCTGTGCGCATCTGTTTCCGCGCCGAGGATTTGCATGGCACGATCGCGGATCGATGGATGATCGCTTTGCAGAAATGGAGTGGGGTTCAAGAATGAGCCGAAGCGGCGATCTTTTAGCGGGATCTTGTAAGTGTCGGACGGGCTAACCTGCTCTCGCTCTATGCGCAAGACATCCTCGCTAAACTTCTGGCGTTCACCATGCAATGCGAATTCTACCAAGTTCAGGCCGCTTAATCTTAGTCGAAGCTTACTTCTACTTTGCGGCTGGAGAATCGATTCGCCGACCGCGATCGAAGCGCGTGCAATCAGGTCCAAAGGAACGGCGGGCGAATCAGCGAAGCTTTTTACCTGTGGCGGAGCTTCCCGTCGGAGAGCAAATCCGCCAGGGCTTTCCTCCTTCAGCGTGCGGCCATTTCCATCGATCCACGAAACCACCGAAATCCCTTTGAACCGTTGCCGCAATCTGATCGCCGGCACTTTTTGATCGCCGACGAGGATGTGCTCGCGAGCTTCGATGACCACCGAAGTGATTTGATCGGCAAGAGTCGCAGGATCGAAGATTGTAAAGAAATGTTCTTTGCCGGGCTCCAACTGCTGGGTTGCGACTAAAGGTTTCAAAGCCGCGGCTAAGTAGGGCGGTTGCGTCAGTGCGATAATCTGCTTCGACGTATGGCCGGCCGACTCAATTTCGAGGTGTAATTGACCCGGAATAACCTTGCCCCGGGATTGAAAACGGACATCGTTTGACAGCAGCTCAAAATCGAAATCTTTAAGCACCCATTCTTTATCCACAGCCATGGCCAGCCGCGTCGAAGCCCGCTGAGTCGTTCCTAATAGATTCAAGCGCAGCAGCGATTCATCGCGCAGCTGATATCCGTTCTGGCTCGGCTCAATGCTTTGTGAAGTGAAGCCGATTTTCTCGCCCTGATAGTAGACTCCCCACCATTCCTGAGTCGCTTCCGTAAGAGTTTCCGTCGCGCTGACGAAAAGCGGAGGCGGCGGCGCCCAGAGCTGGCGTTTGATGAGTAGGACGTTCATCACGCACCAGAACACAACGACAGCGAGGCCAATGGATTGTTTCACGATCATGCGGTAGAACACGGCTATGGTAAATGCAAAGGCAGATCAGTTCAAACTAAATGCCAGCAGATGTCGAAATCAAATCCTCGGGAACTGAGATTCGCCGCCGACGTCATGCTTGGCAGGCTTGCGAAATGGCTCAGGGTGCTAGGACTAGATGTGCTTTATGGACGACATCTCTCAGGCGCCGGTTTGGTCCATGCGGCACGCCAAGAAAATCAGAATCATTCTCACCCGGGACCGCCGTTTACGTACTCAACCGCAGGACTCTCTGTTGATACAAAGCGATGACTTTCGCGAACAGCTGCGTCAGGTCGTCAGCACGTTTCATCTGGCTCGAACCAACGATCTTTTCAGGCGATGTCTTATCTGCAATTCTTCGCTGCAGCCGCGTCCGAAAACTTCCGTCAAACAGGCGGTCCCCGAATATGTTTTTTCAACTCAGGAACAATTTTTTTGGTGTGCCAATTGCCGCCGTATCTACTGGCCCGCGACTCATCACCAAAAAATGCTGCAGGAAATAAAAAAATTGCAATTGGAGTGGTCTTAGCTGATGAACTAAGCCCGCGAAAGCTCGCCACGCTCCGTTTGCCATGCCCAGGATCGTTTCCCCTGCCTGGAATTTGCTGGATTCGTGTGCTAATTAATTGATCTGTTCATCCCTTGGCTGAACCGGTCCGAACTGCTCGCGACTCGATACGGTGGTGGCGATGTTATCGGCGCGGGCGGATCGAAAGTAGTCTATATTCCCCGGTAGCTCAGTCGGTAGAGCAGTTGGCTGTTAACCAATTGGTCGGGGGTTCGAGTCCCTCCCGGGGAGCCAGCTTTAGACCACAAGAGAAAGGCCCTTCGACAATATCGAGGGGCCTTTTGCGTGTGCGGCTTTGGGATTCGGTGAAGAACTCGCCAGTCCTCTCAACCCGAGGCGGGCTCGCCTTGCGCAATCAAAGGCGGTAATTTTTATACGATACTCGATCATACGTGAGTAACGGATGTAACTGAGTGAGCAAACGTAGGGGAAAGTATTGTCTGAATTCAGGTAAGTTTTTCGATCACCGCGGCAAGTAGCTCTGGCGAGATCGGCTTGGCTAAAAACTCCGCGATTCCCGCTTCCGCGGCTTGTGCAAGGATCTCGTCGCTCTCCCAGCCGGAACATGCAACGATCGGGATGTCTTTCGTCTGAGAATTCTCCTTTATCCTTTTGGCGGTTTCCAAACCGCTGGAGTCAGGTAGCGAAAGATCCATCACGATCAAATCGGGATTCTCGATCAGGCTCATTCTAATTCCGGCGCGGCCATCGGCTGCTTCGCATGTTTTATAACCTAGATGACGTAAGGTGATTGTGAGCACCCGCCGAACGTCAGCCTGATCCTCGATGATCAGGATCTTCTTGCGAGCAATCGATGCACTTGCCTCTCTTCCACTAGCCTGCGTGCAGGTTCCTTGGCGTTGGTGCTCGACACATTCAGGACAGAATTCATCCATCGGAGGAGCACCGTGGTCGTGTTTGTCGAAATCTGTAACCGGCCAATTCGGACAATTTGAACAGAAATGCCAAAGATCCGTGTTGTGCGTCTTGCGGTAAGAAATTTTCGTTGCCACGGGCCGCGGGACTGCAAATGTCGTTCCGGCCGCTTTGGCAATTCTTGTCTAGAAATTTCCGCTGCACGACATTTGCGATGGCGGTTGGTGAGAGGTGTAAATGACTGTAACGATCAAGCAACGCTTGAACAGGGCAGTGTCATGTTGTCTTCATAGCAAGCTCAAACTGGCAACCTGAGTTTAATAGCAGCTTTTTTGTTGCAGCCGGTATTTACAACGCAGCCGGTCATACGTTATTAACTTCAGCCACCGACTACCGCATGAATCGAGACTCAATTCCGAACGACGTTAAGCAGTTTATTTTGGAGAGAATCGAATCGGTCGCTTATCTGGAGGCGTTACTGCTTCTTCGCAGCAAACGAGATGCACTATGGAGTTGTGAGGCTGTGGCCAATCGCCTCTACATCGATCAGAAACAAACGGCCGAATTACTGGCACGCCTCGATGCAGATGGTTTTGTAACCTCAGCGGGGGCGGAGGACCCGGTGTACCGATACCAGCCGCATACCGCTCATCTACAACAGATGATCGACTCTTTAGCGGAATTCTACGGCAAGCATCTTGTTCCGATCACAAACCTGATTCACGCCAAGCCGAAAAACAGAGTTCAAGAATTCGCCGATGCTTTTAGCTTGTATCTTGTTTTATTACCGCAGCCGTACATTTGCTCTGGCGGTGTGTGTGGGGTGTAACGGACTGTAGCCAGCAATAAACGGGTGTCATGTTGTCTTAGATGCAGTTTTGTGACGGCGCCGAAGGAGAACCGGGTATACTCGCCTTCGAGAAAATTATTGCAGTTGCTGAATGCACCTGAATTTCTGAGATATGCCGTCAGGAATGATTTTTAGCAGTCTTGGGGAATGAAGCGGAATGACTCGTCGATGGAGTGTCTCCAACAAATTTCACGCCTTTACTTTTGATGGCGCTGTCGATTTTTTCTAACACTTCGTCGAGCTGATACGGTTTCATAATAACACCGCTCAGTTCCTGCTTAGCCAGTTCCGTCTCCAGCTGAGAGGCGATAAACCCGGTGGCGAAAATCGCCTTAATGTCAGGATCAACTTCTTTCATCTTTCGATAAGCTTCCCACCCGTTTAGCTTCGGCAATCCAAAATCAAGGATTACTGCCGCGATCTCTTGCTTATGCAGATTGTGCATATCGACAGCTTCAGCGCCATCCGCCGCGGTTAACACTCTGTACCCCGCTCGCTGCAGATGTATCTGCATCAAGCGCAGCTGGTGCACCTCGTCGTCAACGAAAAGAATCATTTCACCGTTGGCCACCAGCCCGTCAATTTTCCTGCGCGGCGGTTCCGCTCGGGGATCGCTTGATTCGACCTGATCTTTGGGGATGGGAAGAAAAAGCCGAAAGCTTGCGCCGCGACCGGGCTCGCTTTCGACGTCGATAATACCGCCGTGTTTACCGACGATCCCATAGACCACCGCAAGGCCCAATCCCGTTCCTTCTCCCTGCCGTTTGGTCGTAAAGAACGGCTCAAAAATACGACTTTTGGTTGACATGCTCATGCCTATGCCGGTGTCTTTGACGGTGACGCAGCAGTACAGTTCCTCTTTCACTTCTTGAGAAATCTTGCGCAGCTCGGCTCCGTCAACTATTTCGGTGGCAACGATCAGCTTTCCACCATTCGGCATGGCGTCGCGCGCATTGAGGCAAAGGTTGAAAACCGCCTGATGAATTTGGTGAGGGTCGGCCATGATCGACGGCAAGTTCGGTTGTAGATTCCAGATGACCTCGATCTGTTTAGGAAAGGTATCATTGATAATCCCTTGAAGCTTCTGCAACACACTTGTCACTCTGACCGGTTCAAACTTGGTTTCGGCCTTGCGCGCCATGGCTAGGAGCTGCCGGACTAAAGAAACGCCGCGTTCGACGGTTTCTATAATCACTTCTACATGCTCGGAGTTTCTGTCCTTGCCGTCGCTATTCTGCAAAATCAGATTGGCGTACCCGGAGATGATGTTGAGAATGTTGTTAATGTCGTGGGCAATTCCACCGGCCAAAGTGCCGATGCTTTCCATTTTCTGCACTTGGAGAAGCTGCTCTTGGAGCTTTTCCCGTTCACCGATGGTGTGGGCTAATTCAGCCGCCTTTTCGACATATCGTTCTTCGAGATCGGAGTTGAGTCGTTTAAGCTGTTCTTCGGTCTTCTTGCGGGCAGTGATGTCACGGAAAATGGCCGAAAAGCCGACGAGCTCCCCGTGATCATCGACCAGCGAGGTGACCACAACATTAGCCCAAAAGCGCGAGCCATCCTTGCGCAGGCGCCAGCCCTCGTCTTCATAGCGTCCCGCCCCAGCCGAGTCCTTCAGTGCCTGGCCAGGCAAGCCCTTTTCCTCGTCTTCCGGCGTGTAGAAAGCGCCGAACAATTTGCCAATGGCTTCATGCTGGCTCCAACCGACAATCCGCTCGGCGCCCAAATTCCAGGTTGAGACCCGGCCGCTCGGATCCATCATGAAAATCGCGTAATCCTGCAAGCTTTCGACCACCATTCGAAAGCGCTCTTCGCTTTGCCGGATTGCTTGTAGTTTTAGCTGCTCGTTCTTATGAAACAGGTCGACGAAAACCGAAACCTTGGCCTGAAGAATTTGCGGCACAACCGGTTTGAAAAGGTAATCAACGGCCCCGCTGGCGGCTCCTCGAAAAACGTCCGATTCCAGGGTATCGATGGCAGAGATAAAAATAATTGGGGTGTAGCGAAACCTTTCTCTCTGTCGAATCAACGCGGCGGTCTCAAAGCCGTCCATCACCGGCAGGCGGACGTCCATAAGGATCAGCGCAAAGTCCTCTCGTAACAACAGGCGGAGCGCCTCCGTGCCCGAAGAAGCCGTTGAGATGTTTCGCCCCGGCCCCGCGAGAAGCGCCTCCATGGCCGCGAGCGTCTTTACATCATCGTCAACTACTAGGATGTTCGCCGTTGCTGCGTTCATAACCGACTCCGGAATGTGTCTGCTTGCCGAAAAGCCATATGCGTAGTAGTCCGAGCAGCTCCTCCGTATTGACCGGCTTGGCGATATAGTCCGAAGCGCCTGCTTCCAGGCATTTTTCGCGGTCACCCTTCATGGCCTTAGCCGTCAGCGCGAGAATGGGTAATAGCTTGTGTTTTGTGCTTTTCCGGATCAGGCTTATGGTTTCATAGCCATCCATGTCCGGCATCATGATGTCCATTAGCACGGCGTCAATCACTTCCTCTCGGTCGAGAAGCGAAATCGCCTCTTTACCGGTTTCCGCGCTGATGACACGCACACCGTGCTGTTCGAGTAAGCTGGTCAAGGCGAAAATATTGCGCACGTCATCATCCACGACCAGCACTGTCTTACCCCTGAGCGCCTCGTCGCTATGGCGCAGTCGTTCGAGCATTTGTTGTTTGGCAGGAGCGAGTTCGGTTGTTAACAGGTGCAGGAACAAGGATGTTTCATCGAGCAAACGCTCGGGAGATTGGACACCCTTGATGACCACACTCTCGGCCAGTTGTGCCAGCTGCAGTTCATCTTGCTCGGTCAAGTCTTTGCCCGTAAAAACGACGATCGGCAAATCTTGCAGATCGCGTTGACGCCGAATGCGCTCGAGCAAATCGAAGCCGGTTATGTCCGGCAGCTTCAGGTCGAGAACCATGCAGTCAAACTTCTTTGAGCGCAAAATGTTCCAAGCCTCGCCGCCGGTGTGCGCCGTAGTGATCTCGACCTTTTCGTGGGAGAGCAGTTCAACGATGCTCTGCCTTTCCACCGCGTCGTCTTCGACGATCAAGAGCTCCTTGCGCTCTGCCCTGGCATAGCCCAATACGCGGTCAATGGCGATCTCCAATTCGCCGCTAGTGGCCGGTTTGATCAGATAAGAGAAGGCGCCGTGACCCAGCCCCTGTATGCGCTCTTCTTCGACGCTGACGATTTGCACCGGAATGTGGCGCGTAGTGGAGTCTTGTTTTAGGTTGCTCAACACGGTCCATCCGAGCATGTCAGGCAGGAAGATATCCAATAGGATGGCGACGGGATTGAATTCGCGCGCCAGATTGTGGGCGATCGAACCCTTGTTGGTAACCACGGCTTTGAAGCCTCGCTCGCGCACCAAGTCCAATAACAGTCCGGCGAAGCGAGGATCATCTTCAACAATAAGGACAACCGCGTCCTTCGGTAGAATCGTTTCGCGATCGTCGGCGATCTCTTCAGGCTTGAGCGAATGCTGCACCACCAGGGGAGCCGGATTAAATGTCGTCCATCTCGATGAGAAGTCGCCGGAGGCCGAGGCAAAGTAGTCTTCCGGCAGATAGAGCGTGAAGTTGCTGCCTTCATTAACGTTGCTGACAAGCCGGATCTCTCCGCCCAACAACGTCGCAAGCTCTCGGCTGATGGCCAGCCCAAGACCGGTGCCGCCGTAGCGGCGGCTGGTCCCAGCATCGGCTTGGTGGAAAGCCTCGAAAATGATTCTCTGCTTGTCGGTCGGGATGCCGATACCGGTGTCGCTGACCTCAAAAGCGATCACTCTCGAACTATTTTTGAGTATCGGGTGTTCCGCGCTCCAGCCCGCCTCAGCGATTCTCATTCGGAAGACGACGCTTCCATGCGTCGTAAATTTGAACGCGTTGGAGAGCAGATTTTTCAGCACCTGCTGGAGTCGCTTTAGATCGGTGGTCATGCCTTGCGGCAGGTCGATGTGCGTTTCAATCTTAAAAGTAAGATGTCGCGCTTCCGCCACATGGCGGAAGCTTCGTTCCACCGCTTCCTGCACTTTGCTGAAGAGAACCTCCTCAGGTTCCACGGTGACGGTACCGGATTCGATCTTAGAGAGATCGAGAATGTCGCTGATCAAGTTCAGCAGGTCGCCGCCGGAGGCGTGGATGTTACGGGCAAACTCAACCTGTTTTGTGGTGAGATTCCGGTCCGGATTGGATGTCAGCTGCTGCGCCAGGATGAGGATTGAATTGAGCGGGGTGCGCAATTCGTGCGACATGTTGGCGAGAAATTCCGACTTATATTTTGACGCCAGAGCCAATTCGGCGGCCTTCTCTTCAAGAGCGTGGCGCGCCTGTTCGATCTCCTGATTTTTGCGCTCCACTTCGGCGTTCTGTTCGGCGAGCTGTTGAGCTTTGGTTGCCAGCTCTTCATTGGTTTGCTGCAGTTCCTTCTGCTGCGTTTGTAGTTCGCCGGCAAGTTTCTGGGACTGCTGCAAGAGACCTTCGGTTTGCATCGTTGCCTCGATGGTATTGAGGACGATACCGATGCTCTCGGTAAGCTGGGCAAGAAAGGTCAAATGGGTTGATGTGAATTCAGCCAGTGAGGCCAACTCGATGACAGCTTTGGTCTCTGCCTCGAACAGAACCGGCAGCACGATCAGGTTGCGCGGGCAGGCTCGGCCCAAGCCGGAAGTAATTTGCACATAATCGGATGGGACTTCGGAGAGCAAAATGCGCCGTTTCTCGATGGCGCATTGACCCACCAGGCCGACGCCGATGGGCAGTTCCGCTGCCGCACTCTGAGTCGCTTCGCGCGCATAGCTGGCGAGCATTTTCAGCCGCGAGTCACCATTGCTTCCCTCGATCTGATAAATTGCGCCGTACTGCGCGCTTACCAGCGGCGCAAGCTCCGAAAGCAGCATTTGGCCCACAGTCGTAAGATCGCGCTGGCCTTGCATCATGCGAGTGAATTTGGCGAGATTGGTCTTGAGCCAGTCCTGCTCGGTGTTCTGCTCAGTTGTCGCGCGGAGGTTCTGGATCATCGCATTGATGTTGTCTTTGAGCTCGGCAACCTCACCTCGCGCCGCAACCTGGATCGAACGGGTAAGGTCACCTTTGGTAACCGCGGTCGCGACATCGGCGATCGCACGCACCTGAGTGGTAAGGTTGGCGGCCAACAAGTTAACGTTATCGGTTAAATCCTTCCAAATGCCTGCAGCGCCCGGCACGTTGGCCTGCCCGCCCAAGCGGCCTTCAACCCCGACCTCGCGAGCAACGGTCGTTACCTGCTCTGCAAAGATGGCCAAAGTATCAGTCATGTTGTTGATCGTTTCCGCCAACGCGGCAACTTCACCTTTAGCTTCGACAGTAAGCTTTTCTTTGAGGCTGCCGTTAGCGACGGCGGTAACAACCTTGACGATACCGCGCACCTGGGCGGTGAGGTTTGCGGCCATGACATTAACGTTATCCGTCAGGTCCTTCCAGGTACCGGCAACACCGGGAACCAAGGCCTGCCCGCCCAGCTTTCCTTCGGTGCCGACCTCGCGCGCGACACGGGTGACTTCGGCGGCGAAGCTGCGCAATTGATCGACCATCGTATTGATGGCTTCCTTAAGCTGTAGAATTTCGCCTTGCACGTCGACAGTGATCTTTTTGGACAAGTCGCCGTTGGCGACGGCGATGGTGACGTCGGCGATATTCCTCACTTGCGCCGTCAGATTGCCAGCCATGAAATTGACGCTGTCGGTCAGGTCCTTCCAGGTGCCGGCAACACCGGGAACCAAGGCCTGGCCGCCCAGCTTGCCGTCCGTGCCGACCTCGCGCGCCACACGGGTGACCTCGGCGGCAAAGGCGTTTAGCTGATCGACCATGGTGTTGATGGCTTCTTTGAGCTGCAGGATTTCGCCGCGCACATCGACGGTAATCTTCTTGGATAGGTCGCCGTTAGCGACTGCAATGGTGACGTCGGCGATGTTGCGCACCTGAGCGGTCAGGTTGCCGGCCATGAAATTGACGCTGTCGGTCAAATCTTTCCAGACACCACTGACACCGCGAACCTGCGCCTGACCTCCCAACTTACCCTCGGTGCCGACCTCCCGCGCCACCCGGGTGACCTCGGCGGCAAAGGCGTTTAACTGATCGACCATCGTGTTAATGGTGTCTTTGAGCTGCAGGATTTCACCTTTGACATCGACGGTGATTTTCCTGGACAAGTCGCCGTTGGCCACGGCGATGGTAACATCGGCGATATTTCGCACTTGAGAGGTTAAGTTGCTCGCCATCGCATTGACACTGTCGGTCAAATCTTTCCAGGTGCCGGCGACTCCGGGAACGACCGCTTGGCCGCCCAACTTGCCGTCAGTGCCGACCTCGCGCGCCACCCGGGTGACTTCGGCGGCAAAGGCGTTTAACTGATCGACCATGGTGTTGATGGCCTCTTTAAGCTGGAGAATCTCACCATGAACATCGACGGTAATTTTTTGGATAAGTCGCCGTTGGCCACGGCGATGGTGACATCGGCAATGTTGCGCACCTGCGCCGTTAGGTTGCCGGCCATGAAATTGACGCTGTCGGTCAAATCTTTCCAAGTGCCGGCGACTCCGGGAACGACCGCTTGGCCGCCCAACTTGCCGTCAGTGCCGACCTCGCGGGCCACCCGGGTGACTTCGGCGGCAAAGGCGTTTAACTGATCGACCATGGTGTTGATGGCCTCTTTAAGCTGGAGAATCTCACCATGAACATCGACGGTAATTTTCTTGGATAAGTCGCCGTTGGCGACGGCAATGGTGACATCGGCGATATTTCGCACCTGCGCCGTCAAGTTGCCGGCCATGATGTTGACGTTCTCAGTAAGATCTTTCCAAACACCGCTGACATCTCGAACCTGAGCTTGGCCGCCCAACTTACCTTCGGTGCCGACCTCACGCGCCACCCGGGTGACTTCGGCGGCAAAGCTGCGCAACTGGTCGACCATGGTATTGATGGCTTCTTTGAGCTGGAGAATTTCGCCGCGCACATCGACGGTGATCTTCTTGGACAGGTCGCCGTTGGCGACGGCGATGGTAACGTCCGCGATATTTCGAACCTGGTCGGTGAGATTGCCGGCCATCAAGTTGACGCTGTCGGTCAGGTCTTTCCAGGTGCCGGCAACTCCGGGAACGACGGCCTGTCCGCCCAGTTTGCCTTCGGTGCCGACCTCACGCGCCACCCGGGTGACTTCGGCGGCAAAGCTGCGCAACTGGTCGACCATGGTATTGATCGTGTCTTTAAGTTGCAGTATTTCGCCTTTGACATCGACGGTGATTTTTCTCGATAAATCTCCGTTGGCCACGGCAATGGTGACATCGGCGATATTTCGCACCTGGGATGTCAAATTGCTGGCCATTGCATTGACGCTGTCGGTCAAATCTTTCCAGGTGCCGGCGACTCCGGGAACGACGGCCTGGCCGCCCAGTTTGCCATCGGTGCCGACCTCGCGCGCCACCCGCGTCACCTCGGCGGCAAAGCTTCTGAGTTGATCCACCATGGTGTTGATGGTGTCTTTGAGCTGCAGGATTTCGCCGCGCACATCGACGGTAATTTTTCTGGAAAGGTCGCCGTTGGCCACGGCAATGGTGACGTCGGCGATATTGCGTACCTGCGCCGTCAAATTACCCGCCATCATGTTCACGCTCTCGGTTAAATCTTTCCAAACCCCGCTGACATCTCGAACCTGGGCTTGGCCTCCGAGTTTGCCTTCAGTACCCACCTCACGCGCTACACGCGTCACCTCCTCGGCAAAACCATCGAGCTGTTTAACCATCGCGTTAACCATTTTCGCGGTGCGAAGAAATTCCCCTCTCAGCGGCTGGCCTTCGGCGTCCAATGCGACGGTCTGGGTTAGATCGCCCTTGGCTACCGCTCCAATAACCCGTGCCATTTCCGTAGTTGGACGGACCAGATCATCTATCAAATGGTTCACCGCATTGACCCTGCTCCTCCAGGAACCCGATGCTCCTGGAAGCACCGCCCGTTGTGACAGCCGCCCCTCTTTGCCGACAACCCGGCTGACTCGCTCCATTTCTTTGGTGCTATCCGACATCATCTCGATGATGTCATTGATGGTATCGGCGATCTTGCCATCAACGCCGGTCCAGCTGCCGGGAAGCCTCGCGCTAAAGTCGCCCTTCTTCACTGAGGTAAGCACCTGCAGCAGCAGTTTCGAATCCAGCAGGTGGCTTTCATCCGAGGAACGATTCTTTTAGCCATCATCGGTCTCCTAGAGGTATGGCGCGCCGATAGATAATTGAGACGTCAAGCAGGCGGAATTTGGGCAGAGGACAATTCTGAAATGCTCGTTTTCGGCAACGCCGTTTCTGTTAAAACGAAAAGTCCTGATTTCGAAGCAAACGGTGAAAAGCGAGGATATTGTACTTAGAAAGCCGATGCAACGATTAATCGCGCCATCGGCTACAGTTTACGGGGCCCTAGCATGATCGAGCCCCATTCATTGATTCTCGCTTAAGGCGGCAAAACTGCTCAAATGCAAACCTACTGCACTCGTCCTAGTGCTTTTTCAATACATCGCTAAGGCCGTAAGTTTGCGTTTACATAGTTGCAGATCGAGCTGTTTTCCCCTACATTCGCTCAATAACCCACGCCCCTCAGTCAGCTAATCTTTTTTTAAGCCTAGGCAAGTTCATCAGCGGCGGCCGTGCGGAATATTTTTAAGATCTATCATTTCGTTGAGAAGATGGAGGTAGCTTGATGGCAGCGTCGAAGCAGGTTGTAGGCAATCCAACACCGAGGGTGGAGGGCGAGCTAAAAGTCAGCGGCAAGGCCAAGTATGCGGTCGATGTAACCCTACCGGGAATGTTGTGGGGCAAGCTCTATAGAAGCCCGATCGCATCCGGGAAGATAAAAAGGATTGATGTCAGCAAGGCCGAAGCGCTGCCCGGTGTGCACGCGGTGGTGACGGGAGAAGATTGTACCGGACTGCGGATCGGCCGCCGGCTCTACGATATGCCGATCTTGGCAGACGGCGAAGTGAGATTCATCGGCGAGAAAGTTGCCGCGGTGGCGGCAGATAATGAGAGCATCGCCGAGGAGGCGCTCAATCTCATCGAAGTCGAATTCGAAGAAACCGAGCCGCTTTTGGATCCGCTCGAGGCCATGAAGCCCGGCGCAAAGTTATTGCACCCGGATGTCATGAACTACAAAGGTCTGCCTAAGGCGCTGGAGGCGCCGTCCAATGAGTTCGTTTATGTTACCTGGGGCAAGGGCGACCCCGAGGAGGGTTTCCGCCAGGCGGACCTCATCGTCGAGAACACATTTACCACTCCGGTGGTGCATCAGAGTTACATCGAGCCCCATTCCTGCGTGGTGAGCGCGGCGACCGACGGTTCGGCGGAGTTCTGGTCGTGCAGCAAGGTGCCCTACGGCGTGCGCGAACAGGTCGCCAATGCGCTCAAACTGCCGCCAGAGAAACTCAACTTTAACCCCGTCTACATCGGCGGTGACTTCGGCGGCAAGGGCGATTTCATGGATCTTGCCGTGGTCTATCTTTTGTCCAAGAAAGCCGGACGGCCAGTGAAATTGGTGATGGACTATGAAGAAGAATTCGTCGCCGGCAATCCACGTCACGCTTCGATCATCCACGTCAAAACCGGCGTAAAGAAAGACGGCACTCTGGTCGCGCACCGCATGAGCTTCATCTTCGACAGCGGCGCCTACGGCGCGTTCAAGCCCAATGCGTTTCTCAACGGGCCGCACCTGTCGGCCGGGCCGTACAATATTCCTCATGTCTTTATCGAGGAGCATATGGTCTACACCAACAAGATCCCCTGCGGCCATATGCGCTCGCCCGGCGATCCCCAGGGATTCTTTGCAAACGAGAGCCAGATGGACATAATCGCGAAACGGTTGGGCATGGACCCGATCAAGCTGCGCCAGAAAAACTTCATGCACGACGGCGACATCGATCCCACTGGGGAGGAGTATAGCTATATCAAGACCGACGAGACCCTTAGAAAAGCGCTGGACGATTCCGGCTACGAGAAACCCAAGGCGAAAAACGTCGGGCGCGGCATCGCGTTGGTGCAGTGGACCCCTGCCGGTGGGACGGGTACCGTCGCCATTTCGCTGGATGAAAAAGGCATCGCTACGATTTCCTCCGCCATGGCGGACCAAGGAGCTGGAACCTACACCGTGCTGAGCGAAATCGTTGCTGAAGAGCTCAAAATCCCACTCAGCCAGGTCAAGGCTCAGCAACTGGACACGCAGACCGGCGTGAAGGATACCGGCGTCGGCGGCAGCCGCGCGACGCGAGTTTATGGCACCGCGGGCTACCAAGCGGCTTTGAAGGCCGTGGATGCGATTAAGCAAGCGGCGGCAAGTCAGATGGGCGTAGCGGCCGATCAAATCACGCTTGCGAAGGGGGCGGCGCTGCACCCGCGCATGGAAAGGCGACTCACGTACGGCGAAATTGTCAAAGCCAACGGCGCGCCGATCGCGGTGGATGCCACGTTTAACGACACCAAAAAGATTCACGCCGCTTCCATGTGCGTGCAGGTCGCGGAAGTGGAAGTCGACCCGGAAACCGGACGGGTTGATCTCAGAAAATTCACTTCGACGCATAACACCGGCACGGTGCTCAACCCGCTGATGCACCAGGGGCAGATCGAGGGCGCAAGCATGACCGGCATCGGGTACACGCTGATGGAAGAAGTCGTCATTAGCGACGGCAAAGTCGCAACGACTCACTTCGGCGAGTACAAGATCCCGACGATTAAGGACGTTCCGGTATTCAAAGGCTCGGTGACCGAAGCGCCGCACGGAGCTGGGCCCTACGACAGCATGCCGATCGGCGAGACGGGCAATATCCCGACGGCTGCGGCCATCGCCAACGCCGTTGAAGATGCTTGCGGCGTGCGCATCAAGAGTCTGCCGATTACCGCGGAAAAGATTTACGAAGCACTGCACGGCGGTAAGTAGTTCGATAGGGTTCCGGGAACGTTTAAGTTAGCGGGGGGTTGTTTACCAGTGAAGAGGGCGCCCGCGCTCGCCCCGCATTGTGCTTGGTTACCAGCTCTATGTGAATACGGCTAAACTCAGCCTCGGCATGTTCGTGCTCGTGTTCTGTTTCCGGAAGTAGGACTCTTCTACCAGGGGAATGTCCAAAGTCACGGACATGCCTGTTTTCCGGACACGATACTGGCTGTATCTTTTCCGCTTTATCCTTCTGCCTTAATCCCCTTGTCAGGAGTTTTTTTGTCACATAAGATCGGCGCTGATTTCGCTTGAGGAGCAAGAATGATTTTTGAAGGAAAGATCGATCTTGATGTGCCTGCGGCCAAGACGTGGGACTTTCTGATCGACATCAATAAATTCTCATCGTGCCTGCCTGGCCTGCAGGAGGTCAAACAAATCGATGACAAAACCTTTGACGGGGTTATCGCCGCCAATGTTGGCCCGATCTCGGGCAAGTTTTCTTTTCGTGCAATGATTGTTGAAAGTAAACCACCGGAACAAATGGTGGTGAAGACCGAGGGAACGGATTCCGTGACCAAGAGCACGGTCAATGCGGATATGCTCGTGGATCTGCAAGAGCCTGCCGCCAATGAGACGATGATGAACTACCGTGCCGACATCAAGATCAAAGGACGGCTCGGAATTCTCGGTGATATGGTGCTGCGCGCCACGGCGACATTAATTTTGCAAGAGTTTACCAAGCGCTTACGCCAGGGCCTGGGCGCGACAGCCAAAGCGTGAGCGCGCGACGGAGGAAGAGTTTCGATGGCAGATAAGTATGACGTTATTATCGTCGGGGGAGGCTCCGCCGGACTCGTGGCCGCCAACCGGCTTACAGAAGACCCGAGTCGCAAAGTCTTGTTGCTCGAAGCCGGGCCTGACCCGCAGCCATTGCCCGAGCTTGTTGCCGAGGCTTCGAATCAGACTCGCTTGTTACTTGAATCAGAATACGTCGCGATGTTTCCGACCCAACGGCATCTCGACGGCAGCACTTATTATGCCCTTGCCGGCCGCATCATGGGCGGCGGCTCTTCGGTAAACGTGATGTCGGTGCTGCGCCCGCAGCGCTATGATCTTGATCAATGGGTGCAGGCCGGCAATCCCGATTGGTCCTACCAAACCTGCTTGCCATTTATGAAACGCATCGAGTCGGACCAAGATTTTCCCGATAGTCCGATTCACGGTAACGATGGGCCGCTCTACGTCAAGCGGCATTATACTCTCGACATGCCGGCGTCGCCGCCGGTGCGCGCATTCATTGACGCCGCTTATAGTATGGGCTTGCCGAGATGTCCCGATCTCAACGTGCCGGAGCCGTACGGTGTTTGCGCTTCGCCGTACAATATCAAGAACGGCAAACGCCAATCGACGACGATAGCCTATCTCGACCCGGTACGCGGCCGGCCCAATTTGACGATTATCGCTGAGGCCACGGTCCACTCTCTGCAGCTCTCTGGCAAAAAAGCCGAAGGCGTGCGTTATGAGAAGAACGGCCAGATGCACTCCGTGTATGGGCGGGCAAATTTTGCTCACTGCCGGAGTGTATGGTTCGCCGCAGATACTGATGCTTTCGGGAATCGGTCAAAGTGACCAGTTAAAAAAACATGGCATTCCGGTGGTCCATGAGCTGAAAGGAATCGGCGAAAACTATCAAGACCATCCGGTGGTGTTTATGACTTTCGAAGGGCCCAGAGAGTCGAAGGAGGACTGGGTTGTGCCGCGCTTCCGCCTGATCATTCGTAAGAACCCCATCAGTGAGGCGGCCAATTTTCACATCAACATGCGGCCGCCGACGGAGGTGAGCGGTCTTAAGCGCATGATGCCGGTCTCGGCGCACTTGCTCGAGCAGCGAAATCGCGGCCGGGTTTTTCTGCAGAGCGCGGATCCTCAGGAGCAGCTCGGCATTGATTCCTGCATGCTCGAACATCCCGAAGATTTAAAAGCAATGATCGAAGCCATGCAGTTCATCGATGAGCTCGTGCACAAGGAGGAGACCAGAGAGTTTTACGGTCCTTTGATTCAACCGGGTCCCGGCGAAGATTGGGGCAAATTCGCGCGGACGACCTATGACAGCTATCATCACGGCGTCGGCACCTGTAAGATGGGACCGGCGTCCGACAGCATGGCGGTGGTCGATCAAAGGTTGCGGGTTCATGGGATTGCCAATCTTTGGGTTGGAGACGCTTCGATTATGCCGGTAGTGAGTCGGGCCAATACGAATTTAACCTCGATCATGATCGGCGAGCGCTTGGCGGATTTTGTGCAGGAAGTGGCTTAAAGAAGAAAGACCTGGTTCAAAACGTTCAAGCCGTTCAAAACGTTCAAATCGTTTCAGATCAAAATCTGTTCCGAACATTTTGAACGGCTGGAACTGCTTGAACGGTTTGAACGCGCGTTAGCGCTCTCCTGGGAGGCTCCATGGCCGATTACCCGTTGACGGCTGCAGCAATCAGCAGCGAGATTAAACGCGCCGGCATTCACTTCGTCGTCGCCTTGCCGGACCGTGTCACCAGTCAACATCTTCTCAAAGGCATGCTGAGCGACGGCGACTTTCATGTCGTTCAGGTATGCAAGGAAGACGAAGGCGTCTCGGTGTGCAGCGGGCTTTACGCCGCGGGCAAGCGTGCGGTTCTGATGATGCAATATACGGGTTTACTCGATTCGATCAACTCGATCCGCGGCATCGGCGTCGAAGGGCGATTTCCGGTCTGCATGGTTGTCGGGCTACTCGGCAAAGAACCGGACGTGGCGCCGACCAATTCCAAGAAGTATGGAGTGAAGATCATCGAACCGATCCTTGACGTGATGGGAATCGAACACCACCTCGTTGAACGTGACGCCGACGCGAAAAAAATCGGCTCGGCCATCGACAAAGCTTTCGCTGAATCGTTTCCTGTAGCTGTGCTAATCGGAAGGGAGCCCCGCTAGCGATGATGAAACGCGATGAAATGCTCAAAGTCTTCGCACGTCAACGAAAAGATGAGATCGTTGTGGCGGTTTACATGGCGGCGCAAGAGATTACGCATATTGCGCCCAATGATCTTAATTACACATTCACCGGCGCGATGGGGCAGGGTTCATCCCATGCCCTCGGTTTGGCCCTCGGGCGCCCGGACCGCCGCGTCATCGTTTTCGACGGAGACGGCAGTTTGCTGATGAATCTTGGCAGCTTGGTCACCATCGCCAACCAAGCGCCAAAGAATCTAGTTCATTGCCTTTGCGAAAACGGCACCTACGAAACCAACGGCGCCGTGCCGATACCGCGCGCCGGACAAATTCGATTTACCGATCTTGCCAAAACCGCAGGATACCGAAACACCTACGAACTGGCCGATATTGCCGACTGGGAACGCGAGTTGCCGCGCATTCTAAAGGAAGACGGGCCGATCTTTGTCGATCTGAAAGTCGAACCCGGCGAAGCATATCCCGAGAATTTCCCGCGGCTTTACAGCCACGAGCATCGTGAAAAATTTCGCCGCGCGCTCGCAGCCAGCTGAAAGACCCCCGTTCCGTGGCTCCATCGCTTGGCTCTGGCTGCGTCTTGGGCTCAGAGCTTAGAGCCGATTCTACGCACACGATCACGGGAACCGCACGATGCTTTGGAAATCCGAGCCGCCAGTAAAAAGAATCTACAGAAATTTCTTTAGAGAACGCTTGACCTTCAAGCATCTGTAAACGAGTCTATCAAGAGGCTCGGCCCCGACGCCCAGCTCGAGTGATTTAAACTGCCTTCACTCTCATCAAAGCGTGCTTCCGTTGTTGCGAGTTTCACCTGGTTATGACTTCCGACGCCACGGCGCAACTGCTGGCTTTGATCACCTCAGTCCTATACGCATCCGCGCTTGTGTCGGCGCGCGCCGGCCTGCGCTTTTCAACCCCGACGACGGTGACCCTGTTTTCGATTCTCATGCAGAACCTGCTGCTATGGTCGGCAGTCTATGCCAGCGGCGGCGTGCATGCGGTGCCGTTAGCCGGAATTCTTTTGTTTACTGTGGTAGGAATTTTTCAGCTGGGTGTTCGACTTCTTGCTTATACCGGCGTGGAAAAGATTGGCGCATCGCGCAGCAGCGCGCTCCAGTCGATCAGCCCGTTAGTCAGCGCCATTATTGCGGTGACAATTCTCGGGGAAGAACCCTCTCTGTTGATCGTTTTGGGTACGGTCCTGGTGGTTGGCGGCATCGTTCTGGTTTCCTGGAAACCGGAACAACAGCTGGCGGCATTTCGCCGATGGCACCTATTGCTGCCGCTCGGAGCCGCTTTTCTGACCGGCATGAACCATCCGATTCGTCGTTACGTTCTCGCCATGGCGAACGAGCCGCTGTTTTTTTCCGCTCTTATGGGCACTGTCTCTCTAGCTGGATTTTTGATCTACCTTGCGGCTTCGCCGCGGTCACAGAAGCTGGTCTGGGACCGCAGGTCTTTTTGGCCGTTTATTGGCACCGGCTTATTCGAAACCTTTTCAATTCTTTTTATCATAACAGCCATCAGTATGGGTCGGGTTGTGGTGGTAGCGCCGATCGCTGCCAGTTATCCAATCTGGGCGCTCATTGAAGCACGAATTTTTCTGCGGCAGATCGAACCGATTAATCTTAAAACTCTCCTCGGTATATTGAGCGTCGTTGCCGGCAATGCGGCGATCCATCTGGGCAGATGAGTTTATACTTGTGAGTCCGATCAGTGTCGCATATGATCCGGCACGACGGGAGGTGCTGCCGTGAAACTCTTCGATATCTCTCTTAGCCTTTCGCCTCAGACGATTCATTGGGTCACCGGAACCCCGCTGCAATTAATCGAGCGCAAGCGTATGAGCCGCGGTGACACGAACAATTCATCGTCGATCCATACCAGCGTGCATGCCGGGACCCATGTCGACGCGCCTTTCCATTTCGTACCCGAGGGCGTCACGATCGAATCGCTGCCGCTGGATCTTTTCATTGGACCCGCCAGGGTTTGTGAGCTCCAACCCGGCAGTCATATAACAGCAGCCGATATCAACAAACTCGCGATACAAGGCGAGGATCGAGTCTTGTTCAAAACGCGCAACTCGCAGTTGCTGCACAAAGGCGTCTATGATGCGAGTTTCGCCGCATTTTCAGTTGACGGCGCGAAGGCATTGGTCGATGCCGGCGTTCGTCTCGTCGGTCTCGACTATCTTTCAGCGGCTCATGCCGATGAACAGGTTCCGGTTCATCGAGCATTCCTCGATTACGGAGTAGTGCTTCTCGAGGGCGTCGATTTATCGCAGGTTCCGTCGGGCCGGTATGAGCTGATTTGCCCACCGGTGAAACTCGCGGGATCGGACGGCGCGCCCTGCCGCGCGATCCTCAGAGAACTGAATTGACAAAACGCCCTGGTAGTTCAAGTCGCGGCTCGACGGTGCGCGCAGGATTTTCCGTTAATACTCCTGATCGCTTTAAAAAATTATGACCAATGCCCAACCAGCGGTAATCGTTCATGGCGGCGCCGGTCCGATCCGGGACGATTCGCTGCCAGAGCGGCTCGACGGATGCAAAGCAGCGGCGCTGGCGGCCTGGGATATTCTGGCGCAGAACGGATCGGCACTGGACGCGGCCGAAGCCGCGGTGATGGTTCTCGAAGATAATCCGCTCTTCAATGCCGGTACTGGTTCGACGCTCAATCAAATTGGCAATGTGGAGATGGATGCGGCGATCATGGACGGCGATTCGTTGCGTGTTGGTGCTGTGGCAGCCGTACAACGAATCAAGAACCCCATCAAGCTGGCGCGTCGGGTCATGGAGGATGGCCGGCAGGTGATCCTGGCGGGCGAGGGCGCGCTCATGTTTGCGCGGGAAATTGGCTTTCCGGAATGTTCTCCAGCATCGCTGATTGTCGAACACGAGAGAAAACGTTGGGCAGAGAAGCACGGTACGGTGGGGTGCGTGGTGTTGGACGCTAACGGAAAGATCGCCGTGGCGACTTCCACCGGCGGGATTTTCAATAAGCTGCCGGGTCGCATCGGCGATTCGCCCTTGCCCGGCTGCGGAACATATGCCGACCATCGGGGTGGTGTCTCCTGCACGGGATTGGGCGAAGCGATTATTCGCGTTGTCCTAGGCAAGACTGCCATTGACTTTCTCGCCGAAGGCATCGACCCAAATGCGGCCGCGCGTAAGTCTCTGGAACTGTTGGAGGCGAAAACACGAGCCCAAGCCGGCCTGATCATGATCGATTGCCACGGACGAATTGGTTACGCTCGCAACACGACCCATATGCCTGTGTGCTTTATCAGAGATAACCAGAGCATAGCGCTTGACAGTTGAGTACGAGGTTTGCCTGAATCCGCACCACCTTGCGCAATCCGTAGGCTGGTTGGTTTAGCTGGAAACTCATGGTCATCGATTTCGAGCATCATTAGATTTGCGCCGAGCTCGGGCGTTCGCATCGCGCTTTAAAATGTGTTCTGGTGCGGCGAGCCCGGATTCGGCGTCGAAATTGATTCATCGGAGGCTGTCCTCCGACCTGAGCAAGTTAAAGAGAGTTTCATGTACAAAGTTTTTCGCGCCAAGATGGTCATCACACTCGCCATCCTGATTGTGATTAGCTCATTGGCTTCACCGGGCGGTGCGGCGTCGAGCGCGACCCATGTAAGCATTCATGTTCCATCGAGGAGTCTGTCGATCATGCCGTACTATTTCGGCAAGGATAAAGGATTCTTCGCAGCGGAGCAGATCGAGCCGCAGTTGATCGTCATGGCGCCGCCCACCGCCATCGCTGCTTTGGTCGCCGGTGAATTGGACTTCTCCGCGACCTTGGGCGCCGCGACCTCTGCCATCATGCGTGGGTTGCCGCTTAGGAGAGTGTTTTACGTGCAGCACGATCCAAGCCACGCGCTGATCGCGCAACCTGAAATTAAAAGCGTGCAAGAATTGATCGGAAAAGTGGTTGCGGTTACGGCTCTGACCGATGCTGTGGGAATGTCTGCGGCGCTGGTGCTAAAAGGCAATGGCATTGATCCGGGACGGGTGACGCTTCTGGCGACGCAAGTGACCGACAACGCCTACAAGGCGTTAACCTCGCGCAGAGTCGCCGCCACCCTGATGGCACCGCCGTACATCGAAGAATTGGAAGCGAAGGGCTACCGGCGACTGGCTGAAGCGAGAACCTATGCGCCGCTTAGCTTCATCGGTCTTGTCGCATCCATTGATTCACTGACAAAAGATCCGACCAAAGCTTATGGGCTGATCGCCGGCTTGCACCGTACTTTGGTTTACCTGCACAACCCGGCTAACCGGCATGAGGTTATTCAATACATTGCCGGTTTTCACAAAATCGATTTGCCGCTGGCAGAAAAGGCTTTTGCGACGCAGATGCAATCCTACAGCAAGGATGGCACTAAACCGCGCGCCGCTGTTGAGCGCGAGATTGATGTCTACCGGGACACTTTAAAAATCGTCAAGCCGTTTACGCCTGATGACCTGGAAGATATGAGCCTATTAAGGAAAGTACAAAGAGCGGCGAAAGGGTAAAGCCGTGCTCGTGAGACGTGTCAAGAAAAGCTAAAATCTTGACAGCGAAGCTCTGCTCCAGCCAATTAGAGCGCACTTGTTCGATACCGGCCATTAGCCTCTTTGGGCGAGCTTGATCGCCTGCTCTATGTGCGGGATTACCTCGGGGCAGCATTGCCGGGCTGTCTCTAAAAAGATTCGCGCTTGGTCCTCGTTACAAACGATCGTGTAGCCGGCAAACAGCACCCCCTCGATGGCATGATCAAGTCGTCTGGCATTGTCAATGAGATCACGTACCGGAGAGTCGATAGGGTAGGAGTTACGCAATCGCTTATATTGCGCCGGAGCCATTTTAATATGTATTTCCATGGCGCTACCTCATCGATCGTCCTATTCAGAACTGAACCACAAACAAGTCTCCCACTCAATCACTCAGACAGCTTCTTCACACGTTCGATGACTTCCTGCGGTTGATTCATGACCTCGCGAATCTGCGTTTCGACTTCCGCGCCGGCAAGAGTTTCCAAATCGAGGCGGCTCTTCTTGGCTTCTTGAACGACCTCCGGCTCGGCGAAGGCTTTGAGATAGGCTTCACGCAGAACTTTGATGCGCTCCGGCGGAATGCCCGGCGTACCAATGAGCGGTCGCCCCAAAGTCGCGGAGACGAGCATCACGCGTGCGACATTACGGCTGAGTGCAGGCGTTTTCTTTTTGTCCATCAATTCGGACAATGTCGGCGCATCCGGCAGCCGCCAGTCTTTTTTGGCGCCGGTTTGTACTATGTGCCTGTCGAAGCCGGACTTGTGCCAGGTGAAATACGGCTCCCGGGCAAAGTGGGTTGTAATGCCGGTGCCCCGACAATGGATCTCGCCTTTTTCAATTGCCAGGTCAATCTCAACGCCCCCGGGATAGCCTCTAACGTTGTTGAACTTGGCGCCGAGGGTTTCTTCAAGAATATTGACCATGATTGTCGTCAAGTCCGATGTTCCGGTTGCGCCGCATTTGGCAGGCTCGCTGATGTTGAGAATGTCGTCAATCGATTTCCACTGTGAGTCGGCTTTCATGTAAAGCACCAAGTCCCTTTGATCCACGCTACCAAGCCACGCCAATTTAGTGACATCGAAGGTGGCTTCTTTTCGTCCCAACATCTGATCGAGATAGATGCCGCTCCCGGGCATGCCGAGGGTCAAACCATCAGGCTTGGCGACGCTATAAACATAATTGGTCGCCGTCAGCGAACCGGCGCCGGGCATGTTCTGGACAATGATATTCGGGTTTCCAGGAATGTACTTGGGCATATGGCGGGAGAGAATGCGCGCGTACTGATCGTAAAGGCCGCCCGCGGTAAAACCAACGATGATGCGGATGGTCTTATCCTTGTAGAATGGCGTTGCTTGAGCTTGTGCCGCGCTCCCCCAGAATAAAGAGATCAAACCGAACAGCGCCGCAGCGATGATATCTTTAATCCTCATGCACCCTCCTGTTGAGAACTGCTTATAGGCAATCCGCAAAGCTTGTGCAATAAGTTGATTTTCGTTGACAACACCGATTGGGTAAACGTAATCTGATCGTGATGCTTGAGGCAATGCCTGAGATGACCGCTATTCCGGCAAGCTTCTTTTTAATGGGAAGCGATCCCGGACCGGAAAATGAAATGCCGCGCCATCGGGTTTGGCTCGATTCATTCGCGATTGCAAAGGTTCCGGTCACCAACAGAGAATACAGAATCTATGTTGAGGAGCGCCAGGCTGTGGCTGCGCCGTTTTGGTCGGAGCCGATGTTTGCGGATTCCGAGCAGCCGGTTGTCGGCGTCAGCTGGCATGATGCGGTAGCCTACTGCGCTTGGTTGGGCGCGCGGACCGGCAAAGCTTTCCGGCTGCCGAGCGAAGCCGAATGGGAAAAGGCGGCGCGTGGTCGGCGCCAAGACGCACTCTATCCTTGGGGGGATGAACCACCTTGCCAAAGAGCATATTCCGGTTACGATACAATGACCGGCGGACCGCAGCGAATCGGCATGAACGAGCCCAACGATTTTGGATTATACGACATGAGCGAAGGCGTTCATGAGTGGTGCAGCGACTATTATGATTATCGCTATTACAGCTATTCTCCTGACAGGAATCCCCAGGGGCCGCTCTCAGGGTTAAGGCGCGCATCACGGGGCGGTTCATGGCGTCATCGAATCAAGTTTAGCCGGTGTGCGGCGCGCAGCTCTCTGCCGCCAAGTTTTCGTTACGCCGATTACGGCTTCCGTTTGGCGTTGACCCTGACGCCGCTGCTAGCGGATAATCTATGAACCGTTCCGCGGCAACATTATTTTCTGCGCTCATCGTAATCTTCCTCGCTGGCGTGCAATTCCACGCGAATCGACGTCGGTCGAGGATCCTTCACAAGCCAATCACACGAGACTATCCGAGAATTCAGTGAGCCTCGCATTTCGTTCGAGGATCGAACTGAAGAGCTGGTTGGCCATGCAGAGAGACTCATAGCCAAGAATGAAAAAGAAGGCGCCGTACTGGATCAGCGATGGTATACGTTTAAACGCTTTGGGCAATATCAAGACACGATCTTTAGCGCATCGCAGATCGTATTTTACGGCGGCCTCGAAGATGATGTTCGAGCAAACTTGCCAAAGCACTACGAATCTGTTGTTCCGTTGGAGAAAGATCAAGAGCCCGGCGAAATTCGATTATTTTCCGCAAAGCACGCACCTGCACAACATGATCTTATTGTCATTGGGCAGAATGGCAGAGAGGTCGCTCTAAAGACAATCATTCGCCTGATCTACCTCGCCAGTTTTGCCGATAGCGAGCGCCAACGGAAATATCGCGACAAGCTACACTCGTTCAAAAAATCCCTCAAGGTGTTCATGTCTTCACGAAGCGCTCGGCAAGAATACATTGATTTTTTTGCTAAGCACGGCGTTAGCAGTCCCGACACGGTGATGATTGGATTTATTGGAGACACTCGCTCTCTGTTAAAGGCCGAAGGGATTCACGATCCGGAACTCTATTCAGATGAATCGCTGCGGATAAATTGGTTCAAAAACGCCAATGGTAGGAAGGTTCTGCTGGTTTCGATCGACCACAACCGAATATATGCCAGCAGATCAGGCGAATTGATCGAGGCGATTCTTGCAATCTCCGGGACGAGTCCGCCGACGATCGTTTTTCTTGGCAGTGCAGGAGCCATAGAAGATCCGAGTATTGTCGGTCGAATAGTCACTCCTACGATGGTGCTGAACGGAGATCCCTTCCCTGCTGTCCAGCGAAAGGGTGTTTTAGTACATCTGATTCAAAACAAAGCGGTGGCGCAAGGCAGGATTAAAACGGCCCATGCATCGGTCGAAAATGTAGTTGTCGAGACAACTCAGTGGGCCGAGGGAATGAAAAGGGATCGAGTGAGAACTGTTGACCAGGAGCTGTTTCATATTATGAAGGCGGTCAACTCAAGAGACCGCACTCAGAAGGCCGATATATATGTAGGAATTTTAGTGACAGATAACGTTTCTTCCAATGCCGATGCAAATACGGATATGACGCTGGAGCACGCTGAAGAAGCGATTGCGAAGACCGCTAGTACCCGAAGAGAGTTCCTGAGAAGCATTTTAACCGAGCTCCGATTGTTAAAGCGAAATGACATCAAGAGTCCTCAGCAAAGGGCGATAGGCTACTAAACCGATAACGTGACAATGTGGACGCCAGCGGTTACGGCTGGATAGACTGCCTCGCGCGGCAGTATGGTAGAGCCAGCCTAACGAAAAATTTTTGGAGCATAAGTTCTGATACTTTGCGGTATGGCATCAAAGCGAAACGAACTAAGCTCTCCCCGTAGGTATGAGTAAGGTGCAATTCCCAGAGCAGTTTTGCTGCGGCTATTTTTCTTCGAATTCTCTTAGCGCGTCCCAACGCGGTTCCAATCCTAAACCGGATGTTTCCGGCAGCATAACCCAGCCTTGATCCGGGGCTGGCGGCTCTTTGTAGATCTTGTCGCCGATACCCCACATTTCAAGATGAAACTCGACACGCCAGCCGTTCGACATCGCCGCCTGCAGATGCATGTTGTGGTGCGGCCAACCACCGCCGTTAGCGATGGGCAAATTAAACGCTTGTGCCAGCGCAGCGACCTTCACTGCTTCAGTATAACCGCCCACCGAACAAACGTTGGGCTGCGCGATGTCGACACCACGATTGACAATCAGTTCTCGATGACGATATCGATGACCTTCGTTTTGTCCGGCAGCGATCGGGATCGATGTATGCCGGCGCAAGTCGGCGAGCAGCAGGGCATCATTCTGATAAACCGGTTCTTCAAACCAGGTGATGTTATAGGGCTCAACCAGCTTGCAAAGCTCGAGCGCGCGATTCAATGAAAAAAGATAATTGGCATCGATCATCAATTCCACTTCATCTCCAACCGCTTGACGCACAGCGCGCACGCGCGCCGCATCGACACCGGGATTTTCGGGATCGACGGCAACGACCATTTTGAGTCGCTTCTCCCCTTGGGCAACTACCCGCTTGGCCACCTCGATCAACTGTTCTGTGCTGTATTGCTTCAGGCCGAAAGTTACGTACGACTGCACTGGATTACGGGCGCCGCCAAGCAAGCGCCAGACCGGCTCGTTATACTTTTTCCCTTTGATGTCCCAAAGGGCAATGTCGATGGCGCTTACTGCCGAGCTCCACATGCCGGTTTGTCCGCGTGGATTGAAAGCGGTGTAGAGCTGATGCCAAACGCGTTCGGTTTCCAATGGATTCTTGTCGCGCAGGAATGGCGCGAGCTCGCGATTGACGAATTCTCTAAGCCCAAATCGTTGCGCGCCGCGCGTAAGACCATAACCGGTTATGCCCTCGTCGGTTTCGATCGTGGCGAAAAGCACCGAGGTAGTGATTTTCTCCGACAGCAGCGGCACTTCGACAGGAACTCGATGTAACGTTGCTTTGACCTCGGTGATTCTCAGATCGTGCCTCGAATGTGTCGGTTAATCCGTGAAAGAAAAAGTTCTTCGTGAAATCCGCTCTCAATACAATGACGGTTCGTCATGGTTAGCGGTACAGCGCCGTTCATCGGTTGTCAAATGTGAATCGCGATCCCGAGATTGATAAACATATCGCTCGCGCACACGGGGCTCCTGCTATTCCGCAAGACTTCGATTTTGATTGGTTCAATCCTGTCGATGAGAAATTTCCAAGATTAGAGCCGCTCAGCGCCGCCGGTCCTGTGTACAAATCTAGCTTGCCGGCGACATTTGTGGAGCGTCTGGCAAACTTGCGAGCGCCACGTTTTTCGAACAGCTTAAGCGGGCTTGTCTGAGCTTTCTCTAAGTAACGCGACCTCACGCTCCCGAAAGTCTTTGTGCGTGCCTCAGCCGAGCCGAGTCCGCGAACGGTGTGGCGTCCCGGGACGCCCAACTGTCCTGCAATTGACAGCTGGCACCTCCATTGCGTCGGTTTGGAAAAGTTTTGGCTCCAAACTTCAGTTCATAATTGTCGTGCGCTGTCATCAAACATTAAGGAGGTTCTATGGCACTTTGGAATCAACCCATGCAAGAGGATAACGGTGAGAAGCCGCATGTCGAGCACACTCCGCCCATCGCCCCGGTAACCCCGAGCCATGCGCCGCGTGAACATACCTCCAAGGATCGTCGCGAATCCGTATTTGGACCCGGCGTTGCGATCGAGGGAAAGATCGAAGGTGATGCCGACCTGCGCATTGCCGGCAAGTTCAAAGGCGATATTCAAGTCAAAGGCGACGTGAATATCGAAAGGGGCGCGCATCTGTCGGCGAAAATCAGCGCGGTAACCGTTACCATAGCCGGCGAGGTGGAAGGCAATGTGGTCGCTAGCGCGCAGGTGAAGCTGCTGGAATCCGGTCAGCTAATCGGCGACCTGAAAGCGACCACGTTAACCGTGGCAGCCGGTTCGCGGATGCGCGGCCATGTAGAATTCGGCTGGAGCGAAGCACAGGCGGCAAAGTTTGTTAATGGCCGAGCTCATGAGAACGCAAAAAATGGAACCAATCAATGAAAGCGGGACGTCTCTCAGCTGCGGGAGAATCCCGCAGCTGCCCGCATTGCAAAGCTACGATCCTGAAAAGTTCGGTGTCGTGCCCGCTTTGCCGACACGTCCTCAAGTTCGGCTCCGCCGCTGCAGAAGCATCTTCCAATCCTACGGAGTGCCCGCTTTCAGTCGAAGGTACGATCAATCACCCAGGCTCAGGCGAGGCGCTTGAATACTTCATCTTGATGGAAGTTCGTGATGAATCCGGCAAATTGATTTCCCGGCAGAGTCTCGGTGTCGGAGCGATCGATAAGGCGCAAAAACGCATCTTTACTCTGAGGGTGGAGATGTCTTCGACAGGCATGCCGCCGCCCGCGTGACAACGAGAGATCTCTCGGTGCTCGACTACGCTACCACGACAATCTGAAGTTCGTTCGAACTATTGAGCGGCCTTGGAAGCGGATTGGTTTACGGCCGGCTCACGCGGCCGATGCGATTCGCTTTATTGGTAGCTGTTCTGCAAGATCGTAAGCTTTAGCCGGTACCGGCTTTAAGTCCCAGATCAGTCCAACCCACGACATAAGCTTCAAAACATAGTACGTGAGGTCGATTTCCCACCAGTAGAATCCCTGTCGGGTACAACCCATATGCTGATGATGGTTGTTGTGCCAACCTTCTCCAAGTGTAATCAATGCTAGTAGGAAGTTATTTCGGCTTTGATCTTTGGTGTCGTATCGACGGCTGCCAATCAGATGCGCGATGGAATTGATGCTGGCGGTGGCATGAAACAACACCGTGGTGCTTACCACGAATCCCCAAACGAACAATTGAAGGCCAGTGACACCCAGGGAGGGGGCTGATCGCTCCAGCCAAGCGCCGGTTATGTAGAGAGCGAATCCCAACGCAAATGGAACCGCTTTGTCGTAACGATTCAACCAGACCAGTTCAGGAAACCGCGCAAAGTCCTGGATCCGTTTGTATTGAGTCGCATAGTAGCGGTTGCACATGAACCAGCCAGCGTGCGAGCGGAGAAAACCATACTGAATCGGAGAGTGTGGATCGGCTTGCAAATCTGACTCGCGATGATGGTTCCTATGATGCGCCGCCCACCAAAGAGGGCCCCGTTGCGCCGACGAGGCACCGAGAACAGCAAACGCGAACTGCGCCCAACGCGAAGTGCGAAAAGTTCTATGTGCGAAATAGCGGTGGTAAATGCCGGTTATGGCGAACATTCGAACCAGGTACATGACGACCGCGGTTTGCACCGCAACAGAACTCCAGCCGACCCAGAACACCGCCAAACAACCAAAGTGTAAGATAACAAACGGCAGGGTTCGGAGCCAGTTGATTCGGTCGACATCGCCACCATCGTTAACCTCAGCTGGGCCGAAATGCTCAGAATCAAACCACTGGACGAACGTGCGAGCTACATGAGTTAAGTCTGACGTTTTCATGAATCGAATATTTTTAGCATGAGCCGGTGAAAGCTTCAATCTTTTGCCCGGAAAATGACGCATTGTTGTGGAAATTTCGGAGACTGCGGAGTATCTTTCCGACGCGTTGTGATGTCAAATTTGGCAGTCGCTGGGATTGGCACTCAGTTTCGATCTCTTTGACGATGAAGTTGGCGCTTGCCAACGCCGCGAGGCACCGCGCTTTCGGCTCGCCGTGCCGGTGCGGCGGTTAGTTGATAGATTTGCTTTCAACTGGGGATCGATCCGCGAGAGTCGATTCCGGCAGCAGGGTAGCGACTAAGGTTTCAAGCGCTGGTATGTCGAACGAGGCATGGCGCCCGAGCAGTTGGAAAAGCAAGTGCCCGCCGGGAGACGGCGCTTTGAAAACTCGCGCGAAAATAAACTGGCCTCGTCTCAGCGGCTGGCCAGTGTCAATTAGTAGATCAGCTAATTAATTAGCGATAGATTTCTTGACGGGTCGGTTTGCGGCGGTGTAGTTGTGATCTGCCTGGTCTTAGGTGAAGTACATCGATTTCAAGGAGGCGTAAATGCGTGTACTCAAAATTGCCGAGTTACCGGAAAAGCCGATGAACGCAGCGACACCTGTCCCGGGATGGTCGGGAGGAGAGGTGAGCCGCACGCGTCAAGCAATTATTGGCGAAGCTGATTCCGACAATTTTCGATGTAACGTCGTGAACTTCCGGCAGGGCGCTACCACCGGGTGGCACACTCATGATTGCGATCAGATTCTGGTGGTAACTGCGGGACGGGGTTCGATAGCAAACGAAAAAGAGCAGCGTGAGATCACCGTTGGTGATGTCGTGCACATCACGGCGGGTGAACGGCACTGGCATGGCGCCACGGCAGATACACCGATGTCACATATTACGGTCACGACAGCCGGCAGTCAGTCCAAACATTGATTCGGCTGCATCGCACGGATGCGCTGAATACGATCACGTTGATTGCGAGCGCGCGCATTATCCAGACTGGACAGTTTCCGATCGCGGTAAAACTGCTGCCTCAGCGGAGCTGACGTTACGCCACCAACGGAAATATTTCTTGTCCCGGAGTGTTTGCAGCGATTGGATCGCTCTTAGAACCTGGCAGCCGTTCTGTTTGATCTTGTTTGATAGTGAATTTGCTTCCCCGGCCTTATCACGTGCCTCTTGCCGCTCCGTTCTGGAGTGGCGCGACCTTCCGGGCAATCGTTCGTTGCCTTCTCTCGGGCCAGGTTATCGTCGGGCCGGACCTTGCCGAGCTGAAATCTTGGATCACGCAAGAAGTAGACGTCCAAAATGCCATTCTGTGCGGCTCCGGTAGCCTCGCCCTCGAACTTGCGTTGCGATCCTGTGACGTGAAATCGGGCGATGAAGTGGTGGTTCCGGCGTTTTGCTGCACAAGCATTATCTCACCTATCTTAGCAGTCGGCGCCTACCCCGTGCTGGCCGATGTCGGAGATGACCTCAATCTCACGGCAGCGACGGTCGAGCCGGCATTGAGTAAAAGGACCCGAGCGATTATCGTGCCGCATCTTTTTGGTAATCCTGTGGAAATAGATTCCATTATCGATCTGACACGCGGACGAGACATCCGGGTCATCGACGACGCCGCCCAGGCGCTGGGCGCGAGCTTAGATGGCCGGAAGCTAGGGACGTTCGGCGATGCTGGGATTTTAAGTTTCGGCAACGAGAAGATTTGCTCTGGCCTCGGTGGCGGGGTGTTTGTCTCGCGACACGGAGAAGTCCTTGAACGCGGTGCTGAATTCGCTTTAGCTGCAGCCGATTTTTCTGCCGCGCTGCGAAATCTTTCATCGTCGCTGATCTGGCATCGGTGGAGGCGCTGGTCGGTTCCGCTCCATGAAGCTTTATCCGATGCGGCAGCTACAGATCATCAGTCATTGCCGGCGCAGTATCGAAAAGAATCCATGTCCAATCTCAACGCCGCGGTCGCTTTGAGTCTGATAAAAAGCTTGCAAGACAATTTAGTCGCGCGCCGATTGCGCGTTCGCGCCTATCAAGGATTGCTGGGAAATGAACCTTTGATATTGGTGCCGCACCGAGCAGGCTCTGCCTGCCTAACCCAAGTCATTCGAATCAGGCCTAAATATCCGGGCCACGATCCAGCCTCAGATCTGATTGCCTCCCTCCGCGGCGCCGGTTTCGAAGTTCAAGGTAGTTATATCCCGATCCACCTGCTGGAGCCTTACCGGCAGGTGGCGGTGCGATCCTTTCCTCATGCTGAGAAAATCTGGGCGAATCTGATTGAGCTGCCTTGCGAGCCCGACGTCAGCTTGGAACACGTAGAGCGAATCGCTTCGATCGTGAAGCAAACGATCAGGTGTTCATGATGGGAGACGACTGGAAGATTTCGTTGACAAAATGCGCCCGAGGCTTCTAGAGTCGGGTTCATCGAAGTTACGGAGGCGATGACCATGGCAGACTACATCCTTAAGCAAAGAGACGCGGACGTGACCACCCTTATCTTGAACCGGCCTGATATCGGCAACCGGCAGGACGATGCGACTTTGGCTCAGCTGGCTCAGATGATCGACAGTGCCGCGAAGGAGTCGCGGCTGATCTTATTTAAAGGCGCGGGCGAGGACTTTTGCCTGGGCCGAGAAGCGATGGGCAAACCCGGTCCGGCGCTTGAAGCTTATCAGATGCGCGAGAGAGCCGATACGATCTTCGATTTGTACGACGCGTTTCGGCGTTCTAAAGTGCCGATCATCGGCGTTATTCAAGGCCGCGCCGCAGGATTGGGCTGTGCGCTGGCGGCTTTATGCGATATTACCATTGCCAGCGACAAGGCTCGATTTCAGCTACCGGAGATGGCGCACAATATCATGCCGACGATCGCGATGTCGGGGCTCGTCGACCGCGTGCCGCGCAAAGCGGCGACTTACCTGATCTATTCAACCCAGGAGATCGATGCCAATAAGGCCCTTATGTTCGGCATCGTCAGCGATGTCGTGCCGGCCGCGGAACTCGATGCGGCAGTGGGCAAATTACTGGAGCGGCTGAAGCAGACGCCGCTCCCCGCTTTGATGGCGGTCAAAGAGTATGGCCGATCTGCTTTCAATATGAATACCCAGGCGGCCACTGACTTCGCCCGCAATCTTCACGCTACGATTAATACCTTTTCGGGAATGAAGCCGTAACCCCAGACGGCTGATAAGGCACGGGTTCGGAACCTTGTCCGGCAACTCAGAGCTCTCATGATGAGAGTCGTTTACGGGCTCAAGCACGCGTGCACTCCGGCGACGCAACCAACAATCTCATCATGTCACCTAAGCAGAAACAAATTCTTCATTTGACACATCGTCCCGCCATCAAATATTCTCGCGCAGCTCTCGCGCAGGAGGTTTTGTGAAGCGTCCTAGTCCAAAAGTTTTCCCAGTGCTTGTTCTAACCGCCGTCGTTGGCGGCGCTGCCACTGTTTGATTCTGCTCTGTATTGGCACAAGCTGATTTTTACAAAGGCAAAACCATCCGCATCATGGTCGGATCGACGCCGGGAAGTTTTTATGACCTGTGGGGACGCCTGCTCGCGCGCTATTGGGGCAAACAGATTCCCGGTAATCCTGAAGTGATCGTGCAAAACATGCCGGGCGCTGGTTCTTTAACCGCGACTAACTATGTGTATGCGGTGGCTAAACCGGATGGGTTAACCATGGTGTTGCCGAATAACAGCATCTACATCGAGCAACTGGTCGAGCGCAAGGAAGTGCAGTTCGACTTGCGAAAGTTTCACTGGATTGGTTCGGCATCGCAGGATTCTATCATTTTCTACATGCGCGCCGACACGCCGTTCAAGACCATCGGCGATATTGTCAAAGCCAAACAGCCGCCCAGTTGCGGCGGTTCCGGTACAACAAGTTCCGATTACTTGGTTGCAAAAATTCTGGAACTAACTCTAGGCGCGAACATCAATTCGGTCTTAGGCTATCCGGGCGGCAATGAGGCGGATTTGGCGGTGGAGAAAGGTGAGATCGTTTGCCGCGCCCATACCTTAGCGGCCCATTTCGGCCGCGAGCCCTTCAATAGCTGGCACAAGAAGGGTTTCGACCGCCACTTACTGCAAACCGGACGCAAACGGGATCCGCGCGCCGCGGAAGCGCCGACGATCTACGAGATCCTCGAGGAATTTAAAGTTCCTGGCAACAATCGCCGCATCGTCCAAGCCATGTTGTCCGGCGGTGAGTTCGGCCGGCCGTTCTTGGTGACACCGGGCACGCCGCCGGAGCGGGTGAAGATTCTCCGTGAATCTTTCGTCAAGGCCTTGAAAGATCCAGAACTTTTAGACGATGCCAAAAAAGCCAAGATGGAAGTCGATTATACCTCCGGCGAGGAATTGGAAGCTTTGATCAAGGAAGTGTTGGATCAACCGCCCGAAATCGTGCAGCAGGTAAGAAAATTTATGGCCAAGTAATCCCGGCAAAGCAGAGGTGCGTGACGAAAAGATCGGAGGTGTCATGGACGCGACGGCGAGAATTGCCCGGTTCGTAGTCGAGACTGAATTCCAAAAGATTCCGTCGGAAGCGATTAAGATGGCGAAAACAGCGGTGCTCGATTGTCTTGGGGTGGCATTGGCGGGCAGCAAAGAATCGAGCGCCAGGATCTGCGCCGAAATCGCCCGCCAGGAGCGCGCAAAAGAAGAGTCCAGCGTCATCGGACAGGGATTTAAATCATCGGCAATGCATGCGGCTTTTGCCAATGGCACAGCCGCGCACGCGCTCGATTTCGATCACAGTTTTACGCTGATGGGCCAACCCACGGCGCCGATCATTCCGGCGATTATCTCCTTGGGAGAATCGCTTGGCAGCAGCGGCCGGCGCTGCCTCGAGGCTTACGTCGCGGGTTTCGAGACGATTACGAAGTTAGTAATGTCGCTCCGGCAACGCTCCGAAGACGGCTGGCATCCGCCGTCAAGCTTCGGTTCGTTCGGCGCCGGCGTGGCCTGCGCGAAACTGCAGGGACTGAGCCAAACTCAAGTAGAAACGACGCTCGGCACAGCGGCATCGATGGCCAGCGGCCTGGTGTGTAATTTCGGCACGATGTCTAAACCGTTGCACGTCGGCCTTGGTGCGAGAAATGGAGTGGTGGCAGCCAAGCTGGCGCAATCCGGTTTCACCGCCAACAGGCAGGCAATTGAAGGTGGACTGGGCTTTTATGAGGTGTTTTATCCCGGAGCAGAGCCGGACAAGCGCCCGCTCCAAGAGTTGGGGACAGCCTACGAATTGATCAACAGCGGCATCAGGATCAAGCCTTACCCGTGCGGCGGCCTGACGCATCCCGCCATCGACGGCGTGCTCGAGTTCAAGACCAAGCATGGGATCACGGCTGAGATGATCGAGTCCATCGATGTCGGCGTGGCGCGGCATACGTTTGAAAGAATTGTGTTTCGCGTCCCTGAAAACGGCTTGCAGGGCAAATTTTCCATGCCTTATCTGTTGGCCCGCGCAATCATCGATGGAAGGCTCTTCCTGGACGCATTTACCGATGCGGCAGTTCGGGATGACAATGTCTTGCGTCTGGCTGAGAAGATTCAGATGCGCCTCGACCCCGATCTTCAACCGACTGCTCTAGGCAGCCGTCCGTGCAAAGTCACGATTCGTCTGCTCGACGGCCGAAGCTTTTCCCGGCAGATCGATTACGCCAAAGGCAGCCGCGAAGCTCCCATGACTGCCGAAGAACTTAAACAGAAATTTGTTGGTTGCGCGCGCCAAGCTCTCGATGACAGTGCCATTGAAGGCATCATAGAGTATGTCGAGCATTTGGAAACTTTGGAAGATATCCGGCCGCTGTGCCGGTTACTAATGGGACCAAACTGATCTTAGGCTCGAAACTCGTGAAAGTGCAGCGCTAACCGGCACCGATTTGACAGCCTCTTTCTCGTGGTGGTATGAGCGGCTAGATTTGGCGCATTAACAAAAGGGGAGAAGAGTATGGCGTATACCATAAAGAAAGTAGATGTATGGGCCGGGGAGATCGCCGATCGTCCCGGTGGGCTAGGCGCGACGGTAGAGGCGTTGAGCAACGCGGGTGCCAACTTAGAATTCCTTGTTTCGCGTCGTGCTCCGGATCGGCCGGGAACCGGGGTTGTTTTTCTAACTCCGGTAAAAGGAACAAAGCAGAAGAATGCGGCTCAGAGCGCGGGCTTGAGCACTACCGACAGCCTGCATTCAGTTCGGGTTGAAGGTCCGGACAAACCCGGCTTGGGAACGAAGTTGACTCGGGCGCTGAGCGACGCAGGTATAAACCTGCGCGGTGTCTCGGCCGCTGCGCTTGGACGGCGTATGGTGACTTATCTCGCGTTCGACAACGCAAGCGATGCGGAGAACGCGATGCGCGCTTTAAAGAGGGCGCTGAAGTAATTTCAGCGAGCAATCGCCAGCCAGTTGGCTAGCGATTGCTGATCGACGAGACTTGGAAGTTATCCCGATTAACGAACTCTCCCTCCAATCTTACGCTGTCGCCATTACGTAGACGGCGAAATGCATCCACGTCGGATGTCCTCGCATTGAAAGGCAGAGCGACACTGATGACGCCGCGGTCCCGGGTTCTTACATCGAAGATGCCGCGATCGTAATCGATTCTATCGACCGTTCCTTCGAGCACTTCGCCCCTGGTGAGACCAGTCCCGGGCCGCGGGGAAGTTGATGTCGCGCGCGCTTGGACTGGCTGCTGGACGCGAATCGTGTCGATAGTATTGTCGCGACCGAAAGTTTGGAAGGCGATGATATCGCCGGCCTCGAGATTTTCGACAGAATAGTCCCGGCCTTGATAGGTGACTCTCGTTCTAGAGGGGTCGTATCTCAATACTCGGGTGCGATTATCATCGGCTCGAACCTGGATTTCATTTCGGTTCGGGGTAACCTGGACCACCTCCGCTCTCATTTCACCAGCCTGTAGAGTGGTGTCCGGCCCGGGCACGCTCTCGCCGCGCCGCGTCTCGTGCAATGTCGGTCCGGCCACACATCCGAGCAGCAGCGTCAATCCCATTGCCAATCCTAGTTTGAGCGCGCAAAAACGTTTGAACAGTGTCATGGCGTACCTCCTGCAGTAGCTTCTGCCATTGGCTCTAACACAAAGTCTGTGCCAAGGAGTCAAGTCCGCGAGAACTACTTGGGAGTTTGTTAAACAGATGAAGGAGAGAAAACCGTGTACCGAGGGCGACACATTTAGTTTAGGAGCCTGTCCCAGGTCGGAGTGTAAAGATTCAGACGAGTTTCGATAGCAGCAGCAATCAACGCGATAGATACCACCACCGAGTTTAGTTCCGGGTGCGTGATACTCGGTTCTATAATGCTGAGTTTTTATGTAAACGCACCGACACGTCACCGCGCTTAAGCGATATGCTGGAGCGATTGGTCGTTCTGGTAAGCTCTTCGAGCAAGTGTAATAGCGGATTTCCCCCGTTGGCGTAAAGCCGGGCAGGCCCAGCCGCGCGCATAGAATCGACGTCTTCCTTGCTGGTGAAAAAGCGCAACAAAACTTCCTCATCGGATACGCTTGATCCGCCGAATTTTCGCCGCAACTCTTGTAGCGGCATTTGCGGCGGTTCACGTCTGGCGATTTCCTTGGCGCGGCGGCGGCTGAGAACTTTGTCCTTAACATTGGGATCCATCATTGCGCCGCCTTCTTTTCCCCAGACTCCCAAGGCGTACTCGATGGTCTGATCCGTCACTTCCTTGTAACGCTCGCCAACGATTACATTGATGGCGGCTTGGCTGCCGACAAACTGGGACAAGGGCGTGACCATGATCGGATAGCCAAATTCTGCCCGCACCTGAGCCGCTTCATCGAGGGTTCGCTCGAGTTTGTCCTCCATCCCGACTCGCCCTAGCTGGTGACGCAGATTTGAAATCATGCCGCCGGGAATTTGGTGGATGTACTGAGCGTAGTCATATTCCGGCGGCTTACCGATGGTCAATTTCTCTCGCTTGGCGATGGCGGTGAAATGAGCCGCCACGGGGCGAATAGGTTCTTCATCGATTACCGGCGCATAGCCCATCGCCCTAGCGTTTTTGGCAACGTTGAAAATTGACGGGTTCGAAGAACCGTCGGCCAGCGGAGGGATTGCCGTGTTAATCGATGTCATACCGGCCTGGATCGCTTCGAGACAACAGAGAGAGCCCAGTCCCGTGGTACAATGCGTGTGTAACTCGGCGATGGTGCCGTTCGCGCTTTGGAGAACCGCCCGCGCCAGGGTGCGCGTACGCTCCGGTGTCAGGATTCCGCCGGGATCTTTCAAACACACTCTGAACACGTTCAGTTTCAGCGCTTCGCGGGTTTTTTGCGCATAATATTCATCGGTATGCCGCGGCGAAATCGTATAGATCAGATTGATGATCGGTTCGAGTCCCGCGGCCCGCGCTTGTTCCACCCGCCAATGCCAATCGGCCGGGTCATTCCACGAATCGGAGATGCGCACCTGCTTAATTCCTATATCCGCCATGCAGCGATCGTAGAGTTGATGAATGGCATGCGGGTAAATGGCGAAGCCGCTGCGAGTGCCGTGAATGACTCGAAGCGGGGTTTTCTTGATCCGAGCTAAAACCAGCCGGTAACGCTCCCAGGGATCTTCACGCAGCTCTCGGACGCACTTCGGCAACTCCACGGGACCGCCAAGCTCGATCGCCTCGAAGCCGGCATTATCGATCTGCTCGGCGACCGGAACAATCATTCCTGTGCGCATGCCATAAGCCCAAAGGCTTTGCTGGCCGTCGCGCAGTGTCGTATCGACAAAATGAATATCTTTCATGCAAACGATACTAAACGGTCTTCGATGCCGAACCAAGAGGTTGTCTGCCGTTCAGCTTTTGAACGACAATGGCTGAAAGCTTTCCGAGCAGCGAAGTCATTTAGAGCAGCAATGGGAAAAATCCGATTCCGCCTCTACGGAAGACCTGCGCTTGGCGTTGCGGCGGTACCGGTCGTTTTTTGACCGGCTGCTATCGATCTAGACAAGCGAATAGCGGCACGGTACCTTGCAGCTGGAATCCCAACTTACCCGAGTTCGACGTAGGTTGCGGTGACAGTTCGGCAGCGTGACGGAGATCATGATGGCAATGGGCGTTGATGGAGAAGAGGGTCGACAAGAAAGCGAAAAAGGCGAGCAGCGTTTCTGAAGATTGAGAATTGGAGTAAGATGTTCCAGCTCAGAAACTTCCGTTAGAGCCTCTCGATCGAGCTTGCCCGGATCACCAGTTCGATTTGCCTGAAGCGCTGTTCCAGATCTGTTCGGTATTCACCCCACCACCGCCGGTTTAGTTCATCGGTCATCACTTCAAAGATAACCACCTCATCGCGATTGATGGCGTTCTCAGCTATCCGCCAGAACCCTTGAGCCGGTGAACGCAGAAAAGCCGTGACCCCACCGAAATGCTCGGTCAGCTCTTGCCGCACACAATCGAAAGCCTCAGGCGGAAATCGGGCGTTCAAATTATCGTATAGCGGTAAGAGTAGTTGAACGAGGTACATGGCCATGCTCGTTGGTGTTCAGTGACCGTGGCGTTCGATTATCGCGAGCGCGGCGCGGCAGCAGAGAATGTCTTGTTCCGGGCGGCTCCCACCCGCCACACCGACTGCGCCAACGATGGTCACGCCATCAATGATCGGAATAGCTCCTCCCACCGGCATGATGCGACCGCGATGGGACATCGTCAGGCTGCGAAATCGCGCCTGACGTGCTTGGGGCGCCAGCTCGGCGGTGGCGACGTGAAAGGCGGCGGCGGTATATGCTTTGTTAAAGGCGAGTTCCGCCGTCATCGGTTCGGCAGTATCCATTCGCCCCACGGCAATCGGCCCGCCCGCTTCATCGACCACAGCGGCTGTCACCGCCATCCCCATGATCTGGGCGTAGTCGTGCGCCGCCCGGATCATCTGCCAAGCGGTCTCGAAGGAGACCGGGCCGGCGGCTGCCTTGTTTTTGCGAAAGAAGGCGGCGTTGACCTCAATAGCAGCTTGGTGCTCGACCGGAATATCGATGTCCTTGAAGATTGCGTCCACCGGGCAGACGATTTCGCACTGCTCGCAGTCGATACACACTTCAGGATCGATGTAGAATTGGGGCGCGCCCGGTGTCGTATGGATGCAGGCAACCGGACAGACATCGACGCAGGCTCCGTCATTGGTGCACAGGCTGGTGATCACGTAGGGCATTCCGATCGCTCCTTCGTCGCGAGCAGTTTCGATTGTTCCAATGGTTCCAACGGTTAGAATCGTTATGGCTTAAACCACCTGGAACAATTGGAACGTATGGAACGATTTGAACGAGTTCATCTTTGTATGCCATCCGGTGCCAGAGGCAGATCCGTCAGGATAATATCTGCCACATGAACATCGGCGCCGTACTGAGGAGTTACTAATCGGCCGTGGCCGTTGATCTCGCCCAAACCGGCCACGGCGGCAAGCTTCTCGCCGCTAGCTTCCGGCGCGACCTTGGCGCGAAACCCGAGCTCCCTGATCCACGCGCTCAGCACGAAAGTTATGAACAGCCCGTTCTGCACCGGCACTTGCCCGCCAATGCCGGATGCGGTGCGTGGATCGTACTCAGCGCGAACGACGCAGACGACTCCGAACGGATATTCTTCTTCGATCTTACCATCCGCGGCTGGCGGGTAAGGCGAGGGTGATGGATTGTTCTCCGGTAATTTTACGATACCCACCAGATTCGCGCCGAAGTACTGCGCCATTCCCTTGACATGGCTTGAGGTAATCTCCGGTGTGTGGATATCGGCCTTGGTCGGAAAAACATTGCCGGGCGGAGCGTTGCGGATCAACTCGGTCACTGTGTTGGCGAGATCGGCCGGCGGCGTGTTTATAAAGAAATCCCAGTATGGATCGGTCTTGTGAGGACCTCTTTTCAGCCCGCGGCACTTTGAAGGGACCCAATCGAAAGGTCACTAGGCATCCCGCTTGACGAACCGGTTGGTGTTCTCTTTTAGTGGCGCGTAGTAACCGAGGTTGCCGGCCACTTCTTTTGCCGGCCCTTTTCCCTCATGCGATGCGTTGCAGCCGGCAACGGTGCACGCCTGATCTCCCGGCTTGATACCGGAATCGTAGCCGAGCCAGCGCACGCGCTTGGTACGCGCGACTCCCCAGAAGCGGTCATCGATCCATTTGAGCGCGTGAACCAGAGCCGGCCGCGCCGGGATCGGACAGGTGCGCAACGACCATGTAGCGAGGCTGTGCCACCAGACATTGGGTTTGGTAAACGGGCAAACGGCAGCGCAGGTCAGGCAGCTGCCCCAGTAATCGTGGACATACGGCCGCAACTTGTAGCAGGTGAGCCAATTAATTTTGTACTTTTCGATGCCGTTGTGAACGACCTTATCGCCGAACGGAATGCTGTTGGTGGGACAAGTGTTAGCGCATTTGCGGCAAATTTTACAAAAATCTTCGACGGCGTTATCGACCGGCTGATCCGCTACCAGAGGAAGATCGGTCATGATCGGATCGGGCATGTGGATGCGCGCGCCGTAAGTTTTGTTTATGACCAGCCCGTTTCTCCCGAGTTCGCCGACTCCCGAAGCGACGCCGGCGGCCTGCGGCGTACAGACGCCGCGCAATGCCGTGTAGCCCAGCTCTTTGATGTAGCCCTCCAGAGCTTTCAGAATCATGTTGCCTTTGATTTGCGAGACGTGATACGCGGCATCGCCGATCAAGTGACGATGCGCCTGAAGCTTGTCGTAATCCCAGGCAGTGGTGGCGACGATGATATAGGGGAATTTTTTCACAAGATCCGCCGGGGAAGTTTCCTGATAGGCGTCCTCTGCCGTGCCGTCTTGAACGTAGCGGCTGCCGGCGTACAGGAAGGATGGATGCGCTTGGGCAATCGCGACAACGTCGGCGCCCATATAATGCGCCACCGCTTTGATGTGGCGCGACATCGCCGCCGCATCCGGCACCTCTATTTTTCTCGGATTGACCTTGCCCTTGGTGGCCTGGTTGATGATGGTGCTGAGAAAATGGCGGCGGTCGGCAAAATGGTTTGGCGCCGAAACCCGGGTCAGAGGATCCTTGGAGACGGTGTTGTGATACCAGTTGAAAAGAGGCTTGCCCAATTCGCCGCGCTGATTTTTCGGATGCGGCGACTGATTCATGTCGACATTTACCACCGGTCCAACGATGCGGACCGAGCGGCCGAGGTAGGGTGGAGGCGGGATATTTGCCTGACCATTTGTGCTCTCGGTGGATTGTTCAGCGGGCTTTTGTAATGTCACAGCCATGATGCCTCCGTGTAAAGAGGTTCAACAGTTCAAACGTTCAACAGTTCAAGGTCAGAGGTCGTAGTGTTTCCGGCTGACGTTGAACTTTTGAACCATTGAACGGTTGAACGGCATTGTTGTTTATTGGTACGACGCCAACGCCACTTCAGCGCAGCGTTGGTCCTGATCTTCGGTGCCGCCGGCCACCGCCACCGCGCCGACAACCGCGCCGCCTTCGACAATTGGCAGCGCGCCCGCGCCCGGCATGATGCGTCCGTTGCTTGACACGACCAGGCTCTGAAACCATGTTTGGCCGGCGACTCCGGCCAGCTCCTTGGTGGGTTGCTGAAAACTGGCGGCGGTGTAGGCCTTGTTCAGGGCGATTTCTACGGTAATCGGACGGGCCCGGTCCATTCTGCCCAGCGCAATCATTCGGCCACTCTGATCAACCACTACCGCTGTTACCGCGATGTCCAACTGCGTTGCCTGCGTATGCGCGTTGCGCACCATTTGAATTGCTTTTTCTCCGGGGATGGCCATCGTCGTTCGTGAACCTCCTGGGTCCAAAATGCCGTTCTTGATGTAACTGTTATCCAGGTAATAAGCAGGGCGATTACGGTACATTAACCTCCTGGGTGCCAAAATGCCTCCTAATGTAACAGCAACAGGTACGTAACAGTCAAGTTCTTTCAAATCTGCTGAGAAAAAGCTACTCGGGCGCTCCGCCTACACCGCAAACACTTCGAGGATTCGTCACTGATGCTTCAGTCGGATTTGCCGGAATTCGCGATTGCAAGTTCCGGCCGATCCGGTGCCGGCCAGTCCAAATGGAATAATCTGCCGCGCGGCTGATCGGTGCGTTCGTAGGTGTGCGCGCCGAAGTAATCTCGCTGCGCTTGGAGTAAATTGGCCGGCAGCTGTGCCGACCGGTAGCCATCGTAATACGCCAGCGCCGACATGAATGCGGGAACGGCAATGCCCGCTTGCGCGGCTATCGCGACCACGGAACGCCAGCGCGACTGAGTTTTCTGAATCTGCTCCTTGAAGTACGGATCGAGCAGCAAATTCACCAGTCGCGGCTCGCGCCTATACGCATCGGTGATCTTTTGCAGGAAACGCGCGCGAATGATGCAGCCGCCACGCCAGATAGCGGCGATGGAGGCGAAATCGAACTTCCACTTGTATTCGCTCTCGGCCGCGCGCATGAGCTGAAAGCCTTGCGCATAAGCGCAGATTTTCGAACAGTAGAGCGCATCGCGAACCGAATCGATCAGTTCCTCGCGGTTGCCGGTATAGCTGTATTCCGGGCCAATTAATTGTTTGGATGCTTCCACTCGCTCATCTTTGAGCGCGCTCAGATTGCGCGCGAAGACCGCCTCGGCGATCGCATTGGCCGGAATTCCCATATCCAGTGCGTTGACACTGGTCCATTTGCCGGTCCCTTTCTGCTGGGCGGTGTCGAGAATATGGTCGACGAGAAATGAATCCGGCTTCTGCGGATCCCGCTGCTTTAGAATGTCCGCGGTGATTTCGATCAAGTAAGAATCGAGATCCCCTTCGTTCCAACGCGCGAAAGTTTGCGAGAGCTCATCGGGCTCGGCGCCAAGCAGGTTGCGCATCAGGAAGTAAGCCTCGGAGATCAACTGCATGTCGATGTACTCGATGCCGTTGTGGATCATTTTGACGTAGTGGCCGGCGCCGTTCTCGCCGATGTAGGCCGTGCAAGGGATTCCACCTACTACAGGTTGGCCTGGCTTGGCGGTTTCAATCGCTTTGCCGGTTTCGGGATCAACCTTGGCGGCGATGGCTTTCCAGATCGGCTCGAGATGCTGCCATGCTTGCGCATCGCCGCCGGGCATCAAGGATGGGCCGAAGCGCGCGCCGATTTCACCGCCGGAAACTCCGGAGCCGAAGAAGCGACAATGACCGGCATAGTCTTTCTCGCGCCGGATGGTGTCGGTCCACAGGCTGTTGCCGCAATCGATTACGAGGTCGTCCTTTTCCAGCCCGTCATCCATGAGCTGTCGGGTCACGGTATCGACGGCTGGGCCTGCTTTAACGAGAATGATGATCTTGCGCGGCTTCTTGATCGCCGCCAGCAGCTCAGGCAACGTCGCGCATCCAATCAGACCGCCCGGAGTGTCAGGGTTGGCCGCAATGAAGTCTTTCATCACCTGTGTCGTGCGATTGTAGACAGCGACTCTAAAGCCATGATCCGCAATGTTCAGGGCCAGGTTTTCGCCCATAACTGCCAAGCCGATCAGGCCGATATCCGCCAGCTTCTCAGTAGCCATGCTCTGATCTCCTTTTCGGGGACTTTGAGGATCGCGCCGGTGTGTGATGCCTGTGAGGAGTCTAACAGCCGGCGGTAAAAACAAAAGCGCCCCGGGCGACAATCACGTTCCAGTGGATCGTCGCGCGGAGCGGCACCACGCTCATAGAAAAATCTTGACCTAAAGACCCGCATGTCATAGGTAACATTCGACCAAGCTCAAAGGAGTTTTAAATGCAAACTGACCGGTATGACTATTCGCCGATTATCGGCCGCGCGCCGATTCACTGGCCGAATAAAGCCAGAGTCGCGCTGATGATCGCGCCCAATATCGAGTTCTTTCACGTCGACAAAGTTATTCCCGGCGCTTCCAGCTCTCAGTTGCCGGACGTCACCGGTTATGCGTTGCGGGATTACGGTTCGCGCATCGGTGTGTTTCGCATGATGGAAGTGCTGGACAAGCACGGCATCCGCGCTACGGTGCTGTTGAACTCTGATGTTTGCGCCCATCATCCGGCAATCATCGAGGAGGGCAATAAACGCGGCTGGGAGTGGCTCGGCCACGGTGTTACCAACAATATCCGGATGAACCAATACCCGGCCGAGGAGGAGCGCGCAGTGATTCGGCAGATTAAAGAAACCATTGCCGGTTCAACCGGAAAAGCGCCGCGCGGCTGGTTAGGCCCGGGTGGGGGCGACGAGAGTCCGCATACTCTGGACCATCTGGCGGCCGAAGGGTTCGACTACGTTTGCGATTGGGGTTGTGACGATCAGCCAGTGCCGATGCGCGTGAAATCGGGGCGCATGATCGGCATTCCTTACCAGCAGGGGCTCAACGATATTCGGGTCATTTTTCAGGGCGGTCACACGCCCAAAGATTGGTTGCAAATGGTCTGCGATCAGTTCGATACCTTGTATGCCGAAGGCGCATCGCAGCCTCGGGTCATGACCATTCCGTTGCATCCCTTTGTGATCGGCCTGGCGTTCCGCATCAAGTATCTCGATAAGGCGCTCGAATATATCTGCGCTCATGAGGGTGTGTGGAAAGCCACGGGCGCGCGAGATTGCGGATCATTTTTACGCCAATTTCTATCAGAAGCCATAATTCCGGAGGCAGTCATGAATTTGATATCAACGCTGAGATTCCTCGGGTTTTTATTGGCGCTTGCCGGTTTAAGCCTCCAAAGCGCCGATGCTGCCGACCGGGTGATTATCGGTAACGTCTCGCGCACCGTCGAGCAGCTGCCCAACTATGCGGCCACGGACAAAGGCTTCTTTGCTCAAGGAAGGGATTCAGGGCGATGTCGTTTTAATCGGCTCGACAGATACCTTGATCCAGGCTCTGATTGCCGGGCAAGTAAATGTTGCCATCGTCGATCCGACGCCGGCGATCAATGCGGTGGAACGCGGGAGCGTCGTTAAAGATCATCGGCGGCACCGTGCCGATCGCCGCCTACACCCTGGTTGGCTGTCCCAAATACAAATCCATCAAGGAGCTCAAAGGAACCAGTATCGGGGTGGTGAGCCTGGTGTCGGGCAGCACAATATTTCTGCGCGAGATGCTCAAGAAGGAAGGCCTGGAGATCAACAAGGATTACTCGATTATTCAGGGCGGCCCAACGACCCAGCGCCTGGCCAGCTTGAAGGGATGCAATACCTCGGCGACAATGGTTCTCGGCGGCGATTTGCCGCGAGCTCGCGAGCTTGGCTTCACCGAAATCGCGCGCCTGCACGATTACATTCCCAATCTGCAGTTTCATAGTTTGATCGTCGATAGCAAATGGGCCGAAGCCAATAGCCAGCTCACCGTCCGTTATCTCAAAGCCATGGTTCGAGCGATGCAGTGGTCGCATGCCAATAAAGAAGAGGCGGCAAAACTGGTAACCCAGCGCACCGGGATCCCTCTCAAGTACACGCGCGAAAACGTCGATGAATATCTTTCACAGGGAATTATCAGCCGGGATGGTTCGGTCAATCGAGAAGGGTTTCAGCGCTTGATCGATCTCATGGGCGAGCGCCTCTTCAAGCAACGTCCTTATCCCGGACCGGAAAAGTACCTCGATATGAGTTATTTGCGTCGCGCCCACCAGGAGCTGGGGCTAACCACGGAACGGTGATACAAGATCTGAATGAAGCCGGGAGTGGATGCTTTATCTTTCTTTAGCTTTGTACAGCCCATCAATGTAGCCGCTTTGATCGAGTTCTTTGATGAAGCGCGCATCGACAAAGTCATCCGGCTTGGCGCTCTTCGCTTTCGGATTTTCTTCCGCTAACAAGTCCAAAGCCATTTGCAATCCCGGGATCGACGGATATTGCTTACGCGAGAACTTATTGTCCGGAATGGCGCCGTCGTAGGTTTTCCCTAGGATGTCGCGATCTTTTATTGATCGTAAATATTTGGCCAGTACTTTGATGCCGGTTTCGCGATCCGTCTTCATCAAATGAATCGCTTCGACGTGCGACTTAACATAACGGCGCACCGTTTCCGGATTGTCGCGAACGAAACCGCGGGTGGTCGCCACTCCGACATGGACGAATGGCAGGCCCAGATCAGCGACGTCGGCAAGCAGATTGAATCCTTCAGCTTGCGCGGCAAAGTTCTGTGGCGGGCTAAAGAGCGTCGCCTGGATTTTGCCGGCACGAAGGCTGGCGATCCTTTCGGTCGTTCCGCCGACCACGAGCAACGAGACGTCTTTCTGCGCGACTCCCATTTTCTGCAAGGCGAAACGGGTGGCAGTGGGATTGGCGCCCCTAAAGGCCGAAAGACCTACCGTAGCGCCTTTGAGTTGCAGCGCGGTTTTTATTTCAGGACGGCTCACAAGCGCAAAGTCCAAGGTCGACATGCCGCCCGCAACGTACACTGCGTTCGAGCCGCGCAGCGCGCTTTCGACCACCACCGGTCCCGAAGCGAGAACAAACTGAAGCTCGCCGGACAACAAAGCCATCACCCCTACCGACGCGTGAACGCGAACCGCCTGCACCTCGAGCCCATTGCGCGCGAAAATACCTGTATCTTTGGCAATCCACAGCGGCAGAACGGCAGCCGAATCAGAGACGTAGGAAGTGGTAATCTTGGTAATCTGAGGAGACGCTTCAGTGGCCACGAAGCCAAAACTGACGATCGCGACCAGCAGCTTAAAAATTTTCATCGTGCGAGCTCCCATGAGGCAAGCACGTTATTCGAAACTTGATTCAGGCGTCAAGTGAAAGCGGCACTTGGAAGCGCTTACCGAAGAAGACAGCGAGCTGAGGAATTCAGAAAACGGTTAGGAGAGATTCTTATTGCCATCCAGCATCGCTGCCTGGCGCAGCAAATCAGCCCGCCGCTCGTTTTCTTGAAGCTCACGGTCAAGCGTGCTGATCGCCTCTGTCTGCTCAAGATCGCTGGCGTGTTGCGCCAGGTGCTTGAGCAGTCTAATCCGTTCTTCCACGGCGCGAATGGCAGTCCAGACGGACTCTTCGACGGAATCAGTTAGCTCAGCTAGGAGGCTGGCGCTCCCAAAGCTGTGTCCGGTGTGGCAGCGAAAACGCTGCAGGTTGCCGTTGGTTAACTGGATTAGGGAACCGTGACAATCCGGGCAGGTGAACTCCGAGACTACTCCAAGCTGTCTTACATCTAAATCCGCCGCATCCCCGCCCAACGCTATCTTGGTCTCGATCTCCAAATCCTTCGACACGGAGTCCTTCTTTCCTCGACCGCTTGTTGAGTGAGTGCGACTAAAAGCGGCGGAATCTCCGATACCGCGAGACAGTGATCGACCTGGACATTAGCCAGCGCGCTCGCCGGCATCGACGACTGTTCCGCCTCGGCCGGATCTTGCACCACCGCAATGCCGCCGCGGTCTTTGATGGCCCAGAGCCCGGCGGTGCCGTCATCTAGCGCGCCGCTAAGGACAACGCCGACGACACGAGATCCGTAAGCGTAGGCAGCGGACCTAAACAGCGGGTCGATCGCAGGTCGAAATCGATTTTCTTTGGGTCCCTTAGTGAGCCGGATTCGACCGATTCGAGCAACAGATGATGATCCGGCGGGGCTACATAGAATCTTCCCCATCTCTATCGACTCGCCGTCGGCAGGATGCTTAGCCTTTAGTTTGCCGGCTCGATTCAGAATCTCAGGTAACATCGAGGTCGAGTAGGGAGAGAGATGCCAGACGATGAAAACCGCCGCATTCAGTTGCTCGGGCAGCTGCTTGATGATGCGGTTAAATGCCGATAGTCCACCGGCGGAAGCTCCCATGACAATGATATCGCGATTCGGCACAAGACTCTCCTTCGGCTTAAACAGCGCGGATGCCTGGCGGGCATCTGCATTCAGCTAAACAAAAAAAACGGCAATTCGCGAGGATAGCTGTTGTCCGTGCAGGCTTTCAGGGCAGCATCAACGTCTTGAGCAGGCAGCGGCGATGAGACTCCGCTGGGCGAGTGCTAAAGCTAGCCTTCGGCCACTCACATCCATGCTCGATCACCCCGTGAAGCGTCGCCAGCAATTCATTGAGCTTGTACGGTTTCTCGATGAAGTATTCGACACCGGCCTCATGCATCCTGCTCTTTACGTCGGGGTCCAGGTAACCGCTGGCGACGATAACGCAGACATCGGGGTTTTGCTGTTTCAAATTCTTGAACACTTCCCAACCCGAGAGCTTGGGCAGTCCGAGATCCAGTAAGACCACGCTGATCTCCAATTTGTGATCGCGGTAGATGTCCACCGCTTCCTGACCATCAGCCGCCAGCAGCACCGACGTATCATCCGTGCAGAGAATTCTCTCGAGCAACCGGCGCATGAGACGTTCGTCTTCCACCACAAGAATAGTGCGGGAGTGGTTATCGCCAGGTTGCATCCCGATCAATCCTTCAATCAGTAGGTCCCATAACCGGTAAATAAATTTGAAAAGACGTTCCCGCGCCGGGCTTACTCGTCACCTGGATGGAACCTTTGTGGTGCTTGAGAATTCCATATACGACGGCTAGACCCAAGCCGGTTCCCCGGCCAGCGCCCTTGGTGGTGAAGAAAGGCTCAAAAATCCGACCCAGGACCTTTTCATCTATTCCCTCGCCGGTATCGTTGACGTCAATGCGCACATATTGTTCGGCCGTGACCTCCTCGGAGCTAGGCACGGCATTACGCACGGCATTACGATTGACCAGCGAGGTCTTCAGAGTAAGAGTGCCGCCACTAGGCATCGCGTCGCGCGCGTTCAGGCAAAGATTTAACAGAGCTTGAAAAATCTGATTGCGGTCGGCCAAGAGCGGCGGGATCTGCCGGCTTAATTCGAGCTTGATTTCGATCGTTTGCGGCGAGGACTTGCCGAACAACTGCGCCAGCTTCCTCGACCAGACTATCAATGTTTACCAGCTCGAACTTAGGTTCTGTTTTGCGCGCTAATGTTAGTAGCTGCTGGACTATGGTCGCGCCTCGTGTGGTGCTGTCAAGAATCGCCGAAACACTTTCCGTGACCAGTTCATCGGCGATCTTGGAATCTCGCAAGACGAAAGCGTATCCCTGCACGATATTTAAAATGTTGTTGAAGTCGTGCGCGATCCCCGCCGCCAGGGTGCCAAGGCTTTCCATCTTCTGCGCCTGGCGAAGCTCGCCTTCGAGCCATAGTCGCTCTGCTTCGGCTTGTCTGCGCCCGGTGATGTCCTCAATCGCCAGCAGTATCGAGTTGCCATCGTCACCGTGATCGCTGGAGAGCTTGCGGGCGTTCAGAGACATAATCTTGCGGCCGATGCCAGGAAAGTCGTGCTCCACCTCAAAGTTATCGATGTGCGAGTCGCGGCTGACGATAACCTCCAACAGCTCGCGTAATCTGGGAATTTTCCATTGACCGCTTCCCAGATCGTAGATGAGCCGATGTTCAGTCTCAGACGGCGATACCTGGAAAGTCCGGTAAAAGGCACGGTTGGCGGAGATCACTTTCAGCTGCGCGTCGAGCACAAGCAGGGAAATAGGCACCGTCTGAATGATGTTGTCGGTATAATCACGGGCCCGACGCATCGCCTCTTCCGATTGCTTGAGGCGGGTCACGTCGGTGAACGTGAAGACCACGCCGTCGATGACGTCGTTCAGGGTGCGATAGGGAACGCAGCGCATCATGTACCACGACCCGTTTGCGACCGCGACCTCCTGCTCGTAAGTCGCCAAATTCTTGAGCACGGCGTCGGCCACGCTGGTCAGACTCACGTTGACGAGCTGATTTGCGATATCCTTGATCGGACGGCCGACATCCAGGCTCAGTAAGTTCATCAGCCGTGTTGCCGAAGCGGTGAAACGGCGGATGCAGAATCCCCGGTCCAAAAATAACGTCGCGACATCCGAGCTGTTTAAAAAATTCGCCAGATCGTCGTTGGCCTTGCTAAGGTCTTCGAGTTTTTCGTTGAGCTGGTTGTTGACGGTGATTAATTCCTCATTGACCGATTGCAATTCTTCCTTGGAGGTTTCCAGCTCTTCATTCGTGGCCTGTAACTCCTCGTTGGTCGCCAGCACTTCCTCGTTGGCGGCGGTGAATTCTTCATGCGTCACCTGATAAGTTTCGATGGCCGTTTGAAGGTCCTGTTTTAACCTATCGTTCTCGGCCTCCAGCTGGGTCGCGATGTCGCCATCCTGAGGTTTGGATTCCTGACGTGCCACAGGCTCGGACCTAGGCTGCGGCTGCGCCGGCTGGAAGATGACCGCGATCAGGCGCTTGCGCGAGATCGGATCTTTGACCGGCTTGACGGTAATCTTAACTATCTCGGCAGGATCGTTGCGGTTAATCTCGCGAAGTTGCAAGGTGACGTTTACATCTTCGCGCTCGGCACGATCGACGGCGAGACGCAGCGCAACGGCATGGTCCTTTTCGATCATGCTAAAAAGATTAAGGGTGGCGTCGCCGGGTGGGTGCGACAGATACTTATCCGTCGCGCCATAAAAGTGAAGGATCTCGCCGGTTGGCCTGATCAGGACCATGCTTGCATTGAAGTGATCCAGGAGCACCTGCTGGTTCAAGTCGGCGAGTTTGATCGGATGCTGCTCTTCCGATTTGATCGCATGGGTCGCTGTTCTCGTAGGAAAGCTACGAAAGGGAACAGCCACCGACGGGCGCCGCTGAAAGATGCGCCAGCTTCGTGAGACCGGCTCGAACAGATCGCTTTGATCGATGCTGGTATCGGCTTTTCCTAAAAACAGATAGCGGTCCGGTTTCAAAGCGAAGCCGAAGAGGTTGAGAATTTTTTGTTGGACCTCCGGCTCTATGTAGATCATCAAGTTGCGACAACTGATCAAGTCCATTCGCAGGAACGGCGGATCTTGAATCACGTTGTGTTCGGCAAAGGTCACGCATTCGCGGATTCTTGGCTCGATCTGGTAGATGCTGTCCCTTTTGATAAAAAACCGCGCCAGGCGCTCCTCGCTGACGTCGCCGGCGATGCTTTGCGGATAATCCCTTCGCGCGCGGATTTAAGTGCATCGCTGTCGATGTCGGACGCGAACATCTGCAGGCTCAGATTTTTTCTCGCCGCGGCCATTTCCTCCATCACTAAAATCGCGATGGAATAAGCCTCCTCGCCGGTGGCGCAGCCGGCAATCCAGGCGCGCAGAGGACTTGCGCGGTTACTTTCCTGGACCAGCGGTCTGATGACTTTCTCGCGCAGCTCGTCGAACGCCTCCGGGTCGCGGAAGAAACTGGTCACGCCGATCAGCATGTCTTTGGCAAGCTGTGCCAGCTCGGCGGGATTATCCCTGAGAAAAGCATAATAAGCGGATATGTCCTGGATACGATTGACACCCATGCGGCGCTCGATGCGGCGCCGGACGGTAGTCTTTTTGTAACAGCGGAAATCGCTCTTGGTTTCGTTGACCAGCAGCTCCAGAATGGCGTCGATGCCATCACTGATCGTCTGCGGTGGCGCTCCATCGTGATCGGCAACTTGGCGCACATACTGAAGCAGCTTGGCGGGAATTTCCTGAACCGGCAAAACAAAATCCACCAGGCCGGTGGCGATGGCGCTCTCGATCATGGAATCAAACTGGGCGCTCTCCGGATTCTGTACGATCACCAGACCGCCGGCGCCGCGTATTTCTCTAATCCCGAGAGTTCCATCCGAGCCGCCGCCTGAGAGCAGGACGGCAATAGCGTCGGCGCCATGGTCATGAGCCAGGGAGCGAAAGAAAAAATCAATGGGCAGTCGCAAGCCATCCCGTTTGATCGGCTCGCTCAGCCGCAGCACGCCGTCGTCTAGAGAAATATACTTGTTGGGCGGGATGGTATAAACGCAGTTGGCCTGGACCGGCGCTCGATCCCTTGCTTCGATCACCTTCATCCCTGTTTGGCGCGCCAAGACTTCGGACATGTAGCTGACGTGGTTAGGATCGAGGTGCTGTACGACCACGAAGGCAAGTCCGGTTTCGGCACCGGCTCCCGTAAAGAATTCTTTGAGCGGATCCATAGCGCCCGCTGAAGCGCCGATGCCGACTACTCTGGGATTTCGTCCGGGATCACTCATACATAGACGAATCCTATCGCGCACAAACTAATCGTCAAGTAGGTATTTTTCATAATTCTTCTCGCAATAGCAGACTTTTCCAGGATCCGTCTAGCGTGTTTTACCTCTTTAGCTGTAACTAAGAGAGCAGCGTTGGTGAGCTAGGTCTCGGCAATAGCCGTGACGATCTCGTGACCTTTACTGCCCCAAGGTAGGCGGGCGTGGTGGCGATTAGGCTCGGAACTCCAATGCCACAATCACCGGAGTACGCGACTGTGTTTACGTCCTCAAGCGGCATATTCGGTGAGTAGCAGGAAGGCTCAGATGATGAGTTAACGGCGTCAGTTGAGGATGGTCATCGACTTTCGGATGTCCGGAACCGCCTCGGGACACAGCTCGTGTGCAAGTTGAAGAAGTCGTACAACGTCGAGCGCATTGCATATCACCTGCCATGTTGATTTTGCTCCTGCGGAAGAAATCGGTAGGGCTCGGGTTAACGCAGAATGCACAGAAGAATTTGCTAATGCGTTTTCCACTAAACACTGATAGTCCTCTTCCTGAAGGTAAACCTGGATTGCCACCGCCGCAGCTTAACTTGCCGCAGAATAATAGCAAGAGGAAAACCACAAGCGCTTAAACTTGAACACGCTCATCGTTGTAACATCGCTTCATTCCGAGTCTCACATGTTTGATGACTCTGTTCTACAGGGCTAGTTGTGGCCGACGAGTACGGTAGCAACTCCAATGATCGCTTTGATTAATAGCAGCTCGATTTGTAAAGTGTCGTTCGCCCTTCTGGTGCATTAGCCGAATCAAGTTTTCTCAAACATTTATTGACACGTCTGTTGAGGCTTTGCTAAATCTTCAATCGCCCGTTCTTGAGCCTGCCTCTAGCCTCACGATCTCTCTACTGAGCTTCCGAACGGCCTGAACTCTTACGCACGATTCTTGGGGGATCGGGCAATGAGCAAGAAAATTCTGGTGGTTGAGGATGAACTGGATAACCTGAAACTCGTAAGTCACTTCCTGAATCAGGCAGGCTACGAAGTCTCTGGGGCAAAAGACGGTGTTGAAGCTATGGAGCTGTTGGGGCACTCTCGATTCGATCTTGTGCTTTCCGATCTTAGAATGCCGGGTATGGATGGTGTAACCCTTGCTTCGCACATTGTCTCCAGCGACCCAACCACTCCTATTCTCCTGATGACGGCTTACTACTTCGATAGTCGTGCAGACATCTTGGAACTGGGCGTCCGATGCCTGAGGAAGCCGTTTTCGCCCGACGAGTTGCTATCGGAAATTCAGAAGGTGATCGGCGAAGAGCAAGCCGAGTTCTGACTGTCATACTCTCGCGATGCCCGTCAATCATGAGTCGTGTTTATTCGACCCTGCTGGACAAGAGCGTTGATTTTTTTGTGCAGTTCCTGAAGCTTGAACGGTTTGACTATGTAATCGTTGCATCCCACTCCCATGCAGTTTTGTCGGTCTTGTCGCCGAAATGCTGCGGTCACAGCTATAATCGGCACTTCTTTGGTCTCGGGGTTTGATCGCAGTATTTCCGTCATCTGTAGGCCATCCATCTCAGGCATCATCAAGTCAATCATAATTAGGTCGGCCTTTTCCTTAAGCGCGGTCTCGACGCCCTCCTTACCGTTTCTTGCTGTGATAGCAGCAAAGCCCCAGGATTGGATTTGTAGCCGCAGGGCTTCACGCATGCCAGGATGATCTTCGACAATCAAGATCTTCTTCATCGACGTAACTAGCTTCGACTTAGAGCCTTGATCTACTTAGTACCGTCTAGCGGAAGTGAGACTATGAACACAGTGCCTTTTTCAAGCTCAGTAACATGATGCACGCTTCCGTGGTGCTCGCTTATAATCTGCTCGACGATAGGAAGCCCCAACCCGGTACCTTCGGGCTTGGTGGTTTTGAACAGCTGAAAGACGTTGAGCCCTTCAGGAATGCCCGTCCCGGTGTCGGCAATTTCTATGATCACACGGTCGGCTCTCTGGTAACCCCGGCACCTCAGGCTGCCGCCCTGGGGCATCGCTTCAACGGCGTTCTTGCAGAGATTTAGAATAACCTGCTTGATCTTCTCTCGATCAACTGGGATCAATGGCAAATTGGTATCAAATTCGAGCTCGACGTTAATGCCACAATCTTCATAGTGTGAGATCGCAGGAGCGAGAACCTCCTGAAAAAGTTGTCGCACATCCGTCATTTCAATGTTTATGCCTTGAGGTTTGGCAAACGAACGATAGTCATTGAGTAATGTAGTCAGCCGCTGGAGTTCTTGACGCGACATTTCAAGTGTTTCTTCGACCACTGGATCAGCCGACCCGGCGAGAAACTTACTAATAATTTGAAGTGAAGTTGAAAGACCATTTAAAGGATTGCCGATCTCATGCGCAAAAACAGCGGCTGTGGTTCCCAAGGCGGCTAGTCGTTCATGCTCACGAAGTTTTTGCTCCGCCTCTTTGCGTTCGGTAATGTCGCGGACAACCTTGGTGAATCCATACAACTCTCCGCCATTATTGTAGAGCGCGGTGATCAATATATTGGCCCAAAATACCGAGCCGTTCTTTCGGACCCGCAAGTTTTCTTCTTCAAAGGTTCCCGCGGCTGCCGCTAGTTCTAATATTTTTTTCGGCTTACCGTCCTCACGGTCCTGTGCGGTAAAGAAACATGAAAAGTGCTTTCCAACGATTTCGTCGGTTCGATAGCCTTTGATACGTTGTGCCCCGGAGTTCCAGGTGATAACGATACCCTTCGGACTCAGCATGTAAATGGCGTAATCTTTGACACCTTCCACTAGCAACCGAAATTGTTCCTCGCTATGTTGGAGCTTTTCTAAGTTGCTTTCGCTGTCGGCCATTTCGGTTTCCAAGTCCCGATTCATCTCTTCTGGTTGCCTGTTCATCCCATCTCCTTTTTTCTGAGGCTATAACCGATGCGGACCGGCCCATGAGGAGACTGCTGCGCCAGTGTAGTGGCCAACGAAACGCGGTTTATGCATCGTAACAGCCAACGAGCGCATAACGTGCATTGTCAGGCGTGGAGCCCTGAGGAACGCCCTGCCGCGGAGTCTAGACCCAAGATGGTCATGCCGCAACCGGCATTGTTAGACTGCACCTGAGAGCCAAGCGATCGACTCCGCGATAGTTGCAAGTGACACTACCCCAGTGTTCCTGGCAACCGACCCGTTGAGGGTGCCTTAGTGCTCGGTCACAGCTGGCGCGTCGCTTATTTCTTGCCGGTGGCGCGGCTGCAAGGGCGAGCTTGGTCTGCTCGGCGACATCACGCTCTTCAGAAGCATAGGATAGGAAGATGATCACGGCTTACCCCTGCTGCGCGGAACACAGACAGCGAATTTACTTCCATTGGTGAGCACCTTGATGGACGAGCGGAAGCAAAGCCTATGCAAATTTTTCTATTTGATCAATGCTCAGATCGGCGATGTTCAGTCAAACCGAATCGGGCAAGAACCGGCGCCTCAAAAGCGAACAACACGCATGATCAAACAACGTTGTCCTCACTGCGCAGCGAGGGCGCGCGGTTAGTAGCGCAAGGGCTATGGGTGAATCACCGACAGGAATTTAAAAAACCTTACAAATGGCGAAGAGACATAGGGGCTTCAGTTGACGAATAAGGATTACATCGCGCACGTTAAGGTTTCGAATACAGGCTAGAGGGACGGGTCTTAAACGAAACAGATGACCTGACTACTGATCATGTTTGCTTAGTTTCTGAACTTCTCTTTTTAAAAGAGAACGGTCGATCTGAATTACATGCCTTCAGCGTAGCGCTACTTTACTCATGCGCTCCTCCGTCCTGGGCGACGATCGTTATTCTGAAACCACCCTGAACATTTGTAAAAGACCAAGAGATCTTAGAAGTCGATCATGTCCACCAGCTAAATCACCTATAAAAGCGAGTCAACCGTTATCCTGATGGCGTCAATTAATGTCTCAGGGGGCGCCAATCTCAAAACCGTAATCGCCGGTGGCAGGGTTCCGGGTATTGCCGATCGTCAGAGTGTAAGTGCCGCCTTTGCTCAGCGTCTGAACGCCGCGCTCACCGCAAGCAAGACAACTGTTAAACAGCTCCATGCCGTTGTCATCGGCTAAGCGCCAGTTTATGTATTCCATTCCCTTGCCGCGTTCTGTTATCCGAAAGGAGACTTTTTGGCCCGGCGTGGCACTGAATACATAAACGTCCTCCGTTCCCGGAGTTTCAATTGTTCCGGCTCCGGCAGCCGGCATACCGGGCCTGATTCGGTCGCCTACCTTTATCGAGAATTGCTTTGACAAAGGCACATCGTAGAGTTGCAGCCGATACGTGCCAGTAGCCGGATTACTCTCATGGCCTACTATGAGGCTATAGGTTCCGCCTTTAGTGAGGGTCTGAACTCCAGGTTCGCCGCAGCCCAGGCATGTGTCGAACACCACCATGCCGGTGCTATCGGTCAACTGCCATTTAATATAGGACATGCCGGCGCTGTGCTCCCAGTGTCGGAAATAGACCTTTTGCCGCTGCCTTGCATCGAATGTGTAGATATCCTGGGCGCCGGGACTTTCGATAATCCCCGCTCCCGGGTCCGGTACATCCTCCTTGATCTGCTCGCCGATCTTTATCGAGAACTGATTAGGCGGCGGCACGTCGAACAGCTGAATCTGATAAGTTCCGGTGGCCGGATTTTTGTCGTTGCCGATCGTCAGTGTGTAGGTGCCGCCCTTGGTAAGAGCTCGCACTCCCGGTTCGGAACATCCCAAGCAAGCGTTGAATATCTCGGTGCCGTCCGTATCGGTCAATTTCCAATTGATATAGTCCATTCCGGTGCTGCGGCCGAGCACGCGGAAATAAACTCTTTGCCTGGAAGCAGCCTTAAATACATAAACATCCTGTCCATACGGCGTCTCGATAATGCCGGCGCCAGGTCCTGGAACGCCATCGGCAATCTTGTCACCAATCTTGATCGAAAAGGCGCCATGCGGCGCGGTTGATTTCGCCGTCGCGGCGGAGAATTCCGGTGCAGGCTCGGGTGACCCGGCCGGCTGTGTAGCGGGCGCGGAAGCGCTGCCAGACCCGGACGATATTTGCTGCGGCGGGTCAGCCTGCCGAACAAGATTTCTCACGGTCAGGGCGCCCGCGATGACCAGCAAAGCAACCGCAGCGGCAATGATCCAACGGCCCGTAGGCATTCGCCGTCCGGCCGACTTGTTCGTCTGGCTTGCGCCTTGTGACGGAAGTGGGCGCGCTGGCTCTCTAGCCAGCTGTTCGATGGCCTTAATCAGCCTGCTGAACTCGGGATCGGAATCGTCGCCGCGCCAGTTCATGAGCATTGCCGTTTGGATGCGTTTAAACTCGAACGGAATGGCGATGTCCTCAATCAACACCGGAAGCAGACAATCTCGATCGGCGGCCGCCGCCGCTTCGGTCTTCACCCATCTCGAGCGCACCGATTGATTCGACCACAAGACGATCACGCAGCGCGCCGCATTCAACTCTTCCTCGATTACCTGATCGAATGCTTTACCTAGCGGAATCTCCCGGTCCCACCAGACCGACCAGCCGCGCGATTCCAAAGCGTCGGCAAATTTCTGCGCAATCGCCCGATCGGCGCTGTCATAGCTGATAAAGATGTCATTCATGAGGGTTACGGCGGAGTGAATCTGACATTAAGTGAAAATAGTATCGATACGGGGGCCGATCGAACGTCGGCGCCGGTGAGAAATCTACTCTGCGCTCGTTCTCTTGTAAAGCGTTTTTGCCAGGGGAGTCAGCTCGAGAATATGGCAGGTCGATGAAAATAGCGATGCGTCATTCTGTTCATCGTGGAATCATAATTCGGCAACGTACGTCGCCATGCGCTGGCGAATTTTTTCAGCGGGAAGCTGGCCCATGCCGGCTTGCATATTATCGACTAAATGTTGAACTTTGCTGGTCGCCGGTATTGCGCACGTGACGGCCGGATGGGAGACGACAAACTTAAGAAAAAATTGCGCCCAACTTGCGCAACCGATCTCCTCGGCAAAGGCCGGCAGCGGCTTGCCTCTGACTTTGCTAAACAGTTGCGCTTGGGCAAACGGACGGTTAACCAGCACTGCGACACCTCGATCGCCTGCCAGCGGCAAAAGCCGTTGCTCGGCTTCGCGCTCCGTAATCGAATAATTTAGCTGAACGAAATCGAGTTCCTCGCTTTCGAGTACACGGGCAAGTTGGTCGTAAGCGCTGGCGGTGTAGTGTGTCATCCCGATGTAGCGAATTCTCCCTTCTGTTTTCCACTGGCGCAGAGTGGTCAAATGGGTGCGCCAATCGACTAGGTTGTGAATTTGCATCAGGTCGATGGGCTTGGCGCGCAAACGCCGGATGGATTCTTCCATCTGCCGGATGCCTGCCTGGCGGCCGCTGGTCCAAACCTTGGTCGCGACAAAGAGCTTACCGTCGAGCTTCAATTCGGTGGCGAGATCTCCGACAACGCTTTCGGATCGCCCGTACATGGGCGAGGAGTCGATCACCGTGCCGCCCAACCGGACAAATTCGCGCAAAACCTCGCGCAAGGGCGCGCGTTCGGATTGCGCCGATCCGACATCGAAAGTCTGCCAAGTGCCGAGACCGATGACCGGCAGCGATTCGCCCGTGCGCGAAATCGGTTTGGTTAATATCGGGTTAGATGAAGTGGCTGCTGCCATGTCCGCACCTCCCGCGCTGATAAAGATTCCGGCGCCGACAGCGAGCCGCAGCAACTCGCGACGGGAAATGGCTAACCTGTCTGTGACGTCCGGCTGTGCCGTTTGCTTGTCGGTTATCATGATTGAAGTCATTGTAGCGTACGATACGAACGAAACTAGAGAACGCCTGAACTGTGTAGCGTCACTTTCTGTCGAGCGAAAAATCACCTGGCGGCGGAAGCCTCTCGTGGGCATTTCGAGCAAAGAATTGGCGATGGCGGATGACGATGAGCGTTTACAATTCCAGCAGCCTAACTTCAGATCCCCATCTTGTCTTCTGGTTTGCGCGCTATGGGATCCTTGAGTCTGGGTATGCCGCGCCAATCGCCCGCCATCCAAAACTCGGTGAGGCTGCCGAAAGTTGCCAGAGCTATGCTTAGGATGAGAATGAAATACCACAAACCATCACTCACTGCGCCCATTAGTTCCATCAAACCCGCGACCACCTTAGCGGTACCGCCTCCGAGCACGGCGCCGATGGTTAGGCGGACGGCAGTTTGAACGCCATAGTTGGTCGAGCAGATTCCCCAAAGCGCGCCGATAAAGAAGGCGAGAAACGGCGCTAAGAAAATCGCGAAGATCGGCCCGGCCTCGGCACCCTGGGTCGACGCCTCCTCGAGCTTCTCGAACTCGGTGCTGCCATCCATTTTGACTTCTCCTCGGATGGTTCTGAATACAAGGAAGACCGCCGAATGAATTCCCAGATCCGGACGCATGCCGCTAAAGTACAAATCGACATGCTTCTGCAGTTTCTCTCGCGCCGTGGTTTCGGGAAACAACTCTTTTAGCTCCGTGCCGATTTGCAAACCGACCGCATGTTCCTTACGGGCGACAATCAGCAAAATCGTTTTTTTCAGATCCAATTCTCCCAGAGGTAAACTGTGGAAAGCCCTTTCACCGAAGCTTTCGGGGTCTTCACCCTCGAGACTTTGTAGCGTGATGACGACCACGCTATGGCCGCTCCGGGCCTTGAAACGCTTCATGCGCTTTTCGAGATCTTGATAGCTGGGCTCGGGCATCATGCCGGCCAGATCATTGATGGTATCGTTCAGAGGAGGAAGCTCGACGGCGCTTAACGGAGAATGAAACGGCAAGCTTAAGAAAGCGACCAAGAACAGCAGAAGCATCACAGGCCGCCGACCGATTGCCGGGCGCGTTCGTCCAGCATCTTCATCTGTGCTTCGCTTAGTGGAAAGCCGAACTGTTCGTTGCGCATCCGCAGACGTTGGCGCGAGACTTCGCAAATAATTCGCGCGGCGCGCCGGAATGAGGCTTGATCTTTGACCAGGGTAGCCAATGAGCGGCCACCGCTGTCTTTGTGTTCCAGCTCATCCTCGAGAATTTCACGAAATACCGCGGCGATTTTTTCTTCTATGCCGCGTTTTTCAGCCTGCCGCAGACTTGATACAAGGCGCCGCCACCGCCTTCCGTCAGGGTGATGGCGGCGCGTTCCAGTTCCTCATTTTCCGGCACATCTCCTTTGACGTCACCTTCGCTGACCCGTGTAAAAGTCCGGCGTAGGTCTTCGAATAGCCGCCCCGCACCCGGGCCAATTTGCGGTCCTGCGGCAGCCATGTGAGATCGCGCGGCTTGATTTTCTTGCCGCTGATTTCCTCGAGCAGGTCCATGACCAAACGCGCATGCTTGGTCTCGTAGGCGAGTTTTTCCGTCAATTCGGTATAGTCGTGGCGAGCGATGCCGTTATCGATATTCGAATAGAGTTGGGTCAAGGCGTCCAAAATCGGCTTGATCGCCGAGTACTCTTTGAACCCTTGCGCTTTGAGCCAACGCAGGTGGTCTTGTTTCCGTCTCGGCACGGCGAAAAACGCGCCGACGACCTCGGCTTCAGCCGCGCCATAAGCCAACGCCAGCTTAGTCAGCTGTTGCGCCAATCGATTTGACATTAGATTGTTTTCGCTCTCACTTAGGCGGCACCGGCATGGTATGACCGCACTTTGTGCACGTCCTGAGCCTTCCGTCATCGTAAAACTTTGATCGATGCGAGACCGGATCCTGGCGGTAATCGCCGACTTCAACGGCGACGTGGTAAATCTTCTCGCCGCAGTTGTCGCAATATCCAGGTAAAGTAATCTTGTTCGCCGCTTTTGCGCTTGCTTTAAAAACGATAAACCAGGAATTTTCCTCAACCCGCGGCGAGTGCGGCACGCCGCCCGGACAAAGCAGCATCTGGCCGGCTTTGATGACCGCGG
>CAVSLC010000003.1:0-151038 GCA_963728565.1 uncultured delta proteobacterium
GGCGGCGGGAAATCCGATCCGACCCATGCCGGTGTCAATTTTTAGATGAACGTCGAGACTTCGACCACGTTGGGCAACGGCCGCATCTAGGCGCTGCAGAGCGTCGGCATCGTGCACCACCGGCATCAGATGGTGCTCGAAGAACAACTCGAGCTGGTCGAGATAAACACCGGTGAGCACAAGGATCGGGGCAGTGATGCCATGGCGTCGCAGCTCGATGGCTTCTTCAAAGATGGCAACGCCGAAAGCGTCACTACCCTCAGCCGCAAGAGTTCTGGCCACGGCGGACGCACCGTGGCCGTAACCATTGGCTTTGACCATCGAAAGAATCTTTACCTGGGAACCGAGTATTGAGCGTATTTGGCCAAAATTCCAGCGCAGCGCTTCGTGATCGATGTAGCAAACACTTGGGCGGCCCAGATGGGTGCTAAACATTGTCGACGCTCGTCGTCAAGAAACCTTCGAGCCCGGCTGAACAGGTTTCTCCGGGGTCAGGAAAATGACTCGCCCTTCGTCGGAGGCCGCCAGCAGCATCCCTTGACTCTCCAAGCCGCGAAGCTTGGCGGTCTCCAGATTCGCAACCACAACAATTTGCCTGCCGACGAGGTCTTCCGGTGTGTAGTGATCGCGAATGCCGGCGCAAATCTGCCGCTGTTCCGCGCCGAGATCGACCTGAAGCACCATTAGTTTGTCTGCGTTGGGATGCGGTTCGGCGCTTTTAACTGTAGCCACCTTGAGTTCAATTTGTCTAAATGCGTCTATCGAGATCATCCGCACCTCCATCGGACCGGACACTAGGATAACAGAACAGTGCAGTCAAAAAAAGAAAGATCGATGAACCGGCGAAGTCATTGCTAGTATTATTGTGAGATAGACGGGGTGCTTTCATTCCGCGATGTCACGGGCGATGCGCTTCAACCAGGAAGGATACAGCCGGCTGACAGTTGCTTGACAATTAAAATGGGCGTTACTATCAGTAATCGCCTTGATCAAAGGGAGGAATTTTGATGGGCAAAAGTTTAGCCGGGAGCAAGAGTCACCAAAACCTCAAGGAAGCGTTTGCCGGCGAATCCCAAGCCAATCGTCGCTATCTCTATTTCGCGCGAATAGCTGATATTGAAGGCTACCCTGATATTGGAGGACTTTTCCGGGACACCTCAGAGGCGGAAACCGGACATGCCTTCGGCCATCTCGATTTTCTCAAGGAGGTTGGCGATCCGTGCACCGGAGTGCCTATCGGAAACACCGAGAAAAACCTGAAATCGGCTATCGAAGGTGAAACCTTCGAATATACCGAGATGTATCCGGGTTTTGCGAAGACTGCCCGCGATGAAGGCTTCCTCGAGCTGGCGGAATGGTTTGAAACTTTGGCGAAGGCAGAGAAATCTCACGCCGGACGATTCAACAAGGGACTGGACGGACTTGGTAGTTGAATTCTCCGCCGCATCTTGTCGGGTACCCATGGGTATCGTCGCTGCATCGCAAGCTTCCGCTCAGGTGTTAATCGGGAAGACAGATGAGAAAAGTCGCTATTGATGACATTGTCGGTCTTGCCGGTTATGAAAAGATACGGCAGGATTTTCGCCGGCGAATTATCGAACTCAAACAAAAAAGGCGGATCTCACTGGGCGACAGGGTGTCTCTAGTTTTTGAGAATCGTGATACGATTATTTTTCAGATACAAGAAATGTTGCGAGTCGAGAGAATTAACGATTTGGACAAGATTCGCCGGGAGATTGCCACCTACAATCAGCTAATCCCTGACTCAAGAGAACTAAGCGCGACGCTCTTTCTCGAAATCGAGAACCCAACTCACCTGCGCGAGGAACTGCTCGAGTTTCAGGGTGTCGAGGAAGCGCTCACCTTGCGCATCGCTCCGCATCGGCTGCCGGCGCGTTTTGAACCAGGTCGAAGCAAAGAAGACAAAATCAGCGCGGTACAGTACGTTCGATTCCATTTTGATGATCAGGCGCTTGAAACTTTCGTTTCCGGCGGCAGAACCGAGCTGGTCATCGATCATCGAAACTACCAAGCGGCGGTTGTGCTGCAGCCGGAAACCCAGAGATCTCTCGTCGAGGATTTGACCACGTAGATGTCAGAGGCATAAATCAGCTGTGATCGAATCTGCCGCTCGCTCTACCCGGCCTGCTTTTCTGGTTATGCGCTTGTAACGCGCTAGGCGCAGCGTTAGAGTGTGCCCGCTCGATCTGCACCGCGCCTTTATCGGGAGGGGCCATGAAACGCCGTGGCTTTGTCGCTCTACTCATCGCGTTGATTTTTGATCCGCTTCGCAGTGTCGCACTGGCGCTTTGTAACCCAGCACTGGTACGTTTGCAGAAACAAGGGCGTAACCTGGTTCAGGTCCGTCCCGGCAAGAGCCCTCAGCTGGGTCACTACTTTATTCAGTGGTACGGCCATTCAAGCTTCTTGATTCACTCCGGCAGCCAAACCAAAGTTGTCGCGGATCCAAACTTCAACGTGACTCCGGGGATCCAAGCGGACGCCGTGACCGTCAGCAACGACCATTTCACCCATAACAACACCGGTGCTGTCACCGGTGATCCGGTGATACTGCGCGGCATTACGTTTCGGCAGACTTGGAACCCGATCCGGACCAGCGTCAAAGACATCAGCATCGTCAATATTCCAAGCCAGCGGGGGCAGAGTTGGGGAGGGGCGGCAAACTCGATTTTTATCTATGAGATGGGAAGTCTGTGCCTGGCTCATCTAGGCAACATTGGTCATCTTCTCACTGCTGAGCAGGAGCAGGCGCTGCAGCGGGTCGATGTCATGATGGTGCCTATCGATGCGATGACCAACTTGGGATTCGACGACATTGTAAAGGTCATCGAGCAGGTGAAGCCGCCCATCGTGATTCCGATGCATTTCGATGTTGTCAGGCAGGGAGAGCTATTTGCCGGTTTTGCCAAAGAGCATTACCCGGTGAAAAGATTCTCCGAGTCGCAATTGATCTTGAACCGAGCGATGCTCCCCAAATCCACCGAAGTATTCGTTCTGGCGCACCCGCGTGCGGTGTCGTTAGGTGAGTAATCGCGCATGGAAGAAACATTTTTCCGAGACTTTCCGGCCGTTTGCTGTTTGCAGGGCGGTTACCTATACTCATGCGTGATTTGCGAGGCTGAAGTCCATTGAACAAAAAAGAAGTTGAATTTTTCCGTGACTTGCTGAACCAGAGGATGCAGGAACTTAGGTCGGAGGCCGGCAAGACGGTTGACGACATGGACGAGGACGAAAACTTTCCCGATCCAAGCGATCGCGCTTCCATGGAATCCAATCGAAATTCGATTCTAAGAATACGCGATCGCGAGCGAAAGCTGATTTTCAAGATTCAGGAGGCTTTGCAACGACTGGAAGCCGGCGAATTCGGCATCTGTGAAGAGTGCGGCGAAAAGATCGGTATTGAACGGCTCAAGGCTCGACCGGTGACGACCCTCTGTATCGATTGCAAGGCCAACCAAGAAATTGCCGAGAGAAAAGCTAAACGGATGTGAAATTGATTCGCTAAACTATGAAAATTAGAAAAGCAGTTATCCCCGTAGCCGGCTTGGGCACGCGCTTTTTACCGGCAACGAAAACCGTGCCCAAGGAACTTTTGCCGATCATAGACATTCCTTCGATCCAGTACGTGGTTCAGGAAGCAGTTGATGCCGGCATCCAAGAAATCATCTTTGTAACCGGCCGCGGCAAGGATGGCATCGAGGATCATTTTGACGAGGCGCCGGAGTTGGAGCAGATCCTCGCGGACCGCGGCCAGACGGCAACCGTCGATATGCTTCGACGGATCGCTGAGATGACCGAGGTCGTTTCAGTCCGGCAAAAGAAACCACTGGGCTTGGGACATGCGGTGCTTTGCGCGCGCGACCTGGTCGGAGACGAGCCTTTCGCGGTCATGCTCGCCGATGATCTTATCGATGCCGAGACCCCCGGCATCCGGCAACTGGTCGAGATCTTCACCGAAACCGAAGAGTCGGTCGTCGCCCTGATGAAAGTTCCGCTCGAGGAAGTTCATCAGTACGGCGTCATCAAAGGTAAAGAGGTGAAGCCTCGCCTCTATGCGGTCGAGGGCACTGTGGAAAAACCTGCCGCAAAAGAGGCGCCTTCCCAGTTGGCGATCATCGGCCGTTACGTGCTGCGCCCGGAGATTTTTTCTATCCTGCAGACTCTTCCACCGGGACGAGGCGGCGAAATTCAGCTTACCGACGGATTAGCCCGACTGGTTCAGCAGCGAAAAATCTTTGGTTGTGAGTTTACCGGAGATCGATACGATATCGGCGACAAGTTCGGCTTTGTTCGAGCGACCGTGGCCTATGCGTTGAAACGAAAAGACCTAAAGGATAAATTAGTCGAGTATTTGAAATCATTAAAAGACTAATCTGGGGCCGTAGCTCAGTTGGGAGAGCGCTAGAATCGCACTCTAGAGGTCGTGGGTTCGACCCCCATCGGCTCCACCAATACGCAAAAAGGGCGGGTAATCACCCGCCCTTTTTTTTGGTGCATTTCGTATATGATGAGCGGCCTAAGCGCGCGAAAGGTGAAATGTTCTTACCGAAGGAGCCGCTCGCGCGGCTAATGCTTGGCGGCGGCCTTTTCTTCCTTGATTAAATCATGGATCATGCGCGGCACGCCGCCGCAGCTGAAGCAGCGGGGGAGCTGGTAATTGGTTTCGCCTTCCGGGTAACGCATGAATCGCTTGTAGAAGGGCTTTTCAGTGCCCACATAGTCGTCGTAGTAAAAGGCCAGTTTGCCGCACTCGCTGCATTGTAAATACTTTGCCATGCCGAATCCTAATGCTCCTAACCGCCGAATCTCCGGGAAACTTCTTGGCGGCCGCCGTTCTCGCGATAAGCTTCCTCTCTGTAAAGGCCGAGGGCTTGCATCACAGGTGTGTCCTGCACCGAGAACAGAATCAGCTCATCTTCGCTCTCGTTGGCGAATTCATGCCATGCCCACGGTGGCACAACAAAGAAATCGCCCCGTTCCCAGTCAAAGCGTTGGCCATTGATGACCGCATGGCCGCGCCCTTCAAAGACGTGATACACCGCGCTATTAACTTGGCGATGCGCTTGGGTATGAACGCCCGGCCTAATAAGCTGAACACAACAATTCATGGTCGGCAGGGTCGGCCCGCCGGTGCTAGGGTTTAAGTATTCGAAGCAGACGTCATCGAACGGACTGGCTGGACCTTCGCCGATACGTTTAAGGGCCTCGTAAGTTGGTTCCCATTTGTAGTTCAATAGTGGAGAACGGGTTGCAGGCGGACTCTCCCAGGTGGGTCTTAAATGGGCGCCGCCATATTTCTGCTCCGATCCGTTCACCTGGGTAACCGGATGCCTGTGCTGCGGGTAAGGCTCGAAGAAGATGCCGTCCAAGTCGTTGACCAAAGGAAGATCGAGACCATCCATCCAGATCATCGCTTGATCAGATTCATTGCCGTGATCGTGCCAGCTCCAGTTGGGAGTCAGGACCAAATCGCCACGGCTCATGACACACTTGTCGCCATCGACATTGGTGAACGAGCGACTGCCCTCGATGATAAAGCGAATTGCCGATGCCGAATGACGATGGCACGGCGCAATTTCTCCCGGAAGCACAATCTGCACCGCTCCCCACAATGTATGCGTGGCGGCATACTTACCTTCCAAGCCGGGGTTCACGAAAGCCAACACCCGCCTCTCTCCGCCGCGCTCGATCGGCACAAGGTCGCCTGCGCGGTAGGCCATCCGCCGCAGATCGGACCACTTCCAAAGATAAGGCAGGACCTTGGTTTGCGGTTCCGGCGATAACAATTTGGCCGTTACCCTCCACAGCGGTATAAGATGTGCGGCCTCCGCTTCCTGGTAAAAACTTTCTATTTGATCTGGCTCAGCGGCACTCATAGAGCCCCCTCTTTACATGTTGGGAAGAATACTCATGAATACTCCACAGGTCAATGACTGCAACGGGACGCGGTCGAATCTGTTGCACGGCTTCTAAAAGGCCTTTAGAATCGATTTCGGTTTCCATCAGCAGTCTAAACGGGTTACAACCCGACTACTTATTGAAGGGAGAATAGATTATGGCGGTGAGGCTTTTTCAATCACAGACTTCGATGTTTTGCGAAAAGGTGCGTGTTGTTTTTGCGATGAAGAATGTCCCGTATGAGATTGTCGATGTGCGCAAGGATGATCGCAAGTCGCTCATCGAGTATACCGGTCAACGGAAAGTTCCATCGCTAGACTATGACGGTCAATGTGTGATCGATTCGACGATCATTTCCGCTTTATTAGAAGACAAGCATCCGGCGGCGAGTATTTATCCGGAGGGAGCGGCAAACAAGGGCCTTTGTCTTGCGCTTGAAGACTGGTCGGATGAAGTTCTGATCCATGCCAACCATGCGATTCGCCGGGCCGAAACAGCGGAGGCTCGCAAGAAAGCCGAAGACGAATGGGCAGGCCATTTCAGGACCTTGGATCTAATGTATTCCGGGAAGAAGTTTATCTTTGATCGGATGACCATCGCCGACATCGCGATTTTCTCGCAGCTCCATTATCTCTATACCACCGTCAAATTCGAGATCCCGGCAAGTTATAAGAACGTTCACGCGTTCCTGGAAAACATGCGGCAGACACTAAAACTCAATACATTGACAGACAGCTTCGAAGCTAAGTCGCTATAGGGTAGCGGAGCAAAAGGTCATACCCGCCTTCTCAGGAAGGAAATGCTGCGCTGCTGAACGAATTTGCAAGCAGCGCAGCAACCCGTAAGTCCATCGAGATCATGTTAAAGTTAAGCGCAGCGATGATAATCTCCTGATTTCGAGAAATCAGCGGAGGGAAGCCGATAATAAAATCTTGCTCGGTTGTTGCCGCCATCGAGCGGTCCGAATCGAGTCCATGGCTTATACCATTCACGTTCGATCTGTTTTCTCCCTTAGCTGATGCGCTCACCAGGCACTCCGTCCTGGCGGGCGCGTCGCTTGCAAAGCTTGAATCCTCAACTATTCCCGACCCGCACGTTGACATCTGAATGATTGATGAGCGCTCTTCGGCCCTCCTTTTCAAAAGCTGCTTAGCCGGTTGTGTTCTGGGAACGGCTGCAACCCTTTACTTTCTGCTGGGCCTCGCCGGCTATGTGCACAACCCTTTGCTCAACCTTGCCGTGGTATCGGTTCTCGCCGCCTGCGCGCTATTTTTTTTAAGCGAATTTTTTTCAATTCCGATCAAAGCGAACCGGCTAGAGAGATCAATTTGGGTTGCAATCCTGGTCTTCCTCGGCGCCGAGATCGTTCTTGGCTTTCTGCCACCGACGGCGCGGGATGAGCTAACCCATCATCTCGCCATACCAAAACTCTATGCTCGCGCGGGACGAATCATCGAGGTGCCGATGGCGCCGTACGCCTACTATCCGATGCTCCTCGATATGCTCTATACGCCGTTTATTTACTGGGGCTACGATTTTATTGCCACACACACTCACGCGCTCTTCGGTTTTCTTACCGGCTTATTGATCTACGCGTATCTAACGCGGCGCCTCAGCCGGGTGTACGGGTTGCTGGGCTTTTTCTTTTTCATCTCGACCCCTGCCATCTTGCGTTTGAGCCACTGGGCTTACATCGATCTCGGAATCACCTTCTATGCCACTGCGGCCCTTTTGGGCTTGCTGCGCTGGTGTGAGGAACGGGAGGCGCGGCATTGGTTGTTGCTTGCCGGCTTATCGCTCGGTTTTGCGCTGGCGACAAAACCCAACGGGTTACTTGCCGCTCTGTTGTTGGGGCTGGTGTTTGTGCTGGTAATTGGAGGAGGTCCCAGGAAGGCCTTAAGCGGACTGGTTTCCGACCTCGCGCTATTCGCCGGGTTTACGCTCTTGCCGTTTACGCCCTGGTTGATGAAAAACTGGCATCAGACCGGCAATCCCTTTTATCCCATGTTGGGCAACTTTTTTTCGGCGAGAAGCGCACCGGTTATCGATGCCGCAAGCTTCGTTACCTTTGGGGTCTTCGAAAAAAGACACCTACTATACGGGGAAAATGTCTGGCAGATTCTCGGTTTGCCGCTGCGGGTTTTTATCTCTGGTCAGGACGACAACCCCCAGTACTTTGACGGCGTACTGACACCGGTGCTGTTTTTGTTCCTGCCCTGGGCGTTCAAAGGAAAATGGAGCGACGAAAAAAAGCTCATTGCGTTGTTTGCCTTCGGCTACTTGGCGTTGGCTTTGTTTCTGATAGACATGCGCATCCGCTACATTCTTGTGATCGTTCCATCGTTGGTCGTATTACTCGTCTATGGGATTTTCAATATGTATCTCGGCATCAGGCGACCGGTTTTGCTGTACGCTACGTTGCTTTTTTTCGCCGCCTGGCATGGAACTTATCTGTGGCGTTCTGTGCAGGACAGCCGGCCGTACAAGTACCTGAGCGGAAGTGAGTCTCGCGATGCGTTCCTCGATCGGGCTCTGCCAGAGTATCCGGCCATGCGGTACGTCAACGACAAAGTTACGAGCACGGCTAAGATTTATCTTCTATTTCTCGGCCGCAGGGCGTATTATTGCGAGCGGGATTATTTTCATGACGCCGGCGAGCTCCCCGCCTTTCTTATCGGAGCCATCCAAAAAGCAAATGACCCAGAAGATATCGGACGAGTCCTCAGTAGCAGGAATCTCACGCACCTGATGCTTCGAGAGGATCTCCTGATGCGCTTTCTAACCGACAACCTAACACCGCCTCAAGCCCATTTGTGGAATGATTTCGCGACGACTCGCCTTAGATTAGCTTTCCGTGAGAGAGGTTATGCCGTATACGAAATCCGCCTCTAGATCGTGCGCCGTATCAATCATCATTCCTGTTTTCAATGAAGCGGAGAGCCTACGTGAGCTTTTGGAAGATATCCGCGCTCTGGAAATCGCCCAGTCTGAAATCCTCGTAGTCGACGATGGTTCGGTTGATGGTAGCGCCGAGGTTGCGTTCAACGCCGGGGCCAATGTAGTGCGACATCCCTACAATATCGGCAACGGGGCCGCGGTGAAGAGCGGTATCAGAGCTGCCCAGGGGAGAAGGTTGGTGCTGATGGACGGCGACGGCCAGCACCAACCGGCCGATATTCCGAAATTGCTCGCGCACTGCGAAGGCTATCACATGATTGTCGGCGAGCGTGCCAAAGGCTCAAAACTGCGATTTCATCGCAATGCGGCCAACCTCTTTTACAATCTCTTGGCTTCTTATGTGACCCATTTCAAAGTAAAGGACCTTACCTCCGGTTTCCGGGTTCTGTCGCGCAGCGATGCTTTGCGCTTCATTGACCTCTTGCCCAATACTTTTTCTTACCCTACGACCTTGACCTTGGCATTTTTGCGCTCTGGGTTGACCATCAAGTATGTGCCGATCCAGTCGCTTTATCGGGCCGGGCAAAGTAAAATCAGCCTGCTTACCGATGGCATCCGGTTCTTGTTGATCATTACCAAAATAGCCACGCTGTTTTCGCCTTTTCGTATCTTCCTGCCAGTCAGTATGTTTTTTTTCTTCGCGGGCTTAGCCAATTATGTGTACACGTATTTCACGCAGCACCGTTTCACGAACATGTCTGTTTTCCTGCTGACCACCGCGGTGATCATTTTTATGCTTGGGCTGGTGTCCGAGCAGATCGCGCTATTAAGGATGGAGCAGAGGGCATCGTGGAGGTCTGAGCATACGGAAGGCGGGCGCGAGCAGGAGCTATAGACAGTTGCCGATTTCGCTGCCCTTACGTTTTACCAACCACTAAGATCCCTGATGATCTGCTGCACCCGCCGTTTGCTTTGCGCGCTTGTGCTCGGTCTCGCCGTTATGGGTTTCTTGGGAATTATTTTATGCACGCCCGGAGGAATCGGCATTTATTCCGATTCGGTCGTCTATGTTGGAGTCGCTCGCAATCTGCTGCGCGGCGAGGGCGTCACCTACTTTGACGATAACGGCCAGATGGCGCCGGTTACCCACTATGCGCCTCTTTATCCGTTGATGGTTTCGGGGCTCGGCCTTGCCGGCATCGATCCCCTTGAAGGCGTCCGTTGGCTGAACGCGCTCTTGTTCGCATCCAATATTATCCTTGCGGCTTGGATCGTGTTCGCTTCAACTCATTCCGCTGCTGCATCCGTAACCGCTTCTTTCTTGACGGCTACGGCGTTTCCTATGGTCCAAATACACTCAACCGCATTAACCGAGCCCTTGTGCTTGTTTTTAGGATTTTTCGGGCTCTATTTGCTGGCGCAGTATATAAACGGTTCCAAACGAGGGATGCTCTTTCTCTCTGCTCTTTTGATAGCTTTGAGCAGCCTTACACGATATGCCGGACTGATTTTCGTTCTAACCGGAACTGCCGCACTGATCTGCCTCGATAGCTGGCATTGGAAAAGGAAATTGATCCGCGCAAGTCTTTTTCTCATCTTAAGCGCGCTGCCCCTACTGGCATGGCTTATCCGCAATAAATTGTCAGCTGGAAACGCCGTCAATCGGACTTTTGCTGTTCACCTGCCGGGAATTAAAGACCTAGCCATGGCCGTTGACGCGGTGTGCCTGTGGTTATTTCCGGTAACCTTGTTAGGCGGGGCGATTTGGCCGCGGCTACTAATTTTGCTAGTCGTCATCGGCGTATTATGCTGGTCCGCGAGTAAGATGGTTCTGCTGAACTCGCGCCTACACCAAATCTGTGTGTTGTTTATCGGTGGTTATGCTGCATTCATTTTTACGTCGCGCTCCCTTCTTGATGCAGCGATACCCTTAGATACCCGCATGCTGGCGCCAGCGTATTTTGCAGCGATGATTATTGTCGTCTCGGCAGTTTGGGCTGGAAGGACCAGAGCGCTGACAAATTTGTCCCCGCTTGGTCGCTTCTCGATCTATGTCGTTTTCACGTTATCGGCCTTGCAAGCGATTCCGGCCATGGCATGGCTTAAGGTCAGCTACACTTCTGGCGTCGGCCTGGCAGCGAAAGGTTGGAAGGACTCCGAGTCAATGCGATTTGTTGGCCGGCTGGACGCAACAACTCCTATCTATACCAATGCGCCAGACTTAATTTTTATGTTTCTCAACAGGCGTACCTATATGCTTCCACGAAAGCTGGACCCTTATAGTCAAATGCAAAACGGCCACTACGGGACTGAAGTCGCAGAGATGACAAGGAATCTGCGGGACAAGAACGGAGTCGTGGCGTACTTCAATGCGGAGAGTAGAGAGTGGTTTCTGCCGTCGCTGAAAGACTTGGAGACAAAGATCGACTTACGAATGATCTCGGGCCAAAACGATCCGGTGATTTACGTTATCAAGTAGAGCTACGCGCAAGAGGCATAGGGGCAGTATCAACCGATGATGGTTTTTTGCGGAGCATCTTTCCTGATGCGGATCACGCGCAAGCGCGCGCAGGGGATCGAGCTGTTTCGGAGTGGTTTTGTCTTTGAAGGTTTCAAACGACCGATCCTTCGTCGGGTTTGGGTTTAACTCTTCGTTGATTGTTAAGATGATCCTTAAGCCGAGGGCAAGGACCTGTATAATCCTTGGCGCCTGTGCCGGGTTAGGTGGTGGAGTGCTCTTGCACAGCAGTCGTTGGGGATTAGGGTTGAGTCCGGACTCGATGGTTTACATTGGCGCCGCGAGAAGTCTTTTGGCTGGACACGGTTTTGCCCTGCCAGCGGAGTCGGCGCTTTTTTCACCGATCACTCACTACCCGCCCCTGTACTCTTCATTGCTGGCCGTCGCGGGCAGTGTAGCGGCTGATCCTCTCGACGCGGCTATTTGGCTCAATGTAGTCGCTTTTAGTGTCAATATTTACGTCAGCGGGTTTTTGCTCTTTGCGGCGCTTGGTTCTTGGCAGTTAGCCTTGCTGGGTTCGCTGTTCACCTTCACCGCATTCCCGCTGGTGCAGGCCCATACAATGGCGTGGTCGGAAGCGTTGTTCATCATGCTGGAGCTTCTCGGCATATTGTGGTTGCTGCGATATCTTCAAAAGCCGGGAAAACGAAATCTGCTGATAGCATCTGCAGTGGCGGGGCTGTCTCTCTTATGCCGTTATGCGGGCTTTGCTTTAGTCGCAACCGGACTGTTTGTCATACTATTTCTCGGCGCAAGAGAGCGGCGCGAGAAATTCACGGACGCGCTGGTTTTTGCCGTTATGGCGGTCTTGCCCGCGGCTTTCTGGAGCGCCCGCAACTGGCACCTCGCCGGCAATATCTTCAATCGGACGGTCTCTTTTCACCCGATCGCTTTCGAGCAGATCTTTGATATTCCCGCGGTGCTGGCAGGTTGGTTCTCTTTTTGGCCTCTGACTACCGTTGCTTGGGTAATCCTATGGCTTGCATTGATGATTACCGGCTTTGTGCTTTCGTTCAGTTATCTCAGAAGGAACAAGTTCCTCGACCTGCGGCAAGCCGAGATTTTCATTATCTTGATGTTAGTCGTTGTTGTCAGCTACTTGGCGATGCTGTCTATGTCGCTGATTTTCTTCGATGCCCAGATTCCCGTGGATAGCAGAACTTTGTCACCGATTTATGTTCCGTCTATGATCTTGTTGATCGCTCTTTCAATTCGGTTCGTGTCTGCATCTCGTTTGCACATCGGTTGGCTCGTTTCTACTTGCCTGGCGCTACTTCTGGCAGCTCAGCTTCAGAGCTCGGCGAATTGGCTTCAATTTAATTATCATGATGGGATTGGATATGCCGGTCGAGTCTGGCGAGAGTCGCAGACATTAAACCGACTTCAACAAATGGCGGCAACGGTGCTTTTTTCAAATGCGCCGGACGTTTTGTATACGTTACTCAACAAGCCGGCGGTTATGGTTCCCAGGAAAACACACACCGATACAAATCTGCCCAATAGACAATACCTAGCGCAAACTGCGGAATTGAGACGCCGGCTAAAAAAAGACGGAGGACTCCTGGTATATTTCTATAGGGTGGATTGGCGCTGGTACTTGCCGGCAGCCGAGGAGCTTGAGAGAACTTTGGGCCTCCACGTCCTGGCACGTGAAAACGACGGCGTTATTTATCAAGTGCGATGAGATGAGCGGGCAAAGAAATATTGGAGCAGACCGGCAACTGGACCACGATGCCGTCAGGGAATTCTACGATCATTTCTATTACCGCGACGTCATCAGCAGAAATTCTCCTGGATTCCATTTGCGCCGGCTAGCAAGGCGGCTGGATCCTTGGATCGGCCGGCGGGCCCTGGACGTGGCATGCGGACCGGGAAGTTGGTTACAGGCAATTGCCGAACGCGGGGCTATAACCGCAGGAATAGACATTTCTCAAGTTGCGTTGGAGGTTTGCAGAAACGCTGTTCCCGAAGCTGAGCTTCACTGCGGACCGGCCGAACGGCTGCCGTTTGGGGATCGGCAATTCGATTTCATTTCCTGTCTAGGCGCGCTCGAACACTTTCTCGACATCGAGGGCTCTCTTCAAGAGATGATCCGGGTGGCGAAAACGAATGCCTCTATTTTGTTGCTGGTTCCCAACGCGGACTTTCTGCCGAGCCGACTGGGCCTGTACCACGGTACCTTGCAAGCAGCGGTGAAAGAACAGGCGTTTTCACTGGTCGATTGGGAGGCGCTTTTCGAATCCGCCGGGCTGCGTGTGAAAGCGCGTTGGAAGGATCTCCACATCCTATCGGGGGCGTGGATATTTCGCCGCCCCTTTTATGAATGGCCGCTCAGAGCTGCTCAGGCAGCGGCGTTGCCGTTTTGGCCGCTGAATTGGCAGTATCAAGTCTACTATCTCTGCGTTTTGCACAAGTAATTCAGATTGCATGAACATCCTTGTCATCACCTGGAATTTTCCGCCACGGCGAGGCGGAATGGAACAACTAATAGGGAGTCTATGTGACGAACTCAGCAAGAATCATAAGCTGTTCATCATCACCGCATATGCGGATCATTCGTGCCCGCCTAAGACGGGAATCTTCCGTCCAAGCCGGCCGGGCTTGGTTGCGTTCTTTGCTTATGCGCTTTGGAAAGGCGCGCAGCTTCTCCGCTGTCACCGGGACATCCGAGTAGTCTTCGGCGGCAGTGTCTTGGTGACGCCGCTGGTATGCATTCTTGCACGAATATTCCGTTGCAAGGCCCTCATTCAGGCCCATGGTCTGGATCTTCTTTATCCGAGCTTTGTTTATCAGATGTTTATAATTTCGTGGCTACCTTTCTGCGACCGAGTTGTTGCGAACAGTGGATACACGGCAAGTCTGGCGAAAGACAAAGGCGCGTTAGAAGCATCGATTACCATCATTCATCCGGCCGTGCACTGGCAGCGATTTGCGCTACCTATGGCCATCGACGCGCTGAAGTTGGAGCGCGGCTTACAGGGGAAAAGGATCATTTTGTTCGTCGGTCGGCTGGCGCGCAGAAAAGGGGTGAGGGAGTTCGTTGATAAGTCCCTCGGCCGCATTATTCGGGAATTGCCGGACGTCCGATTCCTGATTGTTGGCGACAATCCAAAAGACTCTCTAACTCACCGAGACGATGTGCGCAGCGAAATCGAGCACGCGATTTCGGCAGGCCGTCTGGAAGAACATGTCCAATGGCTCGGCGCTTTAAACGATGAGGATTTGGTAAAAGTCTACAACCTTTGCGATGTTGTGGTCTTGCCGATTTTGCAAATGAAAGACGATGTCGAAGGTTTTGGGATTGTCGCCTTGGAAGCGGCCGCGGCCGGCAAGCCGGTGGTAGCGACGAGCGTAGGCGGCGTTCCGGATTCGGTGGAAAATGGCAAGAGCGGAATCGTAGTCGCCCCGGAAAATTACGAGGTCATGAGTAGAAGTATCATCCAGTTATTAGCCCGAGACGAGATAAAGTCATCGCTCGGTGAATACGCCCAGAGGAGAGTCAGAGAAAGATTCTGTTGGAGTTCAACAATCGCCCGTTATGAGAAAGCACTTTCCCAGATTACCTAGAAATGAACGAATCCAAATGGTGTCGGCGCATGCGGGTGATTAGATCTCCGGCGGTTGCACCAACTGCAATAACCTTTGAGCTGGCGGCCGGACATGCGCTTCCTTAAGCGGAGTGGTCGTAAGGCGCCCAGGCTTAGTCTTATTCTCTTGGACTGGAGCGTGAGGGAAAGCTTTCACCTGCTCCACTATTTACGGCATCAGAGCGTGGATCGCGACCAGTTCGAGGTCATTTTCATCGAGTATTATTCGCGTACCGCGGAAACACTGAAGCAGTTCGCGGACGAACTGGATACCTGGGTCTTGCTGGAGATGCCTGAAACCTGCATCTACCACAAACACCTAATGTACAATTGCGGACTGGCGTTGACGCACGGCGAGGTAGTTGTCCTATGCGATTCCGACGCAATGGTTATGGACAGTTTCATCGAAACTATTTTAGGCCATTTCAAAGATCGCGAACAAATCGTTTTGCACCTCGATCAATTTCGAAACACTCGGAGAGATCTCTATCCGTTCAAGTACCCTTCGTTCGATGAGGTTCTCGGGGGCGGTTGTATCAACAATGTTGATGGAAAAACGGCCGGTATTGTGGATCGGATCGACCCATTGCACAGCCGAAATTATGGCGCTTGCATGTGTGCCCGTCGCGCGGATCTCATCGCGATCGGTGGGGCGGACGAGCATATCGACTATCTAGGCCACATCTGCGGTCCTTACGAGATGACCTTTCGTCTGCTCAATAGAGGGTTCAAAGAGGTCTGGGATGAAACGGAGTACCTATACCATACCTGGCATCCCGGGCAGGCGGGTGTGGATAACTATCAGGGGCCTCACGACGGCCGGCAAATGTCGAGTTCGGCGCTGGAAGCTTTGATTACGGGGAGAGTTTATCCACTGGTCGAAAACGAGACGATGCGTCTTATTAGAAATGGGGAAGCGTTGAGCGCGGTGTCTATCGAAGAACACTTGATCGATAAATGGTCTCTGACGGCATGGGATCGATCGATGATTGCGGCTCAGCAAAGGAACTTGCGTGCAAACCGGGCTAAGCCTACGACCGACATCTACCGAGGCTTCAGGATTATCAAAGATCACGGGATGTTTTACGTGCGGCCTCTCCTGGAGATGGGCAGCACTCAACCGGCCGACCATAGCAGCAACTTGACCTTGGAAAGTAGTTCCGTCGAGGATCTTGTCGAGAAGATCGACGAAAGCTATCCTGCCGTTCTTCGCTTTAGTGAACACATTAATCGTTTGTACTCCCGCGTTTTTCTGCTGATTTGGGCTATGGCTGTCCCTCTGATCGGCATTATAAAGATGCTTGTTGTACAAGCGGGAAGGGAGAGGAGAGGCTGGCGGCCACCCGATTCGTGGCGCAGCATCAGGTGTGTCTTGGCTTAATCGTTTGAGACGGTTCCTCCGAGAAATACGAGGTTGGCTGGTTGGCCGACAAACACTATAGAGCTTATCTGGACCGGTGGCGCGAACAATCTGATAGCTAAGCTTGTATTTTGCCAAACCCGGAATGCTTCTCGCGATTGTACTTACGACCTCACTGTATGTGCATATTTATTTAACGGGTTTGTCAGCTCCTTAGAATCCTTCCATGATTGCGGGTTAAGAGAGTAAAAGATAAAGCGGCAATCCAACGATATCTCGATCATCTCTCCCATGGCGATTATCCAGAGAACCTGATCGTGGCGCGCAACGTATACACGAATTATTACGGATTGTATCAGAGCTGCGGTCATCTAAAGCAGGTGATTGTTGTTTAAATTAATGCCGAGTATTTCTCTTTTATTCCCGACACGCGGTCGACCGCATCTGATACGAAGGCTATTTGACAGTGTCGCCATGTGTACGAATAGACTTGAGGATCTTGAGATCATTCTGTACCTGGATGATGACGACGAAACCGGTCAAGAGATCAGTGATGATCGGTTTAGTCTGTTAAAAGTCTTCGGTCCACGTTTGAGTATGGGTGCGTACAACACGATCTGCCTTGGCCGGGCTTCAGGGGATTACATCATGTTGATGAACGATGATGTGGTTGTGCGTACCTCGGCTTGGGATCGCAAGGTCGCGGATCTGGGTCGGACGATTTCAGACGGTATCTTCCTTGCGTATCCCAATGATCTCCACATCGGTAAACGCATGTGTACGTTCCCCATTCTTACGAAAAAAGCGTGCGAGCTTTTGTTGCGGCCGTACCCAGAGGAGTACAAAACCCATTTTATCGACTGGCACATTTTCGACATCTTTAAGCGACTACGCGCTATGGGGCATGCTCGGATATTCTATCTTGAAGATGTTATTTTCGAGCATTGTCACTATATGGCGGGAAAGGCAGAGTTCGATGCTACGTATAAATCGAAGGACTATTATCAGGACGATTGGAATTTTCTGAACCTACGCCCCTTGCGGCAACAAATGGTAGAACGACTTGCCGCGTCAATTGCCGGTCGACCAATCCCGGATTTGCAGCTTTTGCCCACTCCTGCCCCGCGACCTGATAAGACTTCGAGCGTGCTGCTCCGGTACATTTCAGAGTGTCTCGGCGATCCTGTATTGCCGATGGAAGAACGGGTGCGGCTGTTTGTCTGGCTAACGGGTCGTTATCTAAGAAATCAAAAATACTTGCCCAGGAAAAAGCCATCCCGCAAAGCGATTCAGGAACTCAATAATCTTTGATAGAGATCGATGTATTGAGGGACGACGACATCTTCAGAAAAACGCGATTCTACACAGTCTCTAGCGGCCCTCCCATACCGATGGCATATCTGTCTCTCGTCTGCCAACCTTCGGCAGGCAGCAACAAAGGCGTCGATATCATCGCTGGGACAAAGGATTCCGTTTACGCCATGTTCGATAATCTCGGCTAACGATGAAGTGTTTGCAGCGATCACGGGCTTTGCACAGGCCATGGCCTCCAGTACTGCAATAGGTAACCCTTCGAACCGAGACGGGAAGAGAAGAGCGTCTGAGCGTTGATAGAGTTTCACAAGATCCAGATCGTTGGTAATTCGCCCTAGGGGGAACATGTTTGCTGCAACATCTCGGGGGCTTAGCTGCCTGCGCCCAGCGGTAAAATAGAGCTCAAAGTTCGCGCCCAGGGCGCGCATAATCGGAGCAAACAAATCGGCTCCTTTTCGTCGAATCGGATTGCCCACGAACAGAAGTCGGAAAGGACCGGACCGAATGCGATCTCTCTCTGGGGCAGGTGCAAACGTTTCCGTATTCACGGAATTATAGATTACCTCTGCCGACTTGAGTCCCAACGAGCGCTGAAGGCCGAGGGCGGTGTAATCGCTTACTGCGGTAGCTGCCGAGGCTAGATGGAATGATGCTTTGACGAACCGGCGAATCACCGCCTGGTGATAAATAAACTGTAGTTCGCTTTTGTGGGGTTGAGCCGTCCGATCCAAAATTCCCAGCTGCTCCGTTACAACTAGCGGGATCGATTTACGTTTGAACGCAAAAGCGTTCCACGAGTTGGCATGAATAATAGTTGTTCCGCTTGGCGGATTAACCCGTCGAAGTAGGAATGGAAAGAATTCGTAGAACTTTGGAAACCACGAAATCTCGGCGTCTAGGCCGTTCCGGGTAATTGCTTTGCAGAGTCGCTGGGTGAATACGTCTGCGCCACTCTCTCCTGCAATAGCTGGTAGCCAGATTTTCATCACGAGCAGTTGATCATCATCCGATTACTAAATTGCTCCGTCAGCGCACGGCTGCCACGATGGTGAATTTTACTCTAGTAAGAATCGCCTGAAAACTGCTATCATTTAGCTTCTTCGCGTAAACGGCACCCGTTAATCGTTTTTCGTCGAGATTTTCGTTACAGCAACTTCATGAAACCTCTAGGAACTTCCGTCCACAGTGCATCGGTATTGATTCGGCCGATTTCCGGCTGGGTGCCAATCAATTTGCGAGATTTGTGGGAGTATCGCGAATTACTCTATTTTCTTACGTGGCGGGACATTAAAGTGCGCTACAAACAAACTACTCTCGGAATGGCCTGGGTAGTTCTACAGCCGCTCTTATTGATGCTGGTCTTCACGATGTTTTTTGGCCGCCTGGTAGAACTTCCGTCCGACGGTATTCCTTATCCACTATTTACTTATACCGCACTGTTGCCGTGGCAGCTCTTCTCGCGAGCTCTCAACGAAGGGAGCATGAGTCTTATCGCGCACGAGAAGGTGATTACCAAAACCTACTTCCCACGTATCTTGCTGCCAGCTTCGGCAGTCTTGGCCAGCCTGATCGACTTCGGAGTCGCTTTCCTGGTCCTGATCGGGTTCATCCTTTTTTATGGCGTACATCCAGGACTTGCGATCCTTATGCTGCCGCTGTTTGTGATTTTGGTTGTGATGACAGCGTTTGGGATAAGCTTATGGCTGGCGGCGTTTAACGTCCTTTACCGTGATGTGCGCTACGTGCTCCCTTTTTTAACCCAGTTATGGATGTTCGCGACACCGATTATCTATCCGGTATCTGTGGTCCCGGATAGCTGGCGTCTTCTGTACAGCCTAAATCCGATGGTTGGAGTCGTCGAAGGTTTTCGTTGGGCTCTCCTCGGCGGAAGCAACGGCATGGATGCAATGTTCGGAGTTTCCGCTTTGGTTGTGGCTGGCGTCTTGGCTGGGGGGATTTTGTATTTTCAGTCCGTGCAGCAAACATTCGCTGATGTGATTTGAATTTAATCCGTAACCGCGCTCTTCTCGCGCGGTAGCAGCCAATCCTCAGCTTTGACGGTCGGATTTACCTGACGAACCCAAATGTGCTCAACCAAAAAAGCGCTCGTAAAGATAATGTGTACACAAGGAGACAAATGAGCGAGACGGCGATTCGCGTAGAACGGCTAGGAAAGCGCTATCGCATCGGTACTCGCCAGCCGTATTACACCTTGCGTGAGTCTCTGACGCAGGGCATTACGGCTCCTATCGGGCGCTTCGCTAATTTCCTCAGACGTGAGAATAGCTGGAGGGAGCGCATACGTCATAATGGCTCGCGGAACGGAGCTTCAGACGAATTCATGTGGGCCCTCAGGGATGTGTCTTTTAACATTGAGCGGGGACAGATCGTAGGTGTCATTGGCCGCAATGGAGCGGGGAAGAGCACTCTGCTCAAGATTCTCACCCGTATTACCTTGCCGACCGAAGGTGAAGCCGAGGTCTTTGGCCGTGTAGGTTCTCTGCTCGAAGTGGGCACCGGATTTCATCCTGAACTCACTGGCCGCGAGAACATTTACGTCAATGGGGCTATCCTTGGAATGAAAATGAGAGAGATCGATCGTAAGTTCGATCAGATTGTCTCATTCGCTGAAGTGGAGAAATTCATTGACACCCCGGTGAAGCATTACTCTAGCGGCATGTATATGCGGCTCGCATTCGCCGTCGCCGCTCATCTGAATGCCGACATCTTGTTGATCGACGAAGTATTAGCAGTTGGCGATATACAATTTCAAGAAAAATGCCTCGGAACGATTGGCGATGTCGTCAATGAGGGACGAACGGTTCTGTTAGTGAGCCACAATATGGCGGCAATTTCGACGCTGTGTGATACGATCCTTTGCTTGGATCATGGTCACCTGCAAAAAAGTGGACTGGCGCCTGACGTTTTGCAGTTTTACAGTACAGCTAATCTTGACAATGCGAAGCTATCTTCAGCGGTAGTGGAACGAAACCGTCAGGATATAGGAGCGGCAACGTTTTTCCTTACCCGTGCTGAAATGAACGATCCGGGCGGACAGCAAAGGACCGTTTACCGCTACTTGGATAAAATAGTCCTAATTCTCGATCTTGCCGGTGAAGCGAAAATGAGGCGGTTCGGCGTGTCTTTTTATATTTACAACGGGAGAGGGCAACTTATCACCGTCGGATCTTCGGGAGCCTATCACAATGTTTACTTTGATCGAGGGGTGAAACGCATAAGAGTTGAAATTGGTCCCCTCTCTCTCACGGGAGGGTGCTATAGCATCTCGTTAGTGATTTATTACGGTGAGGGGCCAACACTCATTCGAGCAGATACCTGGAGCGATGCCTGTTTTTTTAACATGCATTCCAGGCCTTTCCGGCCCGACCGTGACATACGTTCACCTTCCGAAGGAGCCTGTATTCTTCAGCAGAAGTTTTTTGCGCTGGGTAATCATGGGTAGCTAGTTCATCACCAGCAGATGAAAATGGCCGAGAACATCCTTTTTCAATGTCCGTACTGCAAAGGGCACATTGATCAGGCGAACGATGACTGGTGCTGTGGCGCATGTGGGAGACGATTTTCTCTCCGTCAAGGCGTTCCATTTATGAATGTTGGCGAGCAGGGAGCACGAGGATTTATCTGGGCGAGAGATCCCGAGGCTTTTCTGGCTCGAGTGGAAAAGGAAGGGTGGCGAAACGCGCTCCAAAGCGTCCAACAGCCAGATTCCCCTGACAAACTCCAAGAGGCGCTTGCTCCCAATCGTGTCAGCTGGAGTTGTTTGTTTGACATGAATTCCTCGTGGAAGATATTGGATATCGGCGCTGGAACCGGCGGAGTTGCCTGTCAAATGGCTAGGGAGTGTTTTTCCGTCGGATTGGACAAATCGTGGTGTGATGCAGTGTTTATGCAATTGCGCGCGAAGCAGGATAATCTCCTACGATTTCAGGCGGTCGTCGCGGATGCGATTAGTATCCCATTGGATTCGAACCAATTCGATCTGGCGGTGATGATCGGTTCGTTCGAGTGGATTCCTTCTGGATGGCCATCCGAAAAGCCGAGAGACGTGCAAGTTCGAGCGCTAAAAGAAGTCCGCCGTATGTTGAAGCCCGGCGGACAGTTTTTTCTGGGAATAGAGAACCGGAAGTACCTCGGCTATTTTATGGGAATTCCGGAGCCTCACACCAATGTAAAGTATATCAGCCTGATGGACGATGATTATGCTGATGCCCTTTCTTGGGACGTAAGAGGAAAGCCTTATTTGGAGTTGACCCACTCGAAGGACGGATACATTGAGCTCCTGAAAGAAGCGGGCTTTGATCAGATCCAGGTCTTTTGGCTCTATCCGAACTACCGGCTACCTAACTATATTATTTCGCTGGATCATGTGGATAGCGTTCGATCGTTTGTCGAGAAACATCTTGATCCTAGAGATTTCGGAGGCAAGGAGATGCTTCTGTATCCGCTTTACCGTTTTCTCGATTCCAATGTTATTCCAAACTATGTGCGCGATTTTGGTTTCGTCGCATCTCGTTCACTATGATGGATAATCGATGATCCACCAAATAGAGTGCCATATCCGAGCGAATATCGATCATTGGGAGGTGCCGCTACACGATGTGGCAAATTGGCGGCCAGTAATTCGTTCTAACCGGGAAGATAATGGGCTTGTGGACCGTAAGTGGATTGGGCAGGTGATCCTATGGTTTGCAGAAAAGCACGATGGCCCATGTCTCGCAACAAAGATCTTGGATCGCGCCCTCGAAGCCCGTGCCGTTGAATGTTGTAAGCTTCTTCAGGAACGAGCGAATCAGAGTATGACGTTTCCGGTTTTCCCGCGTATTTTCGATGTCAAGGAAATCTCGGGCCGGCTCGTTCTCTTTCATGAAGCAGTGGATCTCCCGAATTACGAGCTAGAGGTGGCTCGTACCATTTGCGGCCCCGAACGGTCTCTCCCGGCGGCCGAGCGAGTGATTAGACGGCACTTTGACGAAGTAGCCAAGTTATTATCTGTTCTTCGAGAGATGCTGCCAGTAAATCAGCCTCGTCATTGGGGCGGCTGGGCATACAATCTTGGCCATGAATTCAAGAATAACTGCGGCTTTGATACGAGTGTTTTAGATGAAAAAACTTTAGACAACATCGCACTGTCCCTTGATTCCTTATTGATGCGCTCCTGCTTTGGTTTAGTTGATCATCACATAGCGAATTTTTTTGCTGGACCACGCGTAGTAGACCAGCTCCACCCGAGCATCAATGAGTTTATGGCTCAAGATCCTGAGTTAATCCATGCCCTTAAGTTCACGATTGCCTATTTTCGTGCAGGTCCGCTGGGAGGAATCTTCAAAGACTGGCTATATGCAATAGCTGTTGGCTTGATGGACGAAGGCGGTCGAACAATAATTGGAAGTTCAGTGAGAGATTTACTAAAGCGAGTTGGGTTGCCGTTGAACCAGCCAGATCTTATTTGGTCGATGTTCATGGCAGCGTTCTTTGCCCGAGCAGCGAACGAGTTAGAGTTTCACCGTAACAATCCATTTGTTATTGATCGCTTGAAAAAGGAATACCGTCGATACACCATCTCTGCGGTGAAGCTCCATCGCGCAATCCGCGATGGGAGGCAACTTAACCATCGCCCAATAATTCGAGTTCAGAATGCCGTTGCCGTCGGGAATACCCGAAAATCAATTTTGTTCAAGTTTGCGCGAAAAACCAGAAGACAAATGGCGCTTGCATGGTTTGTGTCTAATCAAAAATTCAAGTCTTTTCGTCAGCAATTCGGGGCAAGTCGGTACTGATAGATCACGAACCAAGTGCGTCCTCTTGTCTAGTCAGTATCATTGCAATGTGTGGTAAGTCTACAGATGTCTGAGTTAGGCCGATTAGTCGACCGCGAATCTCTGCTCGCTCGAAGTTGCAACGCACAACTGGAGTTTTCGTCTTCTTGGAAGTTGTTGCGTTTCCCCGGGGTCGGAGCGCATGCTTTGCAACCTTGGTAATGTCCGGCGGAGTTGATTATCAACTCGTTCATGCAGCTTTGCAGTTCGAAGTGTGCCGAGTCTGATCAGATCTCGCGTATGAACCGACCCGAATACTAGTGATTCAAATATACATAAGTCGAATTCTTAGAGTTGTCGCGATGATTAGCAGCGGTACACCGCACGTTCACTAAGCGCGCGGTGTTAGCTGATTTAGCTACAGGAGAAGTTAAATCGATGATGCTCAAATATTGCGTCGGCTTTATCGTTTTCATTGTCGGGGCCGTTATCGGCAGCTTCTTAAACGTCTGCATCTCCCGAATACCGAAGGGGGAATCCGTCGTTCATCCGCCATCGCACTGCCCGAAGTGCCGAGCGCCGATACGGTTCTTTCACAATATTCCTTTAGTCAGCTATCTGCTGTTACGCGGCCGCTGCTGTTCGTGTGGCGAGCGGATTTCGTTTCGTTATTTCGCCGTTGAATTACTAATGGCATCTCTGGCGGTGCTTCTGCTTTATCAGTTCGGCTTAGGGCTCGCTTTTGTTGTGGGGTTCGTTTTCGTTGCGGCGCTGATTGTTATCTCTTTCATTGATCTGGACGTAAGGATTGTTCCCGACGTGATCAGTTTGCCGGGCATTGTCATCGGGCTTCTGTTCTCGGTGATCGGCCATTACTTCCTCCGCGATTCACTGGATATTGTGCCTACTCCTCTGGGCTCGTTGGCGGGCGTGTTGGCGGGCGGCGGATTTCTTTTGGCTGTGGCTTGGATCTATGAGAAGTTTACCGGCATAGAGGGAATGGGTGGCGGTGATATCAAGCTTCTGGCAATGATCGGCGCATTTCTCGGCTGGCCTTCGATTCCACTGACGCTGTTCTTTTCATCCTTAGGGGGTTCTGTCATCGGTTTAAGTATCATGTTGGCCAAAGGAGTAGATCGCCGATACGCTCTTCCATTTGCTCCTTTCCTCTGTTTGGGCGCTCTTGTGTACTTATTTTTTGGCAGAGAGATCATCGATTTCTATGTCTTCCCGCGTTGAGTCTGAACTTCTCCTCTCCATGTTAGATGATCGCCGCCTTACTGCCTAAACTCCCGTAAGCTGCCAATTTCCCCTTCGATAGCAACCTGGCTTGGGGCTCTTGACAGCCCCTCACGTGCACCTGTATGGTCCGCAAATTTCGGGAGGGGCCATGGATTGCCAAAAGAGGGGCGGATTCTCTATTATCGAACTTATCGCGGTGTTAAGTCTAATAGGGATCTTGCTCGCGATCGGGATTCCGGCCTCAAACAAGCTACTTCTTTCCCACCAATTGAACGGCTCTGCACGGCGTGTTCAGACGGAGCTACAGAACATCAAGATGCGCGCGGCAGCCGAGAACCTGGGGTTTCAATTCGCATACAGCGCAGGAAGCGGCAGCTACACCATCCGGAGAGACGGCAGCGTATTCGTCAGCAAGCCTTTACCCGAAGGCATAGTAATTACTCAGGCCGGCACTGTTTCTTTTTCCCCGAGAGGCACCGCAGGGAGCAATCGCATTCGACTTCAAAGTAGAGAAGGCGGATGCAAACAGGTTGTGGTCAGCTCCACCGGCAGGATTCGGGTGTGCAATCCTACCGGTTGCAGCGAGGATTGCTGATGTTGCCGCGATTCCTTGCACCAAGTCGGAGCGCTGGCGGATTCACGTTTAACGAAGTACTGCTGGCGATGAGCCTTATTGTTATCGGTATTCTCGGCTATTCGGCCGGCACGGGTAATCTGATCCGGTGGAATTCCGCCAGCCGGGATTACACCGTGGCGGTGAACCTCGCGCAAGACAAGCTGGAGCAGATTAAAGCGCAGAAAAATTGGACCGACGTGAACAACTGCCCAACAGCGGGCGACGTTGATATCGCCGCAAGCGGTGAACCGGGCGGCCGGTATAACCGATGCTGGATGATTGCCGATTCGGCATTGGGATCGGAGTTGAAGGAGATCACTGTAACGGTTTCGTGGCGCGCGCAAGAGAGCCGGGAGGTGACTCTCACCACTCTGGTCTATACAGGTTGAGATTGCCTATGCAAATTATTCAGAACGACGGCGGCGCCACTTTGATCGAGCAATTGGGTGCGTTATTGCTAGGGACCATAATCATTACAGCCCTATTTGGATTTTATCGTACCGAACTGTTCCATCTTCTCGCACAAGAAACCAGGATGGCAACACTGGAAGATGCCAGAGGCGCGATGGATATCATTAGCCGCGATTTGAAGCTGGCAGGTTCATGGGGCGCCGGAAGCCCGCCAGCGGAGACTTATCTGGGGGACGATCCGGACGGTGATGAGGACGCCGTGTGTAATCGGGTTTATCGCGCGACCGGGCGTATGATCCAGATTCAAATGGATCTTAATGGAAACGGTAATTGCGCCGACATAGAGCCGCGCGAAAACATCAGCTACGAGCTCGGCGCGCCAACTAGCAGCTGCCCAGGAGCAACGGTCATCCGACGCAATGGTGACTGCCTGGTGGCTTATGCGACGGCGCCAAACGGCAAGCTGTTTAGGTATTACGATGAGAATGGTTTGCAGCTCAGCGAAGCCCCGCCGCTGGCAGCCATCAAACGAATTGGGATTTCGTTCTCAGTCGGTATGAAGCAAACGGATTCAAAAACGGGCGCAAGCCTCACGTCGGCGCTTTCCAGCAGCGTTGAGCTGCGCAACTAATGAAAGCTTTCAGTACTCACAGCAGTGCTCTGATTGCGGACCAGCGTGGGATTGTCCTTTACTCTTCGCTGCTGTTGTTGACTCTGATCATGGCTGTGGGCGTGCAGGCGATCGTGTCGACGCAAAGCAACTTTCAAATGTCAGCAAATTTGCGATCTGAAAACGTTGCCTTCTACATATCGGAAGCGGGGATCGAGTGGAGCAAAAATGAACTCGCAAGGACCACCGTTCATCCGCCCCCGGCACTGAATTTTTCCTCGGCAATTTCCTCTGGAACGTTCACTGTGGCGACAATTTCTATAGCGGCCATGTCACCGCTAGTCTCCAGGACCGTCGTACGATCGACTGGCAAGTTTGCTTTATCTTCGCAGATCGTCCAAGCCGAGCTGATCAAGCGTTCTCTATTGGCCGACGCCGCCGTCGGATTGCGGGGAAATGCAAGCCACCCGATCCTGGTCGGCAATGATTTCTCGATCTCGGGTATGGATCATGATCTGACAACAAGCAAGCCAATCCCAAATGTCCGGCCGTACGCCGGAATCAGTGTCTCACATCCAGCTACTAAGGCAGAACTCGAGACGGCGCTGCAACCGAACCAACTCAGTAGAATTTCCGGAACTGATCGCCAGGGCGCAACGATTGCTGAAACCCAAAATCTGCCGACCGCAGCGATTGTGCGATTTGTTGATGAGCTGTGTTCAGCAGAAAATTCCCAACTCACAGCTATTCCCGCAGATAGCTCCGTATTGTTGACCGATCAACAGTGGGGCAACCGATCTGTCCCCCAGCTTCGCTGCATAGATGGCACCCCCGGTGAAACCGATTCGGTTGCGACTCTCAATAACTCGTCAGGTGCTGGGATCTTGGTGGCTAGAAATGCCGATCTAATATTGGAAGGCGGGTTCCGATGGGAGGGTTTGATTATCATAACGGGCAGCAGGGTAAGCTTAAAAGTAATGGAAGCTGGCATCAAAGAGATTATCGGTGCGGTGATCATCAATGAGACTGGTGCTTATTCCGAGACTAATCCGTCGATACTCGATGTTCACGGCCCTATCAAAATACTTTTTAGCCGTTCCGCTTTACAAACTGCGGCAAGTGTCGTGCCCACCAGCGCTTTGATCAGCGCTTACACCTCTTTACCCTCGGAAGTGGTTCAGAGTTATTGGAGACCGGTAACGCCTTGAAGTAAATTCCGATCAATTCTCCCGCCGCTACGTCCGCCCTCGGGTTATCTAGTCTCCAGCCTATCCTGTGACCGTTGCTATCTGAAATGATCAAACGTAACAGCAAATCTGCGAAAACGTGCGTATTAGATAGCCAAAACAATAATGTACATTACCGCGATAAGGTGGTAAATTACCCAATCTCAATCGTCGAACCTTGCAAATCTAGGGAGTAGAACGCATGGACACACAGCGGACCATAATGGTAGTTGACGATAATCCAGATATCATCACCATCGTCAAAACCATTCTGGAGGGGAAGGGTTACCAAGTGCTGAGTGCTTCGAGCGGCCAAGAATTGCTGAATCTCTTGACAGATCGCAAGCCGGATTTGATCATTCTTGACATCATGATGCCTGAAATGGACGGATTGGAAGTTTTGGGCCGTCTAAAGGCTGTCACAGAGACGGCCTCTATTCCTGTGATTCTGCTTACCGCCAAGGTGCAATACGAAGATGTTCTTGGCGGGTATAAGTTAGGCGCCGATTACTACATTACCAAGCCTTTCACGAGTACGCAGCTAGTCAATGGGATCAATCTACTCCTAGGCGAAAGCAAGAACTAGCACCAACTCAATCTCACCAGCCATTTCTACCCCTGCATTGGCGTGGTACAAAGGTACACGTCCGGCAAACAGCCTGCTGTCGATCAGATCTATGGTTGGTTTCATCACTTTTGAAGGCGGTGACGGCACCGGTAAATCCACGCAGATTAGATTGCTGGAAAGGCACCTGATCGCGCAAGGTAAATCCTGCATAACGACACGAGAACCAGGCGGCACTTCGCTCGGTCGACTCCTGCGCAAAATTCTTTTAGAAAGCGGCAACCGGCCGATCAGCTCGGAGACCGAGCTCTTTCTGTATTTGGCCGACCGCGCCCAGCATGTCGATGAAGTGATCGCGCCCGCGATCATGCAGGGCAAGATTGTTTTGTCTGATCGATACACGGACTCAACGGTGGCGTACCAGGGTTACGGACGCGGCTTTGATGTGCAATTACTGATGGCACTGAATCGGGTCGCCAGCCAAGGTGTCACCCCCGATTTGACGTTTTTGCTCGATTGTCCCGTAGAGTTAGGGCTGTCGCGTACGATCCATCGTCGGTCCGATCCATCGATAGCTAAGAATGATGATCGTTTTGAAAACGAGAATCTAGAGTTTCACGAAAAAGTGCGTCGGGGCTTTTTAGATTTAGCGCGAGCGGAACCGGCGCGATTCTATGTCATTGATGCTTCGCGATCGGAGCAAGAAGTATTCGCGGCAGTCAAAGAGATTGTCGACCGAAGAGTAGATTTTTCGAGCTAAAAACTAGTACAACGAAACATGGGCTTTTCCGAAATCGTCGGTCACGAAAAACAATTAGAAACATTGCGCCGATCCTTCCTCACCGGCCGATTGCATCAGGCATATCTATTTATCGGGCCTGATGGCATTGGCAAGAGAACTCTTGCGCTGGCCATGGCCCAGGCGATCCACTGCGTCGAGCTGGAGACTGACTTCTGTGGCGCCTGCGGTGCATGTCGGGCCATTCAAACAGGCAATCATGCCGATGTCCGCGTCTTGGAACCTCAATCCAACAAGAAAGATATCAGCATCCAGCAGGTGCGCGAACTCGAGAAAGCGCTCAGTCTTCGGTCTTTCTCCGGTCGCCAGAAAGTGGCGATTATTGATCCCGCGACTTTGATGAATTGGCCTGCACAGAATGCATTGCTGAAGACATTGGAAGAGCCGCCGCAGGGCTGCGTCTTGATCCTGATCGCGTCTAACGCTGGAGGTCTGCTCCCGACCGTGCGCTCGCGCACTTTCGCGCTTTGTTTCGCCGCACTGCCACGGCAGCTGATGGTCAGCTTTTTAATCTCGCGCAAGGGTAAGACCAAGGAGCAGGCGGAATTCCTCGCCTCTTTGGCGATCGGAAGTTTAGGGGCGGTAACCAAGATCGAAAAGGAAAGGATGGTCGAAAAGAGACTAGAGTGGATGCAGATGCTGTCTGGCTTAACGGCGCGAGACTATCGCGCAGCCTTAAACGCAGCCGAAGCGCTTGCCGGAAATCGCGAGGAGACGCTAAAGTTTTTGGAATGGGCCGGACTTTGGTATCGTGATTTACTAAGCTTCCGAATCGCTCATGCGGCGGACAAGATTGTCAATGCCGATATGCTGCCGCAAATCGCAGAACAGTCCGCTGGGATCGCGGAGGATGAGCTATTCTCGTTGTTCTTCAAGACCGGCGAAGCATCACGGCTGATTCAGAGAAACGTTAACCGGCGGATGGTGCTCGAGGATCTGTTGCTCCGCGTTGTTGAAAGACCTTGATGGACAGAATCTACATTACGACGCCGCTCTATTATGTCAACGCGGAACCGCATTTGGGCAGCGCCTATACAATGATTCTTACCGATACCTTGGCGCGGTACTACCGCGCCAAAGATTACGAGACTTTTTATCTCACCGGCACCGACGAGCATGGTGACAAAATTGCCCAGGCGGCGGCCGGCGCGGGACTCGAGCCGAAGGCTTTTACTGACAAAATCAGCGCGACTTTTCGCGCCGTATGGGACGAATGCGGATTTTCGTACGATCACTTTATCCGCACCACCGATGACTATCACATCCGCTATGTGGAGGAATTGCTCAGCAGGGTCTATCAATCCGGAGATATTTATTTCGATCGTTATAGCGGGCTTTACTGTTTCGGCTGCGAACGCTTTTACACGGAAAAAGAATTAGTCAATGGCAAATGCCCGGACCATTTGATCGAACCGAAACTGATCGAGGAAGAGAATTATTTTTTCCGGATGAGCAAGTACCAAGATCAATTGCTGCGCCACATTGAAAGCCATCCTCAGTTCATCAGGCCCGAAGGATATAAGAACGAGGTGCTCGCAATGCTGCGCGAGCCGATCGAAGACCTCTGCATTTCCCGTCCCAAGAGCCGGCTCAGCTGGGGAATCGAACTCCCTTTCGACAAGGGTTACGTGACCTATGTTTGGTTTGACGCGCTGATTAACTATGTCAGCGCATTGAGACACAATAGAGAAGGAGATTTTCAAGAGTTTTGGCACGAGGCACAGCATTTCATCGGCAAGGATATCCTCAAACCGCACGGCGTCTTTTGGCCTACGATGCTCTTGGCAGCGGGGCTTCCGCTTTATAGGCACCTCAATGTTCATGGCTATTGGACCGTTGAAGGTAAGAAGATGTCGAAGAGTATCGGCAACACCATTTCGCCGGTAGAAATGAAAGAATCGATTGGCATGGACGCCTTTCGCTATTTCATGCTTCGAGAGAGCGTTTTCGGACAGGATGCCGATTTTCGACGAGAGAGCTTGATCGGACGTTACAACGCGGATCTCGCCAATAACCTGGGCAACTTAGTTAGTCGCATTCTCGCTATGCAAGGCAAATACTTTGCCGGCGTGGTGCAACCGTTAAGCGAGCAATGGGCGGATGAAGATAACGAATTGAAGAATGTCTATGAAAAAGCGGAGAGCGAAATCGGACGCCATTTGGCTGAGCTTCAATTTCACCGCGCATTGGAAGTTCTCTGGGCCGCTCTCGACCATACCAACCGTTTTATCGTGCAGACATCGCCATTTACGCTAATGAAAGATCCCGCCAATCAGACGCGGGTTGGGGAGATTTTGCACCACTTGCTTCAGGCGATCTGCCACTTGGCTCGCCTATTGAAACCTTTCATGCCCGATACCGCGAAAGAACTTCAATCGCTGCTTGCTCTGGACGAGGGGGATCCAGCGCTCGAAGCTTCTTGGGGAAATTCGTTCGCTGCCGGCCATAAGGTTAAAAGTCCGAAAGTGTTGTTCCCGCGCATCGAAGCTCTAGGCAATCAATAGCTTCCAAATGACTGACCTTGAAAGTCTCATCCTTGTAGATAGTCACGCCCATATTCAAGGAAAGGAGTATGCAGGCGAGATTGAAGCGGTAATTGCGCGCGCCGGCGAGGCGGGAATCGATAAAATAGTTGCCGTCGGCGGCGCCGGTGAGATGTCGAGCAACCATGATGCCGTCGCGCTGGCTGATTCGTACGAAAACGTCTACGCCACGGTTGGTATGCATCCCCACGACGCCAAGGATGTCGGGCCAGAAGAATTAAAAAGCTTGCGAGATCTGGCTGTGCATCCAAAAGTGATCGCAGTGGGGGAAACGGGTCTGGACTATTACTACAGTCATTCGCCGCACGACGTTCAGCGGCGAGTCTTCGTTGATTTTATTCAGCTAGCGCTGCAGACCCGATTGCCGCTCGTCGTCCATGAACGAGATGCTGCGCAGGATGCTGCTCAACTCCTACGTTCGGAAGGACGTGGAAATCTGCGCGGCGTCATTCATTGCTTCACCGGAAATTACGAGGCGGCCTGCGCCTACTTGGATTTGGGGTTTCACCTGTCCTTTACCGGGATCATTACTTTCAAAAACGCCGGCCCTCTCCGCGATGTCGTGCGACAAGTGCCTTTAGAAAAAATACTTATCGAAACTGACTCGCCTTATCTCACTCCGGTGCCGCACCGCGGCAAACGCAATGAGCCGGCGTACGTGAGGTTAGTCGCCGAGGCCATGGCCAAAATAAAAGGCGTTTCGCTGGAAGAGATCGCGCAAATCACGACGTGTAACGCCGGGAACCTATTCAAAATTTAGCGCAAGCGCGGCATTTTAATGTTGTGCTTCCGTGATTGCTGTGTAGAGATTAGATAACAGTGCAAGCGAGGAGGACGAGGTATGAAAGGGAACCCTGACGTCATCAAAGTCTTGAACGAGGTATTGCGCAAGGAACTCACCGGCATCAATCAGTATTTCATCCACGCGAAAATGTGCAAGAACTGGGGCTATGCCGTGCTCGGCGAACACGCCTGGTCTGAGTCTATCGACGAGATGAAACACGCGGATCAAATAGTGGAACGGATTCTTTTTCTCGAAGGCACGCCGAACGTTCAAGCTTACGACAAGATTCAGGTGGGATCGAACGTCAAGCAGCAATTAGAGAACGATCTCGGGTTGGAGCAGGCGGCGCTGACGATTCTCAGGCCCGGAGTAAAAACCTGCCTCGATGCTCACGACGACGCCACCCGGGAGTTGCTCGAACATATAGTCGTTGATGAAGAGCACCACATCGACTGGATTGAGACGCAGTTTCATCAGATCAAGGAAGTCGGCTATGAGAACTACCTGGCGCAGCAGATTTTTAAGAAAAGTTAAAGCGTCTGGCTTCGAACCGTCAGAGGAATCGGCCGTCACGCCCTGAATAGCGCCAGAGTGATGCGCGCTTTGCTGTTGTTCCGTCCGACGAATGCCGTCTTAGTGGACGCATGATGGCGACAAAATATGGCGCGGGATTGAATTTCTTTTGCCGTGTCGGCCCGGCCCGGCTTTTCGTCAGAGGGGACCGACTTCAACAGAGCGGTCGGGCCCACGGCATCGGCGCAGTGAATCCCCCTTGATCCGCCGAATAAGCCGCTTTTCCGTCTGTGCGCCGGTGATGACGATCTCGGCCTTAGGGAGTGGCAAGCCACCGAACAAAATAACAGATGTACCATCGTACGATCTCGCTGGTTTCCGCTCCTCGGCTGTGCCGTAATAAAATAAATGGTTCTGAAAGGACCGGCCTTTTTCTTGGTCGTCCGCGGTGCCGTGCTGTTCTTTACCGAGCGCAAGTCGCCGCTGCCGCTAACGCTGATTTCCAAATTGTTCTCGTCCGTTGATCGATGCGGCCTTCAGCCCTCATGATCCAGCCGTATGTGATGCGCGTGAGCTGAGGACGCTGACGCCAAATGATCAGCATAATCCCGGATTCTGCAGTTGCGATTGACAGAAAGCGCGAGGCACAATCCTTGCGCAGCGAAGGCGATGGGTTTGTGCCTCTGAGCAGACATCGCTCAGCGGTGCTTCGAGCGGTATCTTAAGCCTCATAGCAACGTCGTGCGAGAGCGCAAAATCACTTTGAAACTTCACAGTCGGACGCCTTCGCTGCTACAGAATTCCACCTCGCTTCCGGCATTTTTGGTTCGACTGCGGAATCCGGGATAATGATGACAAATGAGCTTTAACGCGTGAGTTCTCCTCGATGTTTATGTATTCGTCTAGATAGAGCCGGCTTGTCCTTTCTGGAGATGCGCCAATACGCCATCCAGCCATCTTTTGGCGGGCGCTTCGTAATCAACGTCGCAATCGACGCGGGGATAGATTCGAATCGCGCCGTGGCGTGCCAGTGCCGCATCGAATTCCCGGCCACACCTGCAAAAGTGGTCGAACGTCGTGTTGCCCAATGCCAGGACCGAAAATTTGACGCCCCGGAGATCTAATCCATTGCCGTGCACGACAAATTGCCAGAACGGCACGGCATCATCCGGCGGTTCACCGTCGCCGTACGTGCTCACCACCAAAAGCACGTAGTTCGCCTGCGCCAGCACGTGAGGTTCGCAGTGCGCCATGTCGCGCACCCGTACGGCGTGTCCGGCGCGGCGCAGGGCCGCTGCCATTTTGTGAGCCAGCATTTCGGCGGTGCCGGTGACGCTGCCGTAAAGCATAAGCAGCGAATCTTCGGGATAGAGTTCTGCGTTCCAATTAGGGAGTGCGTCTTGCGGGTGCTTGTGAGCACGGCCGTTGATTGCATTAGAGTTCGTTTGTTCCATCGGGATCTTCGGCACCTCCATTGATGATTGAGTGATTTGTCCTCTAGTTTGTACAACGGGATCGATTTCATCTTGCGTAGTAAGGAATTCTGCGGCCTCGCGATTTTCTTGGCGGCTTCTGTAATGGAAGCGTTGCCAGGCCATGGCGAACCCCGTCCAAACCAGGAAACAGCCGCCAAGCGACGCCAGACCGGCAATGGTCTGGCCGAGAAATCCGAGCGCCTCGCCGGTGTGAAGACCGCGTACCCAAATTCTCAATTTTCGTCCCAAGCTGGCGGCGGCATAGGGTTCCCATTTGACTATCTCGGCGGTGGCACTATTGAGCGCCAGTTGCGAGCGAGCAAAGATGTGCGGCGCCGTTGGCTCTTGAATCAGGACCGTGATCTGTCCATCGCCGCGCGGCGGCAGCCGGATCATCATCATGATCCATCCGGGCGCCTGTTCTTCGGCGCGCGCCAGGAAAGTCATCAAAGCTCGCCAGCGGTTTGGGTCGACTCGGTGCTTGGCCGCGCCGCGTTGCTGCGCCTGCGCCGTCGGACCGGGCGCTTGCGCTCTGGGCGGCGGCTCGCTGCCGGTCAACGTGTAAAGAAGATCGTTGGCCCACGAATACGACATCACCGCCGCGGTGAGCGTTAGCACGACCAGCACGCCTGAAGACCAGAAGCCGATGACGTTGTGCCAGTTCCAATCCCGCGCTTTGCCGCGCAGGCGAGGATTGAAAAAGAGGCTGGATTTCAATCCTCGCCAGTGCCAACTGTGCGGCCACCAGAGATAAACTCCGGTAATGGCAAGCCAAAAGAAAGCAAGATTGCAGGCCCCGGTGATCGCACGCGCCGTCGCTCGCCCGCCGCCTTCCCTCCCGAGCCAGCGGTGCCAATCGATCACGTCGTGAAACCAGTCGTGTAGCTTCGAGCCCCTGCCCAGCACCGCGCCGTTATAAGGATTGACGTAGACGGTGTTCGCGCGACCGAATCCGACAGCGACCGAAGCGGTGGCTTGATTTCGCAGAACCAGGCCTGTCGGCCGAGCGTCCGGATTTTGCGCGCGCGCTTTAGCGACTATCTCGTCCAAGGTTAACCGAGCAGCGCCGACGGCGGGCACGACATCGCGCACGTCGCGCTCGGCGTACTCGACAAGCTGATGCTCGTACATGAGAATGACGCCGGTGGCCGACATGAGAAAAATCACCGCTCCGGCAAAAATGCCGGCGATCAGATGAGACCAAAAAATTATTTTGTGCAGCAGCTTCATGCTGGACAATCTCCTTGCGCGTCACTTACTGTTGTCGGCGCTCAAAACGCCAAGCTCGGCGCGCAGCCAGTCGCGTAAGATGTCCTTTTCATAGCGAGGTAGTGCTTCTCTCGGGTAAACGTTGCGAGTTGGTAATTGATATCGGTCAAGTCGCGCTTGCCTGATCTCACCACCGCCGCGATGCCATCGATGACTTCGAACTCGAGCATGATGCGCGGCGCATACAGGCCTTTGTTAATGCGCACTTGATCCGCTTGCGGTTCGCGAAACAATTCAAAGTCGCCGGCGAGATCAATCTCAGTGACCCGGATGCTCAGTTTCGTAGTCGGTGGCAGTTAGCGTCCGCCGTTTCGATCAAAAATTTTTCCAATTCGCGCAGGACGCCCGCACAAATGGGCGCCAATTCGACGCGCCGCGAGTCCGTGAATTTCTCCGGCTCGACGAAGCTGACGGAAACGCGAGAGACCGCTTCATCGGGAGGCGCAGAGGCCGCGCAGCCGGACAGACGCAGAAAAGTAATCGCCGATTTTTTTTGTATCACGTCACACCTCCGCAAAACGGCGCAGCAGGTTGTGGTAGCAGTTGGTCAACTCAACGACGGCGCCGTGATTGGGCATTGCTTGATTGACCTTGTTGATCGCCAAGTCGAGATCAAAAAGCAGCGTTCTGTTGCCGTCGTCGCGCACCATGCTCTGCACCCAGAAAAACGATGCCAGACGCACGCCGCGTGTCACCGGCTTGACGTGGTGCAGGCTGCTCGCCGGGTAGACCACCATGTCTCCGGCGGGGAGTTTGACTGCATGCTCGCCGTAGATGTCGTCAATCACCAGTTCGCCGCCTTCGTAGTCTTCCGGCGCGCTCAGAAACAGGGTTGCGGATATATCGGTGCGGACGCGCAGCGGTGTGCCAGGGACCTGTCGGATCGAGTTATCGAGATGGGCGCCAAAAGATTCGCCGCCTTCATAGCGGTTGAAGAGCGGTGGAAAGACGCGGAGCGGCAGTGTCGCCGTGATGAAAAGCGGATTCCGCTCCAAAGCGGCGACGATGAGATCCCCGAGCTCCCGCGCCTCGGGACTGTTCTCCGCCAGTTGCCGGTTGTGCTTCACCTGCGCCGACTGATGCCCCGCCGTCACCCGGCCGTCGATCCAGCTCGCGCGCTTCATGATTTCGCGGCAGCGCGCGAGTTGTTCCGAATTGAGGACGTGGGGAACGTGGACAATCATCGTGAATCCCTAGAATTTGAAGCTCGTGCCTAAAATGAAAGTTCGCCCGTTGCCGGGTACCACGTGTCCCCCGGAGATGTTCGAGTAATACAGATCATCGGTCAGATTGATCCCGTTGAGACGCAATTGAACATTCTTCGTAAGTTGGTAAGCGATCGTCGCGTCCCAGAGCACGTGCCCCTCGATCCGGGCATCGTTCGCGGCGTTGTTGTAGCGCGAGCTGACATACGTAGGGCCGCCGCCGATCTGCCACTTTTCGAGAAAATCGTAGGTGGCCCACAACGTCGAGCTGTGCTCCGGTACGTTCAACAGCTTGTTGCCTTCGACGTTAGGATCGGGCGAATCGACAAATTCCGAATCCAGATAGGTGTACCCGCCGAAGATGTTCAGATTCCGGCAGTAGGCGGCCGGCGATGCCGATTTCGAATCCTTGTACCCGCTGCTTGCCTTCCAGAACCAACTGTCCGGTCAGGCTGTCCGGATCATCTACACGGGCGTCGGTCTTGTTGATTCGAAAAATAGCGCCCTGCAGGCTCAAAGCGCCGTTGAAAAACTGGAGCTTGCTCCCCAGCTCGAAGGTTTCGTTCTTCTCCGGCCGAGTTCGCTCATTATTCGCACTCAGTTGGATCGCTTCGGCGGATGGATTGAATGCTGTCGCGTAGGAAAAGTAGTAACTCTGGAGTGGCGTCGGATGGAAAATCAAACCGCCACGATAACTCCACATCTTATCGATCCGATTGAAATCGGTCCGGGTCGGCACGTTCATGGCGTTGATCGCCGTATCGTCAAACTCGGTGTCGAAATAATCCCAGCGAACGCCGCCGACGACATCGAAATATTCATTGAGCTTTATTTGATCCGCGCTGAATATGCCGAACCCGAAGGCGTTGCCGTCGGAACGAGCCGAAACACGCTGGCTAATTCCGGCGGTGCTGTCGTGCGGGTTGGGGTTAGTAGCGTTTGCTTGGGGGACCCCGGTAAAAGCGTAGTTGGTTCGATCCAACGTCTCTCGGGAAAACTCGACCCCGGTAACCAACGTATGTTGCAAGCCGACAGTATCAAACTTTGTGGTGAGATCCGTTTGATTGCTGAGAATCGTCTCAGTCAAATCTCGTTTAGGCCGATTTCTGTTGAAAAACCCAAGAGTGGCGGCATTGAAGCGGGGCGCCGTCACTTCGTGCTCCCGGTCGTTGTGGCTAAATCGCAAAGTGTTCCGTAGGCTGAAGATATCGCTAAAGCGATGATCCAACCGCACCGTTCCGAGATTGAGCAGCGTGCGCTCGTAATCCTCGTGGTCGAAGCCGTAAAAATTGTCCCGGTCTACACGAGCCGGTCTTCCGGGGTTTCCGGGTTGGTAAGGTACGCCATAGTCCGGGATATTGTCCTCGCCTTGAACAAGGTAGCTCAAGTTCAACTGGGTGGGAGTGCCGAGGCCGAAAGAAATTGAAGGAGCAAAACCGAACCGTTCCTGTTCGGCGATGTCCCTGCCAACGATATCGTCTTTGTGTGCCATCAGATTGACGCGCAAAGCGATCGTCGGGGTGATCGGCTGGTTGATGTCGGCCGTGCCGCGGAGATACATGCCGTTGCCTAGACTGAAATTTCCGCCGTAGCTCGGCGTGAGCTGCGGAACTTTGCTGCCTTGATTGATGGCGCCGCCGGTCGAGCCGCGGCCAAAATACTGCGAAGAAGGACCTTTCAGAACCTCAATCGATTCGATATTGAAGATGTCGCGAAAATACGACCCCTGGTCGCGCACGCCGTCGAGAAAAAGATCGTTGCGAGCGTTGTAGCCTCGCAAGGTTAAGTTGTTGCCCTGCACGCCACCTTCCCCAGCCTGAAAACTGATACCGGGAACACTTCTCAACGCGTCCTGAAAACTGGAAGCAGCGCGCTCCTGCATCAATCGCTGCGGCACCACAGTGATCGATTGCGCCACGTCTTGCAGCGGCACGGGAATGCGCGATAGCGAAGATTCGGGCGGTGCATACGGGTTATTTTGGTCTTGCACGACGACCGGCGGCAGGTTGAAAGTCTCCTCCTGCTTTGGCTCCGCAGCGAAAGCGTTGCTCGCCAGCGCGAAGCTAAACGCGACGGCGCGGCCCACGCCCTCACCGGCGGCCAGGCTGATCTTGCGGAGTGTTTTCCGCAGTCGTCTATCATCGGCGTGGTTTTCTTGTCGACTCATGATTCCTCCAGCTTGTTTCTTTCGCTGGCTGGCGTGAGTCGTCTCATCTGCTGGCTGGCTGGTTGATGTTTCACTTGGTCAAAATCAGCTTGCCGTTCTTGGTGATGCGCAAGCTGTACTCTTCGTCGTGGTGCACGATAACGATTTCGCTGTTTCCCTGAAAAAGCCGCTGGCTCTCGATCCGCAGTTTTCTTGCTGCCGCAGTCAACGCCGCCGCACCGGCAGGTGGGTGCGAAGCGAGATTCATTCGTCTCTGTGCCATCGAATTCCTAGTGTAGTTCAAATTTTACCGGCAGCATGACCCAGACGGATACCGGGTCCTTGCCCCGGCGCGCGGGTTCGAAGAGCCATTTTTTGACCGCTTCCATTGCGGCCAAATCGAGGTCATGGAATCCGGCCGACTGCTGGACGAGCACCTCGCCCACCCGGCCGTTTTCCAATACCCGCACGCGCAGCGTTGTAATGCCTTGCACCCCCGCGCGGCGGGCCGATTCGGGATATCTCGGCTTGACTTGATAGCCGCCCAGCGGCCGGGCGAGACCCGAAAGTGCTTCTCCCGACTCGGTTCCGCCGCCGCCGGTGCCATCGCCTTTGGCTGCGCGACCGAGGCCAGAGTTGCCTTTGCCACCACTGCCACCTTCGACACCGGTTCCGCCGACTACATCGACATCGCCATTACCAAAAAGCGCACCGGCGCCGCCGGGGTTGCCTTCCGCCTCGTTCGCAGGGCTGCCGGAGCTCCAACCAGCCAGCGGAGCGCCCGGCTTCTCCGGCAAAGCGGCGAGCGGGGGCGGCGGCTCGACGATCGGCTCAGGCTCTCGAACCTCTTCTTCCGTGTTGCCGATCGGCGGCTGCGGCTGGGGTGTTTGTATGACTTCCGGCTGCGAGACCAATTTCGGCGCGGTAATTTTGGCCGGCTTGGGTTTGGGTTTCGGCGCCGGCGGCGACACCTCTACTTTCTTGGGCGCTTCTGCGGGCGCGATCTCGATTATTTCCACCGGCACCATGATCGGCTTGAGCGGCTTGGCATGCATCACTAAGCCTGCCAGCGGGATCAGCGCCAGATGAATGATTGAGGAAGCGGTGAATGATGAAAGTAAGCGCCGATCAGTCACCTTCCGGACTCCTTGGGCTTCACTGCAATGGCCATTCTGGACACATTGGCACCCCGCGCGATGTCCATGACTTCCACTACACGGCCATGCTCTACGCCGTCGTCGGCGTTGATGACGACCAGCAGATCCGCGTTCTGTTCGAGCTGTTGACGCAGCAAATCGCCGAGCGCGGCTCGGTCAACCTCCTCTTTGTTAAGAAAAATTCGCCTCTCCTTGTCGATCGTGATGGCAGCGCTCTCGGCCGGGGCTTGCTGGCCTGACGCGGCCTTGGGCAAATTGACCGGCATGCCGCGGTACTGGGCCATTGATAAGGTCGAGATCATGAAGAAGACCAGAAGAAAAAATATCGTGTCGATCATCGGGATGATCTCGATGCGCGCCTTCTTGAGAGTGCGTCTTTGAATGCGCATCAGTGTTTCCCCGATTGTTCGTGCAGCAGCAACTCGAGCGATGAGCTGAAGTGCTCCATAGCGTCCATCTCTTTTTCGACACGTGTACTGAAGTAGTTGTAAGGAACCAGCGTTAAGATCGCGATCAGCAGCCCGCTGGCGGTGGCGATCAGCGCTTCGGCGACGCCGCCGGTAACGGCGTGGGGCTGACCCATGCCGGCCTCGGACATGATGTCGAATGATCCAATCATGCCGACAACCGTTCCGAGAAGCCCGAGCAGGGGCGCCAGGGTGACGATGGTATCGAGGGTGCCAAGCCGGCTTTTGAGCAGGGGGATTTGCGCCTGGGCTGCAGCCTCCATCGCTTTGGCCGGCGCGGGATTGCGGTGTGCCAAACCGGCCGCGAGCACCCGCGCGATCGGGTGCGCCGATGCTTTGGCGAGCTTAATGGCTTCATCGAATTCGCCCGCTTCGGCTAGGCCGAGCATGTCCTGAACGGTCCGTTGAGACTTGATTCTGGTCCAGAAAAAAAATCGCTCGATCGTGAGCGCAAGAGAGATGAGCGAGCAAGCGAGCAGCGGGATCATCACAATCCCGCCCTTGATAATGACGGTGACGATTTCGGACATGTCTACTGGACCAAACCTTTCTTGAGTTCGAACTGCTTGTGAGACTCGCTGCGGGCGGCGTCATCCCCAACCCAGTGCGTGGCCATCATGCCTCAAGCGCGCAGATCGGCGCGCGAGATAATCAGGACGGCGTTGTCGTACCTAAAATGAGCCGTGTCGTGGCTGTAGCTGCATAATGAAAGCGACCATCTTCTTTCGCGTGATTTGATTCCTTGCACGTGACCTCCGGCAAAAAGTTAAAACCCGGAGCGTTGGCACCGACGTGGCGCAATTCCGGGCTCCGGATTCGAAGATCCGGGCTGGCGATTATCTTCGTCTATACGAATCAAAATTATTTGTCAATACGAATAATTATTTTACGTGATGACGCATTAACGTCGGACAATCTGTACAAACTCCCGCCTATTCATGTGCTTAGCGGAATACGCCATCGACGAAGAACAATCTTCGACAACCTCCGCACGAGCGCAATGACGCTTATTCGCTTGCATGGCGCCATTTCACCTCGATGCCGTCCGGCAGCGGCGCGCGAGCAAGCTGGCGCAATGGCAGCGCACCGCATTCCTTCGTTAGCGGCCGGTGCGGCCGGCTCACGCTCGTGAGATTGACTAGCCATTTACGCAAGCGCCTTTTTTCGATCGCGGCCCATCCAAAATGAAGTCGCGATGAAGGCGCAGAGGAAAAAAGCCTGCACCGCCAAGGTCTCCACCGTTGGATAAATTCCCAAGGGCGGCACCGCCGGTGGAAATTCCAGCGGCGTTGCGGGCAGCCAGCCCGCTGCCTGCAGCTGGTTGATTCCGGTGCCGGCAAAGATGAAAGCCATGATGTAAAGCAAAGTGCCCGTAATGACGAAGAAGTATTTAAGCGGGATGCGCAGTCCGAGTTTGAAGATTGCGAAGGTGGCCACCAGCAACGCAACAACACCAGCGAGAAAGCCACCTATGATCGCTTGATGGCTCTCGGCGTTCTGCAGCCACAACGCCTGATAGAACAGCACTACTTCGAAGGCTTCCCTGTACACGGCGAAAAAGGAAATGCCCACAAGGCCAAGGATGCGTTTGCTCGATAGCACGTTTTGAACTCTGTTCTGGATGAAGACCTGCCAGCGCTTGGCTTCGCTGCGCGTGTGCAGCCAGTAGCCGACATAGAAAAGACCCGCCGCGGCGAAGATCGAGATGAATCCCTCCATGGTTTCCCGATGCTGCCCCCTGAACGTGAGCACCGTCTGGGCGCCGAGCCAGGTGGCGACCCCGGCGACAAGTGCGAGGATCCAGCCGAGATGAATATAGCGAACGGTGTGCGCCGCACCCATGACTCTGAGCATGGCGATGATGGCGGCAAGGATCAGTGCCGCCTCGAGACCCTCGCGCAAAATGATCAGCGCCGAATTGAGAAAAGCATAGTAGCCCGCAAAGTCGCTGGTCTCCTCCAGCTTCTGCGCAGCTTGGTCAAGCCCGGTCTCGATCGCCAGGCGCTGCTTCTGAATCTCCTGGTTGGAAACTCCCTGGCGGATCGAATTGCGCAATTGCGTGAATCGGCCTTCGAGAGACCGTCCCAGCGAAGCGTCTTTGGCGAAGAGCGCCGGCTCGGCCATTTCGAATCCATCAAGGTAGGCCTCGATAGCCTTCTGATAGGCTTTCTCCTTGTCGCCCTGACTGTAGATGGTTGCGGCTTCGCCGACCAAGGTACGGGCGATCAGGAGCGGATCGGTGGATGTCTTCTCCAAGAGGCCGCGCCTGAGATAGGCGAGCATTTCGTTCCCTGGCGCGCCGGGAAGACTCCTTTTAATTTTTTCGGTAATTTCGTCGTCGGACGAAGTCGCCAAAGTCGCTATGCTGGTGAGATCGGCCGGCGGGGTCTTGCCTTTCAGCCATGCCTCTCCGCTACTGGCCGCATCGGCGGAAAACCGCAGCGCCATCACGTAGAAGGCCACTTGCCAGCGCCGGTCGTCCGGCAGCGTCGCGAAAGACGCCATCGCTGTATTGTCTATGCCGAAAGTGGTGGTGTTATAAATTTTAAATGGCGAGAGTCCCGCCATAAAGTCTGAATCGGTGAAGTTGGCGGGCGCCGGTGTTTTGGGATTCATCGATTCTCGTCCGGGCCCATCGCCTTTGCCGCTCTCGCCGTGACACTGAGCGCAATTCTCCAGGTAAATTCTCCTGGCGCTTGGGTAATTGGGTAGTGCTTTCGGATAAGTGACAATGTTGTACGTTTTGACAAGGCGATCTTTAATTTGCTGCGCCAGCTCAGGAACGGCGTCGTCGCCGGATTTGCTTTTGACATGGGCAGCCAGTGCGTTGAGTTCTTTGTGGATACCCGCCTGGTCGCCTTCGGCGGACTGGAGCTGGCGGAAAAGGTCCAGGCTGCGCGCCGCGAACTCGCTCATTTCCTGGTACTCGTCAGGGTTTACGATTTTCCCGCCTTGCACCGCGTTTCGATAATCGCCGCCGATATAGTCGATCAGTGACAAGAGTCGCTTCGCTTGGTCATCAGCCCAGCAAGATGTAACGGTAGCGAGAAGCAGGAGAATAGCGCCAATCGAAGCGCGCATGATATTACCTTGGAATACATTAACGTGTAGCATCGCAACCGAGATCCTCGTGCCTGCAGTAGTTTCAAACATGGCCGGGCCCTTCGCGCCGCATCAGGCCCGAGCGCGTGATCTGCCGCGAGAGCAAGATAAGCGGCACAAGAGCGATACCGACAATCAACAATGACGGAACCGCTGCTTCGGCAATGCGCTCATCTTTCGCCAAGTTGTAGGCCTCCACTGCGAGTGTGTCGAAGTTGAAAGGACGCATGGCGAAGGTTGCGGGGAGTTCCTTCATAACGTCGACAAAAACCAGGAGCCCCGCGGTCAACAGGCTTCCCCACATGATTGGGAGATGCACCCGCAGCAGCGTGCGCGCCGGCGAAAGACCGAGGCTGCGCGCAGCATCGTCCATAGAAGACGTTACTCGAGTGAGCCCGGCCTCCACCGTTTGAAATGCCACCGCAAGAAAACGCACTAGGTAGGCATAAATGAGAGCTGTGATCGAGCCGGTGAGTAACAGCCCGGTCTTGACGCCGAACTGCGCATAGGTCCAGTCAGCGATGGCGTTGTCTAACTTTCCCAGGGGCAGGAGAATGCCCACTGCGATCACCGCGCCGGGCAAGGCGTAGCCCAGGACCGCCGCCTGGTTTGCCCCATGGACGAGCGGGCTCCTGACCACCCTTCCGGCGTATGCAAGCAACACGGCGACCACCAGCGCCGCAATCGCTGCGACCCCGGAAAGTGTAAAGGTATTTGCCACCAGCGAATAAACCCGAGCATCGAACTGCGCTTCTGGTTCATTGATCGCAAGCCTAAGCAGCACGCCAGCTGGCACTAAAAACCCAAGTGTGACGGGAGCCGCGCAGAATCCGAATGCGCTAGCGGCTCGCCAGCCGCGCAGTTGCTGTGGCGGCATCGGTATGCGCTTTCCCGCATAGCGCGCGCCGCCGCGGTGCGTCCGTTCCAAAGTTAGCATCGCCAACACAAACACCAGAAGACAACTCGCCAACTGCCCGGCCGCGACCGGATCGCCCAATGAGAGCCAGGCGCGGTAGATTCCCGTGGTGAACGTGTTCACCGCAAAGTAAGAGACGGTGCCAAAATCAGCGAGGGTTTCCATCAGCGCCAGCGCAGTGCCGGCGACAATGCCCGTGCGCGCCAATGGCAGCGCTACGTGCCAGAATCTGCCCCAGGCGCCGTAGCCGGCGAGTCGGGCAGCCTCAAGTGTAGTCCGTGATTGATCAAGAAAGGCGCTGCGCGCAAGCAAGTAGACGTAAGGGTACAGGGCGAAAGAGAGCATGGCTGCGGCGCCGGGAAGCGAGCGGATCTCGGGGAACCAGTACTCCCGTACTTGCCAGCCGGTTATTTCTCGGATCGCGGTCTGCACCGGGCCGGCAACCTGTAACCAATCGGTGTAGGCATACGCCATGACGTAGGCGGGCATGGCCAGGGGTAAAACAAGCGCCCACTCGAGGAGACGCTGGCCAGGGAAAGAATAGGCGGTCACGAGCCAAGCGGAAATAACACCGAAAAAGACCACGCCAATACCCACAAACACCGCCAGTAGAAGGGTGTTGAAAATGTATTCCGGGAGAACCGTCGAGACGAGATGGGACCAGGTGGTCGCACTCGGTAGGTAGACGTTCCGAATCACCGCCACGATCGGCGCGCACACCGATGCGGCGACGATAATGGATACCGAACCAAGCCAGCCGAGCCGACCGGCAGGAGATCTAACGTAAAGCCGGGATCGCAGTGCGGCGAGGCCGGTCATTACTCGACTAGCTGCACGCGCGTGGTAGGCGCGCTAACCCTGAAGTCATTTCCAGCCCACCTTGTCGGCAATGCGCTGTGCGGTTGCTTGGATTTTGCCAAGGTCCGCCAGTGGAAGTGTGTCTGTTTTGAACTTGCCGAAGGACTCGAGCTCCGGGTTTGCCAGCTTCACGCCCGGAACGGTCGGCCATTCATTGTTGCCCTTGGCAAATAATGTCTGCGCCGCATCGCTCGCCAGGTATTCAAGAAACTTAACACCGGCGTCGCGGTGCGGCGCGTGTCGCAAAAGTCCGCCGCCGGAAATGTTGACATGGGTACCGCGCCCATCTTGGTTGGGCCATACAAGCTTAACTTTTTCTACGAGAGCACGGTCTGCAGGTTTTTCCGAGCGCATCAATCGCACGTAGTAATAATGATTCGAGAGAGCGATCGAGCATTCACCGGCTCCAACCGCCTGTAATTGGTCGGTGTCGCCGCCCCTAGGCGGGCGCGCAAGATTGTTGGCGACTCCGCGAGCCCATTCAGTCGCTTTCTCCTCCCCAAGATGCAGTATCATGCTTGAAATCAGAGACAAATTGTACGGATGGCTGCTTGGACGAGTGCAGATTTCCCCTTTCCATTTCGAGTCGGCCAGGTCTTCATAGCGCTCAACTTGAGCTGGTTTGATTTTCTTTTGGTCATAGGCGATCACGCGAGCGCGCGCCGAAAAGCCGAACCACTTGTTGTCAGCATCGCGATAATGGGCCGGGATTCGTTTGTTGAGCGGCTCCGATTTGAGGGACTCGAAAATTCCTGCCTGTTCGGCACGCCACAAGCGGGCCACATCCACTGTTAAAAATACGTCGGCTGGACTGTTTACACCTTCGCTCTTGATGCGCTCGAAAAGCGCATCCTCGCCGCCTTCGATACGATTGATCTTGATGCCCGTGGCTTTTGTATAACCGGTATAAAAAGATTCATCGGTGGCGTAGTGGCGCGCGGTATAGAGGTTGAGCACCTTCTCCTGAGCTAGCGTCTCGCCGATCCATGGAGCCAGCACAAATGCGGCGAGCAAGGCAATCGGGGTGAAAATTTTTCTCGTTCTGTATGTGCGATTGAGCATGTGTTCTACTCCTCTTTCGAAGTCGCATGGTCTTCCTGCAAGCATTATTTGTACTGCCAAATTATTTATTTTCGACTATGCGAATAATCGAAGTTTGTCAATACCCACAAGTTGCAGGGCGTATTTGTTGAAGATTTCCGTCGCCTGCATGCGTACGATTAACGAGTAGTCCGGCGGGGTCGCTAAGGTTGGCTTCAGCCAGCCGTAGGGGGATGGTCAAGGAGACTCTGGCTGGAACCAGACTCGGGAAAGACGACCACATTGGGCAGATGCAGTTCCACCGCGACCTGATGCCCGAGCGGCCAATGCGCCGGCTGTCGCTGTTCCAAATGAATCGTTGCTCCGGAAGGAAGACGTAGTCGATAAAGTATCTCGCCGCCGAGGAATTCACGTTCTTCGACCGTGGCAAGCACACCGGCTGGTTTAGCAGTGACGGCTTCATGACGGATCATGAGCATGGCGGGCCCCGAAGGGATTTCTGCAGAACAGGGAAAAATACCTAGCTCGGTATGAATCATCGACCCGAGCACCCGGCCGGGGATAAAATCCGCCTGGCCGACGAAATTAGCCACAAAGGGTGTCGTCGGCGAATAGTAGATGTCCTCGGGCGTGCCGACCTGCTGAAGCTCACCATTCCGAATGACCGCAACTTGATCGGCCATCCCCAATGCTTCTTCCTGATCATGCGTGACCAGGATTGCAGCCGTACCCAAGTGCCGAAGAATTCTGGCTACCTCTCGGCGCATCTGGGGGCGTAGATCAGGATCGAGCCCGTTAAAAGGCTCATCGAGCAGAACCACTCCAGGCCGGGGCGCGAGTGCGCGCGCGAGCGCAACACGCTGCTGTTGACCGCCCGATAACTGGTGAGTATAGCGCTCGGCGCAGGGCGTCAATTCAGTCAATTTGAGGAGCTCTTCCACGCGCCGGCGACGCTCTGCTCGGTCCGAGTTGCGCAAACCAAAGCGGACGTTCTGTGCGACCGTTAGGTGAGGGAACAGAGCATAATCTTGAAAGACCATCCCCACGCCTCGATCCTCGGCCGGAACCCAAACCGATCTGTCCACATCGACGACCGTGCGGCCATTGATGACGATCCGCCCTTGATCGGGTTTTTCAAATCCAGCGATCAGCCGAAGCAGGGTGGTCTTTCCTGAACCCGACGGGCCCAACAGGGCCAAAATGTTGCCGGACGCAACCTGCAAGTCACAGCTTTTAACCGCCGCTGTTTTTTTGTAGCGTTTGCTGATGCCTTCAACTTCGATAATGGCCATCAAGTTTTCCCGTGAATAACCCCAGACTTAATAACCCAAACTGTTAAACAGGTCTAGCACAGCGCGTGAAATGACCCGGAGCGCAATCCGGTGCCATGACCGTCGTTGCCGTCACCTTGAACTTCACTGACTCCTGAAATAGGATGTTGCTTGCGTGCAAAATCTACACAGCATTCTCGGCTGTAACTTCGAGATAACCGGGGCACGTACCGGTGGTCCCATTCCTGAAAAATCATAACAGTCATAATGGAAGCTCGTCACGTAACCCATGCGCTCGAAGACTACTTGAAAGCGATCTACCAACTTTCAGAGGAGAATCGACCGGTGATCGCCGCCAGACTGGCGGCTGAAACCGGCGTGTCTCCGTCGACGATCTTTGCCACCCTGCGTCGTCTGGCGAAGGAAGGCTACATCAAGATCAATCGCCGCAAGGAAATTCACCTCACGGAAGACGGCAATCAGGTAGCGGAAAACATTGTACGTCGGCACTTTCTGACGGAGCGATTCCTCACCGACGTGCTCGGTCTGGACTGGGTCAAAGCGCATCAGGAGGCGCACCGTCTAGAGCATGCGATTTCGCAAGAAGTCGAGGAGCGGCTGGCGAAGCTACTCAGACACCCGACGACGTGCCCGCATGGCAACCCGATCCCAGGAGCAAGCTCGACTCCCGGACCGAAGACAATGCCGCTTAGCGAAGCAGTCGATGGACAGGACGTTGAACTCGATTATATTACGGAAGGTGGAGAACGCGACGTGCGCTTGCTCGGTTACCTACAAACGCATGGGTTACGACCGGGTGCGAAAGTCCACGTGGTCGATGTCGCGCCGTCTCTCGGCATGATGACTCTGACGGTCAATGGCGGCGAGTTTTCGCTCGGCATTGAGGCCGCGAAAAAAATCCGCGTCCACTGATAGGGATCGAGTTTAGTGCCAGCCCTAACCTTCAACGGCAGAAGAGCCGGATTGAAGCGAACAGCGTCATTAAGGGCGATGAGCCTGAAGTGACTTACAACTCTCTCCGGGTTGGATTATGTTCGACAGGATGGTTGACGTTCCTCTTCAGCGAGCAGCGCTGACAAAAAATCGATTTGCTCGCTAAGCGGCGCGTCTCTGTCGATCAATATTAGTTCTTGGCCATTGATACGGCAACGGCCGCTGCGCGGCTTGTATCCTACTTCCCGCAATAATTTTTCGGTGCGCACCTCGATGTTCATCTGTTTGGCGGCGCCGATTAATTCCTGCAGACGCAATTGCTGCTTGTGTTTGAGCTGTGCCATAGCTGCGTTAAACTCTCGATTATTATCCGCTAAACCCGCTGATTTGTAAAACGATTGAGCCATTTCCTGCTTGCAAAAACCGCGCAGGTTGTTATCGTAGCCCGCGGTTAATCCGGAGAACGCCGCTCATAACCAAAGCCATTGTGCTGATATACATCAGGCTCGCCGCTCACGGCTTCAGGAGGGAAACGTGATTAAGAATATTCTGCTTCCCCTCGATGGTTCGGAACACTCGAATGCAGCTTTTGATTACGCTCTGTGGATGACGGAAAAATTCGATGGAACGCTCTTCGGTCAACACGTCATCGATACCATTTCGATTGAAGGAACTTTTTTTCACGACATTTCCGGATCCATGGGGTTCGAGCCGTACCTGGACTTCTCCACGAAGATGCGCGAAGCCCTGGAGGAGCGCGGCAAGCTGATACTCGAAGAATTCGCCGAACGTTGCCGGAAGAGCGGCATCAAACATCAAACTGTTTTGGACATGGGCCTAATCGCCAACGAGATCTGCGAGCGCTCTAAGATCGCTGATCTGGTCGTCATTGGTCATCGCGGGATCAATGAGGATTTTACCACCGGGCTTTTGGGCACGACCGCCGAAAGCATCACGCGCAAATGCCCGCGCCCAGTGTTTGTTTCGACAAAAAAGTTCAAGCCCGTCGAGAGACCACTGCTAGCGTATGACGGCAGCCAGCGCGCATGCGCGGCAATGGAATCTGCGGCGGAGTTCTGTACTGTATTGAATCTACCCCTAAGTGTCTTGACTATCGCCAAAGAAGATCAGCTGGCGGAAGGAACCTTGCATCAGGCCAAATCGTACTTAAACTCGTATGCGATTGATGTTCATTATGAAAAAGCGCGCGGCTATCCGGAACAGAAGATCATCGATCATCTGGTTAATTTCAATCATGATCTCCTATTCATCGGTGCTTACGGACACCGGCGCATAATCGAAATGGTTCTTGGCAGCACGACGGAGTTCGTACTGAGAAACAGTTCATGCCCGGTTTTTCTTACACGCTGACAATTGGGTCAGAATATCTTTTCAAGGAAACTCAATGAAATTCACCGCGGCTGCAATTCAGATGCTTGCCTCGGATGACAAAGCGGCGAATCTGGCGGAAGCGGCACGATGGATTCGTCAATCCGCCGCCGCCGGCGCCAAACTGGTTGCCCTGCCGGAAGTTTTCATTTGGCGCGGCGACAAAAGACGCGAAGGCGCAGCCGCTGAGCCCATACCCGGACCTACCTCCACCGCAATGGCTGTACTTGCCCGAGAGCTTGGTGTCTATCTGCTGGCGGGATCCATCTTGGAAGAAATTCCCGGAAGCGCAAAAGCTTTCAACACCAGCCTGTTGTTCGATCCTTCCGGTGAACTAATCGCGAGTTACCGTAAAATTCACCTGTTCGATGTCGATCTAGCGAACAAAGTTTCCGCGCGGGAGTCCGATACCCGAGCGCCCGGCGAGGCGGTAGTCATTGCCGAGACGGAGCTCTGCAAGATAGGGCTGAGCGTCTGTTACGATCTTCGATTCGCCGAGCTCTATCGCGAGCTTGCGCGCCGCCAGGCTGATCTGATCTTTGTTCCGTCGGCGTTTACTGCCTACACCGGAAGAGCGCACTGGGAACCGCTGCTGCGCGCGCGCGCCATCGAGAACCAAGTTTACGTCATAGCGCCGAATCAGTTCGGGAAGAATCCTCAGAGCTTCGAGACTTACGGTCATTCGATGATCGTTGATCCGTGGGGTGAGATTGTCGCCGTACTAGCTGATGGTCCGGGTTTCGTCATCGGCGAGATCGATCTCGATTATCTCAATCGAGTGCGCCGCGAGCTGCCCTGTCTTGCACACCGGCGGCTGAGTTAGCGCTTTTTTCCCTTCTGCTAGAGTATTGATCAACCGCGAGGATCTCACTTGGAGTGGTGATCCATCGCCTTGGATTGCTTTTGCAATAAATTCACGACGTAAAAAGACCGAGAACAAGAAAGTGAAAGCTCTTTGCGCGGGACGGAGCCCGCGATCAGCTCACGACCAGAGAAGACGCCGAGTACCGTCGCCGAGGCTACAGAACTGATCGACTAACTGTTCACGCTGTCAGGCGAAGCCTGGCTCGCTATACGAATTGCCTGCATCTCTATTCGTGGCCGGTCATGCTATGAGGACTATCGACGGGTTTAGATTCAGGTGATCCCTTCTGGCGCAGAAAGATGCTCAGCAGCACCAGGACGCCAATCGAAAAAAACTCGCTTTGCCAATTTTGCAAGGATTCGAACCAAAACTGCGCGGTTCCCAAGTACTGCACGACCGTAACCGCCTGTTCGCCGTGGGCTATTTGCTGCTGGCTATACTCTTTGGTACCGCCAAGCGCGTGCAACACGAATGTTACGACAAAGAGCAGAAACAACGCGATCGAGAGAGAGTTCTCATAAAGCTTGAGGACGAAGCCGCCTTTGCGCACTGGCCACGGCGCGTTTTTATTCCCCCTGGATTGACGCGGGTCTCGATCCACAGCCTCTTGCTTCTGAGGATCTTTGGATTCCGCAGATCCTTTCTGAAAAAGAAACGCTGTTAACAGAACATAAGCGAACATCTGCAGAAATTCGCTTTCCCAGTTCTCCATTGTGGCTTCAAGAAATGCCGGACCGCGCACATACTCGAAGTAGCTGACCGCCGGTTGGCCATGACCCGCTTGCTCATGGTTGTACTGCCGCTGACCCACCAGACTCAACCCCACCTGGAACACGAGAAACAAACCGAGCAACGTTATTGAAAGGCCATACTCGCGCAGTTTGTGTTTCACGGTGTCCTCCCGGTTGGTCGCTCTAGAATACCTCATATTCTATTTAGGTCGCGACGCCGTAACAAGCACAAGCCGGACTTATATAACTCGGCCGTTTTTCCGAGGTGAGCTGGTCAAGGTCCAGCGGTTTTCACTTTTAAGCACATTCATTGACTCGCCCTACGCCGATTCGTTGCCTATGTCAGGCTGCTCAGAAACTAAGCGGAGCGCCTACTCCTTGAGCACGTTGCCCGGATCTTTTGCATCACGCTGATCGTCTCGACAGAATTTACCGGGCTGTTTCAAGCTGATGAGGAGTCTCTCGTCATAGAAGAGGTGGCATCACGCTTGCTCACCAGATTTCGATTCAGGTGCTATCTATCTTTGCCGAGTCCTTAAACAAGGAGTGTTGCATGAAGCTGGTCGAGGCCATCGTCAAGCCATTTAAGCTGGAAGAGATCAAGGAAGCATTAACCAAGGCCGGGATACAAGGAATGACTGTGGAAGAGGTCAAAGGCTTCGGACGCCAAAAAGGACATACGGAGCTTTATCGAGGAGCGGAATACAGCGTCGACTTCTTGCCGAAGGTTAGACTCGAGATACTAGTTCCTGACGACAAGGCGGCAAAGGTAGTCGAGTTGATTACCGAGAGCGCTCGCACCGGCAAGATCGGCGACGGCAAAATATTCGTCACGCCGGTGGATGAAGTCATCCGGATTCGCACCGGCGAACGAGGCGAAGATGCCATTTGAAACGATCGAGTTTATCTCCGAGGAGGGAGACAAAATGAAGAAGGTGAAAAAACTGTTTGCGTATGCGTCACTGAGCTTGGCCGTGGGAATTTTCCTTTCGACCTCGCTTTCGGCCCAAGAAAACCCGGCCTCGCCAGAGCCGGCTAAAATAGAAGTCCCGGCGACCAAGTCCATGGGTCCGGGCGTTGAAGCCGAGAAAGAAGATCCCGGCGCCGCGCCGGCGCAGTTTACTCAAGGGCTGCTGCAACAAATCGGCGGCGCTAAAGTCGCCATAGACACGATGTGGGTGTTGATTGCCGGCATGCTGGTTTTTTTCATGAACCTCGGTTTTGCATCGGTGGAATCGGGTCTGTGCCGCGCCAAAAACGCGGTGACGATTCTGGCTAAGAACTTTGTTGTCTTCGCCGCTGCGTCAATAGCGTTTTTAGTTTTAGGCTGGGGACTCATGTTCGGCGACGGCAATCCTTTTTTCGGCACTCAGGGTTTGTGGTTTGTCGGCGGCGCCGACAACAGTCCGGCTATGGGGGATGCTTACAAGGGTGTCTATTCATCGATTAACTGGACCGGAGTCCCGTTGTGGAGCAAGTTCTTCTTTCAGCTAGTCTTTGCCGGGACTGCAGCGACGATTGTTTCCGGCGCGGTCGCGGAGCGGATCAAATTCGGATCCTTCTACATTTTCAGTTTTGCCATGGTCGCTCTTATCTATCCCATCGTGGGCCATTGGATATGGGGCGGAGGCTGGCTGGCGAAATTAGGTATGTTCGACTTTGCCGGGTCGACAGTGGTTCACTCCGTGGGCGGATGGGCGGCCCTTTCGGGAGCGATGGTGCTGGGTCCGCGCATCGGTAAATACAGTAAAGAGGGCAAGGTGATGCCGATTCCAGGTCACAGTTTGGCGCTGGCAACCCTTGGTGTATTCGTTCTGTGGTTCGGCTGGTTTGGATTCAACCCTGGCAGCACGATGGCTGCCGATGCAGGAGCGATCGGGCGAATAGCAGTGGCTACCAATACTGCCGGCGCGGCCGCGGCGATCACAGCCTCGCTAACTGCATGGTGTCTTTTGGGCAAGCCTGATCTAAGCATGATTTTGAATGGCGCCTTAGCAGGATTGGTCGCAATTACCGCAGGCTGCGCGTTCGTCAGCATTCCTAGCTCGCTGATAATCGGGATCATCGCGGGTTTTCTCGTTGTCCTTTCCGTGCTTTTTTTCGACAAACTCAAAATTGACGATCCGGTCGGAGCGACGTCGGTACACTTGGTTTGCGGCGTGTTCGGCACGCTGTGCGTCGGGCTATTCGCGCAGGCCGAGTTTACACCCAACACCACAGGCAACGGTTTGTTCTTCGGCGGTGGCGCCGGACTCTTGATGGCGCAGCTTGCGGGCGTGGTGGGCGTCGGAGTTTTCGTTTTCGTGAGCTCGCTCATCGTCTGGAAGATTATCGAGGCAACTGTTGGCGTTCGAGTTTCGCCGGAAGAGGAGATCGAAGGACTCGATGTCAATGAACATGGCAATGTCGCATATCCCGATTTTGTTACGGTGACCTCGAGAAGCAGCACGATGGTTGGGGGCACAACGGGCGCCTCAGGAGAAGCGGTGGCGCGCGAACACCGGCCGGCGGTTTCAGAGGGAGCCGCTTTAGAAGAGCTCGCGTGAGATTGACATCAGGATCTTTCCGAGCCCGGCTTGTTTTGCTGAAGTATCTAGAATCGAGAATCGATCAAGTAATTTTTCGCTGATGTGCGAATAGGTGCAGGTGAATTATCGAACACTGAAGTGAACGGCTGACTGATTATTATCCCATAGGAAAAGCGGAAAGCGACGAGCCTTCTATCGGTCAAGTATCTCTTCCAGCGGTGACTTAGCGACAGAGGAGTGCGAGTGATTGTGAATTTAAAATGACTCGAACAGTTGGGTTTTTGGGAAATGGGTCTTGTGGATGTCTTTCAAAAGAGAAATCGACCTGCGCGCCGGCATTATCCAACTCTGCCAGCCTGATCCAGCGTTGGCGGGTTATTTCATGATGACCGTTTCGCCGAACCGTTCGAGATTTCCTGATCTCGAAGGAGCAATGCAATCGGAAACGAAAAGTGGCGATGACTGAGATCGGTGCCAGTGTCCGCGAATTGAATCGGGGATCTTTTCTCCACGGCCTGAATGCAGCAGCCAGAGCTATGTGCTCAAAGCCGCTACAGGAATGCCATGATCGATTCTGGCTCGGGATCAGAACTTTCCGCTGCTGGAACGCGGCCTTTTTCCACGATAGCGTGTTGATAGCTGGTAATTTGTCCTACATTGCCGGATCCGGCGTATCGGCGACTACATCGATTCTCTGACTCGACTGCGCTACTTCGGCCCGTAGGCGCTATATCCCGGACACGGCACAATATCCGCTGCCCCGCTGCAAGATGTCGATCATGCAATTGCCAATGCGCAGAAAAATATTAGCTGCGAGGAACGATGGAGGTCCGGAGATGTTTACCAGAAGCAGGATGAGGATTGGGTCGAGTGACTACCTCCGGATACCAAGCTCACGCCTATTAAGAACGTCGGAATAGCTGGAGGCGGTGTCATGTATCACTTGCTAGGATGGGTGTCGGCCTCCATATGCAGGCAAATGCCTAGCAAATGATCATCGCTTTGAACAAACTGTGTGCAGGTTCAGTCAGAAGCGCAGAGCGCGGTTGATTCTCATTGACGTTAGTGGCGACAGGCCTATGGCATTTTTATTGCTCTGTTTTATTCCTCTGATTGAACAACTTACGTCCAAATATATGCCGAACATAGGAGGCTCTTGATGAAGAAAGGTTTGCTCGGACTCGTTTTTATCGCAGCCATCGCTGCTTTTGAACTGCCCGCGGCACAGACGCAAGACAAACCGTTAGGGCCTGGCTGGTTGAGCTTGGATAACAGCGTCGGCTTGCTCGATAAAAATATCGCGCATGGCAAATCCGCTATAGAAGGCGCTTTGGGGATTGGCGTCAGCGGGTTTCTCGATAGCAGTTACCAGTGGAGCTCGAATCATCCGAAGAACCCGAGAAACATTTCCGGCAGATACTTCGATAAGGATTACAACAAACTTGTTTTCAATTACTTTCATGTGGCGGTGGAGAAACCTGAGAAAGATTGGGGCGTTGGTTTTCGCCTTTCGGGCGATTTCGGCCGCGGTGGCGAGCTTCTGAGAGAGGCTACATTGTGGGGTAAGAATTTTCACGATGAGCCTTCGGCTGAAGTGCGCGAAGCGTACCTGACAACGACAATTCCCATTGGCGAAGGCATCGGTGTCAAAGGCGGGCTTTTCGTTACCACGCTAGGGACTGAAATTCTTCCCAATCCAGGAGCCTACAACGACAATATTTCTAGGTCATTCCTCTTCAACTTCGCCATCCCCTTTCGCCATTTGGGCGTGCTCTTTAGCTACCCAATCTTGAAGACATTCTCAGTTAATGCCGGAGTAGTGACCGGGTGGGACAATCCTCGCGATAATAATCGGCAACCCTCGTTTATGGCAGGCATTGGATTCAATCCGACGGACCAATTTGCCCTGGCCAGCAACTTTATCTATGGCCCGGAGCAAAGGAGTAACAATGGTGACCAGCGTTTCACGATGAGCCATGTAGCCACTTTGAAGCCTTTTGATCCTCTCGCTCTGATCCTCGAATATACTTACGGCAGAGAAGAAAATGCCTCCTTGGGTGGAACGAGGGACGCCGTATGGCAAGGCATCGCCGGGATCGCGTCCTACGGCTGGAGCGATCGCTTCTCGACGGCATTGAGAGGCGAGTTTTTCAACGACCGAGATGGCGCTCGCTTGGGGGGCAACTTTACCGCAACCCATGCTAACAACAGTATTGCGGAAGTTACCCTGACCGGTGCTTACAAATTAACCAAAATGTTGCTCGGCCGAGTTGAAGTCCGTCAGGACTGGTCTGATGAAACGTTCTATAGGAAGGGCGCATCGTCAGCCGATAAAAATCAGACGACCCTTGCCGGCCAACTGATATATACGTTCTAGGACGATTGCCTCCTCCTAGGGCGGGACGGGGAACGGCGTTATGCTGTTCCCCGTTTTTTTTTGCCGCCTTAAAAGTCCAAGGACTACGCCCTTCGCCAGCCTTGCAGGTTGGCTGTGTGAATTGGTTGACATGCAGCATTCCAGCGCTAGCGCTGTAGATCGGTGCAATGCGCGCAGATTTCTCCCGCCATTCTACATTCACTAGAGCGACCGGGCGGTTACTTAGGTATTGTTTTCAACAGAAGAAGTTGCAAGTGTGTTGGAGCGATCTCCCACTTATTGATCATCAGGCCGTGATTGGAATATCGCGGCTGCGAATTGATTGGCAATACGCTGGTAAGATCGAGCTAGACCAGGGATCGGGTTTAAGAAAAGATGATGTCATCGAAGACAATAATTCCAGCGGTTGTTGTCGCGATCTTTGCCGGATCTCTCATCTGGTGGGCGGTGTTGAAAAATCCCCGGCGAGAAAATCCCCGGTCCGAGGAGTCTCTCAACAGACTAGCTGCCGAAATTAATCGCAGAGTGCCGGTCATGATCGATAAAGAGACCGAGTTGCTACCGGCAGTTGGCGCAGAGGGATTGTTGACCTATAACTATCGTTTGGTGAGTTATTCGGTTACTCAGTTTGATGCCACCAGATTCGCTGTGGGAGCAAAAGAAAGAGTCACTCAAGGGGCATGCAATCGTCCAGAGACGCGAGATGATTTACTAAAAAATGGCGTGACGCTGCGTTATTCTTATTATGACAAAGACAAGCAACACATCGCGACCATCGACATATCCTCGGCAGACTGCGGATTGTAACCTGCACCAAGCCTAAGTCCATGAGGCTGATCCGCGGTCAGTATCGTTCGAGGCGATGATGCTGAAACGTATGCTGATAATTTTTCTGAAGTTTAGCCACACGGACGGCCGGTGAATTTAGCTTCTGTGAAGTCTCTATAGATGATGAATGTTTTTTTGCGCCAGGATTCCAGGCTGCCTACCGAGTGAACTTTGCTCCGACCGTCGTTTCCAATTCGGTGTAACGATACAGTCGATGGGCAGTAGCGAAAAAGCCGTCTACCGATAGATTACGGAATTCATAAAGCAGCTCTCCTGGGCCGGATTAGAATTCGCAGCGCCCACTGACATCCAGAATGACATAGTCGTTGCAGGCTACTTCAGAATCTCTTTAGCCCGCGGAATAAGCGACTTGTCCAGGTTGAACACCTCATGGACATTGCGTTCCAGTTCAGCGCCATCGAGGGGATTGATGTCGAGCTTGGCTTTGGTCGCATCTGCCAGAAATTCCGGATCCTTCATGGTTTCCATAAAGGCGCGGCGCAGAATCTGCACCCGGTCTTTTGGCGTTCCAGGAGGCAGCACATACGGGCCGCGCCGTTGGGCCGACGCTGTGGACCAAAGCGATGATCAGTTTCTTTGCTTCCTCGGTCCTGGCGAAATCGATGGCCAAGGGCAGTTTCGGATGTTCTGCGTGCGGCTTGGCAATATTTTGTAATACGATCGTCACTTCGCCCGAACTAAGCTCCTTACTCCAGGTGGCTTTGAAGGATTCCCAGGAATTGCAGATGCCGGTGATCTCGCCGCTGTTGAAGGCGAGTCGCACGTCGGCAGTTCCTTTATAGCCGCTGACCAGCTGCATCGGCAGGCCGATGGTCGCCGCCAAAACTTTTGGGATGTCATCTGTCGCCGAACCTGCGCCAACCCCGCCCAGCTTAACCGCGGTCTTGGAAGACAACCATTGTTCAATGGTCGTGATGCCCGTGCTCTTGGCCGCACCTAGCATGTAATTGTCTTGAGCCGGTACGCCGATAAATTGGAACTTGGTCGACTCGAATTCGACTCCCGGCTTACCCAAAAGCTGCTGCAAGAAAAGACCCCCGATAAAATGACCGATGGTCAGTCCATCGGGCTTTGCCACGTTGTACATGTGGTTGGCAGAAATCAGAAATCCGGCTCCTGGCATGTTTTCCACGGCGAGGGTGGGATTGCCGGGGATGTGTTTGCCCATATGGCGCGCGAGAGTGCGGGAGTAAGTGTCGTAACCGCCCCCGGCAGAGGCTCCGACGATGATTCGTACCGTTTTGCCCTTGTAGAACGGATCCTGCGCGTGCGCGGGAGCATACGTAAAACTGGAATACGAAAGGGTTAGCAAACCCATGATCAACATCATCGGCGTCCGGGCCATAAGACCTCCCCATTACCTCGAGTTGTCTTTACTGCAAGATCTCTTTCAATTGGGTAACCAGGTTGGCGTCCATCTTGAACAGCGCGGTGACGATTTTCTCGATTTCCTCGCCGGTCAGCGGATCAGTGTCCAGCCTCGATTTTTTTGCGTCAGCGAGAAACTCCGGGTCGTTGAGAGTATCGACAAATGCTTTGCGCAGGAGCTGCACACGGTCTTTCGGTGTTCCCGGGCCGAGTGCGTAGGGTCTGGTTATCGCGGCAGGATCATGGCCGCCGTATTTCAGCAGCTGCTTGCTATTTTCGTTGGGAGCAAAATCGATGGCATTGGCAATGTTCGGCAACTCCGGATGGGGTTTGGGATTGACTTGCAGAACCACGGAGACATTGCCCGAATCGAGTCCCTGACGCCAGATCGACTTGATTGATTCCCATTGCCAGCAACCGCCGGCGACTTCTCCAGCTTCGGCGGCAAGGCGAACTTCAGCCGTGCCTTTGTAACCGGCGACCAGCTGAATCGGCAGTTTCAGCGCAGCAATTAACAGCTTTGCGGTATTGTAAGTCGTATCTCCGGGTGCTACACCGCCGACTTTGACCGGCGTCTTGGCGTTTCTCAGCGCATCGACCGAGGTAATGCCGCTGGCTTTGGTAAACGCGCACGCAACATTGTCCTGCGTCGGAATACCGATGTACTCGAATTTACGAGCATCAAACTCTATGCCTGGCTTGCCGATGATCTGGTTGATCACTTGATTGCCGTGGAAATTTAGAATTGTCAGTCCGTCCGGCTTGGCGACCTTGTATACGTGATTAGCCGCCACCAGACTGGCGGCTCCCGTCATATTCTCGACTACAATCGAGGGATTGCCTGGTATATGTCGGCCGATATGACGTCCAATCACACGGGAGTAGGTGTCGAAACCACCGCCAGCGGAAAAACCCACAATCAACCTAATCGTCTTGCCCTCATAATAAGGAGCCGCGGCGCCCGCCGGGACGGCCAATAGGAAGCTAAGTATAAGCGCTGAAAAACCCTTGCCCAGGGACTTGAACATAAACTCTCCTCTAGCGAGATTATAGTCTGCGGGAATTATTATGTTTAAGCTGCGCTGTCAACGGTCGCGCAGCATCTCAGCCCGAAGCTCCGCCTCCCAAGCCCGGCTGCCACCGATTTGCCATTGGCATTGTAAATCGTGGATCTGGTTGGGGTCGGTAAATTTGGTTATCTCATCGAGCGCGGTTTTTAGAACCGCTTCGTGGCGATCGCGATCATGCGGTGGACCGAAGGTTCGGCCTACCGGATGATCGACAAAGACAGCTCGCGGCGGAGTCACCTTGCTCATTATGTCTAGAGCGGTGCCGATCACCAGGGTTGGAATGCCGCGCCCCTCGATAACATGGGCGATGAGACCGACGGTCTCATGGCAAAACGGTCAGTAGGGCACCAGCAAGGCGAGATCCACTGCCATCTTTTTTAAATCAGCTGCGATCTCGGGGGCCAGCTCGTCTTCGATTTCTTGTGGGCGGCGAATGCCGCCCATGAAAGAGAAATGAAACGGCGAAATTGCGCCGATGGTGCCGTGCTGTGCCAGAGAGGCAAGCGCGGTGCGTGGAAAAATAATTTCGGGATCCTGTTTGGGTACCCGGCCGATCCCAGAATGGTGATCGATAATAATCGCGCCGGCGTGATCAGCCGGAATGCGCCGATAGCTCAGGTCCTCGCGCGGCACAAAGGGCTCCTGATCTTCCAGCCGCAGGGCTGCGCTCGACAAAAGGGCAATCGTTGATTGATTGACCGGCTTGGTGATCGGCGACCAAGCTTGCTTCGATGGCGGGACTAGAACGCGCGGCGGCTTGGGCGCGCCGGCCTGAGCCATGATGGGAAGATATTCGAACGACATATTCTATCTATCCTTCCGTTCGGAGGATTATTCCCTGCGTGATCGTCTTCAACTCTTCGGACGCAGCAAACAAAGATACAATGACACCCATCACAATCACATTCAGATTTGAGACAGCCGTGCGCTGCATGTCTCACATCGTATACAAGTCAGTCTCGGCCGGCTCTTGGCGAAGCTGGCCTTGCTCTTGCGTTGTACTCCGGCAAGGAGGAACAAACAATGGATGCGCTCGAACTCTTAAAACAGGATCACGCGAAAGTTAAAGAGCTGCTGGAGAAGGCGGAAAGCGTGGAGCAAGCCAAAGAACGCACCGCCATCTTCGAAAAAATCAAAACTGAATTAGAAACTCATGCGCGGATCGAAGAAAATGTTTTCTATCCCGCGGTGCAGAAAAACGAAGAACTCAAAGACATGGTTCTCGAGTCCATCGAAGAGCATAAACAAGTTAAGACTCTGCTGCGAGAAATGGATAACCTGTCTAAGGATAGCGAGAAATTCGAACCGAAGCTCAAAGTACTCAAAGAAAACGTCGAGCATCATGCGGAGGAAGAGGAGGAAGGAAAGATGTTTCCGAAGGTACGCAAGCTTTTTAGCGCAACCGAGCTGCAGGAACTCGGAGCGGAACTGGAAGCGGCAAAAGGAAACCGGGAGCGTAAGGCAGGTTTAAGTATTCCGAAACGACCTGTGCGACAGTAAACGGAGGCATGCATGGAAACGTATGATGTAGCGACCCAAACCAATGGTTTACCGAATAACATAGATGAAGATCGACTCACAAAGAATATCGAATCGTATACGGCGGCCATACCCTCCTCAGCCTACCTGGGCGTGGCAGTTGGGGCCATGGCGCTTTCCTTGTTCTGTCAAATCACCGGGCGTGGAAAGTGGGGTAATTTCATAGCGCAGTGGGTGCCCACCTGGTTGATCATCGGCGTCTATAACAAATTGGTCAAACTGGAAGGCCACGACCGGTACGATCGCGGCATCATGAATGAACCAGTGGGTGATTACAGTTGCGAGTTCTGCGACAGTAAATTTAGTCTGCACTCGGATCTCGAAAACCACAGAAAGCATTGTAGTGTGCGCAGTCCAGTGACTTAATAGCCAGGCGGGGCAGTCGGCAGAAATCGTTGAGTAACCGATTGCTTCGCGCTGCTGCAATTCGTAAGTTCGAATTAACACTCCGAACCTCGTCACTCCTGAGTCACTTCAGCTTTAGCAATCAGCCAGCGACCATCTCGCTTGGTTCCGTGAAATTCATAGCTGCCCGTTGAACTCGTGCTAAACCCCAGCACCTTTATGCCCTCCAATTGGTAGTTGCCTTTGACGACCGCATTATCGCCGTCGGTGGAAATCCCCTCGATACTATTCATTAGTTTTGTCTCTTTGAGCATCCCGTCGTGGTGTTTGGCTATCGTGTTCTTGATTTCCTGACGAGATTTGATTTCCGAGCCGGTAGGCAGACGCAACACACCGTCTGGCAAAAACAGTTGCGCTATCTTATCGGCATCGCCGTGATTCCAAGCCTGTACCAGTTGTTTGACAGTAGACTCAGGAGTTTCATCCTTTCCGGCCGCGGGTTCCCAAACTTGCGGCGCCACATCCTTGCCTTGGTCCCCCGCCTCAATAGGTTCGTCCGCCGATCGCGGGGGAGCCGTAGTCTTCGCTTCTTCGATTGCCGTTGGGTTGCGGGTTTGCTTTTTAACGACAAAGGCGAAAGCTAATAAGAAAACAGCCGCCAGCGCAAATGCCGCCCATGCCTTGTGAGAGACTTTTACTTCCGTAACCATCCGGAATCGCGAACGCAAATGCAGTGCCTGAAGATTCCCGGGGAAACACAATAACCTCGCGTTTACTGTGTTTCAGTTAAAAGACATCAGCGCTTTCGGTTCGGCTGCAGCTGAACCATTTAGGAATCTAATGAATTCGCTTTCATGGGTGCCTTGATTTGCGAGTCCGTCAGACTCTGCTTGGGTGGCGAGCAGCCGTTCGTGAAAACACGAGCAGGAATAAGCCGGTTACGCTAGGGTTCTTCTAACGGTTCTCGGCGCTTCCATCTCCCGCGAACGGAGATGCGATCAGATCTGTGTAGTATTGCGACTGCGACTGCTAGTTTAGCCTCATGGAGATACAGTTATTGAAGCTTAGCGTGAGCGACGCGGACCTAAATCAATTGGCATCTCGAATTTTCGTCCGGCCCGACGCTATCCGTGAGATTGGTTTCGCTGTCACGCCGGAAGGCGTTCGGGTTATGGGAATCTATGAACGGGTTATCGGGATTCCCTTCCAGATGCTGTGGCAAATATCAATTTTCGAAGGCAAGGTCGGCGCGCGCATTGAGCGAGTGAGAGCAGGATTTATTAGTATAGGCTTCATCAAAAAGTATCTTCTGGATCGTATTACTGCTGGAACGAATATCGTAAATCGAAACGGGATGCTCGTATTTGATGTTGATGCCGTTCTTGCCGATAACGGTTGGCCGGTGCGGCTGAACTTTACCTCGATCCGCTGTACTCTGGGTAATTTGATCCTCGAGAGCCGTGCGCCTGATTGCGTTCAGGAACCTGAAAACCGATGATGGCTGCAGATGTAATATCTGGCACTCGATGGGAATCAGAAGGTGGTGGCAAACTCGCCTTTGATGGCTTCTTTTCAATTTCACTTGTGCTGGCCGGAGTGATTTACAAAGGTGGATGTGATAAGCATTTTCAACTTATGGCAGATGTGGCGGCGAACTATCGAGAGATCGCTGAACAGATCAGGCGGGCCGCAGTTTCGAAGGGACGAGACCCGCGCGATGTTAAAATACTGGCAGCCGCCAAAGCACAAGATATCAAAGCAATCGATGCTGCCATTATGGCTGGTGTCTTGCTCATCGGTGAAAATTACGTTCAGGAGGCGAGCCTCAAAAGAAAGAGCCTTCCCGATAACGTCGAATGGCACATGATTGGTCACCTGCAACGCAACAAGGCAAAAGCGGCAGTGGAAATCTTCGATGTCATTGAGTCTCTCGATAACGCTGAATTGGCGCGCGAGCTGGATAAGGAAGGCCGAAAAAAAAATGTCCGAGTGCGGGCGCTCATTGAGATTAATATAGGCGGTGAAGAAACCAAGTCCGGGATTGCCAAGGCCAAAGTCGAGGAGCTTTTACGCACTGTCGGCGAGCTCGACCATCTCAGCATCGAAGGGCTGATGACTGTTCCGCCTTTTCGCGAAAACTCTGAAGAAACTCGGCGTTACTTTCGTGACCTGCGCCAATTGCGCGATGAGCTGCACAGCTTGAAATTGCCGAATGTCAACCTTAGGGAGCTGTCGATGGGCATGACGCACGATTATCTGATTGCTGTTGAAGAAGGAGCAACCATTGTGCGAATTGGCACAGCCCTGTTTGGTCCGCGGAGAACGTAGCCGGAATGTTTATTCTCGCGAATTTTATCATCGCTACGGCCCAGGTTCTGGACTTCTTGCTCTGGGCTTACCAGTGGATTTTGATTGCTCGAGTGGTGATATCCTGGATTGACGCCGACCCCTATAATCCGATAGTGCGATTTATTTATAATTTGACAGAGCCGGTGCTCGAGAGGGTTCGTGAACGGCTACCTTTAGTTGCCGGCGGATTTGATCTCTCTCCTCTGATTGTTTGGCTCGCCATCTGGTTTATCAAGCGATTTCTGGTTCAATCGCTTTATGACCTTGCTTATGCGTTGAGGTAATCGCCAGGGATGCGTTCGTGAAATCTCGACATGGCCGTATATTCGCATGAATCGATCGAATGCTCGCCCCGCTGTTATGGCCCGCATTGGTCTTGCCCATCGCGCGGCGGCCGGAGTTTTTACGTGGCGCCGGCCACAGCAAGGACAGTGACGTCTGAACCTAAGAAAAAGAAGACTGTTCGCTCCATAACTTAGTCTCGGCATTATTCACAAAGGGAGATTGTTCTCATGAAGATTTTCTTAGAAGGGCGTTGGATTGATAAGGCCAACAAGATCGAGGTCAAAAACCCTTTCGATAATTCGGTCATCGATACGGTTCCCAAAGCGGATGCCAGCGATGTGGAAAAGGCGCTGGCTTATGCCGAACGTGGAGCCAAGGTGATGGCCAAACTGACCAGCTATCAGCGTTGGAAAATCCTGCGCACGGCGGCAGATCTAATGGCGGCGCGCAACGAAGAGCTCGGCCAAACCATATCTAAGGAAGAAGGAAAGATCATCGCCGAGGGGCGGGGAGAAGCAGGCCGAGCGGTGGAAACTATGATGGGATCTGCCGAGGAGGCCAAGCGCTTACACGGGGAAACCGTCCCGCTGGATGCGGATCCTACCGGGGCTAAGAAGTTAGGATTCACGCTACGCGTGCCCTGCGGTGTCGTTGCAGCCATCGCGCCATTTAACTTTCCATTAAATCTCGTTTGTCACAAAGTCGGTCCGGCGCTCGCAGCGGGAAATTCGGTGATCGTCAAACCGGCTTCCGATACACCGCTGTCGGCCTTGAAGCTCACGGAAATTCTTTTGGAAGCTGGACTCCCGCCGGAAGGGATTCAATGCATCACAGGATCGGGCGGTGAGATCGGTGATGCTCTGGTTAAAGACCGCCGCGTGCGAAAAATCACATTTACCGGCAGCCGTGAAATTGGCGATCGAATTTGCCGAATGGCGGGGATAAAAAAAGTTACGATGGAACTCGGCTCCAACAGCCCGCTTATCATCATGCCCGACGCCGATTTAAACAGAGTGGCGGCCGCAGTGGCGACGACCGGTTACGGCAATGCCGGGCAAACCTGCATCTCGACTCAAAGGGTGCTTACGGCAAAAAAAGTTTACGGCGACTTCCTTGATGCTTTGAAACCCAAAGTTGAAGCCCTCAGCACCGGCAATCAACTCGATGAAGGATCAAAAGTCGGGCCGATGGTAAAGGAGAGCGAGGCGGTCCGCGTCGAAGACTGGATCGAAGAAGCGGTTGCCTCCGGTGCGCGCTTGGCGGCCGGTGGTGGTCGGCGCGGCGCGATCTACATGCCAGCAGTGGTGGCCGATGTTACGCCAGATATGCGCATCTCGCGCGATGAGCTATTCGGTCCGGCGGTGGCGGTGACTCCGTTTGAAAATATCGAAGAGGCCATTGCGCTCGCCAACGATAGTATCTACGGCTTGGCGGCAGGCATCTTTACGGAAAATGTGGAATGGGCCATGAAATTCGCGCGTGAAGCCGAGGCCGGCAATCTGCATGTTAACTGGGGCCCGCAATGGCGCGTGGACCTTATGCCTTACGGCGGACTTAAGGACTCAGGCTTTGGCAAGGAAGGTCCAAGGTATGCGGTGGAAGAAATGACCGAGCTCAAGATGGTGGTATTTCACCTGAATAGCTGATCTGACAAACAGCTTTGGCAACCAGCGAACACCAGAGTTAAACAGCGTGCAAGCATCGGAACCAGTGATGAGAAGCGATGGGCGAAAACCCAAACAACTGCGGGCAATAAAAATAGCGCCGGGCTACCTAAAGACTGCCGATGGTTCGGTGTTGATCGAGATGGGCGACACGAAAGTAATTTGCACCGCTAAATTGGAAGACCGTGTGCCGCCTTTCCTGCGCAATAGCGGTAAGGGTTGGATCACCGCCGAATATGGCATGTTGCCGGGTTCATCACAGGCGCGCATCGGCCGCGAGTCCTCCCGCGGCAAAGTGGGTGGCAGAACCCACGAGATTCAACGCTTGATTGGCCGCAGTTTGCGGGCGATTACGGATTTGACCAATCTGGGTGAGCGTACGGTCTGGATCGATTGCGATGTGATCCAGGCGGACGGTGGCACCCGCACCGCTTCGATTACCGGCGCTTATGTTTCTCTGTGCCAAGCAATTCGTAGTTGGCAAAAGCGTGGAATCATTTCGCAAGAACCTATCAAAGACTCCGTTGCCGCGGTAAGCATTGGAATCGTAGATGGCAAGATCCTGCTAGATCTATGTTACGAGGAGGATAGCAAAGCGGACGTCGATATGAATTTCGTTATGACAGGGTCCGGTAAGTTCGTCGAAGTTCAAGGTACTGCGGAGAGCGCCCCTTTTACCAGGAAACAAATGGATAAGATGTCGGAGATTGCCGAACACGGCATCAAGGAGTTGCTCAGGGCGCAGAAACAAGCTCTCACCTTCACTTCTTGAAGTCGTCAATGCGATGTTCGATCTACTTGTCGGGACAACCAACAGCGGGAAATTGAGGGAGATCAAAATTTTTCTGAAACATCTGCCGCTTCATATTATCTCCTTAAATGACTTATACGATCCACCGGTGATTGCTGAAGATGGGCAATCGTTCGAAGAAAATGCTCTCAAAAAGGCGCGAACGCTTGCGGAGTGGTCCGGCTACCGCACATTGGCGGATGATTCGGGATTGGAAGTTGATGCTCTCGATGGTAGGCCTGGGATTCTTTCGGCGCGATTTAGCGGCGCTGAGGCTGGTGACGCCGGCAATAACAGCAAGCTCCTCGAAGAAATGAGGGGCATTTGCGAGGAAAAACGAACTGCGCGGTTTGTTTGTGTTTTGGCCTTGTGCCTCCCGAGATTGCGTGGTGATAAGCAGTGCACCGTGCGGGGTAGTTGCGAAGGATTCATCGGGGTTGCTCCTAAAGGAAGGAATGGCTTCGGGTATGATCCGCTGTTTTTCTACCCGCCATTGGGGAGGACCTTCGGCGAAATCGATCAGCGGACGAAGATAACCGTCAGTCATCGCGGCAAAGCGCTTGCAAAGCTCGCCGAGGTCCTGCCGGCATGTTTCGATTTGGCTGGAAAACCTTGATTTACTTCTTTAGCCATGTAGAATTGAGCCTGTTCATTTGACGGGGCGTAGCGCAGCCTGGTAGCGCACCTGCCTTGGGCGCAGGGGGTCGGAAGTTCAAATCTTCTCGCCCCGACCATCAAGACTGCTGAGTAATGAGTGTTGAGTTTCAGTAACTCATCGCTTATTACTCGCTGTTTTTTTTGCGCCAGTAGCTCAGTTGGATAGAGCAACGGCCTTCTAAGCCGTAGGTCAGGGGTTCGAATCCCTTCTGGCGCGCCAGTGTCGGGTTATATGGTGAGTGTAGCTCAACGGTTAGAGCACTGGACTGTGGCTCCAGGGGTTGAGGGTTCAAATCCCTTCACTCACCCCATATTGTTAGTTCCGTGTTCTCAGTTCGGTACAAGGTTCGTGCCTGCCGAGTAATAGTTTGTTTGGGCCGCTAGCTCAGTTGGTAGAGCAGCTGACTCTTAATCAGCGGGTCCGGAGTTCGAGTCTCCGGCGGCCCACCAAAATCTTCTTAGCCCGAGGCTATCTCTTTAGCCCCCCAATCGGTGACACCTGAGCCGTTCGGCTAGAACCTAGTCGGTCCTTAGGGTATTTAGCCTGCATTGTTCAGGATATTTCGCCTTTTGCTCTGTGTTCCTTGCCGCTTCTCGCGTAGCGCCGATGCGTTTTCTTCGTAACGTGATCGCGCAGAAATCAATTGTTAAGGCTTCTCCGTAGTGAGATAATGATTCAGGTTCTATTCGCATATGCGACGCAGCTTGGCAGCTGGCAAGGATTCGATGGATCTGACGGCAACGACCTATTCTATGACTTTGGAGATCTACTTGCAGTCCGCGGTTCTGCGCGGGGTGCTCGTTACAAATCAGGATCGTCTAAGTAATTACCTGATACTTCGTGAGGGAGATGAAGTTCTCTCAATCACAAACGCCACTCTTGACGATTTGCAAGGAAAAACGATGGCGGCCGGCTCAGCCGAATATTTGATCTATATGCAGGAGGTATTTCTAATCGGCGATTTGAGCCCGCAACTCAGTTCAGATCGGTCCGGGTACGAACATCTTTACGTGAAAAAGGAATCAAACAAAGCCTTGATCAGCGTAGGACCCTATTGGCTGAAAGGCGACATTCATATCGTTCCGGGCGCTCCGTTGCATGAGCTCCTATTGGGCAAGACACGTTTTTTCCCGATTACCGACGCCACCTTAATCGGCAGGCCCGACATAGCATCGCGCACGTATCTAGTGAATCGCACAAAGATTGGTTGCATGACAGCCGTAGGGGACGGTCTGGTTGAGCTTTAATGGTAAAGGCAAGTAAGCCCAAATGACTAACCGAGTTCCAACCGAGATCAATCACATTAAAACCCAGGCCGTCGTCAGGATTCTGTGGAATGATGGCCATGCAGGGAACTATCCAGAAGCGTACCTGAGGGGTCACTGCCCTTGCGCTCTTTGCCAAGGCCACGGCACCACCCGGAAGTTTATCTCCGTTCCGGATGCTAAGTTGATTGACATCCGGCCGATAGGAAACTACGCGGTAGAATTTCACTGGCACGATGGTCACAGTACCGGCATCTACACCTATGATTATCTCCGATCTCTCTGTCCGTGCCCAGAGTGCGATTCTTCAGATGATCGCAGTTGATAACTAACGGCTTCGAGCTGTTTGGATTGATCAAGAACTAGTCCTTTCAAATAGCGCCTGGTTCAGCGAAGCGCCAGGACCCGTGCTTTAATCCCGCGTAAGCCCTAATCCGCAGCAGTACAACAGCATCAAATTGTTCTTGCCGCGCTCACATCGGTTTGGACTGATTTGAACTAAATAGACCGCGCGAATGCTTGACTTAGTGGAATGCCTTTCCTACTCTGTTTTGCTGGTCTAGACGGCAAAACACTGGTCCACAATTTGTTCTCTAGAAGCGAGAGTGGCGGAACTGGCAGACGCACTAGACTTAGGATCTAGCGGGTAACACCATGGGGGTTCGAGTCCCCCCTCTCGCACCAGCGTGTCCGTCGTGAAACAAGGAAGGGGGATGTTGTGTGGTGATCGTGTCGATGCTAAGCCGCAGAGACAGTTGCGAATCACCGCTTTATGGCTATGAAAATAGATCTCGCTGAGCTAAGTCCAGTACAACGCAAGGTTCATATCGAGCTACCGGCAAACGAAGTCGCCGGCGAATTCTCTCGCGCCTACCAGGACCTTGGCAAACGTGTTCGCATCAAGGGATTTCGCACGGGGAAGGCCCCGCGAAGTGTTCTCCAGGGAATCTATGGAGATGAAATAAGAGAGCAAGTCCGTTCACAGCTAGTCGAACATTCGCTCGGTGAAGTAATCAAAGACCGAGGCTTGCAACTAGTTTCCCGCCCAGAGATCGAGGCCGCCGAGCTCCAAGAGAACGGGGATTTTTCCTTTTCAGCTGTTTTTGAGGTTAAGCCCGAAATCGATGTTAAGAATTACCTCGGCATCGAGGTCAAGAAACCGCGAATTGCTGTGACCGACGATCAGATTGATGAAGCGCTAAAACGTTTGCAGCAGAGCCACGCGCGTTTAGAGCCAGTTACCGATCGCATCGTCGCCGAGCGGGGGGATTTCATCGCGGTAGATTTTGCCGGCGTCGTGGACGGCAAACCTTTCTCCGGCGGCAAAGGCGACAACTATGTGATAGAGATAGGAGCCGGCCAGGCACTGCCCCAATTTGATGATGCTCTGCAAGGAGCCAAGCAGGGTGAGGAAAAACAAATCAAGGTTACTTACCCTGAAGACTACCCCAATCGTGGTCTTGCCGGCAAAACTGCCGAGTTCTCAGTCGTCGTGCGTGAGATCAAGCAGAAAGTACTTCCGACGATCGATGACGAGTTCGCCAAAGATCATGGCGAATGCTCCTCGCTAGAGGAATTGAAGGGAATCATTCGTCAACGGCTCGAAGCTGAGCTCGCGCAATACCAAAAAGAAGAGCTCAAGGAACAAATTTTAAACCATTTGATCGAGAGTCATTCCTTTGAGCCGCCCGCCTCGATGGTAGAGCGTCAAACTCGATATCTCTTGGAACGAAACGCGAGTGCGCTTCCCAACTCGCCTGAACCGGAAACGGCTCCAACCACGGAAGAAACCAGAAAAGCGCTCGAGACCCGTGCAGTCCGTCAGGTGCAAGCGACATTGTTGGTTGAGAAAATTTCACAGCTAGAAAAAATACATGTCGAAGATCGTGACGTTCAAGAGAGAATCGACAAGCTCGTTAGAGCTGCTGGCGAACGTGGGAAGACCCTGCGCGACTTTTATTCCAGATCGGAGGCGCGCGCCGATCTGCGAACGCAAATAGCCTTTGAGCGCACTCTCGATTTCTTGCTGCAGCAAGCGGCTGTTCAAGAGGTGGATCCTTCTTTAAATAAGGTTGATGACGAAAATAAAAAAAGTTAGAATGACTTGGTGGTAAAGGAGTTTCTAGGATGAATTTTATTCCCATGGTCGTCGAGCAAACCGGCCGCGGCGAGAGAGCCTATGACATTTATTCTCGCTTGCTTAAGGATCGCATTGTATTTTTGGGGTCCGTTGTGACCGATGACGTGGCGAATCTGATTACGGCCCAGTTCCTCTTTCTCGAATCGGAAGATCCTGAACGCGATATTTTCTTCTACATCAATTCTCCGGGCGGATCTGTGACTGCAGGATTAGCGATCTATGATACGATGCAGTACGTCCGACCACAGATCTCCACGGTTTGTGTCGGGCAGGCTGCGAGCATGGGCGCCGTGCTCCTTGCCGCCGGCAGTAAAACCAAACGGTATGCGCTGCCCCATGCGCGGATTATGATTCACCAGCCGCTGGGTGGATTCCAGGGGCAGGCGGCGGATATTGATATTCAAGCGCGCGAGATTCTTAGAATGCGTGAAGAGTTGAATAACATCCTCATGAAACATACCGGGCAAAGCTTAAAGAAGATCGAGAAGGATACCGATCGGGATATGTTCATGTCAGGTAAGCAGGCGCAGGAATACGGTTTGGTTGACGAGGTGATCGCGACTCGACCTGAAAGCACTTTGAAAAAGTGATTCAACTGAAGCGGGGGTTCTATGCCAAAGCACGGGGATGATCGATCCGGGAATCTTGTTTGCTCTTTCTGCGGAAAGAGTCAAGACGAGGTTCGCAAGTTGATTGCTGGACCGACCGTATACATTTGCGACGAATGCATCGATCTATGCAACGACATCATTGCCGAAGAGTGCGATCACGATGAAACTCTTACGGCCTCATCTAACGTTCCAAAGCCAGCTGAAATCAAAAGAGTTCTAGATCAGTATGTGATCGGCCAAGAGCGAGCGAAACGGATTCTCGCCGTCGCGGTCCATAACCATTATAAACGCATTGACAGCCAGATGGTGACGGGCGATGTTGAATTGCAGAAGAGTAACATTCTACTGCTGGGGCCTACCGGTTCCGGAAAGACCTTGTTGGCGCAGACTCTTGCACGTTTTCTGCAAGTGCCCTTCACCATAGCTGATGCAACCAGTCTCACAGAGGCGGGGTACGTTGGCGAAGATGTAGAAAATATTATCCTGAACCTGCTGCAAGCGGCGGATTATGACGTTGAAAAGGCGCAGCGAGGAATCGTATATATTGACGAGATCGATAAGATTTCTCGAAAATCGGACAATCCGTCGATTACCCGCGATGTCTCGGGGGAGGGTGTGCAACAGGCTCTGCTGAAGATCATCGAAGGAACCATGGCGAGCGTTCCACCAAAAGGAGGCAGAAAGCATCCGCAGCAGGAGTTTTTACAGGTAGACACGACTAACATTCTATTTATCTGTGGCGGCGCTTTCGTCGGCCTGGAAGATATCATCCGTAAGCGGACTGGGAAAAAACGCATGGGCTTCGGCGGTCATCTCGATGAACAAGATGGCAAACGGCCCACTGAGCTTTTGCATGAAACGCGGCCGGAGGATCTGCTTAAGTTCGGATTGATTCCAGAATTTATTGGGCGATTGCCCGTGATCGCTACCTTGGACGAACTGGATGAATTCGCCTTAGTGCGTATACTGAAAGAACCAAAGAACGCGCTGACAAAACAGTATTCCAAGCTTTTCGAAATGGAAAGCGTGCATCTTAAATTCACGGAAGAGGCACTTCGATCGATCGCACGGGACGCGATGAAACGTAAATCCGGCGCGCGAGGGCTTAGAGCAATCATGGAAAATATTATGCTCGATATTATGTATGACATGCCGTCGCAGCCCAACATCAAGGAGGTCGTGATTTCCGAAGAAGTGGTCAACAGAAACGAACCTCCGATTGTTGTGTACACCAAAGCGGCGGAGAGCGCTTAGGAAGGGAAACGTATGTTGTTTCGCAGTGATAAAAAGGACGAAAAGGAAAAAGAGCCGGGTGACTCCACCCGCGTCCCGTTGCTACCTTTGAGGGACATCATTGTCTTCCCACATATGGTCGTGCCGCTTTTCGTCGGCCGCCAACGTTCTATTCGAGCATTGGAAGAAGCTACCCAAAAACAAGGGCCAATTTTCTTGTCCTCGCAGAAAGATGCAAAGACGAACGAGCCGGCAGAGGACGACATTTACAAAATTGGCACATTAGGCACTGTTGTCCAGATGCTTAAACTTCCGGACGGCACGGTCAAAGTTTTAATTGAAGGAAAGAGGCGCGCTCAGATCGCGCGGTTTGTAAATAATCCTGAGTTTTTCTTGGTAGACGTAGAGGAAGCTCCGGAAGTTAATGAGCGGAATACTGAAGTAGAGGCTTTAACGCGCGAGGTCCACACCACGTTTGAGAATTACGTCAAGCTAAAGAAAAAAATTCCTCCCGAAATGGTGATGTCGGTATCCTCGATCGATGATCCGGGACGACTAGCGGATACCATCGTGGCTCACTTGGGAATTAAGTTAGAAGACCGGCAAAATCTGCTTGAAACTTTCAATGCGGCCGAACGCCTGGAGAAGGTGTTAGGGCATATGCGTGCGGAAATCGAAATACTTGAGGTCGAGCGTCGTATTCGCTCGCGTGTCAAGAAGCAGATGGAGCGTTCACAAAAAGAATACTACCTGAACGAGCAAATGCGCGCGATCCAAAAAGAACTTGGTGAGAAGGACGAGTTCAAAAACGAGATCCAAGAAATCGAGGAGAAAATCAAGCAAAAAAAGCTGTCGTCGGAAGCCCGCGAGAAGATCGACAAGGAGCTTAAGAAGCTAAAGATGATGTCACCGATGTCAGCGGAAGCGACAGTGGTCAGGAACTACATCGACTGGATCTTGAGCTTGCCGTGGAATGAGTTTACCGATGACAAGCTGGATATCACCGAAGCCGAACGGGTTTTAGAAGAAGATCATTATGGCCTCGAAAAGGTAAAGGAGAGAATTCTCGAGTACCTTGCGGTGCAAAGTCTCGTGGGTAAAATCAAAGGTCCAATTCTGTGTCTCGTCGGGCCTCCTGGAGTTGGAAAAACTTCATTGGGACGGTCGATCGCGCGCGCAACCGGGAAGAAAATTTGTTCGAGTGTCTTTGGGGGGCGTGCGGGATGAGGCGGAAATCCGCGGCCATCGTCGTACATACATTGGCGCCTTGCCCGGAAAAATCGTCCAGTCGATGAAAAAAGCGGGGTCGAGCAATCCGGTGTTTTTGATGGACGAGATCGACAAAATGTCGACTGATTTTCGGGGTGATCCTTCGTCTGCATTGCTCGAGGTCTTAGATCCCGAACAGAATACCGCGTTTAACGATCACTACCTGGATTTGGATTATGACTTGTCCAAGGTGATGTTTATTACGACGGCAAATACTCTTGATCGTATTCCACGGCCACTGCAGGACCGCATGGAGATTATTCGAATCGCCGGTTATACGGAACTCGAGAAGCTCAGTATTGCTAAGCGTTATCTCTTGGAGAAGCAGAAAGAAGCCAATGGACTTACTCCCGAAAACGTCACATTTACCGATAATGCTTTACTGGGCGTCATTCGACACTACACCAAAGAAGCCGGGGTAAGAAGCCTCGAACGTGAGATCGCCGCGATCTGCCGAAAGGTTGCCGTTGAGGTAGTCAAGAAAGATCGAAATACTCATATGCAGGTGGGAACAAAGAGCCTCCATAGATATTTGGGACCCGTGAAGTACCGCTACGGCAAGGCTGAAGATGAGCAGAAGGTCGGAGTAACGACCGGTTTGGCGTGGACGGAGCTTGGCGGTGAATTGCTGGCAACGGAAGTGACCGTTATGCCAGGAAAAGGCCAGCTGATCATCACCGGAAAACTGGGCGACGTCATGCAAGAGTCCGCGCAGGCTGCCATGAGCTACGTGCGGTCGCGAGCGACGGAGCTTGGGTTGGAGAAAGACTTCTATCAAAAAATCGATGTTCACATCCACGTTCCGGAAGGAGCTATCCCTAAAGATGGGCCTTCGGCTGGGATAACGATGGCGACCTCACTAGTCTCGGCATTGACGACGGTTGCAGTGCGAAATGATCTTGCCATGACCGGCGAAATTACTCTGCGTGGCACCATCCTGCCGATCGGCGGGCTCAAGGAAAAGGTATTGGCTGCGCATCGGGCAGGGATCAAGAAAGTGTTAATACCTGCCGAAAATGAGAAAGACATAGAGGAGATTCCCGCTGCGGTTTTGAAGACTGTGGAGCTTGAATTGGTCGCTCACATGGATGACGTGCTGAAGAAGGCGTTAGTCATTGACAATCCAGAAAATCTTTTCAAGCGCCCGCCGGTAACGATCGAATCGAAAGAGGGGCCAGCTCCGTTCGGGGAAAAGATCGAGGATAACGCTCCCGCTGAGATTCTTCCTCAGTAAATAATTGTTCCGATACTTCGGCCAGCCGCGTGGTTTGACACTCGGTTGGCCGACTGTTATAAACTCGCAACGTCTGATTAGATTAGACAGATTTGCTTGAATGGAAGAGTAATGACCAAGGCAGACTTAATCGATTCATTAGCAAGACGCTCTGAGATGCCCCGACAAAAAGCAGAAGAAATTGTCAATGGATTTCTCGATGATATTGTTGCCGCTTTAAAGAACGGGGATAAAATAAATGTTTCCGGATTCGGAACTTTTTCGATCTCGGAGCGTAAAGGGCGAACCGGGAGAAACCCGAAGACCGGGGAAGCAATCGAAATCGCTCCTTCTAGGGTCGCTAAGTTCAAGGCCGGTAAGCTCTTAAAAGAGGCCCTCAGCTAGAACACCCTATCGTGCAAATCCGCAGCTGGTGGTAGACACCAGAGGTAATCCGGAAGAGGGGCGGTTAGCTCAGCGGGAGAGCATCGGCCTTACAAGCCGGGGGCCACAGGTTCAAATCCTGTACCGCCCACCAATCGTAGTTAATCATTTGGGGTCGTAGTTCAGTTGGTTAGAACGCCGGCCTGTCACGCCGGAGGTCGCGAGTTCGAGTCTCGTCGGCCCCGCCATTTTTTCTCGAAGTGGCACAGAGATATTGCGAGGATTACAGTATGAAAACCAAAGAAGCGCTTGCCCAACGAGAGTGGTACATCGTTGATGCGGATGGAAAAATCTTGGGCCGCATGGCTAGCGAGATCGCCAGGGTTCTGCGCGGTAAGAACAAGGTGATTTTCACTCCCAACGCGGACACCGGCGATTTTGTCATCGTCATCAATGCTAAAGGTGTGAGGCTTTCGGGACACAAACTGGATGATAAGATCTATTATCGTCACACCAATTATCCTGGAGGAATTCGCTCCCGCACGGCCGCGGACCTTCTCGAGAACAAACCGGAGGATTTGATTCACTTAGCTGTTAAAGGAATGTTGCCCAAAAACCGTTTGGGTAGAAAATTAGCCGCCAAGCTCAAAGTGTATTCAGGCGCCGAGCATCCTCACGAAGCACAAAAACCAAAACCGCTGGCGATCCGAGCTTAGGAGGCTATCAAATGGCAGAAAAAGTGATCACTGCAACAGGGAGACGAAAGACTTCTGTAGCTCGCGTCTTTTTACGTCTGGGAAAGGGCTCCATCGCCATCAATGATCGAACTCTCAATGAGTATTTTGGCCGGGAGACTGCTCGCATGATTGTCATGCAGCCTTTCGAGCTAACTCAGACCACGGGTAATTATGACATCGAAGTCAATGTTAATGGAGGGGGTAGTTCAGGGCAAGCGGGTGCCATTCGTCATGGCATCACGCGAGCGCTCATGTTGCTCAATCCGGATTTTAGATCGTCGTTGAAAAAGGCCGGTTTTGTCACGCGTGATCCGCGCGGGGTAGAGCGCAAAAAGTACGGTCGACACAAGGCGCGAAAACGACCACAGTACTCAAAGCGTTAGGCGAGTCAGAACGAATTTCGAGCGCTTTTGCGCGATTTTGCGGCGCAAAAAGTTCGAACGGGTTCGGTTTGTTTGAGATTCTACGGCAGGGTGGACAATCCACCACGCGTACATCAGTATACTTCCCTACTATTCTTCAGCAGTGAAAAGATAAATCCCCAGGAGCGCGGATATCGAATTTGGCAACCACGCTGCGATTGTTGGCGGTAAGGCGCCGCTATGTCCCAGGGAAAAGCAGAAGGCGGAAAGCACCCAGTAACCAAAGGCGATCAGCATTGCGATGCCGAAACTCATGGCTAGCCCACCGCCAATGCGTCTTTTTAACGCGAGAGGAATTGCGATTAAAACCATCAGGGGCGAAATAAATGGAACTGCCAGCTTTACCTGTAAATCAACCTCATAAGCTGTGGCATCCATGCCTTTGGCCTTCATTTCGACGATTTGTTTTTGCAGATCGAAGAACGTGAATTCTTCGGGATCCCGAGCGAGTAACATGAGGTCGCCGGGTGTTTCAGAGATCGTCGGCGGCGTGCTCACGATTCGTTGCTTGAGCTTTCCGTCCGATAGAAACTGCCATTCGATGCCACTTGGTGATTCCCATCGTTGTCTCACCCAGTGCGCTTTGGGAACCCCAATCGTAGACTGCAATGTAAAGTCGCGGCTTAGAACAAAGAATGTGATTCCCTCCAGAACATTGTTGCTTGGATCAAAGCTATCTATATTGACAAAGCCACCCTCCCCACGGATCCAGATATCTTTTGTTCCGAATAGACTTTGTTGCTGTCTCTTCTTAATTTCAGTCTTATAGATAGTCTCGGCACGATGAGCGAAAACCGGTACCAGTCCTTCATTCCAGATGAAATTCGTCATGCAGATTAACAACGAGATACAAAGTAGCGGGAATGACAATCTTCGGGTGCTCAAACCGCCAGCCTGCATTGCTGTGATCTCCTGAGCTTTATAAAGCATTCCTAGGCAGAAGAGAGTCGAAAATAATGTGGCAAAACCGATCACCCGAGATATTGATAATGGAATTTTGTACAACACGTAGCGAAGTGCCGTGGTAACGGAAATTCCAGATTCCACTAACGTGCCGATCCGCTCAAAAAACTCGATAATCGCAAAGATCGAAGTGAAACAAAGCAAACTAGCGACAAATACCCGGACAAAGCCGCTGGATATATAGCGATCAACGATGCTGCCAAATGGTAAAAGGGCAAATCGCGGCTTCTGTGGCATGGTTTTAATTAGCGGTTTTCGAATCTCGTCAGTCTCTGCCCGAGCCACAGAGATGCGGCGTCGAACCTGGTCTGCAACAGTAATGGAGATTCGTAAAGCGCCTTCCGGAATAGATGCAATGAAATGACACCGACTATGATGTTTGGAAACCATAAGGCGACGAACGGGTGAAAAGCACCCCTCTCTCCCAATGCCTTTCCCAGGGAGAGCAGAGCGTAATAGACCACGAGCCAGACGACGCATAAAGCCACTCCCCACGATCTATTGGCCCGTGATGTGCGCGGTAGAAGCGATAGAGCGACACCTAGCAGACAGAACACGATAGGTGCAAAGGAGAACGCAATCCGTTGATGAAACTCCATCAGTTCAGGTCTGGCGTTTATGCCGGCAGCTTGCTTTTCCTCAATGGTTTTAAGCAGCCGATTTAAAGACATCTCCTTCGGTCCGGCATCTTTTATTTTTGCGGGTCCGATGAATTCGTCCAAATCCAGCTTGAAATCGTAGATGTTGAAGTTAGTTTGGCTGAAGTCTGAGCGTGTTCGGTCTCGTTCATAGATGGAGCCATCGAACAATCTCAATGAGAGCGTATGGGTCTGTTCCTCGGTGTTGATCAGGCCGACCTTGCCCACGATGATATTGTCCCTCGCGGTCTCCCGTTTGTCGATGATTAGAATGCCTTGCCCAACATTGCCAGGAGGTATTATCTCTTCGACATAGATCAATATGTTTGGAAAGTCATCGTTGAACACCTTCTCCCTGAGGGCTGTTCCAACGCGAGTCTTAGCGAGGTTGTAAAGTTCGTCTTTAAGAGCCACTTGCGCCGCCGGTCTCACCCAGGTTGTGAGGAGAAAGGTAATGATGGCGACACTCGCCGCCACAAAAACAAGGGGTAGCAGAATCTGCACCGGACTTACTCCGGATGATTTCAGGGCGAGAAGCTCCTGATCGCCTGATAGTCTGCCGAGTCCCAAGAGAATGGCTAAAAGAAACGCCATGGGAAGGGTTAATTCTAAGAACGTTGGCAGAATCAAGACAAGTAGTCTTCCGACTTGGGTCAGGGGTATGCCACGAGTTACGATAAGTTCGACCAACTTTAAAATTCTTGCGATCAGAAGAATGAAAGTGAAAGTGAGTAGCCCGAGCAAGAATGGCGGGAGAATTTCCGAAAGAAGATAACAAGTAAGAGTTCTGCGCTTCACAACCTTTTCATGGTAACCGGTGATTCTTTTGTTGTAAACGACAGGCACGCTTCTAATAGAACGATATGGAGCAGGATCTAATATTCGGTGTCAATCCTATTCTAGAGAAGCTCAGGGTTGCGCCGGAAGAGATCTCCAAGATTCTACTTGCCCGGGGCCCGCTACGACCAACTCTTAAATCACTGGAAACGGAAGCGCTGAAACTTCAGATAGAGATACAGTTCGTAGACGCTAAAGAGCTCGATCATTTGGCGCACGGGCAAAACCATCAAGGTGCTCTAGCGCGAGTCCGAGCGTATTCGTACGCACCTTTCTCGGAATTAGAAAGTACCACCTCTGAGGCACGTTCTCAGATGGTTCTGATACTGGATGGCATTACCGATCCGAGAAACTTCGGAGCGATTCTGCGCACCGCCGAAGCTGTAGGCGCCCGCAATGTCATCATCCCCAAGGATCGTTCGGTGCGGATAACGCCAGTAGTTCTCAAGGCCTCCGCAGGAGCTGTTAATCACTTGCGAATCTATCGGTTGACGAATCTGCGACGCGCCTTGATGTCACTAAAAAGCTCAGGATTCTGGATCGTTGGCTTAGATGCAAACGCCAGGGAGACTTATGACAGTAAAGAGTACCCGAACAAGCTCGGAATCGTTCTAGGTAGCGAGGGCCGGGGTCTTCGTCCTTTGATCACTAAGCAATGCGACTATCTCGTGCGCATTCCGATGAAAGGCAAGATTTCGAGTCTCAATGTTTCAGTTGCCGCGGCCATCTTGTTGTACGAGGTGTCGCGGCAGCACAGCGGCATTGACAAGGGTAAACCCGACGGATATTAGGAGTTTGGTGGGGCGGGACCTATGGCGAGCCTGTTGACATCATAGATCGAAGATGGTTTAAATACCCGTTTGCGGAAGTGGTATGACCTCTTTGCCGTCGTTGTCCGTTGCGTATCAAGAACTTACTACTAATAGCTTGTTAACCAAATAGCGCTGAAGCGGTCGTTGCCGTTGTGATGTAGCCGTTTGATGCCTCATCTTATTGGTACGGACCGGTCACTGCGACGCTGGCGTAGCTCAACGGCAGAGCAGCTGATTTGTAATCAGCAGGTTGTAGGTTCAAGTCCTATCGCCAGCTCCAGCCAAGCATCCGATGTTAACCTGGCGGCGAGGGATTTGCCGTTCGGGAATCGCAGTGGGATTGCGGCAAACATACTGCTAATAATCGGAGAGGTACCCGAGTGGCCAAAGGGAGCAGACTGTAAATCTGCCGGCGATGCCTTCGAAGGTTCGAATCCTTCCCTCTCCACCATTTTTGGCGGGAATAGCTCAGTTGGTAGAGCGCGAGCCTTCCAAGCTCGGGGTCGCGGGTTCGAGTCCCGTTTCCCGCTCCAATTCGCATGGGCGGCAGCCAAAATATCGGATGGTTCGATCCCTGAAATTAGGCCATCAGCCAAAAGTAATCGACTGATATGCCCAGGTAGCTCAGTCGGTAGAGCACGTCCTTGGTAAGGACGAGGTCAGCGGTTCGATCCCGCTCCTGGGCTTGGTCCCCGTTCATTTTCGAGCACGATAAAGTCAATTGATTGGCAAATCAATCAGGAGGAAGAGATGAGCAAGCAAAAGTTTGAGCGCAAAAAGCCGCACCTTAACATCGGAACCATCGGCCACGTAGACCACGGTAAAACTACTTTAACTGCGGCCATCACGAAGGTTCTCTCCAAGCAGGGCAAGGCGCAGTTTCTTGCCTATGATCAAATCGATAAGGCGCCGGAAGAAAGAGAAAGGGGCGTTACGATTAATATAGCTCACGTGGAGTATGAGACTGACAAGCGTCATTATGCACATGTCGACTGCCCTGGACATGCGGACTACGTGAAAAATATGATCACTGGAGCGGCGCAGATGGATGGAGCGATTCTAGTGGTTTCAGCCGCCGACGGGCCGATGCCGCAAACCCGCGAGCATATCCTGCTGGCGCGCCAAGTCGGTGTTCCCGGTATAGTTGTTTACCTTAACAAAGCCGACATGGTTGACGACAAGGAATTGCTAGAACTGGTAGAGCTCGAAGTTCGAGAGCTGCTCTCGAAATATAAATTCCCCGGCGACGAAGTTCCGATAGTGATCGGTAGTGCTCTAAAGGCTTTAGAGGGAGACGCCTCCGACATAGGTGAAGGGTCTATCATAAAGCTCATGGAAGCTGTTGACTCTTTCATCAAAGAGCCCACTAGAGACGTCGACAAGCCATTTATCATGCCGGTCGAGGACGTTTTCACAATCAGCGGTCGAGGCACAGTTGTGACCGGCCGAGTCGAGCGCGGCGTCGTCAAAGTCGGAGAAGAGATTGAAATTGTCGGCTTTAAGCCGACGCAAAAAACGGTAGCGACCGGGATCGAAATGTTCCGCAAACTTCTGGACGAAGGTCGGGCCGGCGATAATATTGGGGTGCTGCTACGCGGCACCAAGCGTGAAGAGGTTGAGCGAGGTCAGGTATTGGCGAAGCCCGCGAGCATAACCCCGCATACAAAGTTTAATGCTGAGGCTTATGTTCTAACGAAAGAAGAAGGTGGTCGACACACGCCGTTTTTCAATGGATACCGGCCGCAATTCTACTTCCGCACAACAGATGTTACCGGTGTCGTGAAACTGCCGGAAGGAACAGAGATGGTTATGCCCGGCGACAACATCAACGTCGAGATCGAGCTCATTACTCCCGTCGCTATGGACGAAGGGTTGAAGTTTGCGATTCGAGAGGGCGGTCGGACCGTTGGCGCCGGGGTTGTCACAAAGATCATGCAGTAACTTGGGTCAAAGGGGGGCGCACTCATGCGGGATATCGTAGGGTTTGCTTGTGACCAATGTAAGCGAAAGAATTACACCTCGACGAAGAACAAGAAAAAAACCACCGATAAACTTTCTTTTAAGAAATTTTGCGCTTCGTGTCGATCTCATACAGTTCATCGAGAGATCAAGGTCTAACGATTACCGGGGGTCAGTAGCTCCAACTGGCTAGAGCTCCGGACTCCAAATCCGGCTGTTGCAGGTTCGAATCCTGCCTGACCCGCCACCAATGCATCATTAGCCATGGCAGATTGGATTCAAAAAGTTCAGGATACTTTTGGCCATACGGTCGAGTTTGTAAAAGAATCCTGGCAGGAGCTGCAGAAGGTCCATTGGCCTTCGCGGAAGGAAACTTACGCCGCGACTGCGCTCGTTATTATCGTGGTCGTGCTGGTGTCGGTTTACTTGGCGATCATAGACTTAGGCTTGACCACAGTGATCCAGGCTATCATCGATTAACTCTGCGAGCTCTCCTATGGCAAAGCAATGGTATATCGTTCACACCTTCTCGGGTTTTGAACAGAAGGCGAAAGCAGCTCTCGAGGAGCGGGTAAGGACTCTCGGTAAACAGGAGTACTTCGGTGAAATCCTTGTGCCGGTTGAAAAGGTCGTTGAGCTCGTCAAAGGGAAGAAAAAAACTTCCTCAAGAAAATTCTTTCCAGGTTACATTCTGGTTCAAATGGAACTCAATGACGATACTTGGCATGTGGTGAAGGAGACACCGAAAATTACTGGGTTTGTTGGTGGCAGCACGAATCCGCCGTCGATTTCGGAGGAGGAAGTTCGAGCGATTACTCTTCAAATGGAAGAGGGCGCAATCAAACCCAAGCCGCGGGTGCTATTTTCGGTTGGTGAGAACGTTAAAGTTGTCGACGGTCCATTTGCAGATTTCAACGGGGTTGTTGAAGAAGTTAGACCCGATAAAGGCAAGCTTCGGGTGCTCATCAGTATCTTTGGACGAGCCACTCCTGTCGAGTTGGAATTCGTTCAGGTTGAGCGGAACTAGTTAACAGGGACATTAAATGGCCAAAAAAGTCATCGCAGAAATCAAGTTGCAGATCCCCGCTGGGGCAGCCAATCCGAGCCCTCCCGTCGGGCCCGCATTGGGGCAGCGTGGGGTTAATATCATGGAATTCTGCAAGGCCTTCAATGCTGCGACTCAATCCCAGCAGGGTATGATCACTCCGGTGATTATTACAGTTTATGCGGACCGATCTTTCACCTTTGTCACGAAGACGCCGCCGGCTTCTGTACTACTAAAAAAGGCTGCGGGCGTGGAGAAAGGTTCCAAGGAACCGGGCAAGACTAAAGTTGGGAAAGTTACTCGGGCGCAAGTTCGGCAGATTGCGGAGTTGAAGCTCAAGGATTTGACGGCTAACGATTTGGCCGCGGCCGAGAAGTCAGTTGAAGGTACTGCTCGCAGCCTTGGTCTCGACGTTGAGGGATGATTCAGAGCGGCGCAGTCACTCGATTTGAATCCGTCTGCTTCGAAGCTTTAGGAGGGGGGACAAATGAGCGGTTTTGGAAAATCATATCGCGCGGCGTTGGCCAAGATAGATCGTAGTCACCGCTATCAATTGGACGACGGTGTTAAGCTTGTACGAGAAACCGCCCGGGCAAAGTTTGATGAGACTGTTGAGTTCGCCATCCGCTTGGGGGTTGATCCGCGGCAAGCGGATCAAAATGTAAGGGGAACCGTGACATTGCCACACGGTATGGGCAAGGCCGTTAGGGTGCTCGCTTTCGCCAAGGGAGAAAAGGAAAAAGAAGCGCAGGAAGCCGGAGCTGATTTCGTCGGAAGCGATGAACTTATTAAAAAGATCAGCGAGGGGTGGTTCGATTTCGATAAAGCTGTAGCGACTCCGGATATGATGGCGGCAGTCGGTCGGATCGGTAAGGTGTTGGGGCCACGTGGCCTCATGCCTAATCCTAAGACCGGTACGGTCTCGGCCGATATTGCACGTGCCGTTAAAGAGATCAAGGCCGGTAAATTGGAGTTTAGAGTCGATAAAGCAGGAATAGTTCATGTTCCCGTGGGTAAGGCTTCTTTCGAGCCTGAGAAGCTTATAGACAATGCCAGAGCCGTGCTCTCAGCAATTCTCCGAGCCAAACCTGCCTCAGCTAAAGGCAACTACATTCGCGGGGTGACGCTATCAACAACCATGGGGCCAGGAGTCAAAATCGACCTGTCGCAGGTTCGGGCTATGGCTGCCTAGATCTGTTCTTCAGCCAAATTTCAAGCCAAAGGGGATCGGGAGACGCATGGCGGAGTTAGAAGCTGCACGCGCGAGTCACGGCGAAAAAGCCGAGACAGTAGCGGCTGTGCATGAAAAATTTAGGAAGGCAAAGATGGCGATCGCGACTGAGTATCGTGGTCTTTCGGTCGGTAAGATGACGCAGCTGCGGCGCGAGATTCGCGATGTCGCAGGGGAATATCAGGTTATCAAAAATACCCTCGTTCGCCGGGCTCTTAAAGATACCGCTTACGGCGAATTGGAACGAATGCTCGAGGGTCCCAATGGATGGGTGTTCGCATATGACGATCCGGTCCTGCTTTCTAAAACGCTCGTCAAGTTTGTCGATGCCAATGAAAAAATGACGATCAAGGGGGCAATGTTCGAGGGCGAGCTAATGGATCCTGCTCGGGTCAAAGTTCTCTCACAAATGCCCAGTAAACCTGAGCTGCAGGCGACGTTGCTCGCGCTGATACAGGGGCCAGCGACTTACTTGCTTCGCCTCATTCAAGAACCTGGATCTCGGATGGTCAGATTGCTCGATGCGGCAGCGAAGGCAAAAGCCGAGTAATTACAACGATCGGTGTGGATTTAATTAAAAGGGGGACGTTTTATGGCAGAGGTATCTAGGGAACAGGTTAAGGATTACATTAAGAACATGACGCTGCTGGACGCTGCGACTCTGGTCAAGGAACTCGAAGAAGAGCTCGGCGTCAGTGCGGCGGCGCCTGTGGCCGTGGCTGCGGCAGCTAGTGGCCCGGCGGCAGCGGCGGAAGAGAAAACCGAATTTGATGTTGTTCTTACAGAAGCGGGCGAAAAGAAAATCCAAGTGATCAAGGTTGTCCGAGAGCTCACCGGTCTCGGTTTGAAAGAGGCGAAAGATCTTGTCGATGGCGCGCCCAAGAACGTCAAAGAGGGCGTTGCAAAAGCCGAGGCTGAGACGATCAAGAAAAAGCTCGAGGAACAGGGCGCCAAGGTCGACATCAAATAGCGCACCAGCACCGGGAGATCCTGTCAGTGAATCGGAAGTATTGTTTAGATCGCTAAAGGAGAAACAATGCCATTTCAAGTGGCCAATAATCTACGATTTCGCCGCAGTTTTGGCAGGATCAAGAGAATCATTGATCTGCCCTATCTAATTGAAATCCAGAAGAACTCCTATGAGTTGTTTTTGCAAAAGGATGCTTCGCCCGCGCAGCGCGAGAATATCGGCCTTCAAGAGGTTTTTAAATCGGTATTTCCAATCAAGGACTTCAATGAAACGGCGTCCCTGGAGTTCGTCAGCTATAGCTTGGGCGAGCCGAAATACGACGTCGACGAGTGTCATCAGCGCGGCATGACTTTCGCCGCGCCGCTCAAAGTAACGGTTCAGCTCGTTTTATGGGATGTCGACTCCCAAACCGGCGCCCGCAGCATCAAGAATGTCAAAGAGCAGGAGGTGTATTTTGGTGAGATTGCTCTGATGACGAAGAACGGCACGTTCATGGTGAACGGCACCGAACGGGTCATTGTCAGCCAATTGCACCGATCCCCTGGAGTTTTTTTCGAACATGACAAGGGAAAGACGCACGCAAGCGGCAAGTTGCTCTATTCGGCGCGAATTATTCCCTACCGCGGTTCCTGGGTCGATCTCGAGTTTGATCCCCGAGATATCATCTATGTCCGTATCGATCGCCGGCGTAAGTTTCATGCCACGGTTTTGCTGAGAGCGCTCGGTATGACTACGGAAGATCTGCTGAATTACTACTACCGGAGCGATACCATCGTCTTCGATGGCCGCAAACCGGCGCTTGTTTTCAATCCCGCGCATTTGATGGGAGCGAAAGTGACGAGCGATGTTCGTGACCCCAAAAGCAATGATCTGATCGTTAAGGAAGGTAAAAAGTTTACCCGTCCGGTCTTGCGTCAAATGGAGCAAGCCAAGGTCAAACAAGTTCCAATCGTTTGGGAAGAGATCCTGGGTCGGATTGCTGCCCATGATATCGTCAATCCGCAAACCAAAGAAGTCATCGTTGAATCCAATCATCCCATTACCCAAGAGAAGTTGGATCTCATCCGTGAAAAGGGCATTCATCAGATTGAAGTTCTGTTCATCGACGAATCGACAGTCGGTCCTTACTTGCGAAATACGTTGTTGCAGGATCGCATCAACTCACCTCAAGATGCAATTTTGGAGATTTATCGCCGCCTAAGGCCGGGTGATCCTCCGACGGTTGATTCGGCGACTAACTTCTTTAACAACTTGTTCTTCAATCCTGACCGTTATGATCTTTCCAAAGTAGGTCGGCTTAAGCTGAATCACCGCCTTAAGCTCAACGTTCCGTTGGAGCAGGGTACGCTTCGCAAGGAAGATATTCTTGAGGTCGTTCGATATTTGATGGAGCTAAAGAACGGCAACGGCACCGTCGACGATATTGATCATCTCGGTAACCGCCGCGTACGCGCCGTCGGCGAGCTCGTTGAAAACCACTTCCGTGTCGGATTGGTGCGTATGGAACGGGCCATCAAAGAGAAAATGAGCTTGCAGGATATCGAAACGTTGATGCCGCAGGAACTGATTAACTACAAGCCTGTTTCCGCAGCGCTTAAAGAGTTTTTTGGCTCCAGCCAATTGTCCCAATTCATGGATCAAACTAATCCGCTTTCGGAGATCACTCACAAACGCCGCTTATCGGCATTGGGTCCCGGTGGACTGACCCGGGAACGCGCAGGATTCGAGGTGCGCGATGTTCATCCGACGCACTATGGTCGCGTTTGTCCGATTGAGACGCCGGAAGGTCCGAATATTGGACTGATCGCATCCTTGACGACGTATGCTCGGGTCAATGAGTTTGGCTTCATCGAAACGCCGTATCGCGAGGTTGAAAACGGCAAGGTCACCGATCGGATACGGTATCTTTCCGCGCTTGAAGAGGAAGATCATGTCATCGCCCAAGCCAATGCGCCGATCGATGCCCGTGGCGTCTTCACTCTCGATTTAGTTTCCGCTCGCAAAGGCGGTGAATTCGTAATGGCGCGACCTGAGGAAGTCAACTTCATGGATGTGTCGCCGAATCAACTCGTCAGCGTGGCGGCCTCGCTGATTCCATTCCTTGAAAATGATGACGCCAACCGGGCTCTGATGGGCTCTAACATGCAGCGTCAGGCAGTGCCTCTGTTAAGGACCGAGGCTCCTCTGGTCGGTACCGGGATGGAGAAAGTTGTCGCCCGGGATTCCGGCGTGACAGTCGTGGCGAAGCGCGACGGCGTAATCGAAAGTGTCGATTCGACTCGCATTGTGGTTAAGGCCGATAAGGCTTCCGGCGCCCGGGACACGGGAGTTGATATCTACAATTTAGTCAAGTACCAGCGTTCCAATCAGAATACTTGCGTCAATCAACGACCAATCGTCAGGATTGGTGACCAAGTAAAAGCCGGCGACGTTATTGCCGACGGTCCATCCACCGAGATGGGAGAGCTTGCACTGGGCCGCAATGTTCTTGTCGCGCTTATGCCTTGGGGCGGCTACAACTTTGAAGATTCTATTTTAATTAGTGAGCGTGTCGTTAAAGAAGACATTTACACCTCAATTCATATCGAAGAATTTGAATGTGTTTCCCGCGACACCAAGCTCGGGCCGGAAGAGATCACGCGCGACATCCCGAACGTCGGCGACGAAGCGCTGACCGATCTTGACGACAGCGGTATCATCAGGATCGGCGCCGAGGTCAAGCCTAGTGATATCCTCGTGGGAAAAATCACTCCCAAGGGCGAGACTCAGTTGTCCCCTGAAGAAAAACTCTTGCGCGCTATATTCGGAGAGAAGGCTGGTGAGGTCCGAGATACCTCGCTGCGCGTTCCGCCGGGAGTTGAAGGCACGGTCATCAATGTCCGGATCTTTTCGCGCAAAGGTTTGGGCAAAGATGAGAGAAGCAAGGCGATCGAGGACGAAGAGATCATTCGACTACGCAAAGACCAGCATGATGAAGTCCGAATTCTTCAAGATGGCGCGCTCAGGCGTTTGAAAAAACTTCTAGTCGGCCGGAAACTGGCGAACCGACTAAGCGACGACAGTCGAAAACTGCTGCTAGTCAAGGGTAAGGAGATCACCGAAGAAGATCTGGATCAATTGCCGATGAGCTACTGGAGCGAGATCCGTGTCGATAACGAATCAGTGGAAGCGGAGCTCGACCGTATCGTTGAAAGCACGGCCGGACAGGTCAAGCTAATCAAAGAGGTATTCGAAGACAAGATCGAAAAACTCAGAGGCGGCGATGAACTCCCGCCAGGCGTCATCAAGATGGTCAAGGTCTTTGTCGCCATCAAGCGTAAGTTGCAGGTTGGCGACAAGATGGCTGGCCGCCACGGCAATAAAGGCGTCATTTCTAGGATCCTGCCCGAAGAGGATATGCCTTATCTAGAGGACGGCACCCCGGTTGACGTGGTGCTCAATCCGCTGGGTGTCCCCTCACGTATGAACGTGGGCCAGATTCTTGAAGCGCATCTGGGCTGGGCAGCGCGCAGTCTCGGGCATCAGATCGATCAACTAATGCGCGAACACCGCCAGGAAGTGGACGCTCTGCGCAAGCGGCTTAAGGAATATCTCAATAGCAAAGAAGCCAGCGAGCTTATCGATGGCGTCAAAGACGCTGACGTATTTAAGCTGGCGGAGAAATATCGTGACGGGGTGCGTTTGGCGTCGCCGGTTTTTGACGGCGCGGCGGAAGATGAAATCTTTAATTTGCTGCGAAAAGCCGATCTCCCGGTCAGCGGCCAAGTGACTCTATATGATGGCCGCAGCGGCGAGCCCTTCGACGGCAAAGTCACAGTCGGGATTATGTATATCATGAAACTGCATCACCTGGTTGATGACAAAATACATGCTCGCTCCACCGGTCCCTATTCTCTCGTTACACAGCAACCATTGGGCGGAAAGGCTCAGTTTGGCGGCCAGCGGCTCGGAGAAATGGAGGTTTGGGCGTTAGAGGCTTATGGCGCGGCGTATACGCTTCAAGAAATGCTGACTGTCAAGTCTGATGATGTCGTTGGGCGAACGCGAATGTACGAGGCGATTGTTAAAGGGGATAATCTCCTCGAACCAGGATTGCCTGAATCGTTTAACGTGATGGTTAAGGAGCTCCAGAGCCTGGGGCTCGATGTTGATCTAGTCGAGGAAAAATAGCTAAGCCTTGTGGAGGCCCACTGCGCTGATGCTGGAGGTGGATCTTTATGGAAGATCTTTTTAACTTATTCGAACGACCGAAAAATCCGCTAAGTTTTAATGCGATCCGAGTCTCTGTGGCGTCCCCGGAAAAAGTGCGGTCTTGGTCACACGGGGAGGTGAAGAAGCCGGAGACGATTAACTACAGAACGTTCAAGCCGGAACGAGATGGTTTATTTTGCGCCAAGATTTTTGGTCCGACCAAAGATTACGAATGTAACTGCGGCAAGTATAAACGCATGCGCCACCGAGGCGTGGTCTGTGAAAAGTGCGGCGTCGAGGTGATTCAGTCCAAGGTGCGCCGCGAACGGATGGGCCATATCGAGCTGGCCACGCCGGTAGTCCATATCTGGTTTCTCAAAAGCCTGCCGAGCCGGATCGGTGCTTTGCTCGACATGTCGCTAAAGGATATCGAGAAGGTGCTCTATTTCGAGTCCTATATTGTTATCGATCCAGGAGAGACTCCTTTGCAATACAAGGAGCTTTTGAGCGAGGTCCGATATCGCAAAGCGATGGAGGAGTTTGGCGGGAGGTTTACTGCGGAGATGGGCGCGGAGGCGGTGCGGAAGATCCTCAAAGCCGTCGATGTAGTAAAACTTTCAGAAGATCTGCGCCAAGAGATGCGCGATGCGAACTCCGAGGTTCGTCGCAAAAAGTTGGCAAAACGATTAAAAGTCCTAAACGCTTTTAGGACTTCGGGGAATCGACCGGAGTGGATGGTCATGGAAGTTGTTCCAGTCATTCCCCCGGATCTACGGCCTTTGGTGCCGCTTGATGGTGGTCGTTTCGCGACCTCGGATTTAAACGATCTCTACCGGCGCGTCATCAACCGAAACAATCGGCTCAAGCGCCTGATGGAGCTAAGCGCGCCGGATATGATCATTCGCAACGAGAAACGCATGCTCCAGGAGGCCGTTGACGCTCTATTTGATAACGGCCGGCGTGGGCGAGCTATCACCGGCCAAAATCGCCGGCCGCTTAAGTCCTTGAGCGATATGCTTAAAGGTAAAACCGGCAGATTCCGCCAGAACCTGCTCGGCAAACGGGTGGACTATTCCGGACGTTCGGTGATCGTTGTTGGACCGGAACTGCGGCTGCACCAATGCGGGCTGCCTAAGAAGATGGCTTTGGAGTTGTTCAAGCCGTTTATCTATAACAAGCTCGAAGAGCGCGGCTTCGTCACCACGATCAAGAGCGCAAAGAAAATGGTCGAAAAAGAACGGCCCGAGGTTTGGGATATTCTCGATGAAGTGATTCGCGAGCACCCGGTGATGCTCAACCGCGCTCCGACATTGCATCGCCTTGGGATTCAAGCTTTTGAGCCGATCCTGATTGAGGGGAAGGCGATTCAGCTTCATCCATTGGTCTGCGCGGCGTATAACGCAGATTTCGACGGTGATCAGATGGCAGTTCATGTCCCATTGTCGGTCGAAGCTCAGGTTGAAGCTCGCGCCCTGATGATGTCCACCAACAATATTCTGTCCCCGGCCAATGGTAAGCCCATTATCGTGCCGACCCAGGATATCGTGCTGGGCCTCTACTACATGACCCGGGATCGCTTCCAAGCCAAAGGCGCCGGGCGCATCTTTAGCAGCCCGACGGAAGTTCGTATCGCCTATGATCAGGGTGAGGTGGAGATTCAAGCGCCGATCACCGTGCGGATGAACGGCGAGCGCGTCGAGACCACCGTCGGCCGAATTCTGGTTTATGAGGTTGTGCCGCCGGAGATCGCATTCAAGGAAGTCAATCGAGTTCTGAAGAAAAAAGAGCTGGCAAATCTGATCGACATCAGTTACCGGCTGGCTGGCAATAAGGCGACCGTTATTCTCGCCGACCGTTTGAAAGATATCGGATATCGGCATGCCACCAAGGCGGGCATCTCTATCGCCATCAAGGACATGGTGATCCCGCCCAATAAAGAGGTCTTGCTCAAGAGCGCGCACGAAGACGTTCGCGAAATCGAAGAGCAATACAAGAACGGACTCATTACCGACGGTGAACGTTACAACAAAGTGGTTGATATCTGGGCTGAGGTTACCGATCGAATCGCCGACGAAATGCTACGCGACCTTGGCTCCGAGAAAGTTACTGATGAAACCGGACGTGAAACTTCGATTCCAAGCTTTAATCCGATCTTCATGATGGCCGATTCCGGTGCTCGCGGCAGCGCCCAGCAGATCCGTCAGTTGGCGGGCATGCGCGGGTTGATGGCCAAGCCGTCCGGAGAGATTATTGAGACGCCAATTACGGCTAACTTTCGTGAGGGATTGACGGTTTTGCAGTACTTCATCTCAACCCACGGCGCGCGCAAGGGGTTGGCTGACACCGCATTGAAGACCGCTAATTCGGGTTATCTGACTCGACGCCTGGTAGACGTAGCTCAGGACTCGGTGATTTCCGATCCTGATTGCGGCACCATGGATGGCATAGAAATCACGCCGCTCATGGAAGGCGGTGAGATTATCGAGCCCCTCGGCGATCGCGTGCTCGGGCGAGTCGCGCTCGAGGATGTGCGCGATCCTTTCTCCGGCGACATTATCGTCAAAGCCAACCAAGAAATTAATGAAGACTTGGTACAACGCATCGAAGACGCCGGTTTGGAGCGGATCAAGATTCGTTCTGTGTTGACCTGCCAATCGAAGCGCGGCGTATGTGTGATGTGCTACGGCCGTGATCTAGGTCGAGGACACATGGTCAATCACGGGGAAGCGATCGGCGTTATTGCGGCGCAATCGATTGGCGAACCGGGAACACAGCTCACGATGCGTACGTTTCACATCGGTGGTACTGCGAGCCGGAGAGCAGAGCAGACTACTCTCGAATCGCGCAACGATGGCTATATCAAGTTCATCAACGTCAGCACCGTCACCAACAAGGAGAAGGATCTAGTGGTGATGAATCGCAACGGCGAACTCGCCGTCATCGATTATCCGGAAGGTGAGAAAGGCAGGGAACGCGAGCGAGAGCGTTACCCGGTGGTTTATGGCGCGAAGCTGAAAAAGAAGGATGGGGACAAGATCAAAGCCGGCGAGTTGATCGCCGAATGGGATCCGTACACGATTCCGATTTTGACTGAAATGAGCGGCGTAGTGAAGTTTGGTGACGTCGTTGAAGCGATCACCATGGAGGAGAAGGTGGACGAACGCACAGGTCTGTCCACAAAGGTAATTATTGACTCCAAAGACGTTGACAAGCGGCCGCGAATTTCCATCAAAGACGATGGTGGACAGACGGCGCGGATGTCAGCAACATCGGAAGCTCGCTATCTGCTACCGGTGGGCGCTCATATCAACGTGCAAGAGGGTCAGACGGTTTACGCGGGGGATGCGATTGCAAAAATCCCGCGCGAAACAACCAAGACAAAGGATATTACCGGCGGCTTGCCCCGGGTAGCCGAATTGTTCGAAGCGCGCAAGCCGAAAGAGTTCGCAGTCATAAGTGAAATCGACGGAACCGTTTCCTTTGGTAAAGACACCAAGGGAAAACGCAAAGTGGTCGTCACTCCCGAAGTTGGCGAACCGCGCGAGTATCTGATCCCCAAGGGCAAACACATCAGCGTGCACGAAACCGATCGTATACGCGCTGGCGAGCCTCTCATGGATGGTTCTTCAAATCCCCATGACATTCTCAACATTTTGGGTGAAAAAGCGCTCGCCAAGTACCTTGTAGACGAAGTTCAGGAGATTTACCGCCTGCAAGGGGTGCGCATCAATGATAAGCACATCGAGGTCATCGTCAGACAGATGTTACGCCGTGTGCGCATCAAAGAGGTAGGAGATACCGAATTCCTGGTCGGCGATCAAGTGGAGAAATGGCGGTTTGACGAGGAGAATCAGCGTGCCATCGCAGGAGGCGGCAAGCCGGCTGTGGCTGAGCCACTGCTTCTCGGAATCACCAAGGCCTCGCTATCGACCGAAAGCTTTATCTCGGCAGCTTCGTTTCAAGAAACGACGAAAGTGCTCACTGAAGCGGCGATTCACGGCAAGATTGATTTACTTTGCGGTCTTAAGGAGAACGTCATCATGGGCCGGCTGATCCCGGCGGGAACCGGGGTCGCGAGATATTCGAAAGCTGAAATCGAAATCGATGCTCCAGAGGGATTCGAAGAGGACATGTCACAGGCCGCAGGAGCTTAAGCTTTTGACATGGTGGGATGAATTTGTTAACTAGAGTGGTTCCCCAGGAAGTTGTTGCTTTATCCATATCAATTAATTTGGTGATCGAATAAACGTATGCCTACAATTAGTCAATTAGTTCGCGAGAGCAGAGAGAAACAACAGCGTAAGAACACCGCGCCGGCATTGCAGGGTTGTCCGCAGAAGCGCGGGGTTTGTACGCGCGTTTACACATCAACACCGAAGAAGCCAAATTCGGCGTTGCGCAAAGTGGCTCGTGTTCGGCTGACCAACGGGATTGAAGTGACCTCATACATCCCGGGGGTGGGGCACAACCTGCAAGAACACTCTGTTGTATTGATCCGTGGAGGCCGCGTCAAAGATCTTCCTGGGGTTCGCTATCACATCATTCGTGGAACGCTCGATTCGATTGGTGTGCAAGAGAGGCGGCAAGGCCGTTCCAAATACGGAGCGAAGAAACCGAAGTAACATGCCACGCAAAGGGGAAGTAAGAAAACGAGAGGTTTTGCCGGATCCGAAATTCGGCGAAAAGCTCGTTACCAAGTTCGTTAACACAATTATGAACCAGGGAAAGAAGAGCGTCGCCGAATCGATTCTCTACCGATCCTTAGACATCGTTGCGGCCAAGACCAAGGAAGATTCCATCGGCATTTTTAAGAAAGCTATTGAGAATACCCGGCCATCGGTCGAAGTTCGTTCGCGCCGCGTAGGCGGCGCCACCTACCAGGTTCCGGTAGAGGTGAGACCGCAACGGCGTATCTCTTTGAGCATGCGCTGGCTGATCCAGGCGGCGCGCGATCGCAGCGAAAAGTCCATGGAAGAAAAGCTGGCGGGTGAATTGTTGGACGCGGCTAATAATCGAGGCACCGCAATAAAGAAAAAAGAAGACACCCATCGTATGGCGGAGGCGAATCGCGCCTTTGCTCATTATCGATGGTAGATTTAGAAAAGATATATTGTAAAAAGGAGGCGGTTGATCCGCCTCCTTTTTTTCCCGGTGTAGAGCAATGCCTAGAACTGTTCCCTTAGATAGAACCCGCAATATCGGCATCATGGCCCATATTGATGCGGGAAAGACGACAACCACCGAAAGGATCCTTTATTATACGGGGATCAACTACAAGATCGGCGAGGTTCACGAGGGAACTGCGACCATGGACTGGATGGTCCAAGAGCAAGAGCGCGGCATTACTATCACTTCAGCCGCAACCACCTGTTTATGGCGAGATCACCGGGTCAATATCATTGATACGCCGGGACACGTTGACTTTACGATCGAGGTGGAACGTTCGCTGCGAGTTTTAGACGGCGCCGTAGGGGTTTTCTGCTCGGTGGGTGGCGTCGAGCCGCAGACCGAGACTGTTTGGCGGCAGGCCGATAAGTACCAGGTTCCCCGAATCGCATTTGTCAACAAGATGGATCGGTTGGGAGCGGATTTCTTCCGGGTCGTCCAAATGATCAAGGATCGTCTCGGCGCGCGCGCGGTTCCGTTGCAGTTGCCAATCGGTGCCGAGGATAAATTCATCGGCGTCATCGATCTGGTGCGCATGAAGTCGATTGTCTGGGAGGATGAGAGTCTCGGCGCCAAGTTTCGTGATGAAGCTATACCGGAGGAGCTAGCATCGGCGGCGGCCGAGTATCGTGAAAAGTTGATCGAAGCGGCTGCGGATTCGGACGAGACAATCATGGAGAAGTACTTGGAGGGCCACGAAATCAGCGAAGCTGAGCTGACGAAGGCCATCCGAAGTGCTACTTTGGCGATCAAGATCATTCCGGTGCTGTGCGGTTCGGCGTTCCGCAACAAAGGTGTTCAGCCGTTGCTCGACGCCGTGATCGAGTACTTGCCCTCGCCATTGGATATTCCGCCGGTTAAAGGCATCGATCCCGACACCCAGGCGCCCGACGAACGCCCCGCCAAGGACGATGCTCCGTTTTCGGCTCTAGCGTTCAAAATCATGACTGACCCGTTCGTTGGAACGTTGAGTTTTTTCAGAGTCTACTCCGGATCGTTGACTGCGGGCGCCAGCGTTTATAATTCAACCAAAGGCAAGCGCGAGAGAATAGGTCGTCTTTTGAAGATGCACGCGAACAAGCGTGAAGAGATAAAAGAAGTGTACGCCGGTGATATTGCCGCTGGAGTGGGTCTGCGAACTGCAACCACGGGCGATACTTTGTGCGATGAGAACGATCCGATTATTCTCGAATCCATCGAGTTTCCGGAGCCGGTAATTTCGATTGCCATCGAACCGAAAAGCAAGGCCGATCAGGAAAAGCTTGGCTTGTCACTGCAGAAGCTAGCCGCTGAAGACCCGTCGTTCCGAGTGCGGACCGACGAAGAGACCGGCCAGACGATTATTTCCGGCATGGGCGAGCTTCACCTGGAAATCATCGTTGATCGCCTACTAAGAGAATTTAACGTCGGCGCCAATGTCGGTAAGCCGCAGGTCGCCTATAAGGAAACGGTTCGTAAGGCGGTCGAGCAGCAGGGCAAGTTCATTCGCCAAACCGGTGGCCGCGGTCAGTACGGTGATGTCTGGATCAAATTAGAGCCACAACAGCCCGGAGCTGGTTTTGAGTTCGTCGACGCCATTAAGGGCGGTTCGATTCCGCGCGAGTATATTCCGGCGGTAGAAAAAGGTGTCAAAGAGGCGACGGAAAATGGCGCTTTGGCGGGTTATCCGATGGTTGATGTAAAGGTCACGTTGTTCGACGGCAGCTATCATGACGTCGATTCATCGGAAATCGCTTTTAAGATCGCCGGCTCAATGGCTTTCAAAGAGGCTGCGCGCAAAGCGAGTCCGGTCCTGCTCGAACCGATTATGTCAGTGGAGGTCGTGGTGCCTGAAGATTTCATGGGCGACGTGATTGGCGATCTCAACTCGCGCCGGGGTAAGGTTTTGGGAATGGATACGCGACCGGCTGCCCAGGCCATAGATGCGCGGGTGCCGCTGGCCCAGATGTTCGGTTATGCTACCGATCTGCGTTCAATGACCCAGGGCCGAGCAACCTACACAATGCAATTCTCACATTATGAGCCGGTGCCGGCCAACGTTGCCGAGGGGATTATTGCCAAGTTAGACGGCAAGTCGGATGACAAAAAATGAACGAGAAAATTAGGATTCGGCTAAAGGCCTACGATCATCGGGTGTTGGATCAATCGGTGGGAGAGATCGTCGAAACAGTAAAACGCACCGGTGGCAGAGTGGCTGGCCCGATTCCATTGCCGACACGGATCGAACGGTTTACGGTCAATCGCTCGCCTCATGTCGACAAGAAGTCTCGCGATCAATTCGAGATCCGAACCCATAAGAGATTGCTCGATATTTTGGAGCCGACGCAGCAGACCATTGACGCATTGGGAAAGCTCGATATCGCTGCGGGCGTGGATGTTGAGATCAAGCTTCAATAAGGGAGACAGCTCTACTAGAAAAGCTTCGCCTGAGAAAATCATATGACTGGCCTTATCGGAAAAAAACTTGGGATGACGCAATTTTATTCTGCGGATGGGAACGTGGTTCCCGTTACGGTCATTGAGACCGGGCCCTGTGTTGTAGTGCAGAAGAAGGAAACAGCGATAGACGGTTACAATGCCCTGCAGGTAGGCTTCGGCAGCAAGAAGAGCCAGCGGGTCAACAAGGCCCTTCAAGGGCATATGGCCAAGGCAGGCAAAGGTGCATTTTCGATTTTGAGAGAATTCCGCTCTGACGATGTGACAGGGTATCAGGTGGGGCAAGAGATCAAAGTGGCTGATCTGTTCAAGATCGGGGACCTGATCGATGTCTCCGGAGTTTCAAAGGGGCATGGCTTCTCGGGGGTCATCAAGAGATGGTCCTTTGCCGGGTTTCCAGGATCCCATGGTACTCACGAATATTTTCGGCACGGTGGATCGATCGGTAACCGATCGTATCCAGGGCGGGTGCGCAAGGGTAAGAAAATGGCTGGGCACTGGGGCAATGAGAATATATCGATCCAAAATCTGGAAGTCATCGACGTTCGCGCCGAAGAGAATCTGCTCCTCGTAAAGGGAGCTGTTCCGGGGGCCAAACAAGGCGTCGTAATTCTACGACGAGCGGTAAAAGGATAGGTCGCGATGGAAGTTCATGTGGCAGAGCCCAAGCTTGATGAACGGATTTTTGGCGTGAACGCGCGCCCGCATCTGTTGCATCAGGCTGTCGTCATGCAGTTGAGGAACCGGCGCGCGGGTACGGCTGCGACCAAGTCTAAAGGTTTTGTCCGCGGCGGTGGCAAGAAGCCGTGGCGTCAAAAGGGCACGGGGCGTGCCCGCTCGGGCAGTATTCGGTCACCGATATGGGTCGGAGGTGGGACGATCTTTGGTCCTCAGCCGCGCGATTATTCTTTCCGTATGCCGCGTAAAGCGCGGCGCGAGGCTTTGCTGTCGGCGTTAAGTCTTAAGAATCAAGAAGGAAAGCTCATCGTTCTTGATAAGCTTGAGCTTGAGGAAGCAAAGACCAAGTTAATGGCGAATGCTCTTGCGGAATTGAAGGTCCAGAGCGCCCTGCTGGTGGTTTCACAGGCCGATGCGAAAATCGAGCGGGCCGCTCGTAACTTGCCAAAGATCAAAGTGCTTCGAGTCGAAGGTTTGAACGTCTACGATCTTCTTCGATACGATCACCTGATCCTTATGGAAGGCGCGTTGAAGCAGTTGGAAGAGAGGTTGGCTTCATGAGAGGACCTCAGGAAATCATCAAGGCGCCGGTCATTTCGGAGAAAGGTTCGCTGCTTGCCGAGACGGTGCAGCAGGTGTTGTTCAAGGTGCGCCCTGATGCCAACAAAGTTGAAGTTAAAAAGGCTGTTGAGTCTCTTTTTAAGGTCAAAGTCGTTAAAGTGCGCATGGCCCGTTATCTGGGAAAGGTGCGCCGGGTAGGCAAAAGCACGGGCCGGCGGCCGGAATGGAAGAAGGCATACGTAACCTTACGCGAAGGCGATAAGATCGACTTTTTCGGCGCGGCATAGAGAGAATAAATCATGGCGATTAGAACCTATCGACCGACATCGGCCGGGATGCGTTTCCGAACGGGCTTGACCTTTGATGAAGTTGCAAAGAAGCGACCTGAGAAGGCATTGAGAACGCCTTTGGGTCATAGCGGTGGTCGTAACAACAATGGACGTATTACCGCTGATCATCGAGGCGGAGGACACAAACGGCTCTATCGTGTTATCGATTTCAAGCGTAACAAAAAAGGTGTTCCGGCGAAGGTTGAAGCGATTGAATACGATCCAAATCGCTCAGCCAACATCGCGCTGCTTTGTTACGCCGATGGCGAGCGGCGGTACATCCTAGCGCCGGAACGTCTTAAAGTGGGCGATTCCGTGATAGCTGGGGATGATAACGTCGACATTCAACCGGGTAATTCGCTGCCTCTAAAGTTTGTTCCAGTTGGTACTGTGGTTCACAACGTTGAACTTAAAATAGGTAAAGGCGGTCAGCTAGCCCGAAGCGCCGGTTCAGGCATTCAGTTAATGGCCAAAGAAGGTTCTTATGCGTTGCTGAAGCTTCCTTCAGGTGAACTCCGTAATGTTCTGGCTGAGTGCCGCGCAACCATCGGTCAGGTCGGCAATGCCGACCAGGAGAATGTTTCCTGGGGCAAGGCCGGACGAATGCGCTGGCTCGGTTTTCGATCGACCACCCGCGGGATTGCCAAGAATCCCGTCGATCATCCGCATGGCGGCGGCGAAGGACGGTCCAAAGGCAATCATCCGATGACACCGTGGGGGAAGCCGACCAAAGGCTACAAGACTCGGAAAAATCAGTCCACGGATAAGTACATCGTCAAAGGAAGAAAGGCGAAATAAGCATGCCGCGTTCGATAAAAAAGGGGCCCTTCGTCGATGAACATCTAACCAAGAAGATTTCGGCGATGAACGAATCACGTCAGAAGCAAGTGATCCGGACCTGGTCGCGTCGGTCCACCGTGACGCCTGAGATGGTCGGTCATACGATCGGCGTGCACAACGGTCGAAAGTTCATTCCGGTATTTGTTTCCGAAAACATGGTCGGACATAAACTCGGTGAGTTCTCGCCGACCCGAACTTTCTTTGCTCATTCGGGAGACAAGAAGGCCGAATCGGGTCAGGCCGGAGCGAGACCCGGCGGCGCCTCCAGATAGCTCCGGTTGGCTATCTGTGGCCGAGAATCCTACACGCATGGAACCAAAGGTTATTAACTGATTTATGGAAGCTCGCGCGATTACGAAGTTTATCAGGCTATCCCCCCGCAAGGTGCGGTTGGTAGTCGATCAGATTCGCGGCAAAGGGGTTGAAGAGGCGCTGAATATTTTAAAATTCACACCGAAGCGTTCCGCCCTAATTGTCTCCAAGACTTTGCGCACCGCGGTCGCTAACGCTGAAAGCACGCAGAGCGTCGACGTGGATCAACTCTACGTCAAACAGGCCAACGTCGATGAGGCCGGAATGTGGAAGCGATTTACCCCGCGAGCGCAGGGAAGAGCCACGCGAATTCGTAAGCGCTTGAGTCATATCACCATTGTGTTGGATGAGGTGAGTGAGAGGAGATAACATGGGTCAGAAAACACATCCAAAGATGTTTCGCTTAGGTGTCATAGAGTCATGGGATTCGAAATGGTACTCACGCCACGATTATGCCAAGCTGCTTCACGAAGATTTTCGTGTGAAGAAGTTTTTAAAAAGCCGACTGTATCATGCCGGCATTTCAAAAATTGAAATCGAACGAGCCGCTAATAAGGCGAAAATCAATATTCATACCGCGCGCCCAGGAATCGTAATTGGTAAAAAGGGCGCTGAGATCGAAAAACTAAAAGAAGAAATCGCCAAGCTTACTAATCGCGAAACCTACATCAACATTCATGAAGTCAGGCGGCCGGACCTGGACGGACAGCTCGTGGCCGAAAACGTCGCCCTGCAGCTGGAACGTCGGGTGGCTTTTCGGCGCGCTATGAAAGAAAGCGTTTCGCGGGCAATGCGTATGGGAGCTCAAGGTGTAAAGATTCAATGCGCAGGTCGATTGGGCGGTTCGGAAATCGCCCGAACCGAATGGTACCGTGAGGGGCGGGTTCCGCTCCACACTCTGCGGGCGGACGTCAATTATGGGTTTGCCGAGGCGCGCACGACCTACGGCATCATCGGCGTGAAGGCTTGGATATTCCGAGGTGAGGTGCTCACTGAAGAAGAAGAACAGCAGAAAGCTATGTTGGGCGGCTGATGAAAAATGATCTGAGACAGGTAAGATGCTCGAACCGAAAAAGGTAAAATACCGAAAAATACAAAAGGGTCGCCGGCGCGGAACCGCATACCGAGGTTCCACTCTGGCGTTTGGAGATTTCGGACTGAAGGCAATAGACCGCGGTTGGATGAGTGCGCGAGAAATCGAAGCAGCTCGAGTCGCTCTAACGCGGTATCTCAAGAGAGGCGGAAAAGTTTGGATCAGGATCTTCCCGGACAAACCCTTGACCAAAAAGCCAGCGGAAACCCGAATGGGAAAGGGCAAGGGATCCCCGGAAATGTGGGTGGCGGTGGTTCAGCCCGGAAGAATTCTTTTTGAAATGGAAGGCGTGGAGGCTAGCCTCGCACGCGAGGCGTTTCGGCTGGCGGCGCACAAGTTGTCCATCCCAACTATTGTCGTCGAAAGAAGAGGCGTGGTTCATGGAAGCTAAAGAATTACGCGACATGAGCTCCGCTGACCTTGCCCGTAAGTTAAGCGAGCTTCGTGAAGAGATCGGTCATTTGAAGCTAAAACGGGCAACCAGCAGGTTGGAGAACCCGATGAAGTTGCGGCAGACCAAGCGTGACTTGGCTCGGGTGGAGACGATCTTGAAGGAAAAGGCGGTTCAAGGCGGGAAGGCATAGTATGGATAATCGAAGCCTTAGAAAAGAGCGCACGGGCACCGTTGTCAGCGATCGGATGGAAAAAACCATCGTGGTATCGCTTGAACGAACCGTCATGCATCCGAAGTACAGAAAGTATCTAAAACGTAGAAGCAGAGTAAAAGCGCACGATGAAACCAATCAATGTCAGGTAGGCGATCGGGTACGTATCGTTGAATGCCGCCCCCTCAGCCGTGACAAACGTTGGCGCGTTAGTGAGATACTGCAGCGAACTCAAACGACAGCGGGTGAGCAGTCCACCGGAGCCGATGTCTAGGCGTCCGTTCAGGTCAAGTAGGTTGAGGTCGATTCATGATTCAGACGAGAACGGTGTTGGATGTTGCGGATAATTCGGGCGCACGGAAAGTCCAATGTATCAAGGTTTTGGGTGGCAGCAAGCGGAAGTACGCGTCGATCGGAGACATCATTGTTGTGTCAGTCAAAGAAGCAATTCCTAACGCCAAAGTGAAAAAGGGCGAAGTGATGAAAGCCGTCGTGGTAAGGACCGCAAAAGAGATTGGACGCTCCGACGGAACCTATATCCGCTTCGATAACAATTCGGCGGTGCTCATCGATAATCAGAAGGAGCCGATTGGAACCCGAATTTTTGGTCCTGTGGCGCGTGAGCTGCGAGCCAAGAAGTTCATGAAAATTATTTCACTCGCGCCTGAGGTGCTCTAAACGGTTTGGGAGAACGTGTTCGTGCAGATTCGCAAAAACGATAGTGTCATGGTGATTTCCGGCAAGGAGCGGGGCAAGACTGGCAAAGTTCTCCGCGTAAATCCGAAAGAGGATGCCGTGATCATTGAAAGAATCAATGTGGTGAAGCGGCACACAAAACCGCGAGGGCCGCAGCAAGCCGGCGGAATCGTCGAAAAGGAAGCCTCTATCCCCGCATCCAACATCATGATTATGTGCGATAAATGCAACGCGCCGGTGCGCATCGGAAAAAAAATTCTTACCGATGGCAATAAGGTTCGTGTGTGCCGACGCTGCGGCGAGGCGTTGGATTGATGGTAACAAGGATGGTTCGTCTAAAACAGAAATACGACGATCAGGTGGTGCCGGCGATGAAATCGGAATTCGGCTACAAGAATTCCATGCAGGTGCCGAAGTTAGAAAAGATCACGATCAACGTCGGTCTTGGTGAGGCGACGCAAAATATCAAAGCATTGGACTCAACAGTCGCGGAGATTACCGCTATCGCGGGCCAGAAGCCGGTGATTACACGGGCCAAGAAGGCGATAGCTAATTTTAAACTGCGCGAAGGAGTGCCGATCGGCTGCATGGTGACATTGCGCCGCGATCGGATGTATGAATTCCTGGACCGGTTAATTCACGTAGCTCTGCCCAGAGTACGAGACTTCAAAGGCGTTTCTGACCGCTCCTTTGACGGGAGGGGAAACTATTCCTTGGGGCTTAGAGAACAGATCATTTTTCCCGAAATCAATCCTGACAAAGTTGAAAAGGCCCGGGGAATGACCGTGACCATAACCACCACAGCAAAGACCGATCCTGAGGGACGGGCGTTACTGAAGCACTTAGGAATGCCGTTTGGCACTTGATCTATAACCAGGGAGATTTCCATTGGCCAAGAAGTGTTTAAGAATCAAAGCCGAAAGACCGAATAAGTTTAAAGTTCGGGAGTACAATCGTTGCCCGCTCTGCGGCCGATCCCGGGCGTTTTACCGACGCTTTCGCATGTGCCGGCTTTGTCTCAGAGACCACGCTCGTAAGGGCCACATCCCGGGACTTATCAAGGCCAGCTGGTAGGACGGAGAGCAATATGGGAATGACCGATCCAATCGCCGACATGTTGACGAGAATCCGCAATGCCTCGAGGGCGCGCCACCAGAGGGTTGCCGTGCCGTGGTCGCGAGTCAAGGAAAATATCGTAAAGGTCTTCGTTGAAGAGGGTTACGTAAAGGAATACAAGAAAATCAAAGCTGCCGAAGGCGCGGGTGACGAGCTGATCATTCAACTGAAGTTTGATCGGGACAATCGGCCGATCATATTAGGGTTAAAGCGAGTGAGTCGCCCAAGCTTGAAGGTGTATGTCGGCGCCCAGCAGTTAACCCCGATTCGCAAGGGGTTGGGTATCAACATACTCTCTACTTCCAAAGGAATTTTAGTCGACCGGGAAGCCCAACGGGCCAAGGTCGGCGGCGAGGTTCTATGTTCGGTTTGGTAGCTTGTACGAGGTAAACGTGTCACGCATCGGAAAATTACCTATCACGATCCCTTCGGGAGTAAAAATCGCAGTCGACGGCGATGCAGTTCGGCTGGAAGGGCCCAAGGGAAAGCTGAGCGCCGCGATTCCGTCCGGAATCGCGGTCAAAGTTGATGGGACTGTTGTTCATGTTGAGCGGGACGAAGAGGCGCGGAGAATTCGAGCTCTGCATGGTCTCACCCGAAAATTGATCGCCAACATGGCCGAAGGTGTCAGCAAAGGATTTAACCGTATACTCGATATCAATGGCGTCGGTTATCGCGCTGAGGTTAAAGGCCAAGAGATTCACATGACACTGGGGTACTCTCATCCTGTAGTTTTTCGCTTGCCGCCAGGCGTCACAGCGTCGGTCGAACGGCAGGTTATCATCACCTTAACCGGTGCTGATCGACAGTTGGTGGGAGAAACTGCTGCAAAAATCAGAAGCTTGCGAGCGCCTGAGCCTTACAAGGGCAAAGGGATTAAATATCGCGAAGAGGTTATCAAGCGTAAGGCTGGCAAAGCTGTGGGTTCGGCTGGCAAATAGCCTCTGAGGTTGGAGAGAGATGGCAACCAAGCAAAGAAATATTGCGCGCATACGGCGACAACAACGCGTCCGGAAAAAGGTTATGGGGACCGACGCTCGCCCTCGTGTCTGCGTCTATAAAAGCGGCAGGCACATCTATGTTCAGGTGATATCGGACACCAAGGGAATCACCTTAGCATCCGCTTCGACGCTGTCTTCCAGCCTGGCTGATGAGATCAAGAACATCAAGGGTGTGGAAGCCGCAAAGCGAGTCGGTTTGAATTTGGCAAAAGTTTGTAAAGAAAAGAACATTAGCCGTGTCGTCTTCGATCGTAATGGGTTTCTCTTCCACGGGCGCGTAAAGGCGGTTGCTGATGGTGCGCGCGAAGGTGGTTTAGAATTTTAGCGCAGCCTGCGTAGTGAGGTGTCTTTGGAACGCATTGATCCGCATGGATTGGAACTCAAGGAAAAAGTTGTTCACATTAGCCGGGTTGCCAAAGTAGTTAAAGGTGGCCGGCGGTTCAGCTTTAGCGCCCTGATCGTAGTTGGCGACAATCATTCGGTGGTCGGCTGCGGAATGGGTAAGGCCAACGAGGTGCCGGAAGCGATTCGCAAGGGATTGGAACAAGCAAAAAAAAATCTGATCAGGGTTCCAGTGATGGCAGGAACTATCCCATTTGAGGTGACCGGAAGATTCGGCGCCGGATACGTTATCTTGAAACCTGCTTCCGATGGTACTGGGGTCATTGCCGGTGGCGGAGTTCGTGCCGTGGTTGAGGCCGCCGGAATTCAGAACGTCTTGACCAAGTGCCTCGGTTCTAACAATCCGCACAACATGGTTAAAGCTACCGTCGAAGCTCTGCGAGACTTAAGAGCGCCAGAAGAAATTGCCGAAAGGCGCGGAAAAACATTGGCGGAGATCCGTTAAAATGAAGCTAGATGATCTAAGGCCGGCTCCCGGCTCGACAAAAAAACGCAAACGTGTGGGGCGTGGCGATGGTTCCGGTCATGGAAAAACCGCTTGCCGGGGGCACAAAGGACAGCGCGCCCGTGCCGGCGGTGGAACCCGTCCCGGGTTTGAGGGCGGCCAGATGCCATTACAAAGACGTCTGCCAAAGCGAGGGTTTAATAATCCCTTCAAAGTCGATTTTGCCATCGTGAACCTGGATCAGTTGGAAAGATTCTCATCGGATAACGAGATCAATCCGGAGATACTCTTGGCAAAAGGACTAGTGCATGGGAAGAATTGCCGGATTAAGATCCTAGCCGATGGCGCGCTCAGCAAGAGTTTGACGATCAAGGCGCATAGCTTCTCGGCGAAGGCCAAGGAAAAAATCGAAGCGGCCGGCGGAAAGGCCGAACTGATCACCTCTCATGCTTAGCGGTTTTCAAAACGCCTCGCGCATCCCAGAGTTGCGCAAACGTTTGTTGTTTACGCTGGCGATGTTGGCCGTCTACCGGCTTGGCGTCCATGTGCCGACGCCGGGAATCGACCGCCAAGCGTTAGCGGCGTTCTTTGAACAGTATAAGGGCACGATCTTCGGCTTGTTCAACCTTTTTTCCGGTGGCGCTCTTGAACAATTTTCGGTTTTTTCTTTGGGCATCATGCCCTATATCAGCGCGTCGATTATCCTTCAGCTTTTGACGGTGGTTTTTCCTTATCTCGAACGATTGTCAAAAGAGGGTGAAGCAGGGCGGCGGAAGATCACCCAGTACACCCGTTATGGGACGATCGTCCTTGCGGTCATCCAAGGCACTATGATCAGCCTAGGCTTGGCCGGCACTCAAGGGCCCGGTGGTCAGCCGATTGTGTTGAATGCAGACGTGAGTTTTCACATCATGACGGTTATTACGCTCGCGTCGGGGACAGCTTTTATTATGTGGTTGGGCGAACAAATCACTGAGCGCGGCGTGGGTAATGGCATATCGCTGATTATATTTGCCGGGATTGTTGCCGGTCTTCCATCTGCCATTATTACAACCGTTCAATTCATCCGGGAAGGTGAGTTGAACGTGTTAGTGGCGCTCTTCATGCTGGTTTTGATCGTAGCGGTCGTCGGCGCAATTATCTTTGTTGAACGGGGACAGCGACGTATTCCCGTTCAGTACGCAAAGCGGGTTGTCGGCCGCAAAATGTATGGTGGCCAGAGCTCGCATCTGCCGTTGAAGGTGAACACGGCCAATGTTATCCCGGTCATTTTCGCTTCTTCAATTCTTATATTTCCAGCAACTATGGCGCAGTTTGCCCAGTATCCTTGGGTTCAAACTGCGGCGACTTATTTGAGTCCGGGGCAATGGCTACACGATTTGGTGTTCGCGCTGCTGATCATTTTCTTCGCATTCTTCTACACTGCGGTGGTCTTCAATCCGGCCGATGTAGCGGAAAATATGAAGAAATTCGGCGGCTATATTCCGGGAATTCGACCGGGCCAGAAGACTGCCGACTACATCGAGAGGGTACTTTCTCGCATCACACTGAGCGGAGCGATTTACCTTTGCATCGTATCCTTGCTGCCGACAATCCTGGTGAGCCAGTTTAACGTGCCGTTCTACTTCGGTGGAACCGCCTTACTGATCGTTGTGGGCGTGGCGCTTGACACTGTGGCGCAAATGGAGAGCCACTTGATTACCCGCAACTATGAGGGCTTTATGAAGCGAGGCCGACTGCGGGGAAGAAGGGGCTAAGGCTTGGCCAGTGTACGTGTTGTTCTCCTAGGCCCGCCGGGTGCAGGAAAAGGGACGCAAGGGAAGCTCTTGCGAGACCGCTTCGAGGCCTGTCAAATATCCACAGGCGACATCCTAAGAAAAGCTGTGGCCGACAAAACGCCACTCGGGAAGGAAGCGGAAAGCTATCTTAGCCGCGGCGAGTTAGTGCCCGATGACGTGATAGTCAGGTTAGTCGGTGAACGGCTGAAGCAAAAGGACTGCGCCAACGGCTTTGTTCTGGACGGCTTTCCCAGGACCTTGCCGCAGGCTGAAAGCCTGGAGGGGATTTTGAAGACCATGGCATTGCCATTGGATGCCGTCTTGTCTATCCAAGTTCCCCACGACGTTATAGTTAAGCGCCTGGCGGGACGGCGAAATTGCCAAAACTGCGGTGCGTCCTACCATGTGAATTTCGATCCACCCAGCAACGGCGAGACCTGCGACCGTTGTGACGGTGGTTTGCAGCAACGCGATGATGATCGCGAAGAGACTATTACCACTCGCTTACGGGTTTATGAATCCCAGACTGCGCCCCTAGCTAATTACTACCGAGAGCGTGGTAAGTTGCGGGAAATCAACGGCGTCGGGAAAGTGGAAGATATTCAGAAGCGAGTCATCGAGGCACTCGGGAGGCCGGCCAGTTGATTTCGCTCAAGTCACCTCGAGAAATCGAGATCATGAGAAGAGCGAATCTGATCGTTGCCGAGGTTTTACAGGAGCTGAAGGCAAAGATAGCTCCCGGAGTGACAACCCTAGATCTAGATAGAGTGGCCGAAGAATTGACCCTTAAAAGAAGCGCGATTCCGGCCTTTAAAGGTTATTCTGTTGGCGGCCGGGTCTTTCCTCGTTGCCTGTGTGCATCGATAAACGAAGAAATAGTTCATGGAATCCCATCCAATCGAACGCTTAAGGAGGGCGACATCGTTGGGCTCGACTACGGTGTCATTTACGAGGGCTTCTACGGTGACTCTGCGATTACGGTCGGTGTAGGAAGGGTCAGCGACGAAGCCAAGCGCCTGATGGAGATCACCGAAAAGTCATTGTACGACGGCATCGATCAATTGTATGAAGGCAAGAGACTGGGCGATCTGGGTGCTGCCGTCCAAACGACTGCCGAGGGAGCCGGTTATTCAGTGGTTCGAGCCTTCGTTGGGCACGGCATCGGAAAACGACTGCATGAAGAGCCGCCTGTGCCAAATTATGGTGAACCCGACCGCGGACTGAGGTTTAAGGAAGGAATGGTATTGGCCATCGAGCCGATGGTAAACATTGGCGGCCCCGAGGTGGAAATTAAAGCCGACGGCTGGACTGCTGTAACCAAAGACGGTAGCTTGGCGGCCCATTTTGAACATTCAGTCGCCGTCACCAAAGACGGTCCTTATATTCTCAGCCAGCTATAGTCTGAGGTGATTAGCAAGTAGTCGATCATTTATGCCAAAAGAAGATGCCATCGAAGTGATGGGAACGGTTTTGGAAACCTTACCCAATGCCATGTTTCGGGTGCAGTTGGAAAACGGGCATAGGGTTTTGGCCCACATATCCGGCAAGATGCGGATGCATTACATCAAGATTCTTCCTGGTGACAAGGTGAAAATCGAGTTGTCGCCCTATGATTTGGCGCGTGGAAGAATCATCTATCGCGAGCGTTAGAAACAGGAGCTATCGTGAAGGTCAGAGCTTCGGTTAAGAAGATTTGTAACAAGTGTAAAGTTATTCGCCGCAAGGGCGTTGTCCGCGTCCTATGTGAGAATAGCAAGCACAAACAGAGGCAAGGTTAAGTTTTTTAAAACTTGATTGGAGTTAATTATGGCGCGTTTATCGGGTGTCGATCTCCCAAGGAACAAACGGATGGAAGTTGCGCTTACCTATATCTATGGCATCGGGCGCAATTTATCCCGAGAGATATTAACGCAGGCGGGAATCTCGCTCGATTTAAAAAGTGACGATCTTTCCGATGATGATGTGGTTAAGATTCGTCAGTTGATAGACCAGAATTACAAAGTTGAAGGCGATCTTCGGCGCGACGTTTCGGCCAATCTCAGACGCCATATTGAAATGGGCTCTTACCGGGGGCATCGACACCGTAGAAACCTTCCGGTGCACGGTCAGAGAACTCATACCAACGCGCGGACCAGGAAAGGTCCGCGAAAAACTGTCGCGGGAAAGAAAACCGCTCCGTCAAAAGGTTAGTAAATTTTAGGAGTATTCAATGGCGAAATCCGAAGAAACCGCCGAAGAGAGGCAGAGCAAAACGGCCGAGACCCCAGCGGACCAAAAGGGTGCTGATCGCGCGGCGCGCAAGAAGCGGGGCCGCAAGAACATCTCCGAAGGAGTCGTTCACATTCATTCAACATTCAACAACACGATTGTCACAATCACGGATTATCAGGGAAATGTCATTTCGTGGTCGAGCGCCGGAAGCATGGGGTTTAAGGGGTCGCGCAAAGGCACTCCCTTCGCCGCGCAACAAGCCGCGGATAACGCCGCCAAGAAAGCGATGGACCACGGCTTGCGGACGGTTCAAATTTTTGTGCGGGGTCCTGGAGCGGGACGCGAGTCCGCTCTCCGGGCATTGCAATCGGCTGGCATCAACATCAGCTTGATCAAGGACGTAACTCCGATTCCTCACAATGGATGCCGCCCGCCGAAACGCAGACGCGTTTGATAACAAAATAGGAGGAAGGATTGGCTAGATACACAGAATCTGTTTGCCGATTGTGTAGGCGCGAGAACCTCAAGCTATTTCTAAAAGGTGAGCGCTGTTACACCGATAAATGCGCCATCGAACGACGCAACTATCCGCCCGGAGAGCACGGTCAAGGCAGACCCAAATTTTCGGAGTATAGTATCCAGTTGCGCGAGAAGCAGAAGGTCAAGCGCATCTATCGTCTCATGGAAAGTCAGTTTCGCCGAACCTTTGATCAGGCTAGCCGAATTAAGGGTATTACCGGTGAGACCTTGTTGGTCTTTTTGGAGCGTCGCTTAGACAACGTTACCTATCGCGTGGGATTTGCCAGTTCCAGAGCGGAAGCCAGGCTGCTGGTGCGGCATGGACATATCCTAGTCAACGGCAAACGGCTGAATATTCCATCGTACCAGGTCCGAGTGGGCGACGTGATATCGGTAAAGGAGCAAAGCCGTCAGATGGCTCGCATTCTAACAGCGATGGAAGGCGTGCAGCGACGAGGCGTGCCGGATTGGGCGGAACTAGACCGAGACAATTGTAGTGGAAGAATCAGGATTCTACCCACCCGCAGCGACATTACCATGCCGATTAACGAGAAGCTGATCGTCGAACTGTATTCGAAGTAAGCTTCTGAATGTAGGGAGAAACTATGTCTACTATGTATAGGCATTGGACGGATTTGATTAAACCAAAGCAGTTGGAGGTGGACGAAAAGACGTTAACTTCAACTTATGGGAAGTTTTATGCGGAGCCATTTGAACGCGGTTTCGGCCAAACGATTGGTAATTCGCTACGACGGATTTTGTTATCGTCCTTGATGGGCGCTTCGATTGTCGCGGTGCGGATGAAAGGGATTCTTCATGAGTTCTCGACGATTCCCGGAGTTACCGAAGACGTCACCGACATCATTTTGAATCTCAAGGAAGTCAGGTTGCGACTTAACGATGGCGAGCAACATACGCTGAAAGTCGAAGCGAAGGGTCCCGCCACTGTATTGGCTAAGGACATTACCGGATCTGCCAATGTCGAGATTCTCAATCCAGAGCAAAAAATCGCCACGCTCTCTAGAGATGCTAAGCTCGACATGGAATTGATAGCGAAGCTGGGGCGCGGCTACGTTCCAGCGGAAAGGAATAGAGAAGAGGGCGCGCCGGTGGACACGGTATTTATCGATGCCATTTTTTCGCCGGTCCAGAAAGTAAATTTCACGGTGTCCAATGCTCGCCTCGGGCAACGCACCGATTATGACCGGGTCGTGTTTGAAGTAGTAACCGACGGCAGCGTTAAGCCCGACGACGCGATGGCATACGCCGCAAAGATCCTGCAGGATCAGGTGAGTATTTTCGTTAACTTTCAAGATGAACCACAGCAAGAACGACGTGATGACCGGCCGTCGATCCCATTGAACGATAACCTGTTTCGCAGCGTCGACGAGCTCGAATTCTCCGTGCGCTCGCAAAACTGTTTACAGAATGCTGATATCAAATACATCGGCGAGTTGGTGCAGAAGTCCGAGCAGGAGATGCTCAAAACCAAAAACTTCGGTCACAAGTCGCTCAACGAGATCAAAGAGATTCTGCGCGAAATGGGCCTAGAACTCGGCATGAAGATCGACCATTTTCCACCGCGGGAGGAGATCGAGAGCAGGCGGCGCGCCGACGAGAAAGAGACCGCATAACTATGCGACACCTTAATTCCGGAAGAAAGCTCAGCCGCAATTCGAGCCACCGCTGGGCGATGATGCGCAACATGGTGACTTCTCTTTTGCGTGAAGAGAAGATACAAACCACCGATCCCAAGGCCAAAGAGCTCAGACGCTGGGTGGACCGTGTAATAACGCTGGGCAAGGAGGGAAGCCTGCATGCCAGACGCCAAGCGCTCGCTATCATTCAGGACAAGACCGTGGTCCATAAGCTGTTCGACACAATCGCCACCCGCTTCCAAAATCGCCCTGGCGGTTATACTCGAATCATCAAAATCGGTCGGCGGCATGGCGATGCGGCGCCGGTATCGTTGATAGAGCTGGTTGCCGGCGCTGACGAAACCGCCGAAAGCACAAGCGGGAAAGATAAGAAAGCGAAGAAGAAAAGCGGCAGGACGGCTTCCAAACCAGGTTCCGGCCGCCGCAAAAGCGCCAAGTCAGCTTCCGCCTAGAGCCCAACCTACATCAAGTCTCAGCCGGAGTCTGGTCGAGTTCGAACTCGACGACTCCGGCTTTTTTTGCTTACTCTTCATCTCCGCTAGGTAATCGTTTGCACCCATGAATTCAGCTCGCCCGCCGCAAGTTTTTTTTGAAATCCAACTTGAGACTACCGCCGTGCCGGCTGTCTAACCAACTACCTCGTGCTCATCTAGCGCCCTCGGGTTCTTCCAAACGTTCTAGGCGAGATCGTGCTGCGCCCTAGCGTGCCGGGTTGAAGCTTTCGCATTATCCCGGATTCCGCAGTTGCGATTGGACAGGAAGCACGAGGCAGAACCCTTCCGCAGCGAAGTCGATGGGTTTGTGCGATCACTCAGCGGTGCTTCGAGGGATTGGTGGAAGCCTCATAGCAAACGTCGTACGAGAGCCGGAAAATAACTTTGAAACTTCACAGCCGGACGCCTTCGCTGCTGGAAGGGTTCTACCTCGCTTCCGGCATTTTTGGTTCGACTGCCGGAATACGGGATTATGCCTAGTGTCAGCCATTTGAAACGACGGTTTAAACGATCAATGGATCAATTCACCGGAAAGTAGCTGGTTGTCGCTTCGGGATGAAACCAAAAGCTGTTGGTTGGTTGCCGGAGAGAAAAGAAGGTTTACAATTCTAAAGAATTTTATTTCGAACTATCGCCTTAAGCAGCGAATAAGCCTGCTTATGTTGTACCTTCAGCAATCGCATGCCGGAGAGTTTTAGATGCTCAAAGCGCCGTTTTCCCGTCCTTCGGCGGTTTAACCTCGCTAAGCAGCCGCTGGATAATATCTACCGACGACAATCCTTCGCCCTGGGCCTTATAGTTCGGCACGACTCGGTGGCGTAGGACCGACGGCGCAAGCGCTTGAATGTCTTCGATTGAAACGGCATAGCGACCTTGGAGAATTGTGCGCGCCTTGGCGCCGAGGATCAGATACTGCGAAGCTCGCGGTCCGGCGCCCCACTCTACATAATCTCTGACGAACTGCGGCGCATCGTCATTTTGCGGGCGTGAATTCTGCGACAGCGCCACGGCATACGAAACCACAAACGGTGAGACGGGAACACGTCTAACGAGTTCCTGGTAGCGCAGGATCGCGGCACCTTCCATAACCTTGCGCGGCGACGGTTTTTCATTGGAAGTCGTTTGCAGAACGATTTGCACTTCGTCATCGAAATCGGGATAACCGATTTCGATGTTGAGCATAAACCGGTCGAGCTGCGCTTCGGGAAGTGGATAGGTGCCTTCCTGTTCGATGGGATTCTGGGTTGCCAAGACAAAAAACGGTAGATCCAGCGGAAAAGTTGTTCCGCCGGCGGTGACTTTGTATTCCTGCATCGACTGCAGCAGCGCCGCTTGGGTCTTGGGCGGCGTGCGGTTGATCTCATCAGCGAGCAAAATGTTCGTGAATATCGGCCCTTTGAGGAATTGAAACTGCCGCCTGCCGGTCGATGGGTCCTCTTGCAGAATGTCGGTTCCGGTGATGTCGGAAGGCATGAGGTCGGGCGTAAACTGAATGCGGTTAAATTCTAGATCCAGGATCTCCGACAGGGTGCTGATCAACAGCGTTTTGGCCAGACCCGGGACCCCCACCAACAGGCAGTGTCCGCGGGCGAACAGCGCGATCAAAACTTCCTCGACGACCCTATCTTGACCGACGATGACCTTGCGAATTTCGCCCAGCATGGTGTCGCGTTTAGCCGCGAATTCTTCGATCTCCGCAATTTCATGTTGATGAATTTTAGCCGCGTCCATCGAGGTTCCTTTTCAGTTGGCGCCGAGCAACTTATCGAGCGAAGCCTTTGCCAGTTGCGCTTTTTCCGTCTCGCCCAAGGATGCGTAGACTTCGGTCAGTAGCTTAAAAATAAGCGGATTGAAAGGATTGATTTGAATTGCTTCCTCGAGTGCGTTCTTAGTCTCGTGATAATTTTTTGTCGCATGATAAATGCGGCCCAGTTGAACGTAGGTGCCGCCGTTGTCCGGGTCCAAATCAAGCGCTTTCTTCAACGGAGTCAGCGCCTCGGGGTAGCGATTCATCTGGATCAAAACCCGTCCCAACTTGTTGAGAATGATTGGAGAATGCGGGCTGGCCTGCAAGGCGCGCTGGTATTCGTTGGCCGCCGCTACGGTTCGTCCCTTGTTTGATAGTTGATCGCCAAGATGGGTACGGTTACGCGCCACCGCCGATTGGATCTCCTTGAGCTCGACGATTTCTTGGTCTTCGTTTTGATCTTTTTTCACTTTCAGCCGGCGCACCCGGGTGCCTTCGATTTCTTTAAGGCCCTTTTGTTTCAGAAAATTTTTCCACTGAACTTCGAACGCATCGAAAGACAGGCCGAACACCTTTGAAATCGCCTCGGATGTGGATGATTCATTAAGCGTCGCCAATAGCTCGCGTACGCCGGTCTTACCCTTGCTTTGATTGATGTAGTCGATTGCGGACGCAGCTTCGGCATAAGCCAATTGAACTTGCTCGGGTGTTTCCAAATGGATCAGCGAGGGTTCCATCTTTTTGAATCCGACGAATTGGTTTTTCTCCAGAGCTTGCACCAGCAGGGTTTGATTGGCGGGCGTCAGATAGTCCTCGGCTGCGTCCTTGGGCGGCACCGGTTTGCGCCAGCGAGTTTCGTAAAAGCGCGCCATTCCTTCGTGCAGCCAGATCGGCGCCTGGTTGTTGGTGAGACCGACGATCGCGTAATGCAGATACTCATGGCTCAAGGAATCGACCCAGCGATAGCCGAGACTCAGCGCCCGCGGCGAGATGATCATAAGCTTATTGAACTTACAGATGCCCACGGCGCCGGTCTCCTCGATATCGCGCAGAGAGAGAGTTGAAATCGCGTTGAAGCTCGGCGCATCTGGGGCGACCTCGACGCGGACTTTCTCCTTGGGGTAGTAACCGAGTTCCGCGCCGACCGCCTGGTAGCTTTTTTCCAAAGCATCGAGGGCATGGGTTGCCAATATCCCGTCGCGTTTTTCATCGAGGTAAAGCACGAAATGGACGCTCTCATAACGCTTGAGCGTTTTGATGACGTCGACGGTGAACTGGGTCAGCAGCTTTAATCCCTGGCGCTGTTTCACCTTGGAATCAATGGTAAGAGCCCTGTCGATGGACGCCAGAGCCTCCTGGTACCGGCCTTGGTAGAATTTTACCCGGGCATCGAAATCCAGCGCATCGGGGGACTTCGGGTTGTCACGCAATGACTTCACCGCGAGCTCTTCAGCTTGGCTAATACGCCAGGCGTCGAGGAGCTCTTGGCCCTCCTTGAACTTGTCCTCCACCTCAGCGGCGAACAGTTGCGCCGCTAAACCGAGCAAAATAACAATTGCTGCGAAAGCAGTTCGATACTTCAAAGTCTGTTACTCGGAAAGATTTTTGAAATAGCGTTCGATCTGGTCCTTTAGCTGAGGCGGAACGCCTTGCTTGAGAGAGTCCAGGATCTCTTCACGAAAATTTCGCGGAGCTTTGTATTCTTCCTTGCCGGGAAGACGGAATTTCTCGGTATCCAGTCCGGTGAAACCACTATCAACGTCAAACTCCGGAAACTGCGGCATGCCCGGGAGCGGCGTTAACATTCCTCCCGGCATGAACCGGCCTTGCCGGAATAACCGAGTTACCGGCATATTGCCTAGTTGGCCGCGTTGAGCCATTTGTTGCATGGCCGATTGCATTTGTTGTTGTGACTGCGAAAGCCGGTCCAGCGCTTCACGTTCAGGTGGTACCGCGCCTTGTGAGTCGAGCCGGCCGAGACGCTGGTTGGCATTGTTCATGGATTTCCCGGCTTCGCCGATATTTTGGACAATTTTTGGATCGAGTGAGGGGAAAAGTTGAAAAAGCGACTCCAGCTTCTCATGCAGAGATTCAGTGCGTTCGCGCAAAACTCCTTGGCGGTTGGCGAGATCGCGGAGTTGTTTTTGATCGGACTCCTTGAGCGCCTGCATCGATTGGCCCATCAAACTGTCCAGCTCGGACTTCAGGTTGTCCAAGGTGCTTTCAGCGCGCCGCGCTCTCTCAACCTGTGCAGGATCACGTTTTTTTGCTAGCTCTTTGCGTGCTAACCCCTCGCCCTCGCCATAGCCGGGAAAATCCTTGCTCAGCAGCTTTGCGATCAAATTTTTAAGAAGTTGATTCATCGTCGCGTCGTCGAGCTTGGTGGCGGCTTGGGGATCTTCCGGCCCCTCGCGATCGGGAAAAAGCTCGGTCAATTTCCCCAGCTCGCTCTTGGCGTTTTCCAGGAATCGATCGAGTTTTTGCTTCAAAGCACTATCACGCTCGCTCAACGCCGACTTATTGATGTCTTCCGTGTTCAAGAGTATTTCCTGCTGCTCGCGCGCGATCTGCTGCAACTCGTTGGTTGAACGCGACATCTCGCCTTGCATACGCCCCATGCTTGAAGCCATCGCCGAGCGCTGGGAGTTCTGCAATGACGCCACCATCTGCGCCATCTGATTGAACAATTCCCGAGCAAGCTGACGCGCCCCGTCGATGTCGCCTTGCATCAGTTTCTTGCGGATCTCATCGAGCGCCGAAAACATCTCGTTGAACCCTAAGCTGCGCATCGATTCCATATTCATGAAATCGTCCGGCAGTTGTTGCGCCATCTGCGACATGGCTTGTTGCAGCGCGGCCAGTGACTTGGCGAGTTCGGAAAGCTGCTTGAGAAGCGAATCCAGATTCTTGTCGCCGCTGTGAAGCTTTTCCAAAGATTCCATGAGGCGCTCCTGACTGCGCGCCAGGTCCTGCGCCGTCGAAGCCATCTCCTGCGCCTTTAGCCGCTTGCTGATATCTTCCGAGAGCAGCGACATGCGCTCCAGTTCCGACGAAATCTCATCGCGAGCTCTCAATTTATCATCAGCAGACTGAGCCTGCTCTTGTTTCTTGAGCAACTCTTCCTTGGTGAACTGCAGATTTCGCTTCAACGCTTCAAGATCGGACCAGGTGGCGAAGTCGGAAAGCCGGTCCTTTTCGGTTCTGCGCATCACTTCTTCGGTTTGCTTCAATGCTTCGGTCAGGTTTTGCTCAAATTTCTGGTTCATGTCGGGCGCGCGAGCCGCATTGTTTTCTTCCGGCATCGGCTTTTCCAGGTGATCACCCAGCAGATCGACCATTCGACTGTTAAGTTCACGGACCATCTCGGCAATCTGTTGATGTTCGCCCTTGATATTCTTAAGCCGCAGCCTGATCGCGCGCGATGAGCCCAGCTTGGGTCCGGAAATGGTGTCATTGTCCGTGACCTCGAGGTTGACCAGCGCGTCCTCTCCGTCGCGCAATGCCAGCCGGCCGAGGTCCCAACGGTATTGGTCGCGGAGAATTAGCCTGCGGGCATCATCTTTCTGCAGTCGAATCTTCTCTTGTCGCTCGCCGACTTTCACTGAAAGTGTCACTTCAGCCAGGCCGAAATCGTCACGCGCGCTGTATTCAAGGGTCAGCATCTCGTCGCCGTTAATCTCCAAATCTTCAGTCGGGCGGAGCAGGTCGATGGTGGGAAAGCCATCGGGCTTGACCTTCAGATCATAGGATATCGGCGAATTTCGAAAGCCATGGCGATCTTCCACAAGGATCTGGTATTGCTGTGATTGAAAAAGCACCAAATTGCCTTGCAGCTTGCGTCCATCAATCTTTAGCGGAACGCGCTTGCCATCACCAAGAACGATTTCGGCTTTGACGATGTCTTTTGTGCTAATCGCATTGATCCTGAGGTTCGAGCCCTTGAGCCCCTCGATGTTGCCGCTGGTCGTGGCAGTTGCGCCGAGCCCGGTGTACGCCGGTGGATAAACAGTCAGTTGCAGGTTGCCGATTTCGGGCGGATCGATGGCTTCGGCGGAGTAGGTTGTCGAAGAAAACGGGCCGCTGGCGGCACGGTAGCTCACGGTTCTTTTCAAGTGAGCGAGCTTGACCCTAAACTTGCCTTCACCCAGGCTCTCCATGACTAGTTTTTCCTCGCCAACGAGCTCGCCGCGATCATTCGTGCCGGCCCAGACGATGAGATCAAGAGTTTTCGGGATAACTCCTGAAGTTGTCGCCTCGATCGTCACCGGCGCGCCACGCACAACGCGCAGCCCTCGAGGATTAAGTTCTATGGCTGTCTGGGATGGCGGCATGTGGTCCAACGGATGTGTCAACAAGCTGAACGTCTGTCCTACCCAGGAAGGATTGAAAAGCAACATCCCGAGCACTGGAATGGCAAGAAGAAAAAACAGCCGGAGACTGCTCTTAAGCCGGTGCGTGTCGAGCAAATCGTTAAGCTTGAGCCCGGAAACTTCCTTGCGGGTGGTGCGTAACAGGGCGAGCACCATCGGCGCCGAAAATCCTGGCGCACTCTGAGCGTTCGCTACCTGCGGGTAGAGTTGCAAAGAGTTGATTAAATTATTGCGCAGTTTTGGCTGTTTTTGCTCGACGTAACGCGCTGCATGTTCCCGTGAAAACCGCCGCGCGACTTGAATGATGGTCCAGCAGATCAAACCCAGCAGGGTTGCGGCGGTGATAACGCTGTAGACCAGCGGCGCATAAGGAAAGAAAGTTTTGATCTGTTCGATACCCGGGCCGACTGCCAAAAGCAGTAGCGCGCATATTGCCGTGAGACAGATGCCCTCAATACCCTTAAGAAATTTGAAGCGCCGAATAAAACGCTTCAAGAATGAGGAGAGTTCTTGAAATTCCTCTTGTCCCATTGGCTGACGCTGAAGGGCATCTTATCGCCGATCCTAGGGGTTGTCTATCGTGCTCTGGTTTCGCTTCCCCCTCAGTGGCAAGACGATGTTTCTTGTGTTAATCAAAGAACCTTCATCATTTCTCGCTGTTTTGGCTGGAGAAAGGAACGCCACGAGTTTAATGGAAAACCTTGAAACCGATATACTCATTCTGCACGAGGGGCACGAGGATGAATACGGTGACGATGAAGAGGGCATCGTCATGGACGAAGATCATCCGATGTGGCGCTCCGAGCGAATTACGCTTAATTCGGTCGGCATCGACATCGGTTCATCGACATCCCACCTGATTTTCTCCCGACTGACTTTGCGTCGGCAGGGCATGGCTTTATCGAGCCGTTTCGTTGTCGTCAATCGCGAGATGCTCCACGAGTCGCCGATCCTCTTAACCCCCTATGTCGACAAAACGACTATCGATACCGACAAGTTGAATGAGTTCATCCATGATTCGTACCGCAAGGCTAATCTGACGCCCAGCGATATCGACACCGGCGCGATCATTGTTACCGGGGAGGCTGCGAAAAAGAAAAACGCCGAGGCCATAGCCGCACTTTTTTCCGCGGAGGCGGGTAAGTTCGTATGTGCCACCGCGGGACACAATCTCGAGTCGATTCTTGCGGCGTACGGTTCCGGCGCAGTCGGCATGACCCATCATGAGGGCGGCGATTTTACCGTCATGAATGTCGACATCGGCGGCGGCACCAGCAAGATCGCAATCGCGCAGGGCGGAAAGGTTATAGACACTTGCGCCATGGAAGTCGGCGCGCGCCTGATAGCCATGGACGAAACCGGTAGGATCAATCGGCTCGAGGATACCGCGCTCAAAGTAGCCAATATGGCCGGTGTGAAGCTCGCCCTCGGAGCCACCGTGAGCGAAGAGGACAAGGAGAAGTTGGCCCAAGTGCTGTGCGACTCGCTCTTCGAGGTGCTCGAGCGCGGCCAGATCTCCACGCAGGCGCAAGATCTGCTTTTGACGCCCAACCTTGAGTACAAGGATCCGATTCACGCGGTGATGTTTTCAGGCGGAGTGTCTGAGTTTGTCTATGGCTACGAAAAGCGGAATCTGGGGGACCTGGGTGTCCATCTCGGCCGGCGTGTCCGGGCGCGCGCCAATCAGCTGGCCGGGGGTAAGATTCCATTGCGACCGGCCGAAGTACGGATTCGCGCTACCGTCATCGGAGCGTCCCAGTACACTGTCCAGGTCAGCGGCAATACCATCTACCTTTCTCATCCGGAATTGCTGCCTCTGCGCAACCTGCAAGTGATTACGCCTGAATTTGAGCAGAGTGAAACCCTCACATCCGCCGATATCACCATCTCCGTTCGGAAGGCTTTACAGCGTTTCGACATTTTCGATTCTGACCGAGCCGTAGCGCTCGCGATCAGATGGGAGCTTGGCCCTTCCTATCCGCTAATTCGCATGCTGGCGGAAGGGCTAGTGGGCGCCATGAAGGAGCATATTGATCAGGGTCAACCGATGGTGCTGGTCTTTGACGCGGATATCGCCAAGCTGATGGGAAACATCATAGAACGCGAGCTGATACCCGGGGCAGGAATCATTTCAATCGACGGCATCGATCTCAAGGATTTCGATTTCATCGACATCGGTCAAGAATTACCCGACGCCAAAGCTGTTCCGGTCGTAATCAAGTCGTTGATTTTTCGCCATAACGAGCAGGGGCGGGGTCATCATCACCATCACCATCGCCACTGAACGGTAGCGGCTTGGCACAGCCACGTTGACATTAGAAACGATATCGCCTAATTTAAAAATTATCTTTATTTTACGGGTGTTTAACTTTTATGGACGAAGCAAGCGGTTTGCAGAATTTTCTCGCGATCGTAACCAAGCCGGACAATATTCCGATTGTCGGCATGCTGATCCTGGTGATTTTCTTCAGTTGGATCGGACTGCGCCAGGCATTCAAGAATGATCAGCTCGTCGAGCAGGGTAAAGAAGACCAAATTCCCAATGAAATGTGGAAGTAGATGTTGAGGGGCTGCCTGATTGGGCTGGCCGTCCTCACGTGCATGGGTCTATCTTTAGCTGCTGAAACAACATCTCCTCTCGTAAAGGAAAATCAGTGGGAGGAGGCGCGGAACTATCTGGCAGAAGGAAAAGCCGCAGAAGCCAAAGCGGTCTTTGAGGCTTTACTGAGGCGATATCCTGAGGAACCCGATCTTCATCTCTTTTTGGGTATAACCCTGCTGAGACTCCGCGATCCCCAAGCCGCCGAGACGTCGGTGCGCAAGGCGATTGCCCTTGATCCCGATCATGTTGAAGCGAGAACCTTACTTGCCTGGATCGAGTCGGATATTCGCGGTGACTTCGATGCAGCGATTGCGGAGTACAAAAAGGTTGTCGAGCTGAAACCCGATCTTCCCCAGGCCTACAACAATCTTGGAGTGGCCTTGAAACGCAAAGGGGAGCTTGCCGCGGCAGCCGACAACTTTAACAAGGCGTTGGAGCGAAAGCCGGATTTTAGCGCGGCGCTGAACAACCGGGGCTGGACATTCGCTGAACAGGATAGATGGAGCGAAGCGCGCCGAGACTTCGAACAGGCGCTTAAGATCAATCCTCAAGACGACGGCGCGCTTTACGGCCTGTCACAGGCGTTGCGCGAAGTGAGGGATTACTCCGGGGCGCAAGAGGTTTTGGGCCAGCTCATATCTCGCTCTCCCAATTTTGTTTACTGGCTGGAGTGGGGGCGCATCGGGCTGATTCGATACTGGTGGGTTTTGTTGGCGATTGCGTTGGCATTCTTTTTCAAAGGACGATTCAAGAAAGCGGGGGTCCAATCTCATGGCGGCTGAAGCAAGCAAAAAGCGCAAAGGCACGGCACTACTGGCGGTGATGGATGAGAATTGCTCAAGTTGCGCCGGTTCACCTTTGTGCGAGGCGCATTGTCCAGTCGATGAATGCATCAATCTGGTCTATGAAGAGCTGCCGCAGGGAGGGCTCAAACCTTATCGCGTCATGGTGGACAACGACAAATGCATCGGCTGTCAGATGTGTTATAGCGACGACTTGACCAAGGTGCAGCAGCACAAGGAGACCGGCGAGATCTTCTACGAATACGCCGGCCGTTTTTACGACAGCAACCGCAACCCGGTGGCGCCCGACGCCGTTCCGAAGCGTTTCCAGCTACAGCTCATTGGCACCGAGTCTGAAGACCGCCTCGACAAGAAAATCTGCCCTTGGGACGCCATCAAGATGTACGAGTTCGACGATGGTCTGGAAGTTTCGCAATTTTTTTACGACATCACCAAGCTCAAGAAAATTGACGGCGGGTATGTCATCGATGAGGCTGAAAAAGAACGTCTCGAAGCAAAGCAAAGCGAGCTGTACGAGTAACTCAACCGCCTATAGGTGAACTTATGACAGCGAAGGTCGAACTAACGGAAACGATTTTACGCGATGCTCATCAGTCGTTGCTGGCAACGCGGATGCGCACAGAGGACATGTTGCCGATAGCCGCAAAGCTCGATGCCATCGGCTACTGGTCCTTAGAAACATGGGGCGGGGCTACTTTCGACGCGGCTCTGAGATATCTCAAGGAAGATCCCTGGGAGCGGTTGCGCAGCCTGCGCGCGGCAATTCCCAAGACCCGCTTCCAGATGCTCTTGCGAGGCCAAAACATCGTCGGCTACCACAACTATCCGGACGATATTGTCGTCCGCTTCGTCCAACGCGCTGCGGCCGGCGGTATCGACGTTTTCCGTATCTTCGACGCGATGAACGATGTGCGCAACATGAAGACTGCCATAGAAGCGGCGCTCAAAACCGGTAAGCTCGTCGAAGGCACGATCTGCTACACAATCAGCCCGGTGCACTCGGTGGATTACTTTCTGCGAGTAGGCGAGCAACTGGCAGAGTTGGGCGTGCAGATTATATGCCTCAAAGACATGGCGGGGATGCTCGCTCCGTACGCCGCCCAAGAGCTGATCAGCAAAATTAAAGCTCGTATTCCGCTACCGCTTCATCTCCATTCTCACTGCACGGCCGGGTTGGCGCCGATGACTTACATGCTCGCCATTGAAGCCGGCGCTGACATAGTGGACACCGCGCTTTCGCCGTTATCCCAAGGCACGTCACAGCCGGCGACAGAAGCGGTGGTGGCGGCATTAATGGGCAGTTCCCGGGACACTGGATTGGATTTGGGCAAGCTCAACGAGATCGCCGAATACTTCTATGGAGTGCGCAAGAAATACGCTGAGTTCGAAAGCGCCGTCAACAACCAGGTCAAGACCGACATTTTGACTTCACAAATTCCCGGGGGAATGTTGTCCAATCTGGTGGCGCAGTTACGGCAGCAGAAGGCCGAGGACAGACTCGACGCGGTGCTAAATGAAATGCCCCACGTCAGAAAAGATCTTGGATACCCGCCCCTAGTGACGCCGACGAGCCAAATCGTTGGCTCTCAGGCGGCACTGAATGTGATCACTGGAAAACGTTATTCCGTCGTTGCCACCGAAACGCGGAACTACGTCATGGGACTGTACGGCAGGCCGCCAGGACCGATCAGCCAGGAGATCAAAACAAAAGTTCTAGGCGGAAAAGAGCCGATTGACTGCCGGCCGGCGGATCTTCTTAAGCCGGGTTTGGAAGCTGCGCGCAAGGGAGCCGGCAGCCTCGCAACCAGTGAAGAGGATGTGCTTACCTACGCATTGTTCCCGGATATTGCCAAGGAGTATTTTCTCTCGCGGGATTCCGGACAGACGTCCCAACCAACCGGCTGATGGTTGAGGCAATTACAGGCAACTACAAGGATGAAAGCGGAAGTCCAAAGCGGACTCAGTTTTCAGCCTTCATAATTCATCTTTTCCAAACTGTTAAATGACCTTATTGAGTGGGTATTCGATAATGCCCACGGCGCCGTTGCGTATCAGAAGCGGAATCAAATCCCTGACTTTGGCTTCTTCGAGCACGCTCTCCACCGAGAACCATCTGATCCCTTTCAGGCTCGGAGAAGGATGAAGTGTGGCGACCGTTGGCGCCGTGATGCTCGGAATCAGCTGTATGACCTTTTCCAGGTCGGCTTCGGCGACATTCAGCTTGATGCCGACCTTGTTTTCCGCCGAAAGCGCTCCCAGCAGTAGAAGTCGGATTTGCTCAATCTTCTCCTTCTTCCAAGGGTCCTGCCATGCGTCCTGGTTGGCGATCAGTTGGGGACAGGATTCCATTAGCTCATGGATAATCCTCAGCCCATGAGCGCGGATCGTGCTACCGGTCTCGGTCACTTCAACGATGGCGTCGACCAGACCTTCGGCAGCCTTGGCCTCGGTGGCGCCCCAGGAGAATTCGACTTCGACGGGGATTTCTCTTTCGGCAAAATAGCGCTTCGTATAGTTCACCATTTCCGAGGAAATTCGCTTACCCCGAAGGTCTTCTATCCTTTCAATCGGTGAATCCTGCGGCACAGCCAGCACCCAGCGAGTTGGGCGAAAGCTGGTCTTCGAATAGATCATCTCGCAGACGAGCTGGACATCGGAACCGTTCTCCATGACCCAATCTCTGCCGGTGATGGCGACATCCAGAGTGCCGGACTCGACGTAACGTGACATTTCCTGGGGACGCGCCAGGCTACAGCGCAAAGTCTCATCATCGATGGAGGGGAAATAACTGCGGCTCGTCGTCGAAATTTTCCAGCCGGATTTTCTGAAGAGCTCGATGGTCATTTCCTCGAGGCTCCCCTTCGGTATTCCCAGCTTCAGTTCTTTGCCGGCCTTCATGAGCCGCGGGCCTCTATAATGAACAGTTGAAGCGGGCTCATAATGATTTTTTGTAAACCTCTTTCGGATCAAAAACCCGTTCGGCGCAAATTTCCCAGTGGTCGCCGGAGCGCTGGCGAAAGAAGCAACTTCGAAATCCTTCATGGCAAGCGGCGCCGCCGATCTGATTGACCTGCAGCAAAATCGTGTCATTGTCGCAGTCGATGAAAGCATCTCTTACTTCTTGGAAGTTGCCCGACTCCTCGCCTTTGAACCAAAGCCCCTTGCGGGAACGGCTGTAATAATGCGCTTTGCCGGTCTTTTGTGTTTGCTCCCACGCCTCTTCGTTCATATAAGCAACCATCAACACGTCGCGCGATTCGTAGTCCTGCACGATCACGGGAATCAAGCCGTCAGCCTTGGCGAAGTCTATCTTTTCCATCGATTTTCCTCGAATTCACTGAGTTAACATAGGCCCCGCCGGACTTCAAACGAGACATCAGCCGGGCCTGGCATTATCAACAGGACTACGAGTCGCCGCGGCGATTTTGAGTATCGGAATCGTCTTGATCTTCTCCGTGGCCGAGCCTCCGCCAGTAAATCCCTTCAGGCCGCGGGAAATTCGCATCGATTTCGATAATCTCGCCCGGCGTAACGATAGCGCTGAGCGGGATGTCGTGTTCGGCCATCGGCAGGTCTTCGTCGACGATTTGCAACGGGTGAACCGAGGTGACGATCGGCGTCTTTGCGGAAATCTTTTTGTTCTCGGTCAGCAAGGCGAATTCCAAGTCCGAATAGCCGCCGCCTTTACCGACCCGAGCGCCGCGGCGATTGACCGCGACCGAGCCGCAGATGATCAGGTCAATTTTTTTGATTTCATCCAGCCCGATCAACCTGCCGAACTTTGCCGCACCCTGAATTGTAGACGCGGTGTAAGGGGAACAATTTAGTTTCGCTGGATCGAGCTCGATAAATGGTTTCTGATTGCGCAGGCGCGGCACCGCCATATAGACGATTTTGCCATCGGCAAGAGCTTTGTGCCGAATCGCTCTTTGCGGTGAGTCCGGATTGGATTTCAAAGCTATGGCGCGCTTCCAGTATGGTTTTTCGGCGAGCAGGCGCGCGCAGACTTCGGCGCCAATAAAGTTGGGTATTCTTCCTTGGGCGCCGGGAAAGCGCGCCACTTTCTCACGCTGCATCATCGACCAAACTTTCTGTCGGATCTGCTCTTTTGTTCGCATCACAATAAATTATTCCTGCCTTCGATAGATGACAAGCGAGCATAGAGTCATCACGGGAAATCGGTGCGATTGCGCTCACTGTCACACTTGCGGATTAGCGGATTGACTGGGTGTGAAAGGCGGTTGTAAGATCGATATTAATGCAAGAGTTCATCGTCGTCTATGTGACCGCTGGATCGGCCGACGAGGCGGATCGGTTGGCCCGTTCGCTGGTTGACGAGCGGCTTGCGGCTTGCGTCAATCGCATCAAGTCGGTGCAGTCGGTTTATCGATGGCAGGGCAAAGTAGAGCAGAGCGAAGAAGAGCTGTTGATTATCAAAACGAGCCGGGACCGGTTCGCGGTTCTGGAGAAACGCGTTCGAGAACTTCACAGTTACTCAGTTCCAGAAGTGATCGCATTGCCAGTGATCGAAGGCAGCAGCGGCTATCTGAAATGGCTCAAGGAGCAGGTTACTTCCGGGCCGCGGCCCCGCGGCGATGGCATACGAACAGTCCGCGAAGTTTCGGCCGGCGGCGTGATGTACCGCAAGCACAGCGATGAGATTCAAATCGCCTTGATTCACGTGCGCAATCGATGGGGCCTGCCTAAAGGTCATGTTGAAGAAGGCGAGCGCATCGAAGAAACCGCTTTGCGCGAAGTGCGAGAGGAGACTGGATTAGAAGGTCGCGTGGTAAGAAAAGTCGGCGATATCCGCTACGCCTATCGTGATAAAACCAAGGAAGGCGAGCCGATCCGCATCTATAAACGGGTTCATTTTTATTTATTGCGTTACCTGAAGGGCGATGTTCGTGATCATGATCACGAAGTTGACGAGGCGCGCTGGTTTCCCATGGACCAGGTGATCAAAAACTTAAAGTTCGCCAGCGAACGAAAAATGGTTCATCGGGCGCTGAGCATCCTGACGGCAAGTGACAATCAGCGGGTCAAGCAGGCGCCCGAACGGCAATCCGAAGATGAACCGGTTGAGCAAAAGCTCCCCCGCTAACTCGCTGCGACGATTTGCCCGCGAATCGGTGACGGAAATTCATGGTCATGAGTGATCGAGCTGTCGGCGTTACGTTTTCGGTGCCGTACGAGATCGCTGCGGTTCGTCGGTTACGGCAGACCAGCCTGCAGGAGCGTGAACACGCGCTCCAGGCCTGCGGCTATAACTGTGAGCTGCTGCCCCAGGACGCAATCTATATCGATCTCTGCACCGATAGCGGCGTGAGCGCATTGAGCACGGCCCAGATTGCTGCCGGGAGTGGGATCGAGGCGGTGGAGCCGGCAATGGGCATGGCGACAGAAGCCAGCCGAGCATTTGCTTCTCTGTCAGCGCAGTACCGCGAAGTTTTTTGGGTTTCCCTACTTAGTTCCGGCCATCCAGGGACGCGCCGCTGAACGCATATGGGCAAAGATTCATGTCAAGCCTGGTACTGTGGTGCCCGGCAATATGCTGTTTCCGTCGACGCGCATGCATATCGAAGCCAACGGCGGCAAGGTGATCGATGTCATAGCCGATGGCGCCCACGATCTCCAATCAGAAGATCCCTTCAAAGGAGATCTCGACATCGAAAAACTTGCCGCGCTTTTTCGCGAGCACGGACGGCAAAAGGTCAGCTGCATCTATGTCGAGCTTAGCGTTAACGCTTGCGGCGGCCATCCGGTCTCTCTCGGCAATCTCAAGAAGGTCAAGGCGCTGGCCGCAACGAACGGTGTGCCGCTGTTTCTCGATGCCTGCCGGATTCTCGAGAATAGCTATTTGATCCGGCAACGCGAGGCCGGATATCATGATCGTTCCATTCGCGAAATCGTTTTTGAAACGTGTGAATCGGCAGACGGTTGCACGATGAGCGCCATGAAAGATCTGCTGGTTCCGATGGGCGGCATGATCGGCAGCCGCGATCCCGTCACCTTCCAAAAGGCGACCCTGCAAAGTTTTCTCGATGGCGCGCAGCTCCCGGCAAGCGCAATGCAAATGATCAGCACCGCGCTTGACGAGATCTTGGCCGAGGATGCCTATGTGACCAGCCGGGTGGAGCAGGTTAACTATCTTTGGCGCAGGCTCAGAGAGACAGTCCCAGTGGTGCATCCGCCCGCCGGTCACGCCGTGTATATCGACCTGGCCGCGTTTTTGCCGCACGTGGCTGCGGAGAATCATCGCGCCGAGGCTCTAGCCGCGTTTCTTTATTGCGTTTCCGGCGTTCGGGTGACCAAAGGCGCGCCACCGGCGCCGGCCCAAACCGCGCGCGGGGTGGAGCTACTTCGGCTGGCAGTGCCGGCGCGTAAGTACGTTCAGGGGCATATCGATGACGTCGCCGAAGCCGTGTTGTATGCGTATGCCCACCGCCACGAAATTAGAGGATTGAAGCAGGTCGATGATCCTCAAAGAGCCAAATACCAGCCTTGTCACTTTGAGCCATTATGAGTTTCTTTTCGGCATCAGTTGAACAAAACTCCCGATCTCGTTTGGGTCAGCTCTTTTTTCACCGGGTTAGCGAGCTTGGCGAGCGCACTTTTTTAAAGATACAGCGTTGTGGCAGCTTCGAAGATATCTCATGGCGCGATGTCGGCGCGATGGTTCAAAACACCCTGTTGGGCCTGCACTCGTTGGGGATGACCAGAGGCGACAATGTCGCGATTCTGGGCGACAACAGTCTGCCCTGGCTTTGCGCCGACCTGGCGACATTGGCTGGAGGCTTGCCGAACGTGGTGATCTCGCCAAATGCCTCGGAGGCAACCTTATTAAAGATTCTTGCGCATTCTCGCTGCCGCGCAATCTTTGTCGACGCCGTTGCTGCCCGAAGATTGCTCCCGCTTAAAGCGCGATTGCCCAATCTGTCGTACGCTATTGTTTTGGATGGCAGCGTCGAAGAGCTTCGCGGCTGCATCTCATTTGCCGAGCTGTTGCAACAGAGCCGACGATGTCACATCAGCCAACTGGATCGATTGCTGGAATCAGTCCATCCAAGTGATCTTGCGACCATTATGTACACCTCCGGGTCCACCGGTGCGCCCAAAGGAGTGATGCGAACTCACGGTAATTTGCTGTCAAACATCGCTAGTGGGGGCGAAATCGTCTTGAGCAAGGCTGAAGAGCTGACGATCATTGTGCTGAGTCTGAACCATCTATTCGGCCGCTACGGTTTTCTGAAGAGCGCTGTTACCGGTCGAACCACGGCAATGATCGAGGCTACGGAATTGAATTTAGATTTATCCGTAATTCACGGTTTGCGGCCAACCGCGATGTCGGTGGTTCCAAGAGTGATGGAACGGCTGTGGAACGCGATTTTAGGTCGAGGATCCATTGGTGCGTTGTGGGATCGCTTTGAAGAACTCGATCGAGACAATCGGCTAACGGGCTCCGGCGATCATGCCGGGGGTGAGATCGAACCGATTAAAGCAAGTCTGCGAGAGGCCGCGCAACAGGCATTAGGCGGGCAGGGTTAAATATATCACCTACGGCGGGGCGGCGATGCCGCCGCATATCCAGCGATTCTTCCATGTGATCGGCGTGCCTTTGATTGGTTCATATGGCTCGACCGAATGTGGCGGCGTGACTCTGTGCGGGATCGACAATGCCAAACCGGGGAGTCTAGGCAAACCGTTTCCTAATGTCGAGCTGCGGTTGTCCGACGACGGCGAACTTCTGGTCCGTGGTCCCACTGTAAGCCCGGGGTACTTCGAAGATCCGCAAGCCACGCGTGAAGCGTTTGATGCCGATGGCTGGTTTCGCACCGGCGATTTGGGCAGAATCGACAATGAGGGATCTCTCTATATCGTTGGGCGGAAAAAGGATCTTTTTTATTGTGCTGACGGCTCCAATATCAATCCGGCCAATATCGAAGCGCTGCTGGAAAATGACTCGTTCATTCGGCAGGCAGTTCTAGTGGGCGACCATCGAGCCTTTATCGCTGCTCTGATCGTACCCGAGCGACGCCGTATAGCGGCTGTCCTGGGTCGAATCGAAACTACATTGAGCGATAGCGAAATCGAAGCGGCTCTGAGCCAGCGTATAGAGCTGATCAATGCTCAGTTGGACGATTACGAGAAGATTCGCAAGCTGGCGGTGATCCCGAACGATTTCCCCGCGGAGCTTCGCAGTATGATCGCATTACACAAGATTAAGATAGATCGCCAAGCCGTTGAGGATCGATATCGTGCCGAGATCGAGGCGATTTATTCGAGCACCGGTGAAGAATCAGAAGCATCTTCGATAGAATTTTCTTGACAGTTCTACGTCACCTGAAGGATATATTCCGGAAACGTCTCAGAGTTGCGTCGATTAACCCGCTAAGCCGGTAATCTCGAGTGATTGCGAGTCTAACCCGGTGCAAACCTGCTTATCAACTTAGGGTGCCGGCTTTAAGGAGGAGATAAACATGTGGACAGAGTTCAAAGAGTTTATCGCGCGCGGCAACGTTATCGATCTGGCAGTGGCAGTAATCATTGGCGCGGCTTTTGGCAAAATCGTCACATCCCTCGTGGATGGCATACTGATGCCGCCGCTGGGATTGCTGCTCGGCAAGGTTGATTTTAGCAGTTTGTTTTATGTGCTTGATAGTTCAAAGGGTATGCCCGTTTCCCTGCAGGACGCCAAAGCCAAGGGCATTCCGGTGATTGCCTATGGTAATTTCATCAACGATGTTATCTATTTTTTGATCATTGCACTCGTCATTTTCTTGCTTATACGAATGATCAATAGCATGAAGAAAAAAGAAGCCGAGGCTCCCACGGCAAAGGAGTGCCCGTACTGCTTATCGACCATTCCCGTCAAGGCCACGCGCTGTGCTCACTGCACGGTGGATCTAAAAGCAGCATAGTTCGAGAATGGCCCACACAGGCGGTGACAACGATTCGACGCGATTGACTGCCGCTCAGGGTGTTCTAGATTTCGATGCAGTCGCGGCAACGTTGCTGCCGGGCATTCAATATCGCGACCTCCGTTGGGAGCTTCAAATACTCTATCTTCAACGACAGGTTAACATTCCCTCTCTTCTATTCTGCCCCCTAAAAAGAACGTCCAGAGTTAGTGTTGCATAATGCTGAGTAAGCCATAAAGACGAAATACAAATGATTTCGCGCAGCACCATGGGCAAACATTCGCCGGCGCTAAGCGGAGTAGCTCTACAGGATTTTATTCTGTTGCCGGGAAGGAGTAGAGGATGGGCCAAGTAGCGATCATAACGGGTGGTGGTGGCGGCATCGGTAGCGCCGTGGCTCATCGAATGGCGGCGGCAGGCATGACCGTGGTGATTGCTGATTATGACCATGCTGCCGCGCAAATGGTGATGGAGGAAATCACATCGGGCGGCAGCTCGGCAGATGCGATAGCGCTGGATGTCACGCAATCGCACGAAGTCAAAGCGCTGGTGACCGGTGTCGCTTCGCGCCATGGCCGTATCGACGTGCTGGCCAACATCGCCGGAGGCAGCATTTACACCAAGCGCGTTGAGGAATTCACCTGGGGCGAATGGAAGCAGGTGATCGACAATAATCTGAAAGGCACATTCCTCATGTGCCGTGAAGTAGCGCCGATCATGCAGAAGCAAAAGAGCGGCAGAATCCTCAATACGGCTTCCAATTATGGAGTGACAGGTTCGGCGCTGCGCGCGCCTTATGCCGCGGCCAAAGCCGGGATTATTACTTTTTCGAAGAGCCTCGCCCTGGAATTGGCGCCCGACGGGATTCTCGTCAATACGGTGGCGCCGGGCCCGACGGATACGCCGCGGGTGATGGAAAAAGAATCTCCTGACGCTCGCCAGGAGCGCTGGTATCCGGCGATTCCATTGGGGCGAACCGGACAACCCGGCGATCTCGCCGAGATCTACTATTTTCTTACTACACCGGAGAGCGCGGCAATCACAGGACAGACCTTTCACGTCAACGGCGGGCTGGTGATGCCATGAGACTTGAAAACAAATGCGCAGTGATAACCGGTGGGGCTCAGGGAATCGGTCGCGCCATCGCTCTGGGAATGGCGCGAGAGGGCGCAAAAGTTGTCGTCGCCGACTTGCAGTCGGAAAAAGCACGTTCGGTTGCCGACGAGGTGAAAATGCTTGGCGGCGATGCGTTGGGGTTCGAAGTCAATGTTGCCGACGAATCTTCTGTGAAGAGACTGGCCGAAGCAACCTTCGCTGAATTTGGTCGAGTCGATATCCTGGTCAACGATGCCGGCGTCTATCTCAAATCTTCTGTTGTCGATATGAGCGAAGCGGATTGGGATCGCACCCTCGATATCAATCTCGGCGGAAATTTTCTTTGCTGCCGCGCGTTTCGTCCCGGCGATGCGGCAGCAAAAAAGCGGCCGGATTCTGAGCATGGCCTCCGGCATTGGCCATTATGGCATGAAACAGTTCTCGCACTACGCCGCCTCGAAAGCGGCGATTATCGGGTTCGTCAAATCTTTGGCGCGCGAGCTCGGACCGGATGGGATTACCGTTAATGCGATCTGTCCGGGTTCCGCCAATACGGCGATGCCGCGTGGCCATCGCTCCGAAGAGGAAGTCATGCAGCGCTTGCATTCTACGCCATTGCCGCACGTTTTAGAGCCGGAAGACATCGCCGGACCGATTCTCTTTCTCGCCAGTGACGCGGCGGCATACATAACCGGACAGTCCTACAATATCAACTGCGGAACCTACATGTACTGACGCTGTTCAGGAAGTCGCCGCTTACGCTAACGGCACTCACGCCGCCAGTTGAAATTCGAAGATTGAAGCCCCGCGAAGCTCCACATTACCGATTTGCCGATTGCACGAAACAGTTCTTGTTTTCATGCTGGTGTCGTCAGTGATGCAGTGTCGAAGGCCAAAGGATCCTATGAAATAATGTTTGTGGATGACGGTAGCCGGATGGAACGGATCGAAATATCAGAGAACTGAACGAGTTCGGGTATCCTGTTCGGCTGATAACCGAGTGGGCGAGAGATCTTACCGCTGACGAGGAGAATGCTCGGCGGTAATTCGCGGTTTCTCCGAAGCGAATGGCGAGACATTCATCTGCTTGGATGCTGACTTGCGCCATCCGCCGGAGGCCATCCGGTGGTTTGCTACAAGATCGCGCTGGAGCTGATCGTGAAATGCATTGCTCCATGCTTAGAGAGCTTCTGATACGTTTCGCGCAGCGGCAGTTCGGCGAAAGCAAGTTGTCGCTGGTCGAACGGTTCAACTCTGCGGCATCTGAGCCGCCTGCTGCGGTTTGAATATGACCTTCGGAATGCTGTCAAGTAAGCATGAGCATTTTAGCCTCCGATGCGGCTAATTTAACTTCCCGCCGAAAGCGGCTGAACTCTAACAAACTCGGAGAGATATCTATGCCCTACGATTGCTGGCGCGGAATGGTTGGAATGATCAAACCGACCAAGGGTTCTGGCTCACTGGTCGAATTAATCAAGATGCTGCCGGACGGCATCGGTGTGATCCCGCTGTTTAACAACGTGCGGCATGGAACGATCGAGGAGTTTCAGTCGGCGATCCCAGCGTATGAGGAAAAGATCGCCGAGTTGGCGGAAGACAAAGTCGATTTGATTCATCCGGCAGGCACGCCGCCTTTCATGCTGCTGGGCTACAAAGGCGAAGCGGAAATCATCCAACGATGGGAACGACAATTCGGCATTCCTATTTTTACTTCCGGCACAAATCAGGTCGCCGCGATGAAAGCTCTTAAAATCAAAAAGTTCGTCGGCGTCGGCTATGACTTCGATGATACCAGCATCGTGGCAAGATATTTTAAAGACGCGGGCTTCGAAGTGCTCGAGCTCGGAAAGCTGCCGGGCCCGTGGGAAGAAGTCGGACGGCTTTCGTCGAAGGACATTTACTATCAAGCGAAACGTTTGTTTCTTCGCCATCCGCATGCCGACGGCATCTACTTTCAAGGCGGCAAGTTGCGCATTCTCGATATCGTCGAGGAGCTTGAGCAGGATCTAGGCGTGCCGGTGATCCATCCTGGCGTGACGCAATGTTGGGAGATCCAGAAACGTCTCCAAGTCAGAGTTCCGCGCAGCGGCTACGGCCGTCTGCTATCGGAGTTGCCGTAGTTACTGCTGCCCTGGCTCAGTTCTTCGACCGCCTCCCACGGGTGAAGCATCATTCTAGCGGGAACAGCTTCTTGCCCGTTTCTTCTTCCTCCACGACGATCGCTTTGGTAGGACAGAGTCTGGCGGCAAGAAGAATCTTGTCATCGCCATCGCCCTGGGGATCAACAACTTCAGCGATCATTTTGTTATCCAGCTGAAAAACTTTAGGAGCCGCCTGAACGCATCTCGCGTACCCTTCACATTTGGTTCTGTCCACAGTGATTTTCATTAAACCTCCGTCTCGGGCGTTGCAAGAACTTCATCCGATGTCGTCGATAGCCGCGGGCTCAACAAAAGGCCGCACCTCGGCTGCTGGCCCGAAGCACCTGTTATCAGCACTTTTCTTCTCATCTTTGAAGCTACTTCAGATACTCTTTCAATTTGGCAACGAGAGCAGGCTCGAGCTGCAGAATCTCTCTGACGTTTTGTTCGAGCGTCGCGCCGTCTTCGGGATTGATGTCTAGGTTGGCTTTTTTGGCTTCGGCGAGAAACTCCGGATCTTTCATCGTCGCCATGAATGCCTTGCGCAGTGTCTGCACTCGATCCGCCGGTGTGTTGGGCGGCAACACGTACGGCCGCACCGTAGGGCCGTGCACGCGCGCCACCGTGGAGATCAGTCTCTTCGCCTCTTCGCTTTTTGCATAGTCGAGTGCCATCGGCAGCTTCGGATGCTCGGGATGCGGCTTGAGCGTTGCCTGAAGTATCAGCTTCAAATCGCCGCTTTCCAGCTCCTGGCGCCACGTCGACTTGGTCGATTCCCAGGAGTTGCTTAGGCCGGCAACTTCGCCGCTGTTGAACGCCAGACGAACGTCGGCGGTGCCTTTGTAGCCGGAAACAAGCTGAATCGGCAGGCCAAGCGTCGCCTTTAGGATGTTCGGGAAGTCGTCGGAGCCTGAGCCTGAGGCGACCCCGCCGAATTTCACCACCTGCTTGGATGCCATCCAGGATTCGACGTCTGCGATCCCGGTGGACTTGGCTAGCCCGATAACGAAATTGTCCTGGGCGGGAACGCCGACGAACTGAAACTTAGCGGCATCGAATTCGATACCCGGTTTGCCTAGCAGTTGCTGAAGAAAGAGCCCGCCGATGAAATGACCAATGGTAAGCCCGTCCGGCCGCGCGGCTTTAAAGGTGTAGTTTGCTGAAATCATGCTGCCGGCGCCAGGCATATTTTCGACGATCATGCCGGGATTTCCGGGGATATGTCTCATCATATGACGAGCGAGAGTCCGGGTGTAAGCGTCATAGCCGCCGCCGGCAGTGAAGCCGACGATTAACCGGATAGATTTGCCCTCAAAAAAATTTGTCTGCGCCAATGCCTGATTGGATTCGCCGGCGAAAGCGCCGAGAAATACGATCGAGAGCGCGAGCAGTAATCTCTGCATAGATCCTCCGGAAACAATGTATATCTTTGTGAACGATGGCGCGTCAGCTTGGATTCAAAATGCTGTTGAGCTTGGCCGCCAATGCCGGATCAAGCTTGAAGATGCCCGATACCAGCCGTTCCATCTCCTGCCCGGTAATCGGTTCAATTTCGAGATTAGCCTTTTTCGCATCCGCGAGAAATTCGCCGTCTTTCATCGTGGCGTCGAAAGCTTGGCGCAGAATCTCGACGCGCTGCTTGGGAGTGCGCGGCGGCGCCACGTAGGGACGATAGAACTCCGCGGCGTCTTCGATGCCAGCCTTGAGCAGCTGGCGCGCTTCATCCGATTTAGCGAGACTTTGGGCCAGCGGTACATTGGGCAGGTCGCGGTGTGGTTTGGATACGAGCTGGAGCACGACGACCGCCTCACCGGTCTGGATCCCTTTATTCCACGTCGACCGAATCGAATCCCACGTCCAGCAACCGCCGGCGAGCTCTCCGCTCTCGGCCGCCAGGCGAATCTCCGATGTTCCTTTGTAACCGGCAACAAGTTGGATGGGTAGCGCGGTGGTCGCTGCAAGCATACGCGCAATGTCATCGGGGGCGCCGCCGCCGATACCGCCGATCTTCACCGGCGTTTTGGCCGCCAGCCATCGCTCTACGCTGGTGATACCGCTTGCCTTGGTGAGGGCGCAAGCGCGGGTTTCCCTGATCGGCGATCCGAGAAATTCGTATTTCGTTGCCTCGAATTCGAGTCCGGGGCGCTTGAAGAGCTGATGGAGAAACCAGCCTCCATGAAAATGACCGATCGTCAAACCATCGGGTTTGGCAACGTTATACATATGATTGGCGGCAATCAGGTGGCCGGCGCCCGGCATATTTTCCACTACGATAGCGGGCTGTCCCGGAATATGTTTGCCGAAGTGGCGCGCCAAGCTGCGTGTGTAGGTGTCGAAGCCGCCGCCGGCCGAAGTGCCGACGATGATCCGGACGGTTTTCCCCTGATAAAAGGAGTCTTGAGCGAACGTCGCTGCCGGAGCGTTTAGCAGGACACAAATCATGATCAGAACTAACCATCGGAATGGCAATTCCATGCTCGCCTCCTGTCGCCGTCAAGCTGCGCGGAATCTATGGAAAACAAAACTTTGTGTCAAGTTGATTATTCTTCACGGGATGAACAGTTCGGTACTATGAGTGATGGGTTGAAGACCGAGGCGCGGGTGCGCTCGGAGTGACTTACCGAATCGATCATCAGAACTGTCGGAGCTTCGCTTAACAGGACGAGTTCATTTCGAATCGCTCGGCAATCCGTCGTTTGACAGGGTAGTCGTACCGCTGTAAATTTTCATAAACATGTTTGGTAGGGCAACGAGCGATCAAATGGAATCCGCACGAGACAGGGGCATGATCAAGCCCATTGCGCTTTCGGCGACTCACATGGAATGCCGCGATTTGCATGAATCCATGGCCGTGCTGACCGATCTTCTGGCCTTTGAAAAAGTTGCCGAGAAGCCGGGTGAAGCGATATTGAAGCATCCGAACACGCATTGGCTGTTGGTGGTTCATGAGGCTGGCCCGGATGCGCCGACCAAGCAGATGCATAATCATTGGGGTGTGCGCGTGGCGACGACCGAAGAGGTGGACAGGGCCTATGAGTATCTGAACGCGCACAAGGCCGAGTACAAACTCGGCGCTATCGGCAAGCCGCTGTGGAATCACGGCTCGTACTCCTGCTACTTCGTTGAGCCAGGAACCAACGGCTGGGAAATCGAGTCCTATGAAGCGGTCAACCGAAAAGAATCGGCCAAAGCAAAAGCAGGCGGGGTGCGCGGGCCGCACTGGACGAGTCACTTCCCGGAAGAGCGCTTCCCAGGCCGCGGCTACGTGCCTCAGGGGTTTACCCATGGTACCCTCGTAGCCCGTGACATGAACGTCAATCGTAAATTTTACACCGAAGTGTTGGGACTGGAAGTTCATCAAGCCAACGACCATGTGATCTACGTCAAGCATCCGAACACTAAAACATACATCGTCTGCGCCGAGCGCAAAGAGTTCAAAGTTTTCTCGCCGAACTTTCGCAATACTTTGACCGTCGAATCGAACGAAGCGGTCAAAGAGGCATATCGCCTGCTCTCGGAAGAGGGAGACAGTCTAGGTGTCACTGAGTTGTTCCCGATCAATGAGAACGGCTCGTCGAATTCCTTCTTTTTTCGAGACCCCGGCACCAACTGCTGGGAAATTACCTCACACAGCTAGATCCATGATCGAAAAACCATTGGAGCAAATGGGGCTGCGCGAGCTTCGCGAGATCGCCCGCCGGACCATGCCGGCCGAGGCTTGGCATCATTTCGACGGCGCCGCTGAAACCAAGGCGACGTTTCATCGAAATCCGCGGGCCTTCCGTCAATACATGTTTCGACAAAGGATTTTCCACGACATTACCGATCCGGACATTGGAATCGAGCTCTTCGGCCACAAGCTGCCGATCCCGGCCATTACCGCGCCGGTGGGTAGTTTCAGTCTGATTGGCAAAGACGCAGAACGGGAAGTCGCCGAAGGCACCGATCGGGTGGGCGCTATGATGTTTGTCAGCCAGGCGGCTAAATTCAATCCGCGGGATTGGCGCAACGCATCGAAGTCGCCGTTTGTCTTCATGGCATACATGAACCGCGGCCGAGAAGAAGTAGCTGAATACGCCAAGCTCGCTCAGGACCTCGGCTTTGCTGCCGCGGGCATAACGATGGATACGGTGCGACCGGTTAAGATCGGCGATGAAGTGCCGTTGTCGACCAAGGACGGTAAGCCGAGGAAGGGACACAAGTCTTCGCCTAAAGACATCGAGTGGCTCAAGCAACAAGTGTCATTACCAGTGGTGGTCAAGGGCATTATGAGCGCGGAGGATGCTCATGACGCGGTCAACGCTGGCGCCGATGCCCTGGTCGTTTCCAATCACGGTGGCAGAATCCTAGATTTTAATCGAGCGGCATTGGAGGTGTTGCCTGAAGTGGTTGCCGCCGTTGGCGCCCAGGTGCCGGTGCTGCTCGACAGCGGAATTCGCAGCGGCGGCGACATTGTTAAAGCCATTGCTTTGGGCGCGAAAGCGGTCCTGGTCGGACGTCCCGTAGCCTGGGGTGTCGGCGCTTTCGGCGCCCGTGGGGTCGAACGGGTTTTCGCAATCTTAGCAGAAGAAATGCAGCGGGTTCTGACGATGACCGGCGTTGCCTGTGTTGCTGACGTGAGCCAATCGATATTGGTTTGCGATGATCTGGGTGGCAGGTGGAGGCGATGATTTGGCTATTTTGGGCGGTCCTTCTTGTGATCGCAGTTTGGCTGATTTGGACTTACAACGGCTTGGTGGCGCTGCGGCATCAGATCGAGAATGCCTGGAAGCAGATCGATGTGCAGCTTAAACGACGTTATGACTTGATTCCGAATCTTGTCGAAACCGTCAAGGGCTACATGCAACACGAGCAGGATACCTTGCAAAAAGTCATCGATGCGCGAAGCAGAGCCATGGCCTCGACCGGAGTTAAAGAAAATGCTGAAGCGCAAACTGCGTTAACCCAGTCACTAGGGCAAATTTTCGCGCTGATGGAAAATTATCCGGATCTGAAAGCGAATCAGAACGTGCTGCGCCTTCAGGAAGAATTGACCACCACTGAAAATCAAATTGCCTTTGCCCGGCAATACTATAACGATCTGGTCATGCGTTATAACATGAAACAGGAAGTGTTTCCGTCCAACGTTATTGCCGGCTTCTTCCGCTTCCAGCCGAGCGAATTCTTCTCCGTTCCCGAAGCGGAACGAGCGGTGCCGCGCGTGAGCCTTAAACTGTCCCTCCTCTTTTAGGCCGGCAAACTGGATATCCTCAAGTCGCGAGATTTCGCTGAACGTCAAGCCCGCAATCGCCGGATCAGCGCGTTCATCGTGTTTTGCTTTTTGTTATTCTTTTTTCTCATAGGGCTGTCTATCGATTACCTCTACCTGGACGCGTTTACTGCGCGCGGGCCTTCGGTTCCCATTGCTACAGTGATCGCGCTGGGTCTTTCGGCGACACTGACATATACAGGTTACCGCCAGGGCAGCAAATTGATTCTGTCGTCGGTCGGCGCCGAACCATTAGACATCCAAATACCCGAGCATCGCGAACTGCACAATGTGGTCACAGAGATGGCGCTGGCATCGGGCTGCCGGATGCCGAAAGTCTATGTCACGTACGATCCCGCGCCCAACGCATTTGCCACCGGGCGAGATCAGGAATCGGCGGCGATTTGCGTCACCACCGGGCTGTTGACCTTGCTCGGCCGCGAGGAAACTCAAGGCGTGGTGGCCCATGAAATGGCGCATATCAAAAACAATGACACATTAGTCATGCTGCTGATCAGCGTCCTCCTTGGTGGTGTGGTTCTGCTCTCCGACTGGGCACAGCGCTCGATCTTTGGCGCGCGACCTCTGCGGCGCCCAAGTGGCCAGGCGTTGCTGGCGATTCCGGCATTGCTGTTGATCGTCATCTCTCCTTTGATCTCGCGGCTCTTGGCAATGGCGGTGTCGCGACAGCGCGAGTATTTAGCCGATGCCACCGCCGTCGAGTTCACCCGCAATCCGCGGGGCCTGGCAATGGCTTTGGAAAGGATCCGCGATGCCGGGATGCCGTTTCAGAAAGCGACGCGCGGCACCGCCCATCTTTTTTTCATCAACCCGTTGCGCCGGCGCCTCGATGGCAGCGACGGGAAACTCGCTGATCTATTGAGCAGCCATCCGCCGATCAATCGGCGGATTATGCTGCTGTATCAAATGGGGGCTTTGCCGCGATCTGCAGCGCAGTTCGGGTTTGAAGCCATCGATGTGCAAGGAGCGCGCTGAAGTGGTGCGTTGCCCGCAATGCGAAGTGCCGATGAAGCCGGTCACTGCGCGCGCCAATCCGGGCTCGCTTATCGAGCTGGATCAATGCGGCCAATGCGGCGGTATCTGGTGCGATAAATGGGAGCTTTTCCCGATACAAGCCGGTGAAGCGGCGCGTCTGGAGCCCGCCGACCAGGAACTCCTCCGGGTGCCGCTGGCTTTAGTTAAAAAAGAACTTTTTTGCCCGCGCTGTACCGCCCGAATGTCGGCGGTCAAGGAACCTTCACTAGGAGCGGATGTTCAGTTTCTACGCTGTTTCAAGTGCGACGCGATCTGGCTTAATCGCGGGCAGTTTACGCGCTACAAGAACCACCAGGAAAAAGTTCGCCGCAAAAATATGGGTGCCAAGACAACTGGCAAGAAGCTAACCAAAACCGACGGTGACGAAAAATCCTCGGTGGTCACCGGCACCAAGGGAATGTTCGCATACCCGCCGGGCGAAGAAATCATCAAAACCGGCACCGATTCTTTGACTAACATCGCGGAGACGGTGCTGCAGAAACTACTGCGGATGGTGTCACGCACTTAGCAGATCGTTCTCGCCCTACACCTCTGCAATCATATCGATCTCGACCAGCGCTCCCCGAGGTAGTTCCGTCACCGCCACCGTTGACCTGGCTGGCGTAGCCTTACCGAGATGCTCGGCATAAACTTCATTCATCGCGGCAAAATCGGTCATGTGGCGCAAAAATACCGTTGCCTTGACCACTTGATCCATCGATGTTCCCGCCGCTTTCAAAACCGCTGCGAGGTTGGCAAAGACTTGGCGCGTCTGGGCGGCAGCGCCGCCCTCGATCATCTCGCCGCTCTCAGGGAGAATAGCGATTTGCCCGGCGGTGTAGACAAAACCGTGTGCTTTAATCGCCTGCGCATAAGGGCCGATTGCTTTTGGAGCTTCACTGGTTTGGACTATTTCTCGACTCATGATTTTCTCCTTATGATGATAGCGTGCCGGGTGCACGCGATGTAATCCTGATCGAGGCAAGCAATGTTCAATTCGCTTCCTTGCAGTTGCTGCGAGCTTGGTGTTTCACTAATGCCATGAGATTGATTACCGCCCATCGGATACTGATCGCCACCTCGATCATCTTTTTCTTCGGCTTTTCATTTTGGCAGTTGTCGCGATATCTACAATCCGGCGATGGCTGGGCACTGTTTCAGGCGGCCGGCTATTTTCTTGCCGCAATCGCTTTTGCCGTCTATTTCATGAATATCAAACGATGGTACAGATAGTTTTTGATTGTCCGCATGGAACCGACTTCGTTTCTAGTCACGGTCAGTGAAGAAGAAATCCGCCGTGAGCGCCGAAAGGCTCGAGAGCTGCGTGCCAGCCAGTGGTGGAAGCGCAAGCAAGCCCTTGGCCTCTGCCACCACTGCGGCGGCAAATTCCCGCCGGCAATTTTGACCATGGATCATCTTGTGCCGATCATTCGAGGTGGTAAATCCATCAAAGGGAATCTTGTGGCTAGTTGCAAAAAATGCAATTCCGAACGCCAACACCGGCTGCCGTTCGAAGAAACTCCCCGGTAGAATATCATCGCCATTCTTCAATGCGCTGTGCGTTTTCTCCTACGTTGCCCTGCTGTGAAGCTGAAATTTGTCCGCGGTCCCGACGCATAGGAACACGCCAGACTGTCTTGCCAGCTCATTTGGCTTCGAATAGTATCGCTTGTCTGGAGGCATCCCATGGGAACCGTGACATTTTTGGTTAGGACAATGTCCGATACGGTGGAGACCGACATTCAAAGGGTTCTCACAATCACCACGGAGATTCTGCCCAAGTATGGACTTCATCCGCTGCCGTTTGAACGGTTGCGTAAGATTGCCGACGGCCCCTTCGATTTGTTTCTGATCCCTTTGGTTTTCGCCGATGAGTACAAAGCGGACGCCAACCTAATCTTCAATGAAAAAAAGCGCCTGGAGATACGCACCCAGGCGCTGGAGATCGCCCGGAAACACAGCTTCGACACCAAACCTCCGAATTTCGTTCCTGGAATCGAGGAGTCGCTGAAAAGCACTCAGGGCGCCGGGCTGCGCAATGTGCTATTGACCACGGGTGGACGAAGATATCAACATCACGCGATGGAGACTTTCGGCATTGGCAAATACTTCGCTGAAATCGTTGATCGCGACGAGACCTACTATGCGAAAGAACAGGGGCTGTACTATCTGTTCAGAGAGCACAAGCTGCCGAGCTTGAGGCTTGTCTTACTCACTGGAACTGCATCCTATATTCGCGCGGGGAACAATGTGGATGGATGTAAAGTCGCGGGCAATCATCTCGAAGTCGTCACGATTGCGCTCTCCAATGGATACTCCTACAACGATGAAGAGACCTTGATGGCTGCTAGACCGAAGATTCTGATTCACAGCCATGATGAATTAATGCCGGTGTTGAAAGAAAACGGACTATTGCCTGAGGCATAGCATCGATACTGAGATCGATAAACCAAGTTTTGAGCTAAATCGATCACCTATTTAGTCGCTAACGATCCATTCAAGGAGACAGCATGTTCGATCTTTTGCTCAAGGGTGGAAGAATTTATGACGGTTCCGGCATGCCCAGCTTCACCGGCGATGTCGCGGTGGCGGGAGGAAAGATCGCCGCAATCGGCCGTCTCAATGGGACGGCCAAACGTACCTTGAATGTCGAAGGCCTGGCGGTGACGCCTGGATTCATCGATCCGCATACGCATCTCGACGCGCAGTTGCTCTGGGATCCTTTAGGCACTTCGTCGTGTTTTCATGGCGTGACCTCGTCGGTGGTGGGAAATTGCGGTCTGAGCCTGGCCCCATGCAAGCCGGAGGGCCGCGAGGCGGTGATCAAAAGCTTTGTTCGGGTCGAAGCGATTAGCCGCAGAGTTCTCGAAGAGGGAATCGACTGGAAGTGGGTATCCACCGGCGAATACCTGGATGTGCTTGGCACCCGTCTTGGTATCAATGTCGCGGCGCTGATCGGTCACATCGCTGTGCGTCACTACGTGATGGGAGAAGACGCGGTTGTGCGTGAAGCGAGACCGGAAGAAATCGCCCAGATGCAGCAGTTGGTGCGCAAGGGCATGATCGCGGGCGCCGTCGGCTTTTCAACCAATCAGAACCCCCGCCACATGCGCGAAGACGGCAAGCCTATAGCTAGCCGGGTAGCCACAAATCAAGAGCTCTTGGCCTTGCTCGAAGTTCTTGGGGATATGAATACCGGCGTGATTCAGTTGAGCGGGGGCGGTGTGGACGCGCGTGGACGAATTGCCTATGCATCCGAGCTGGCGCGCGCCACCGGCCGGCCGGTGTTGTGGCAGAGCATCAGCCATAGTTGGACGCGGCCCGATCATTGGAAAGGCATGCTTGAATCCACTGCCAGAGTTTTCCGTGACGAGGGATTGCCGATCTATGCGATGACGCAGGCCAAACCGTTCGAGAACCGCTATACCATGCTCGATGCGCAATGCTTCGATGAGTTTCCTACCTGGCGCGCCGCGATGTTTATGCCGGTGGAGCAGAGGCAAAGATTTTTGCCGACCCCGAAGCGCGGCAAAAAATGCGCGCCGAGGTAAATTCGCCGGAGCCATCGGTTTTCCCCAAGCGTTGGGATGTCATCTATGTCGATGAAGCGAAACTGCCGAAGAATAAGACTCTGCAGGGCCGAACTCTCGAGGAGATTGCGCGGAGCAAGGGAAAAGACCCCATGGATGTGTTCCTGGATCTCGCATTGGAAGAGAATCTCGAAACTCGTTTCTCGCACGTGACGACGCAGGGAGATCCCAAAGCGGTCTGTGAGATCCTCAAAAATCCGTTTGTCATCGTCGGTCAATCCGACGCCGGCGCGCACATGGGCTATGATGCCAGGTTCGGCTACTGCACGACCTTTTTGGGTCGCTGGGTGCGCGACAACGGGATTATGAGCTTGGAGGAAGCGGTCTCGAAGCTGACCTTTCATGTGGCGTCTATATTCGGTCTGCGCGACCGGGGTCTTTTGAGATCGGGACTCGCAGCCGACATCGCGGTGTTCGACCCCAAGACCGTCAACACAGTCGCCCCTGAGTACGTCCAAGATCTACCAGGCAACGAGAGGCGAATGATCCAACGCGCAACCGGAGTGCATCACACGGTGGTCAATGGAGAAGTGGTCATCGAGAACGGCGCCGCGACAGGCGCCTATCCCGGACAAGTATTGCGCAACACCCCGCCGCCACGGGATTGATTGTTCGGTTGGGTTGGTTGGACAAGTCGTTAAATGGTAAAGCGGCTTCTGTCGCAAGTCTCGCACGGGAATTTTTCATTTAACTGCTCGGCGATGAGCCGGATCAAAATTGATGGAGATTTGAAAACTTTTCTGAACGGTCGAGTTGTGGTCAAGATCGGCGACATCACCAAAGAACAGGTCGACGCGATCGTCAATGCCGCCAATGGCACTTTGATGGGCGGTGGCGGCGTCGATGGCGCAATTCATCGAGCAGGCGGCCCAGAGATATTGAAGCAGTGCAAAGAAATCCGAGCGAGAGAATTTCCGCAAGGGCTGCCGACCGGAGAGGCTGTCATTACCAGCGCCGGCAGAATGCCTGCCAAGCATGTCATTCATACGGTAGGGCCGGTTTACGGGAGCGGAGGGGTCGAAAAGGCAAAATTGCTGGCTTCATCCTACCAAAATTGTCTCCGCCTGGCGGTTGAGCACGGGCTCGAGACAGTCGCCTTCCCCGCGGTCTCGACGGGTATCTACGGCTATCCGCTCAGCGAAGCAGCCAAGGTGTCGTCCCACACGATTGAAGAGTTTCTCGGATCAAATGCTTCACTCGAGCAAGTTCGGCTAATATTTTTTAGCCCGAGTGACGCCGCCGCATTTTTGACCAACCAGACTTTTACCGAATAGGCGCCGGAATGGCAATGCGTACCATTCGCTGATGCGCGGTTATCAGAGCGCTATCATCTCACCTGCCTTGCAGCAACGTTTATAACGTGAGATAGGAAAATCTAAAATTAAGCTAACAAGGAATTTGTATGACTTCATTCCAGCGCAGGCCGGTCGAAAATCTTCTCTCCGCGAAATCAATTGCGATTGTCGGCGCGTCACCGAAAGGGCGTTGGCCAATGGGGATTTATCGCAATCTAAAAAAGGCCTACAAGGGCAAAGTCTTTTTAATCAACCCCAATTATCAGGAGATAGAAAACAATCCTTGTTATCCCAATCTCGCAGCGCTCCCTGAGGTCCCCGAGGAATTGCTAATTTTGATTCCGACACGAGCGGTGTTGGGCACTTTGGAAAGAAGCGACCAAACTCGGCACCAAATCCGCCACGATCTATACGGCCGGTTTCGGCGAAGGCGACGATCCCAAGGGGAAGGAACGCGCGCAGGCGATGAAGGATTTGTGCGAGCGCACGGGTTTTGTCGTTTGCGGGCCGAATTGCATGGGTTCGTACTCTTTAAGCGAAGGCCTCTGGACGTTTCCTACTTCAACGCCATTGCTAAAGAAAGGTCCCATGGGTCTGATCTTTCAGAGCGGTGGCTCACTGGGTAATTGGATCAAGGGCGCGACCGAGCGCGGCATCGGGTTTACCTACGCGGTTTCCAGCGGCAATGAAATCAGCCTTGATCTGGTGGATTATCTTTCGTTCATGGTGGACGATCCGGGGACCAAGATTATCCTATTGATGGTGGAGGGCATCCGACGTCCCAAGGAATTCATGGCTGTTGCGCGTGAGGCGCTCAACAAGAACAAGCCGATTCTCGTCGTCAAGCTTGGTCGCTCGGCAATGGGCAAGCGGCAGGCGATTCGCATACAGGCGCATTGGCCGGAGCCGATGAAGTGTTCGACGCAGTGTGCAACCGGCTTGGGCTGATCCGTTGCCCAACTTTGGAAGATCTGACGGAAATGACGTTAGCGTTCATGGCCGGCCGTTATCCGCGCGGCAGTCGCGCCGCGATCGTGGTCAACTCGGGGGGCATGAAAGGCCTGATCTGTGATCACGCCGAAGAACTGAACACCAATTTAGCCCAACTGAGCGACAAGACTAAAGAGGCCGTGCGTCCGCTGATCCCGCCGGAACTGGCCGTCGAAAATCCGCTTGAATGCGGCGTTGCCGGTTTTGGCGATGAGCAGGGCTTCATCAATATCGTGAAGCTGCACGCCGAGGATGACGGCGTCGATTTACTTGCGATTCATGGCGAATTGCCGCGCTTTCCTGAGAAAAGGGAAGCGACCTTGTTCAAAAATCTTGCCGCTGCGACTGATAAGCCGATCCTCGCATTTGCGCGCTCGACCTACAGCTGTACCGACGAGAGCCGAAACTTTCAGGAACAAGCTGGGATTCCATTTCTGCAGGCGATCAAGCCGACACTGCGGGCGCTCGCAGGCTTGGGTTTATACGGCGAACGCAAACGGCTGGGTGTGCCGACTCTGCCGGACGCAAACGGGAAACCGGAAGACCTGGAGGGCGACAAACTCAACACTCTATTGCAGAGCCGCGGCATCGGCTTGCCAAAGCAGTTTCTTGTAGGCACCGCGGCCGAAGCGGGATTGAAGTCAAAAGAGATTGGCTTTCCGGTGGCGTTGAAGTTGGTCGCAGCGGAAATCGTCCATAAGACCGAATCCGGTGCGGTGGTATTGGGTCTGAAGACTCCCGAGGAAGTGGTCGCTGAGGGACAGAAGCTTCTATCCAAAACGCTAGGCAAAGGCCATCTGCTAATTCAGGAAATGGTGCAGGGCACGGAGGTGCTGCTGGGAGCGCGCACGGATCCGCAATACGGTCCGTTTTTGATGGTCGGGCTCGGCGGCATTCTCGTCGAAGTGCTGAAAGATGTCACGATTCGCCTGCTGCCGGTCGATGAAGGAGAAGCGCGCCGGATGTTGCAAGAGCTGCGCGGCTTCAAAGTGCTCCAGGGTGTTCGCGGGCAAGGCCCGCGCGACATCAACGCCCTGGTGAAAGCGATGGTCGGTTTGTCGGATATTTTCGCCGCGCAGCGCAATCATCTAAGCGATCATGGAAATCAATCCTCTGATGGTCCGGCCAAAGGGTGGCGGCGTCGCCGCGGTGGACGTGCGCTGGCGTACAAGTAAGATCCTCAATCATTAATCAGTTTGTTGGGAAGTTCGTCGCGGTCGTCCACTTGGCGCGGAAAGTGAGTTGCTAGGATGTCGCCGCACCGCTTCACCGCTTTGCAGAAAGCATCGCCGGCGTGGCGTGACTTCAAACCCACGGTGAGAATCTCGATGACTTCATCCCAAGTGCCGGGCGGAACTTTTTCGTTGATACCACGGTCCGCCAGAACTTCGACTCGATGCTCCAATAACGACACCAGGATTAAAATGCCGGTATGGTCGCGTGTATAATGCAGACCGTGCTCGGTGAATGCAGCCATACAACGATCGTTGACAGCTTCCTCGACGCGACTCCTCGAAGCTAATCGGCGCTTGACTGCAGGAATGCGGGCGATCAAAAAGCCGACAGTGGCGCCGATTACCGGCCACAAATTGAGACCATAGGATCCCCAGGGATCATGCCAGAGCCAGCCTAAAAGCATCCCAAGAAAAAGCCCGGTGACTACGCCAAACAGTTCGATTTCAGTGTAACGCGCGCTAGACGTGACAACCATCGGCACAATTTCGCCGGAAGTCTTGGACTCCGCCGCGATCACCGCCTGGTGAATACGTTCTTGCTCCGCTTCAGTAAGAAATTTATCTGGGCGCATCCATCACCAACTGCCGGAAGCTCCGCCACCGCCGAATCCGCCGCCACCGCCACCGAAACCGCCGCCACCAAAGCCTCCGCCTCCACCGAATCCACCCCCGCCAAAACCACCGCCACCCCAGAAGATCGGCGGATAGCGCCTACCGCGGGTCGCCCATATGCCTTTCCTTCGGCGGTTTGAATTAGAGGCGATCGACATGACGGCTATAAGCCCCAAAAGCAGTACCAGGCCAGTGAGTGAACCGAACCCTGATCCCGACGGGTTAACGGGTTTCTGCCGGGCGGTCTCCGGAAGCGGTTCCCTCTTGATCACTCTCAGCACAGCGTCGATACCTGCGACGATGCCGCTCGAGAAATCACCAGCGCGGAAACGTGGAATGATGTACTGACTGATGATTTGGTTCGCTACGGCATCGGGCAAAATGCCTTCCAGGCCGTATCCGACCTCCAGGCGCAAACGCCGATCCTTCGGCACGACTATCAGAATGACACCGTTGTCGAAGCCTTTCTTGCCGATTTTCCAATTCTCGGCAACGCGGATACTGAAGTCCTCGAGCGAGTCGCCCTCTAAGGAGGGCACTGTTAAAATCGCCACCTGGTGACCCGTGTCCCGCTCAAATTGCGCAAGTTGATCCTCCAACTTGCGAGTTTGATCCGTTGTAATAACTTTGGCGTAATCGTTCACGCGCCCGCGCAGCGGCGGCACATCCAGAGGATAAGCCGGAGCCGATAGCAGGCAAAACAGGAAGAGGCAAAAGGCAAGACCATGCTGCGCCGGCAAATGGCGGCGCAGCGCAATCCGGGCATGAGGAGATTCGCGCAAGGTATTAATCGCCGTTACGGCCTAGAATTTTACCGGTGGCGGCTTCTGCGCGGCTTCATCGGCGCTGAACGATGGCCGAACTTCTAAGCCCAAGAACTTTGCCGTGAGATTAGTTGGAAACGAGCGCACAGTCGTGTTGTACTGAGCCACTCGTTCGACATAGCGCTTGCGAGCTACTGCAATCCGGTTTTCGGTGCCTTCCAGCTGTGCTTGTAAGTTTTGGAAATTTTGATTTGCCTTCAGCTCCGGATATCGTTCCACCACCACGAGCAAACGGGATAAAGCGCTGGAGAGCTGGCTTTGCGCCTGCTCAAACTTTTTAAATGCTTCAGGATTGTTGAGCGATTCGGGATCGATCTTGGTTGCCGTTGCGTTACTGCGGGCTTCGATCACCTGTGTCAGGGTTTCCTGTTCAAACTTCGCCGCTCCTTTAACTGTCGCGACTAAGTTAGGCACGAGATCGGCACGGCGCTGGTACTGATTCTGAACTTCTCCCCAGGCGCCTTTCACTTCTTCATCCAGGCTCTGGAGGGTGTTATAACCGCACCCGGTTGCGGTTAGTATTAGAACGACCATATACGGGCGAAGAAAGTACCAGCCTGGTGTATGAATACGCATTTGAGGTCCTTTCGTGGTCAGAAATCTAGACTTTACAATGGCAAACGGCAGGAGGGGCATCAAGAGGCTGGCGGACCGGGATAGACGAATGTAAAAAAAAGAGCCCCTCGTCAGAGGGGCTCTTTAAAGTGCGCGAACAAGCTACCTAGAGGTTCGGATCTAGATCTCCTGCGCACCCACTTTGGGGCGCCACTTGTCGAAGCGGCGCTCGATTCGGGTAAGTACCTCCATACCGATCATACCGGTCAAAGCGAAGATCAGCACACCGACGAAGACCTTATCGGTCTGGAAAGTAGCGCCAGCTACGGTGATCATGAAACCAATGCCTGCGGTAGCCGCGTAAAGCTCGCCGACCATGACTCCGACGATCGCCCGGCCCAGCCCAAGTCGCATACCGGTCAGTATAAAAGGGATTGTCGAAGGTAGCACCACCGTCTTAAACAGCATCCACTCCGAAGCGCCGAAGCTCCGCGCCGCAGTGAGAAGGTTGTAGGGCGTGGTTTTGACTCCATCGCGAGTGTTGATCAAGATCGGGAAAACGGCGCCGAGAAAGATGATGCCGACCTTCGAAAGTATGCCGATCCCCAACCAGATAATCACCAGCGGTAAAAGCGCCACTCGCGGGGTGGCGTTCATGGCGTTGATGAAAGGATCGAAGACGTAGCTCGCCCTCTTATACCAGCCGACCATGATACCAAATGGGACAGCGACTAGAGCTGAGAGAAGATATCCCCAGAAGAGCTCGAGACCGCTGACATAGAGATCGTTATATATTTCCCCGGAGGAAAACATCTGGATGGCAGCGTTGAAGATCAGCGAGGGCGCGCTCATGAACATGGGATTGATCAATTGGAGAACATTTCCAACGAGCTCCCATGCCACTAAGAAGGTCACCACACCTGCTGTGCCAAGTATTTTCTGTTCGTTGTTTAAATAGAACTTGTAGAGTTTTGACGCTTCGGCAACCCGTACGTCAAGCAATAGTTCTTCAGCCGATTGATCAGCCATGGTTTTTATCCTTTCGCGGTTTATGGGTCACATTTGAATTCACTGATTCGGATGCGGAGTCGCGTGAATCATCAATGAGGCTGTTGAGGACCTTCACGAAGGTTGGTCCGGCTGATTGAAGTTCTTCCAAGTGGTGCAGCGAAAGCTTCTCCAGAAACTCTTCTCCATCGTGGGTTAGCTTGACCAACACCTGTCGCCGGTCGTTGGTCGAGCGCAATCGACAGAAAGTTTCGGTCTACCAAGCCGATCTACGAGCTCGACCGTGCTATGGTGCTGCAGCTGCATTCTTTCGGCTAGCACTCCGATTGTCGGACTTGCACTGTCCGGTAATCCCCTAATAGCCAAGAGCAACTGATGTTGCTGCGGCTCGATGCCCGCTTGTCGCGCGCGGCATTTTCGCTAAACCTGAGGAACTTACGTATTTGGTAACGTAGTTCCGCCATTGCTTTAAAGTCCGGCACGGTCACCATCATCAAACAATATCGTGTCACGATACTATCGTATTGCGATGTATATTTAACTGTCGAGCCTTTGTCGACTAGGTCTTAGAATTTTTTGTCACTCGTTGTCTCAGGAGTTAGGAGAGGTGTCTTCGTGGTCCGATATTGTTGACTTTCAGCCGGAATCTTCGTTAAAAAAACAATTCGGGAAAAACCATGAAATATGCAGTAATCAAAACGGGGGGAGCGGGGTCAGATCCTGAAGGGGATCTCGTAAAGATCGGGGAACAACCGGCGAGGTCGGCGAAAAGATAACGCTGGCTGAAGTTTTGTTCATCGGGGGCAATGGCGATGCCAAAATCGGGTCGCCATTGGTGGAGAAAGAAGTAAGCGGCGAGATTGTCAGCCAGGCCAAAGCGAAGAAAGTGCTCGCTTTAAAAAGAAACCTTCAGGGCCACAGTCGTCGACGAGGTCATCGGCAACATCAGACTACTCTCAAGATCACCGGAATTGATCGTTGGAAAATAGGAACGGATATGGCACACAAAAAATTGGCGGGAGCTCCCGTAACGGGCGCGACAGTAAGGAACAACTGGCGCGGCGTAAAAGTATTGGCGGTGAAACTGTGCGTGCAGGTAATATTATCATCCGCCAACTCGGATACGCATTCAACCCGGCCGAAACGTGAGCATGGGTCGTGACTTTCACTCTTTTTGCGTTAATCAATGGCGTGGTGAATTTGGACCGGCTGGATCGGTGCCACGCAAACGAGTAAACGTGCTGCCTGCTCAGTAGGAATTCGCCCGCCTGAGCTCTATTTAAAGCCCCGAAAGGGGCTTTTTTTTTGCCGATAGAATCAGCGTGGCGCAGCGACTTGAGAATGGGTAAAGTATTCG
>CAVSLC010000004.1:0-139983 GCA_963728565.1 uncultured delta proteobacterium
GAAGACTTGAAAGCGCATGCGGCCGTGTGGGTGGATGGTTTTGTCACGGACCGCCTTCTGGTTGAAGTTGCGACGGGGTTGAACAAGCGGACCATCAGTACGTACGAAGGAAGCAAAAACGGCAACAACAAGTATCTTCTCTACCGCCATCAGCTGGAACGAGGATTGCCCGTGTTCGAAACTCTTCTTGCGGCGACTCCCCGAGAAGTACCAGCCGCGCTCGCTCGCTTGCGACAGTTGGGTTATTCAAAGGCGGTGGTTAAAGCCCAGATCGGCGCCTCCGGCTATGGGATGATCAAGCTCAATACCGAAAACCCGCGGCTCGATAGATTGCCCAACTATCTCTTCTTCGAAGGTCCGTGCATGGTGCAAGGCTGGCTCGATGAAGAAACACCTGGAGTCCGTCGCATCGGCTCTCCCAGCATTCAGATGTTTTTAGATGATGACACTGTTTCCCTGTTCGACTGGACCGAACAGATTCTCAGTGAGGCCAGCGTTCATGAGGGCAACATGTCACCGCCACCCTACATTCGAGAACATCCTGAGCTCAAGGAAGAGCTTTTCCGACAAGGCGCAATCGCTGGAGAATGGCTGCACGCCCAAGGTTATCGCGGCACCGCCAGCACCGACTTTGTGGTGATAGAACAAGATGGACGCAATCAGGTCATTATCTGCGAGATCAATGCACGGGTGACCGGGGCCACGTATCCCGCAGTGCTGGCGCGACACTTTACGCCTGACGGTTGTTGGAAGATGCGCAACATTCAATTTCGCAAATCACTGGACGGCGATCAGCTTCTTTCCCTCATTGATCACGCCCGAGTGCTCTACCGGCCGGGCAAGGACGAAGGAATCATTCCTTTTAATTTTAACATCGATAACCACGGCAAAGTCATCAAAGGTCAATTCCTCTGCCTGGGAAAAGACCACGAACAATGCAGCGTAGTTTTGGCGAAAGCCTGGACCGAGTTGCCGGTCGAATGGGGTTATGACCGAGACTAGCCGTAAAGACGAATCTCTGCGCCGGCGGCTGATCGAGCTCACTCGCGATTTGATCATCATTCCGAGCACGCGCGATCGTCCGGAGGATATCCAGCGTTGCATGGAGTTCGTCATCAACCATGTCGAACTGCCCAACGAACTGACGGTTCGCCGGTTTTGCGAAAATGGCAGTCCATCTACGGTGATCCTGCCGCGCAATGTTTCAGCGCCTGAGGTTCTGCTGCTTGCCCATCTGGACGTGGTTGCACGGCCGCAAGCCGCGGAGTACCACTCGTCCGTCAATGACGGGAGAATTTACGGGCCCGGCAGCGGCGACATGAAGGGCGAGTTAGCAATCCTGTTAGAAATCTTCCGTGACTTCCATGAGCGCTGCCCGGGAATTTCACTCGGCATCGCGGTAACCTCGGATGAGGAAAACGGCGGTAATCATGGCACACGCTTTCTGTTCGAAAAAGCCGGGCTCCGGTGCGGGGTTGCCATCATACCCGACTCCGGCTCACTCAATGAAATAGCCGTCGAAGAAAAGGGCATTCTTCACTTGAAGCTCAAGACGCATGGCTCTTCGGGCCATGCTTCGCGGCCCTGGCTCGCTGAAAACCCTTTGGAGAAATTAATTTCCAAGTTGAACGAGCTGCGCAACTATTTTGAGACTCTTAAAAGCGGCGATGGACATTGGCACCCGACCTTCGCGGTCACTGTGATGCAAACCGAGAATCGTGTATCGAACCGCATCCCGTCGTTCGCCGAAGCCGTCTGCGATGTTCGCTTCCCGCCTCCCTACAATTCGAACCAGATCATTTCTCAGTTAAAACGATTCATGGAGCATAAAATGGAGCTAGAAGTGCTTGTCAGCGCCGAGCCGACTAAGGTTTTCCCTGATCCGCTCTTCCTTACGGCGACCGAAGAAATCACGCACAAACCGGTGACACTGATCCGCGAGCACGGCGGAAGCGATGCCCGCTTCATTTGCGGCTATGGAATACCAGTGATCATGTCCAGACCCTATGTCGGCAATCTGCACGCCGAGAACGAATGGATCGACATCGCTTCAATGGAAACACTCTACCGCATCTACGAACGTTATTTGGACAAAAAGCTCAGCTTGATCGGCATCACCAGAGGATGATCAAAAGAGACAGGGCAAACGTCACTCCGCGATTCTTCCATTCAGGGGATGGCGATTCCCGGTTTCATCATGAGCAGTACGGGCGTTTTTTGCCTTATTGAGCAAAGTTGGGTGGCGCAATCGCCGATGAGACCACTAAAGCAAAGCTGATGATCACGGCCGCCATGACAAGCGCCATAGCCAGATTGCCTTTTTTGAGCTCCTCCCATTCATCAACAGGCGTTAGCCATGTGAAAACCAACAATACAATCCATAGAGACAGAACCATTGTTAAAATACCTACGATGCCCCAACCAATCAATTTTAAATATTCGCCAATAATTTCCATGCTTCAGTCTCCTCAAGTTGTGCGCCGCAGCCACAGGGCCAACTCCGTGCTTGTCCGTTTTGCAAATCTATAATCTTTAACCTGCATGAGTGATTTTCGCTTCACATTGTACTTTTGCCCTGATCATCCTTAGCACCATGACCCGGGCGGATGAATGGCCTGCATCTCTTTACGAACATCGACACACCTATTTAACAATCCCGGATGGTCAATTTGGGCGACCCTAAACGCCCAGTGGGTTTATTGTCAAGCTAAATTCAGCAGCCACCCGTACGCCAACTTCGATTTGGCTAGCAGAGGGTTTCCACCACTTGACCCGTTAGGATCGTTAACGTAACGTCGCCGCTGTATCATTCCCTGGCGATCATGAGCTTCAATGTTTTCTCCAAGTTTCGATCGAGTATCTTTTACGGTTGGCGTATGGTCGGATTGGTTTCGATCATTCGCATCGTCGGCGGCGGCCTGCATCAGTTTGGTTTCACAGTTTTCTTCCTTCCGATTAGCCAGGATTTAGGAATCAGCCGGGCGGCGACGTCGTTGGCGTTTTCGCTTTCGCGGGCGCAGGGCGCGATCGAAGCGCCGTTCGTCGGGTACCTCATTGACCGCTATGGCCCGCGGCCTATCATGGTCACTGCGGTCTTTCTCGCCGGCCTCGGTTACATCCTTCTGTCCTGGGCCGATAGCTATGCAAGCTTCATGATCGTCTACCTCGGCGTGATCTCTCTTGCGTTCGTTGCCGGTTTTGTCCACTCGCCGATGGTCGTCGCCAACAGCTGGTTCATTCGTCAGCGAGCGCGCGCGATGACAGTAGTCAGCGCCGCAGTACCTATCGGCGGCGCCCTGATATCTCCGCTGCTGGCCATCGGCGTATCGTCGATAGGTTGGCGCTGGGCAGCTTTTCTCTCTGGGTGTGTTTTTCTAATAGTCTGCTTGCCCCTTAGCTTTCACTTGAAGCGTTCCCCTGAAAGCATGGGATTGCTCCCCGACGGAGAGGCCACAGAATTGAATGAGGGCGCAGATTCGTCGATAAGCCCGGCAGAGGGAAATGCCAAAGGCGATTTCACCAGCAGGCAAGCGATGACGACGTGGATGTTCTGGGTGCTGGTAACTGCGATGACTGCTCGAGTGACTTGTTACAGCGCAGCCACAGTCCACTTTATCCCGCTGATGGTTTGGAAAGGGATGTCAGAGAGCGCCGCCGCTTCCCTGCTCGGCGTCTTCGCGCTGGTCAATTTAGTGGCGCACTTTGTTCTCGGCTGGATCGCAGATTGGGTAAACAAACCCAAGCTTCTAGCCGCTTGCCACTTACTGCCTGCTCTTTCGGTGGTGCCGCTTCTATTCGATTCCGCTGATTATCAACTTTGGTTGTTTGCGATCGGTTTTACTCTACTCGATGCCTCATTTCCAATCGTCTGGGCGACTGTCGGAGATTTTTTCGGTCGACGCTACTTCGCGACCATTAGGGGAATGATGAGTTTCTTCTATATGTGGGGAAGCTTTGCCGGTCCGGTCCTCGCAGGCGTGATCTACGATAAGACTCAGACGTACTGGATGGTCTTATGGATTTTTCTGGCTTTGTTGATCATTGCCACACTGCTGGTTCTTTCGTTAATCCGGGCATGGACAATTCGCATGATGATGGCGGCCGGATCTCCAGTCGCGTCAAGTGCAACGACTGCTTAGCCTGGAGCGACTAATTTAACGATTTTAATCACCGGCGAATTCTGTCATTTTGCGCTTGACCTAATTTGTGAATCCGCCTATGCGTGTCCAATCGCGCTATGTCGTTTTTGCGTAGGAACTTGTTGACTGAAGGAGTCATTATGCGCCGCTTTGGATCCCACTATGCTCCCGCGCTCGGTTTCTTTTTCATTGTGTCCGTTATGCTGACGACAATTGGTGCCGATCCGGTTTTTTCACAAGCGCCCTTCTATCAGGGAAAAACCATAACTCTCATCATCGGCGCCGGTCCCGGTGGAATGGGTGACTTGCGCGCGAGAGCCCTGGCGTCAGTTCTTGTCAAACACATTCCAGGGAGTCCAACCATCACGTTTCAGTATATGGCCGGGGCAGGTGGGCGAAAGGCGGCCAATCATCTTTACAATACGGCACGCGCCGATGGCCTGACGCTCTTCCGAATCTCCAGCAGCATCATACCTTACGCGGTGTTAGGCGAATCTGGTGTCCAGTACGATATCGATAAGCTCGTTTATCTGGGAACGACGGAACATGTCCTTTACTATCTGTTCAATACGCGTAAGCAAGCAGGTCTGGATACTCTGGCTAAACTGCGGGCGGCTTCGGGAGTCCGCATCGGCAGCGCTCCTGTAGGCCATACCGGGTATATCCAGAGCCGCGTGAGCGCCTACCTCCTGGATATGAAAGAACCTCGGTTCATCCCAGGATATGAAAATGAAGATCTGGACGTTGCTTTCGCGCGTGGGGAGGTGGACGCGCAGGTCGCTTCAACAAGTACGGTCATTGAGCATGATTTGGTAAACAAAAAATTGGTCGACTTTCACGCCGCCATCGAAGTGCCCAAAGGACGTAAAGACTCTCGTTTTGCGAATCTGAATCTGCCAGACATCGAAGAGTTCGCCAAGACCGATAAGGAGAAAAAGCTTTTGGACATGATGCGGGGCTTCCGATCTATCGGCACCGCTCTGCTTCTGCCACCGGCGACTCCAAAAGATCGTGTCGACATTCTCAAGGAGGCCGTGCGAAAGACCCATTTAGATCCGGCATTCATCACCGAGTACCGGAAACTCACCGGCGGCGATGAACCGACCCCCCTCATGCCTGACGAGCAAGCGAAAGTTGTTAAAGAGATTCCGCGGGATGCTGAAACGATAGAGCTGTTTAAAAAGTTCGCCGGAACCGGACCTTTACCGCCGCGTTAAGTCAGCCTGGGCTCTTTGTCGTGCTCACCATGTCGGGACTCTTACATGGAATTTTGCTAGCTCCACCCGGTAGATGCCAAGCCGCTTCTTCAAGTTCGGCTCGGGCTCGTTATGAAGGATGCTAACGCTTACAGGAACTGTGATTTCGAGAGATTATACTATCAGTGCTGCTGTCTGCGCCGGGCTGCGGCGAGCGGTTTCATGAGGCCGCCAGGTATTCCCGGCCCCCAAGAAAGTGGCAGGGAAAGCCCTCGCGAATGGTAACCTGAATGCGAATTGTCGGAGTACAATTAGCTGGTCGCTTAAAGGTCTTCGGAAGGCTCAATTTTTCTTGGTTTCGTCTCTGCAGCAGAGGGTTTTTGCGGAAAAGGATGCTTTTGCCGGGCAGCCTCTTCCTGCGCTTTGATGGCGTTGAGACGCTTCTGGAACCAAGTTGACTGTGGCCAACTCCAGTTCTGATCCGTATAGCTTGAAGTGGGTTGTTTCATTGAGTTACTCCCGTAGCGGCGTCACCCAGCAAGCGATATGCCAGCAGCCAACGCGGGATTTTCGAGCACAATCATGACCAGAACCACTTTGCCATGACAGGACTCAGCCAGTTTCGCTCAAATTCGAACAGTCGAATTTGCCGCAACAGGGCATAGGCAGATAGCGCCTGCGTGGCAGAGATCTCTCGATCTGGTCCAATTCACTGTCAACTTTTCAGGATCCGAAACAAGCTGCTTCTATCAAGCGAATGGCGATACTGTGCTTACCATCTTCAATGTCGTCGCTGCCAATCGATTCGGCCTCTACACAAACGCCAAATTAATCGATAAACTTCTTCCCGGTAAATATTTTCCCATGAATACTAACAAGTACCGATTTATACTGTTGGGATTGATGGTTGCCGCATTGGGCATCGTCATCGGCACGCTTCTCTGGATCAAGCTGGCTCCACCGCCCCGCTTCGGTGCTAACCAACGGAGTTCTCTGGAAGGAATGAGCCAGTACGGTTCTGTGCCCGAGTTCTCATTAACAGAAAGAAGCGGCAAGACCATTGGGTCGGAGCAACTGCGCGGCACAATCTGGATTGCCGATTTTATCTATACCGATTGCCAGGATACCTGTCCGCTTCAGAGTGCAGAGATGGCCAGGCTACAAGACGAACTGTCGGGGCAAGGAGTCGTGAAGCTACTGTCCTTTTCCGTCAACCCCGACAAGGACACGCCATCAGTTCTTTCCCAGTACGCAGATCGATTTAAAGCCAGCACAGATCGTTGGCTATTTCTAACCGGCGGGCAAGAAGAGATAAGAAGCCTAGTCCAGAACGGTTTCCGCTTGAGCGTCGCCACCGCCTCGAGCGATCCCGGCGTGATTCTGCACAGCCCGAGATTGGTATTGATCGACCGGCAAGCGCAAATTCGCGGTTATTACGATAGCCGGGATCACGAAGCGCTACGGCGTCTCCGCAGAGATGTGGCCATCTTAGTGAAGGATTGAGGAGATTGTAAAAATGGCAAAGACAAGTAAGAACAGGCCAACCTCCAACATCCAAACAGCTGCCCCGAGCACAGCCAAACAGCAACCGAACTGGCCGATACTCGGCTTTGGCGATCTCCGGTATGCTCCTGTCCGGTTATCTGACCTATTCCGCTTGGCAGGGCCAGTCAGTAGCCGGATGCACAGTGGGCAGTGCCTGCGACATCGTACTCAATAGCCGCTGGTCGAAACTGTTGGGCATGCCGATTTCGTTTTGGGGCTTTTTGGCCTACGCTCTTTTAGCCGCTATCGCCTGGAACAAAACCACGCCTAGTCAGTGGAAGATGGCTTGGACCGTCACCATCATCGGATTGCTTTATAGCCTCTACCTTACCGGTGTTTCACTGATCGTTTTGGATGCCGCTTGTCCTTATTGCTTGACTTCACTTGGATTGATGACGGCGATTTTTGCCGTGCTCCTCATGCGCCGGCCTGCCAAAATGCCGGGTTTTTCTTGGGGACCATGGCTCGGGAAAACCGCGGGGGCGGCGGTTCTGATCATCATCGTCCTCCATCTTCATTACTCAGGCTACATCGGAAAAACCGCCGGCCCGGAGGATCCATGGATTCGTGGACTGGTTGAACATCTGGCGAAGACCGATGCCAAATTTTACGGCGCATCGTGGTGCCCCCACTGCACCGAGCAGAAGGAGCTTTTTGGCCCCTCATCGGCGCGAGTGCCGTACATCGAATGCAGCCCGGGCGGGCCGCGCGCGCCGCAAGCGCAAGCATGCAATGACGCGGGCATCAAGAGTTATCCGACTTGGATTATCAATGGGCAACGCTATTCGGGCATTCAGTCATTGGACAGCTTGGCTCAGTACAGCAACTACAAGTCGGCAGGAGCAAAGAAATGAAAACGTTGAATTTACGGGAGATTTTCTTGCTGACACTTTCGGTGGCATCACTGCTGGGGTATCAGCAGACGGCAAGCGCTGATCCTTCTAAGTACCCTCAGTTTGCCCAACAATCACTGCCTGCCAACGTGCCGCTGGCATTTACATCCATTGATGAGCTGGTCGCTGAGGTAAAAGCCGGTAAAAAGCCTTCGATTATCGACGTGCGAACGACGGCGGAATACAATGAAGTTCATATTCTCGGCGCCACCTCAGCCCCGCTGGCTCAATTTAAGGAATACGTAAAGAGTATCCCCAGGGACCGGCCGGTTGTTCTCTATTGAGCCTGCCCACATCACCTGGCCAGTTTGGCCTATGGCATTCTCTATGAAAATGGCTATCGCAATATGAAGGTTCTTAACGAAGGCTTGATCGGCTGGCACGAGAGACGTTATCCGATGGAAGGAACCAAGGTTCCTTGAATCAGGACCCATGGCGCGAAAAAAAGCTGTCATTCTACTTAGCGGTGGAATCGACTCGACCACCGCGGCAGCGATTGCGCGGCGCAATCAGTTCGATCTTCACGCCCTCACCTTCCGCTATGGCCAGCGTCACGAACGAGAGATCGAAGCCGCTAAAAAGGTCGCGGCTTGGTTGCGAGTCGAGGAGCACCTCATAATTGAGTCCGGCCTGCGCGCGATTGGCGGTTCGGCTCTGACTGATCGCATGGAGGTTCCCAAAGGCCGCTCGCCATCGGAAATTGAGTACGGCATACCGGTAACGTACGTGCCGGCGCGCAATACCATCTTCCTGGCATACGGCTTGGCACTGACCGAAAAGATTGAAGCGTCGGACATTTTTTTTGGCGCCAATCAGCTTGACTACAGCGGCTATCCCGATTGCCGCGACGAATATGTTCGCGCCTTTGAAAGGATGGCCAATCTGGCGACCAAAGCCGCCGTCGAAGGCAAAGTGCAGTTGAAGATTCACACCCCGTTAATTCAAATGACAAAAGCAGAAATCATTAAGCAAGGAAGCGAACTGGGACTCGACTACAGCCTTACTTGGAGTTGCTATGATCCAACTGTGGACGGCAAAGCTTGCGCCCTGTGCGACAGCTGTCAGCTGAGGCTAAAAGGTTTCAAAGAGGCAGGTCTTAGCGATCCGATCGCTTACGCAACCACCGCGGGTTAGATCTTTCAATGCTCCCCGAGCCGTTTACGCCGGAATTCCTGACACAGTTGGAAACGCTTCGTTTACGCACCAGGAAAGAATTTCTCGGCAGCCACACCGGCAATTATTCATCTCCTCGACGCGGCACAAGTTTGGAGTTTGCCGACTACCGGCGTTATTCCCCCGGAGATGATCTGCGCTATCTGGATTGGGGGATCTATGCGCGCACTGATCGGCTTTATATAAAGGTGTTCCGGGAAGAGGTTGATCTGTTCGCCTACGTTTTCATCGATGCCAGCGCATCGATGGCATTTCCGTCGAGCCAAGAGAAATTCTTACCAGGCGCGCATATCGGATTGGCGCTCTCTTATGTCATTTTGGCGAACCATGATCATGTCAAGCTCCATTTATTACACGGCGCGTCCCTAAGCCCGGCATCGCCATTTTTTCGCGGTCGCCGCCGCATGGCGGAGTGCGTGCGCTTCGCTACCTCGTTAGAGCCGCGCGGTCTCCTCGATTTAGCGGGGTCGTTAGCCGAGCACCTCAAGAAACTCCGGCGACCAGGCAAAGCAATCTTAATCTCCGATTTTTTGATGCCGGCGCAGTCCTACCAGCGCGGACTAAATTTGCTACGAGCCCTCAATCTCGATATCGCGGTGATCCAGGTCTTGAGCCGGACTGAAATAGATCCGCCGTTTACCGACGGTGGCTTGAATCTGGTGGACAGTGAAACCCAACATGAAATTCGGCTAAGATGGAGCGCTCGCGCGCGGCAAGAGTACCGGACCAAACTGGCGCAGCATAACTCAGAACTGCGCAGCTTTTGTCATCAAAGCGGGATTCATTACTCTCTCTATGTTAATGACCGGGATTTGGGCGATTTCGTTTTCGCGACCTTACCCGCAATCGGTCTGTTCAAATAAGATTGCATCATGGAGTTTCTCAATCCCGCAGCCCTTTACGGACTTTTTGCGTTACCCTTGCTCCTGGTGCCTTATCTCGTCCGGCGCAAACCACGCCGTGTGGTCTTTTCCAGCCTGCTGTTGTTTATGGAGCATGGTACACAAGCAACTGCCAAACCGTGGGGCCAGCTGCGTCTTCCGCCCGTTTTCTTTCTTCAGTTGCTCCTGCTGACCTTGTTGATTTTGGCGCTTGCCGAGCCGGTATTCTCTCTCCGGTTATCCAATATCGCCATTGTGATGGACAACTCGGCTAGCATGCAGGCGCACGAGGATGGCACAGCCCGTATCGCACTCGCCCGGGATCAGGCCAGGAGAGTGCTCGGTGATCTCAGTGCAAACGGTAAAGTAGATATTTTCACACTCGTGCCGCAGCTTCAGAAAGTTAACAGAGCACCGCTTTCGCCGTCTGAGGCTATAGGATTGCTGGTCGGCTTGGAGCCCTACGACCTGGCTGATGCACCGACGAATTATGCCGACCTCTTTAACCAGCTAACCTCCAATCACAAGTATGAGCGCGTCTACTTCATCACCGATCGACCGTTACGAGGCCAATCGGGCGCTCGTTCGGGTTCTTACCGTGGGAAAACCGCGAGACAACCTGGCGATAACCGCATTTAGCGTTTCGCCCTCTTCTCTGGTGAACAGACGTTTAGAGGCGTCCGTCGAAGTTGCTAATTATTCCGCCCAAGATCAACGGGTCAGAGTAACGATAAGGGACGATGGCAGTGGAAGTGCCATAGCCAATCGGGAACTCAAGGTTCCGGCGCGACGAACTGCTTCCGCGACCTTCCAGGGTCTCTCCGAGAAGCCATATTATGTTGCTGAAATTGACGACAACGACGCGTTGAGTCTCGATAATCGGCAATTTGCCATTGCCGCAAACGCGCGTAGCTTGAAGATCCTGGCGGTTTCGCCTCGTCCTCAAGCGCTGAACAGTTTGCGCGCGATCGCCGGCGTTAGCCTGACCATCGTTTCCCCCGAAGACTACCAGCAGACCGATCGTTCAGGTTTCGGCTTGGAGATTTTTCACTATTCAGCACCAGCCTTATTGCCGCTCAATCCATCTCTGCTCGTCTTGCCGCCCGACAGCAATGCCGTTGTCAAATTGGGCAAGCCGGTTACACGGCCGGTGGCGTCGGGCTGGCGCGAATCGCATCCACTGAACCGATATCTCAACATGGCCCTGTTCCGTCCAACGTATGCCCGGCCGTTAATTCCGCAAACAGCCGGCGAAACAATCATCGAAACCGTCCAAGGACCACTTGCCTTCACGATGGAGCATCAGGGCCAAAGGCTCCTGGTGCTCGGGTTTGATCCTTTTCCGTATCTAGGACGAGAGAATTTGCCGATGTCGATCTTCACGCTCAATCTTCTTGACTGGTTTGTATCGGCCAGCAGCCCTAAAGGCCGAGCGACAGGGGAGCCAATTGCCCTGAGGGCTACCCGACACGAATCAACATTGACTACCCCACGAGGGGAAAAACATGTAGTCAAACCAGCCTCAACTAGCTTCACCAACACCTTTTATCAGGGCATTTACCAGCTCAATCAAGGTGGCGAGGGTCAGCTCTTGGCGATCAACTATCAATCCGCCAGTGAATCGGATCTGCGGGACAGCAAGCCTCTGGAGATAAAACCAACAGAGAGCGCCATCAGCAGCGGTTCGACACTCTTCTCGTTCTGGCCTTATCTGGTTATGGCGTCATTGCTGCTTTTCATTGTCGAGTGGTTCTTTGTCCCGCCAGCCGATCACAGGCAATTGCCGCCGGCAGCGGCCCGGCCAAAGTTTTCATGAAGACTCTGCTAGCCGATGTACAGTTCGCCAAGCCATTGTTTTTGTGGCTACTGATCGGACTGCCGGTGCTTTGGTTCTGGTTCGCCGACCGTAGATGGTTCGTCCTAATTTGGCGCACGCTGATTCTGGCTGTTCTCATCATCGCCTTAGCCGATCCGCAATTCGTCACCAAACAGACCAAACGTGAAAGCGAAGAGCGCATCTTCGCCTTCGATGTTTCGAAGAGTATTTCCGCGAGTATGCGCCAATGGATGGACAGCTCGGCACAAGGTGCGCTTGCTCCCAATGGCGCTGACCGCACATTGATTTTCGCTGCCGAGGTAAAGGACAGCGCAAACTGGCGCGAATCGATAAAAGCCGGACCTGCGATGCAGAATACCGTGAAGCCGGAGAATACAAACCTTCAGCAGCTTTTTGAAAATTTGCTATCGCTGCCCGCCGGCGCCTCGCAGCGTCTACTTATTTACCGATGGGTGGGAAAACCAGGGCAAGTTGGAGGTAATGTTGCCCGCCATCGCCGCCTCCGGTTTGAAGGTTTTCCCGATTGTGCCGGCGCAGCGGATGAGCCTTGCCAACATAACCGTAGCCAAACTCGTCGCTCCGACTCATGGGGACGCGGGCGAAGCGGTCAACATCAAAGTCATACTGGAAAATCACAATAGCCGAGAGGTGGATGGAACGTTGGTTCTCACTCGCAACGGCGTGACATTCAAAACCGATCCGGTCAAGCTTAAACCCGGCAGTCAGATTCTGTCCTATCCGAGCACGCTTGCGGACGGACCCCTAAATTCATACCGCGCCAGCTTCACAGCCCGTCAGGACGAGTTCGATCAATTTGAACCGGACAACCACGCGCTGGCCTGGACTAGCGTGCGCAGTAAGGGAAAAATTCTCATCGTCAGCGGTCGCATTGAGGGCGGAAGGTACATCGAAGAGATCCTGCGCCGCCAAGGGTTTCGAAGTGACCTCACGCACAGCCGACTCGGCGCCGGCTCCAAACGGCTTCAATGTAGTGATTTTTAATAATATCGAACGCGAAAAGTTGACCGCAAGCTATCTCAGCGCGGTCGAAAGGCACGTTAATGGTGGCAATGGCTTCATTATGCTGGGCAGTGAGTGGAGTTTCGGACCGGGGGGTTATCGCCGCACTCCTATCGAGACGCTTTTGCCAGTTGAGTTTAAAGATCCACCCAAGCAGGAAGAAAAAAATCGAGCCATCCTACTGGTCATCGATAAATCCGGCAGCATGCGAGAAGATAATCGGATCTTGTACGCTCAAGAGGCGGCTAAAGCGGTCGCCCGGCAGCTGAAGGACAATGATTTGATAGGCGTCATTGGCTTTGACGTTGATCCATTCGTGGTCGTGCCGCTTGCCAGGATGGGCAGCCTCAGAGGATCATTCAATACCGAGATGGAACGATTAAAACCTGCCGGCCGAACGGTGATGCTACCGGCGATCATCGAAGCTAAGCGACAGCTTGAAAGACAAAATGCCGGCCACAAGCACGTGATCATTCTAAGCGATGGTGAAACCGGCGGAAGCGGCGGCGACTTCATCGATCTGGTTAACGTCATGAAGGCCGAGCAGCAGATTACCGTGTCGGCCGTGGCTATCGGCGCAGAAGCAAACATCCCGCTTTTAAAAAGAATCACCCAATACGGCGGCGGTTTTTTTCACCACATTTACGATCCGACGACTCTTCCGCAGATCGTTTTGCAACGGGTTCAAGAGAAGCCGAAGGACGACCCGCCGCCGGCGGAACGCGATTTTATACCTGTCCCTGAAAGAGGCTCGGAACTGCTGGCCGGCTTCTCCGGCAAGGGGTATCCGCCGCTGCGCGGCTTTATCGAAACCGAACTCAAGCGTGGCGCTCAGCTGGACCTCTCAATCACCAAAGAGGGACGAAAAGCGCCACTGCTTGCCTCCTGGCGCTATGGCCGAGGCAAAACAGTGGCGTTAACCACTGACCTGGAAGGGCGATGGAGCCGCGCTTGGATTCAATGGGCAAGCCTGCCGGAGTTTTGGGAAAAAGTTTTGCAGTGGATTCGCCCCGCCGGCGATACCCTCATACCGGTTCACGAAGCCAGGATTAGCTTGTCCGGCAGTCAGCCGATTTTGGATCTTTATATATTTGAGGAGACCGCTTCGGAGAGTCAGTTTCGCTTCGCAGCAAGCGGGAACGGCACTAAAACCGAAGGGATACTCAAAAGGACCGCTGCCGGACATTTCCAGGTTGCCCTGCCGATCTTACCTCCCGGCGAATACCGGATTGATCTTTTGGAAGAACGGAAGGGCCGCCAGATCGCGTACCCTCCGGTGGGATTTACCGCCACCTACGATCCAAAACGTGAGTTATCGCGCCCCGATGTTAACTTAGCGCTGCTTACGAGGTTAGCGGAGACCAGTGGCGGCGAGGTAAACCCAAAATTCATCGAAAAAGTCGAAAGGCAACATACCACGGCCACTCATCAACCTGTCCGCGGACCGCTGCTGGCCCTTGCGTTTGCGCTTTTTATCGTCGAAGTCTCTGTGAGAAGGCTTTTTTTAGGCGAGTCCTGAGACGTCCAGCCAACCGTTTGTGGATTGACAGCCCCGGCTAAACGGTTTATTCATGTAAAGTTTGTATGCAACTTGGATTCCCATATGGGGGCCCTGGACAGCGAACCGGTCAGGCGCTGCAGTTCAAAGGTCTTCAATCTGTCTATAGCCTGCTGATCTGGTTATCCGTACTTGTCGCGACTGGAGCCGCGAAACCGGCAGAGGCCGACCCCAGCAGACAAGCGGGGGTGCGCAAAGGAGTCGCCAAAGGCAAGATATCAGCCCCTACTCCCCCGGTTGGCCGGCTTACCAATAACACCTTGCTCCCTGCTCGGCAGGTAACCGCCTTGAATTATTGGCCTAGGCCGGAATATCTTGTTCATCGTGTCCGGTCCGGAGATACCTTACCCAAAATCCTTGAACGATTTAACCTGACCGCCAGTGACAAGGAGCTCTGGGGCCGCTCAATTCGCCAACACTTCCGCTCGGGAAAGCTGGCTCCCGGAAGACAAGTTCATTTATACTTCGCCAAGCCGGATATCGATGCTCATCGGGCTAGCGAGTCGTTGATGGCACTAGAGGTCGACTTCGACGACTCGATGGATCTGACCTGGGAAAAAACCGGCCGGAGTGTCTTTTTCGCGCGACGGGAAAAGCCGGTCAATGTTGAGTTGAGAACCGCCACCGCAACTATCGATGACTCTCTATTCACGTCCGGTATGAAGGCCGGTATTCACAGCAGCCTACTTTCACAATTGACCGATATTTTCACCTGGGATGTTGATTTTGAAAACAGCATCTACCAAGGCGACAGCTTCAAGATCTTGTACGAGCAGCGCAGCACAAGGGGCCAACCGGACAAGCCGCAGCTGCGAATCCTGGCCGCAGAGTTGATCAATGCCGGTCAGAAAAAGACTGCGATTTACTTCGAGAAGCAGAAAGGCATGGGCGCATATTACAACATCGAGGGCAGAAGCTTAGCCCGCTCATTTCTTCGCTTCCCGTTGGAATTTGCCAACATTACCTCAACGTTTAGCGAGTCGCGGTTTCATCCGGTTTTGAAGACCAGCCTGCCGCACACCGGGGTGGATTTTGCCGCGGAACGGGGTACGCCTGTCCGAGCTGTCGGCGACGGCATCATTAACCAGGCTGCTTGGAGCGGCAGTTACGGGAAATTAGTTGAAATCCAACATGATGCCGGCTTTGCGACCCGCTACGCACATCTTTCGGGCTACGGCAATGGTATCCGGAAGGGTAGCGTGGTGAAAAAGGGGCAGGTAATTGGGTTTGTCGGTTCGACCGGCAGAACAACCGGTCCTCACCTCCATTTCGAGCTCTATAAAGACCAACAATACATCAACCCGCTCAGCCTCGATTTTCCTCCGCAAGACACCATCGAACCCGCGCTGCTAACCGTATTTGAAGACCAAAAAAATACCTTCCTAGTCGAATTGACTTCCTTGCCTCAGTCCTAGCTCGGTCTCTTTAACCGGTCAGCAGTATCACACTGCGCCATCATCAGTGGTTTTCTGAGTGAGCATCCAGCTTTTTATCGGCTCGACCAAACAACCAACAATACGTTTCCGGTAAACTGATCCTACGGGCCTCCTTCCGGTTGTCGAAACACGCTGCCTGCCGCCTGATCTCTGCTCGACTCTTGAGAACATTCTCCGCAAATAGACGAGCTGCTTCTGGACGATGGCATGGTCGGGTTGTACACTCTGATCATCCTACAGCTATTAATCCCAATGGTTGGGCACTGATATGATCCAGAAGGCCGTGATCTTGAGCACCGGCGACGAACTCACAACCGGACGAGTCATCGATACGAACTCGGCAGCGATCGCGGAACGCCTTTTCGCCATCGAAATTGAGGTAGCGGCGATTCTGAAGGTTGGCGACAATAAAGATCAGCTCCTGTGGGCACTGCGCCAGGCCCAAGCGCTGGCAGACATTGTGATCGGCACCGGCGGTCTCGGACCGACCAGTGATGATCTCACAACCGAAGTCGTCGGGGAATTTCTCGGGCGTAAGCTTCGGCAGAACGAGGAAGTCGCGAGAGGGCTTCAACAGCGCTTTAAAGAGCGCGGTATCAGTTGGTCGTCTAATAACTTGAAGCAGGCGATGTTTCCAGACGGATCAACGATCATTTCTAATCCGTTGGGGACGGCTCCCGGGTTTCACGTGCCAATTAGGCCGGACAAGACGCTCCTGTGGCTTTCCGGGGTGCCACAAGAAATGGTTGCTATGCTGGATCAAACGGTTATACCGTGGATCGAACGCCAGCAGAGCGAAACGGGACATGCTTTTTCCTGCACGTTTAAGATTCACGGAATCACTGAAGGCAAGTCTTGATGAGATGCTACGTCCCCTACATCTCGAAAATCATGCGAGATTGTCGTTTCGCGCGCATTATCCCGATCTTTCTTTGCGACTGATGGTTAGAACTAAGAGGCCGGATGCATCCGTTCTTTTTGAAACGATCAAAAATGAAATCAGAGTAATTGTGGGGGAGCACATCTATGCCGAGGGGGATACAACTCTGGAAGAGGTGATCGGCAGTTTACTTATGGAAAAGCAGCAAACTCTCGCCCTCGCTGAGTCTTGTACCGGCGGTTACATCAGCCACCGAGTGACCCGGGTCGCCGGCAGCTCAGCTTACTACTATGGCGGTGCGGTGACGTATTCCAACGAAGCGAAGATACGCTTTCTGGACGTCCGCCCAGAAACTTTGGAACAACATGGTGCCGTCAGTCGCGAAACAGCTTTAGAAATGTCGGCAGGCATCAAACAACGCACCGGTGCAGATGTTGGGCTGAGCGTCACGGGTGTGGCGGGTCCTGCGGGTGGCAGCGCGACGAAGCCGGTTGGTACGGTTTGGGTCAGCATCGCTCAAACGGGAAGCCATGAAGCGAAACTTTTTAGGTTCGTTGGAGACCGCGAGCGCATTATTCTCGGCACGTCGCAGGTCGCTCTGAATTGGCTGCGTACCAGCCTTCTGCAATGAGGTAATCGTCAGCAGTGATTCGCGCGTTCATCGGGGTGCAGATCGCTCCTGAGGTCCGCGCCCGAATTTCCGAAGCGATAGCGCAGCTGGCGCCGGAAATTTTCGGGATTCGCTGGGTCCGGGAAGAAAACTTTCATCTCACGCTGAAGTTTCTAGGTTCTATAGAAGAGCCGCACATCGAGCTTATCAGCAACGCGCTTGCTCAAGCCACCCACCCCTTTCGGCGGTTTACTATTAGTGCTAAATGTTTCGGAGTATTCCCCGATACCAAAAGGGCTCGCGTTTTATGGGTCGGTCTACAAGGAAGTGACATGCCGGCCCTGGCAAAGAGTGTCGAATCTGTGTTAGAACCCTTCGGCTTTCCCAGCGAAAAGAGAGTCTTTCGGCCCCACTTAACAGTCGGTCGATGGCGCCATCCGATGGGCTCGGAGCAACAGCTCGAGGGCAAGCTCAAGCTCTGGAAGAATTTCGAATTCGGCGAGTCCGCTGTCGATGAGGTGGTTTTATTTCAAAGCGTGCCCAACCGGGAGGGCGCGGTATATCGATCCCTTAAAGCGGTCCCGCTCGGCCGCGATTAAATGATTTCATGACCGATCAATACTAAGGAGACAAAGTTCATGGATGTAAACCGGGAGAAAGCCCTCGATCTAGCGGTAAGCCAAATCGAAAAACAATTCGGTAAAGGCGCGATCATGAAGCTCGGCGAGGGAGGTGTGGTAAAAGATGTTCCGGTGATCTCGACCGGCTCTCTTGGGCTTGATATCGCTCTCGGTATCGGCGGCGTACCGCGCGGCCGGGTAATCGAGATATACGGTCCTGAATCGTCGGGTAAGACGACCCTGGCGTTGCAAATTGTTGCCGAAGCGCAGAAGCAAGGCGGCATGGGAGCGTACGTCGATGCCGAGCATGCCTTGGATTTGGGTTACGCGAATAAGCTCGGGGTGAAGACGGATGATTTGTTAGTCTCACAACCGGACCACGGCGAACAAGCCTTGGAGATAGCCGAGACTCTAGTCCGTAGCGGTGCCATCGATGTCCTGGTGATCGACTCAGTTGCCGCACTCGTGCCCAAAGCGGAAATTGAAGGCGAGATGGGTGATTCGCACATGGGATTGCAAGCGCGGCTTATGTCCCAGGCCTTACGCAAACTCACCGGAACCATCGCACGCTCCCACACCGTCGTCATATTTATCAATCAAATCCGTATGAAGATTGGTGTTATGTTCGGCAATCCTGAAACCACTACCGGTGGCAACGCTTTGAAATTTTATGCGTCCGTGCGGATGGATATCCGCCGGATCGGCGCATTGAAGGATGGTGACAATATTGTTGGTGGGCGCACCCGGGTAAAGGTAGTCAAAAACAAGATGGCGCCGCCATTCAAAGAAGCTGAATTCGATGTGCTTTACGGCACTGGCATCTCTCGCGATGGGGAGATCGTCGATCTCGGCAGCGAAATGGGCATCGTCGAGAAAAGCGGCGCCTGGTACTCGTTCGGCGGCGATAGAATCGGCCAAGGACGCGAAGCGGCGAAAAACTTTCTAAAAGAACATCCCGAGATTGCGCAGCAAATCATGTCAAGAGTGATGGAGCGTGTCGGCTTGAAGCGAGAGGAAGCCCCTGTTACGGCCGGGAATGCCGACAGGAAAGAAAAAGCAAAAGTAAAGTAACAAAAGGTTAGTCTCGGATCTGAACCGAACGAGTTACAGACCCAAATCGCCTGATTCGGAGGAGGAGGCGCTTCAATCCGCCCTTCGATATCTCAGCTATCGTGCCCGCAGTGAACGGGAGCTACTCACCCATCTATCCCGTAAAGGCTATTCAGCCGCCGCCCGAGAGAAGGCTCTGGGAAAACTCCGCTCTCTCAATTACATTAATGATGAGTCCTTCGCGCGGAGTTTGGCTTGGTCCAGAGCCGCCGGCCGCAACTACGGACCGAAGAGAATTGAACGGGAACTAAGGGCCAAGGGTGTTGGGCAGCCATTGATCCGAGACGTAATCGGCACGACCTTCGCTCAGGGCGACGAGGAAAAGAACGCTAAAAACTTGCTGGACAAAAAATTTAAAGGAGTCAATCTTCGAGATCCCAAAGTCCTTCGCCGAGCGAGCGCGTTTCTCGCGCGCCGTGGTTACAGCAGTCAGGTGATTTATAGTCTGATGGGACGCCGCGGGGAGGACGATGTAGAACCATGATGACTGGAAACGACATTCGCAGATCCTTCTTGGAGTATTTCACACAGACAGTCTCATACGATTGTGAAGAGTTCTTCGTCTGGTGCCGGACAAAGACCCGACCTTGCTCTTTACCAACGCCGGCATGGTGCAATTTAAGAACGTTTTTCTTGGCCAGGAACGGCTGCCCTACTCGCGCGCCGCAAGCTCTCAGAAGTGTTTGCGCATCAGCGGCAAACACAACGATCTGGAGGCGGTCGGCAGGGATACCTACCATCACACGTTCTTTGAGATGTTGGGCAACTGGTCCTTCGGCGACTATTACAAAGCCGAAGCGATTGAATGGGCCTGGGAGCTGCTCACCCGAGAGTGGAGTTTGCCCAAAGAGAAGCTCTGGGCGACGGTCTATCTCGACGACGATGAAGCTGAGCGTCTGTGGGCCAGAATCAGCGGGCTGCCGGCTGAGCGCATTCGGCGCTTCGGGGAGAAGGAAAACTTTTGGGAGATGGGCGAGACCGGGCCCTGCGGGCCCTGTAGCGAGATCCACCTCGACCGCGGACCTGAAGCGTGCGACAGGAAGGGCCTGGTAGGCCACGTCTGCCAAGTCAATGGCGATTGCGCCCGATACATCGAGCTCTGGAATCTTGTTTTTATTCAGTACAACCGAAAAGACAACCGTGAGCTGGAAGAGCTGCCGTCAAAACACGTTGATACCGGCATGGGCTTGGAACGCATTACGGCGGTGCTGCAAAACGTGCTGTCGAATTACGACATCGACTACATGCGCGAGCTAACGGCGGCGGTTGAAAACCTGACCGGGAAACGTTATGGCGCCGATGCCGCGGCCGATATTTCCTTCCGTGTAATCGACGACCACGCCAGAGCTGTCAGCTTTCTCATTGCCGATGGTGTGATGCCCAGCAACGAGGGGCGTGGCTACGTCTTACGACGATTGCTTAGAAGGGCGGCGCGTCACGGCCGTCTGATCGGATTGAAGGAACCGTTTCTTTACCAGGTCGCGACCACCGTCGGAAAAGTGATGGGCGAGGCCTATCCTGAGCTTCGAACTGAAGCACAGCGTATCCGTGAGATTATCCGCAATGAGGAAGAGCGCTTCAGTGAAACCTTGGAGAAGGGACTGGTGATTCTCGAAGACGCCGCCGCAAAACTCAAACAGCAAGACCAGAAGACGCTGCCAGGCGACGTTGCATTTCGCCTGTACGACACTTACGGTTTTCCACTGGACCTGACCGAAGACATTCTTCGCACCGAGAATATTTCCGTCGATCAGCAAGGTTTCGAGAATCTCATGGAGACACAGCGTTCCCGCGGTCGCGAAGCCCGGACGATTGCGATCGACGTTTTTGACCAGGTTGCGGTTGCGGATGCGGTGACAGCGACTAAGTTCATCGGCTACGATCATCTCGAGGCAGAGTCGACCGTCGTCGCCCTATATGCTAACGGAGCAAGTAGAACGGAAGCTGTGGAAGGCGATGTGATCGATCTACTCACGGCTGTGACGCCTTTCTATGGAGAATCCGGCGGTCAAGTTGGTGACCGGGGTACCATTAGCAGCGCGCGAGGCGATGTCATACAAGTGATGGATACCCAGCATCCAACGCCGCAACTCACAGTACATCGGGGCCAAGTAAAGAGAGGCCGCATTCAACTCGGTGATAAAGTGCATTTGGAAGTCGATCAAAAAAATCGCCAGAAGACCAGATTGAACCACTCGGCGACTCATATCCTTCATGCGGTGATGCGAGAGCAACTAGGCAGCCATGTGCGACAAGCCGGTTCTCTAGTGACGCCGGATCGGCTGCGTTTCGATTTTAACCACACCGGTGCAATATCCGATGAGAAACTTGCCGATATCGAAACCACTGTCAACGACCGAATCCGGCAAGATGCGGCCGTCTCGATCGAGGAAACAAGTTTTGATAACGCGTTGCGTAAAGGCGCGTTAGCATTTTTTGGCGATAAGTACGGTGATCGGGTGCGGGTGGTAAAGATCGGCGATTTTTCCACCGAGTTATGCGGCGGCACGCACGTTCATCATTCCGGCCAAATAGGCATTTTCAAGCTTCACGCCGAGGCGGGTGTGGCGGCGGGGGTGCGACGAGTCGAAGCAGTCACCGGCGAAGGGGCGCTCGGCTTGATCCGACGCTACGAGGACGACTTAAAGCAAATCGGCCACATGCTGCGCGCCGGCGAAGACAGCGCCGTCGAGCGCGTCAGGAAACTGTTGCAGCAGCAAAAGGAGCTGGAAAAGGAGATCGATCGCCTACGCGCTCAACTTGGCAAGAACCAGATTCCGGACATTTTGGCCAGAAAAGAAAAAATCAATGGCATCGACGTCTTAATCAGCTGCGTTGACGGAGTCGATCCCAAGCAATTGCGGGAGCTTGCCGATCAACTCAAAGAACAGATGCCCGACGGTTTTATATTTCTCGCCAGCCAAGGAGACAATGGAGTAAATCTTGTGGCGAGCACGAGCACCGATCTTGCCAAGCGGATCCATGCGGGAAACATAATCAAAGAAGTCGCGCCCATCGTCGGTGGTGGCGGCGGCGGCCGGCCTGATTTCGCTCAAGCTGGCGGCAAGAATCCAGCGCGAACAGACGAAGCCTTGGCTGAGGTTAAGAAAATCGTCAGCGCAAAGCTGTCTTGATGAAAGTAAACACTTCAAAGCTCACTGAGACCACCCAGGGTTTTTGCGACATCATCGATATTACCGCCAAAGTGACAGCGCAGGTCCGGAACGCCGAGATCAAGGACGGCTTAGTTGCTCTTTTCGTCACGGGCTCGACTGCTGCTCTCACTACCATCGAACATGAGCCAGGACTCGTTCAAGACCTCAAAGAGCTCGTCGAAAAATTGATTCCGTCCGACAGCCGCTATCATCATGATGATCGATGGGGCGACGATAATGGATTTTCTCATCTGAGAGCGTCACTGTTTGGACCTTCACTGCAGATTCCCATCGTACACGGCCGCCTGGCTCTCGGAACGTGGCAACAAATTATTCTTCTTGATTTCGATAACCGGCCACGAACAAGGGAGATCGTCGTCCAGCTCATAGGAGGTAGGGAGTGAAAGACGAGAAGAACAGATTGCTGACTAGTGCGCTACCAAAAGAAAACGCACACTTGGAACTTAACGATCCACGCCTGTTCCGCGATCTCTTAGGCCAACATGATCAGCATATCAAGATTCTGCAGCAGGCCTTGGATGTGAGAATTCGGGTGCGCGGCTCGTCCCTCGAAATCGAAGGCGACCCTCTCCAAGTGGAGCTTGCCGGCCAGATTATCCGTCAGCTGTACGGGCTATTGGAAAAAGGCTATCCGGTCTATCCCAGCGATGTCGACTATGCCATTCGCATTCTGAGCGGCGACAGCAGGGCTAAACTACAGGATATATTCCTCGACACCATCTATATCTCAGCGCACAAGCGGACGATCACTCCGAAAAGCATCGCGCAAAAGGCTTACATCGATGCAATTCGCCGCTATGACATCGTATTCGGGATCGGACCTGCAGGTACTGGCAAAACTTATTTAGCCATGGCTATGGCGGTTGCCGAGTTGATGAAAAACAATTTTGTGCGCATCATTCTCACTCGCCCGGCGGTGGAGGCCGGCGAGAAGTTAGGTTTTCTGCCCGGCGATTTAGCCGAGAAAGTCAATCCGTATCTGCGACCGCTGTATGATGCGCTGCATGACATGGTGGATTTCGATCGCGCGCGGAAATTGGTCGAGCGCGGCACCATCGAGGTTGCGCCGCTCGCCTTCATGCGAGGACGGACATTGAACGATTCCTTCGTAATCCTCGATGAAGCGCAGAACACAACCCCCGAACAGATGAAGATGTTTCTCACGCGCCTGGGCTATGGCTCGAAGGCGGTCATCACCGGCGATGCGACACAAATCGATTTACCTGCCGGAAAAGCTTCGGGACTTAAGGAGGCTTTTCGCATTCTCAGAGGGGTACACGGCATTCGCTTCGTCAACTTCACCGAAAAGGATGTTGCCCGTCATCATTTGGTGCAAGAGATCATCACCGCCTACGAGCGCGATGAAAACCAGATTGCCTCGGCCGATCGTGCTGATAAGAGATAACGCAAAGCTTCTGCATGATTGCGGCAAACGTAGGGGTTGCACTACTGAACTGCTTCGAGTGTTACTTTCGTCTGTACGGTTTTACCATCGCGCAGCAGCGCCACAGTCACGACATCGCCGACCTGGTGATCTTCCAGGATGAGAAAGAGGTCATTGGGTGACTCCACCTTTTTACCTTCAATAGCAGTAATCACGTCGCCGAGAATCACCCGTCCCGAGCTCTCACGCCGGGTCGGCCGAATTCCTGCTTTGGCCGCCGGACCGCCACGCATCACATCGACGATCAAAACCCCGTTGATTCCTATTTTCTTGGCGATCTGTTCTTCGGCCAATTCGATTCCCAGGCCAGGCCTGATGATCTTTCCACTGCGAATCAACTCCGGCACGATCCGATTAACCGTGTCGACTGGAATGGCAAAGCCGATACCCGCCGAAGCTCCCGTCGGGCTATAAATCTGCGTGTTGACGCCAATCAAACGTCCCGCGCTGTCGAGCAACGGACCGCCGGAGTTTCCCGGATTGATCGCTGCGTCGGTTTGAATGACCCCTTGTATGGGGCGGCGGGTCACCGAATCGATTTCGCGGCCGAGCGCGCTGATCACGCCCGTGGTCAATGATTGGTCCAGACCGAAAGGGTTGCCGATGGCAAAGACGCTCTGGCCAACTTGTAATTCCTTGGATGATCCCAGTGGAATCGGACGCAGCCGATTAGGCGGAGCATCGATTCGCAGAACCGCTAGATCCTTATCGGCAGCAACACCGACGACCTGAGCCTTCCAATCGGATTGATCTCCTAAAGTCACCCGGGCTGCAGCGGCATTTTGAATAACGTGAAAATTGGTGATGATGTTGCCTTTGGTATCCCAAACAAATCCGGAACCGGTCCCTTGCGGTATCTGGTAAAGATTCAACGTAAACAGATCCCGTTGAACTCCGATAGCGGTGATGTTGACCACCGCCGGCGAAGCTTGTCTAAATAGCCCAATGGTCGACCTTTCATCGGGCCAAAGCTCTCCGCGTGGCGAGACTGCACGCGGAGCCGCCTTGGGATCATTTAAGGTGGCGCTATCAAGCCACGGTTGTTGCCCCAATACAAACGTCACTAACGCAATCGAAATTGCGGCCGCAATGGGCGCCCAATGGGAGAGCCTGGCCTTGGGAAAATTATTGTCCATCTGCAGTCCTTTTGATCTGTGAAACTTCGATTTTATCTGTGTAGTTTTCGATCAACCGCTAAACCTAGGGACGGGTGAAGGTATTGTCAAGCGATTGACTCGTCGATGTCCCATGCTTAGGTTCGAGTCAGAAAATCTAACGCCGCCTGGAAGGAGGGGCAATCATGGAATCGACAAGATGGGAACCTTATGAAGGACTGAACCGATTACAAGCTCGTATTCACGATCTATTCGATGAGAGTCTGAATCGGGCTCGGTCATACCCGAACGCAGCTGGAGGATCGTGGCTACCCCCGGTGGATATCCTGGAGAGCAAGGAGGCCTATCTGATTCGGGCCGAACTTCCGGGGATGAAAAAAGAGAACTTCAATCTGGAATTCAATGATGGGACTTTGACCCTTAGCGGGGAGAGGAAATTCGACGAACCCGCTAACGGCGTAGAGTACCATCGCGTCGAAAGAGTTTCCGGAAAGTTTTCGCGATCCTTCCACCTACCGCAAACCGTGAAGCCGGATGCGATTAGCGCCAATTATCGCGATGGCATACTCGAAATACAGGTGCCTAAAGCGGATGAGGCAAAACCCCGCCAGATCGCCATCAATGTAAGCTGAAACCACCGCAGAGACCTGGGGGAAAGACGAAGCTCCTCCCAGGTCTTCGCCATTCTTCCTATTGACTGTGTTACCTGTCGCGTGAGCTTGCGGCTTCCGCGACGTGGCTAAACTTGACGCCCGTTTCCGCAGGAGCAACTTTCGTTTTTCCGCACTCATGTAAGTCTTCTCGATACAACATGAAAAAAGGGGCGTCCCGAAATTCGGGCGCCCCTTTTTCTTCACTTAGCCATTATCGGTCTTAAGAAGCTCGCTCTTAATAATCGTCGTGGTCGTGAGGCATTGCCGGAGCTTCTTTCTTCTTCTCCGGTTTGTCAGCGATCATGGCTTCAGTAGTAATCAGCAATCCGGCAACCGATGCGGCATTCTGCAGCGCAGTGCGAACAACTTTGGTCGGATCAACGATGCCGGATTTGACGAGGTCCTCGTAACTTTCAGTGGCGGCATTGAAGCCGAAGGCGCCCTTGCTGTTTTTTACTTTATCCAGAACCACTGCGCCATCGAGTCCCGCGTTCTGTGCAATCCAGCGGATCGGTTCCTCGAGCGCTTTTTGAATTATCCGAACACCCACCCTCTCGTCTTCCGATACGGCAAGGCTGCCGAGAGCCGCGGAGGATCGAATCAGAGCAACACCTCCGCCCGGCACGATACCTTCTTCGACCGCTGCGCGGGTTGCGTGCAGCGCATCTTCTACACGCGCCTTCTTCTCTTTCATCTCAACTTCAGTGGCAGCACCGACCTTGATCACAGCGACACCACCCGCCAGTTTCGCCAACCGCTCCTGCAGTTTTTCCCGGTCGTAATCGGACGTGGTTTCTTCAATCTGCGCTCGAATTTGGGATATACGTCCCTCGATCGCGGATTTCTTACCAGCCCCCTCTACGACCGTCGTATTGTCCTTATCGATGATCACTCGTTTGGCACGACCAAGATCCTTGATCGTCACGTTTTCAAGCTTGATACCCAGCTCTTCAGCGATCATTTTACCATCGCTCAGGATAGCGATATCTTCGAGCATGGCCTTCCGCCGATCGCCAAAGCCGGGGGCTTTGACCGCCACTACCTTCAAAATCCCGCGAATCTTGTTGACCACTAAGGTTGCAAGCGCCTCGCCTTCTACTTCTTCTGCTATGATCACCAAAGGTCTGCCGGTCTTTGCAACGCTTTCCAGTACCGGCAGTAGATCCTTCATGCTGGAAATCTTTTTCTCATGAATCAGAATGTAGGCATCTTCATAGACGCATTCCATTCGTTCCGGATCCGTGACGAAGTAAGGGGAGAGGTAGCCACGGTCGAATCGCATCCCTTCGACTAGGTCGAGCGTGGTTTCCAGGCCTTTCGCTTCTTCCACCGTGATCACGCCCTCTTTACCAACTTTGTCCATGGATTCGGCAAGTATATCGCCGATCGTCTTGTCGTTGTTGGCAGAAATGGTGCCGACCTGCGCGATTTCGCCTCGATCGCGAGTGGGTTTGGATATGGATTTTAGCTCCTCCACCACCTTTGCGACGGCTTTATCTATGCCGCGCTTGATGCTCATTGGATCATGCCCGGCGGCAACAAGCTTGAGGCCCTCGCTGAAGATAGCACGGGCTAAAACCGTCGCCGTCGTGGTTCCGTCGCCGGCGATATCGGAAGTCTTACTAGCCACTTCCTTTACCATCTGGGCGCCCATGTTCTCGAACTTATCTTCCAGCTGAATTTCTTTCGCAACCGTGACACCGTCCTTTGTGATAGTCGGAGCACCCCAGGATTTCTCCAGGCAGACATTACGACCTTTGGGGCCCAGGGTCACGATAACCGTATCAGCCAGTAAATTGACACCGCGCAGAACCCTATTTCGGGCCTCTTCACTAAAGCGAACATCTTTTGCAGCCATCTTCCTATTGCCTCCTTATTCGATTACACCGAGGATGTCATCTTCGCGCATGATCAGATGTTCCTCGCCATCGAGCTTGATTTCCGTGCCAGAATATTTACCAAAAAGAATCTTATCGCCTGGCTTCACTCCCAGGGGTATAACCTTGCCGTCATCCTGTCTACCAGGACCAGCGGCGACGACCTTTCCTTCCTGCGGCTTTTCCTTAGCCGTGTCCGGAATGATGATACCGCCCTTGGATTTCTCTTCCTCCTCAATGCGCTTTACTATCACCCTATCATGTAGGGGACGAATCTTGGTTGCCATCTTTCCTCCTGAAATAGCTGAATTTACGTGTCCCGAAGGGACATGTTGGTTGGCCAACAATTTAATCTCGCTTAGCGAATCGTCAAGGGGGTGAAAAGAAATTTTCTATTTACCTGATGCTTTAGGCGGATTCGCGATGCTCCTTATGTAGGCAAGTAAATCCTGCAGCTGATTGTCTTTCAAAACACCACCCCAAGCAGGCATAAAAGAAGACTTACCCACCGCCGCACCGCCTCTGGAGATGATAGCCACAAGGAATTCGTCGGACAACGAGTTCATTAGCTTGCCATCGGTATGGTCCGCGGGCTTGACGGGAAGCACTTTCCCCGCCGCCCCATCGCCTCGTCCTTTATCTCCATGACAGCTCGAACAGTAGGTCATATAAAGCTTTTGCCCCTCTGCCGCACTCTGAGTCCGGCCCAAATCGGGCGCGGCTAGAGTGAGGGTGCTAAAAGTCAGACCTAAGATGCTGATTCGCTGCAACATGAGCTGTCGACGAAGTAAACTTTCCTGATGTAGCAGATATGTGATCGAAACGGTAGAGGTTACAGCAAGAACCTATAGGACAGCCGTTCCGATCAGATATTTTCCTGGTTGTCGCTATAGCCGGAGTAGTGATAAGAGATTGGACTGAATACAGCGAAAAAGCGGAGGTGTTTATGCTCAAGATTTGGGGCCGCACAGACTCCTCGAATGTGCAAAAAGTGCTCTGGTGTTGCGGTGAGCTCGATTTGGAATTTAACCGGATAGACTGGGGTGGAAAATTCGGCGGTAATAAAGAGCAAGCATATCGGGATTTGAACCCTAACGGCTTAGTGCCGACCATACAAGACGGCGACTTTGTTCTTTGGGAGTCCAACTCGATTATGCGCTATCTAGTCGAAAAATACGGGCACGGAAGACTCCTGCCATCGACACCGGAAGGCCGCGCCAACGCCAATCGGTGGATGGACTGGCAGCTTTCCACATTCAATCCGATCATCGTACCGCTTTTTTTTGCGACCATTCGAACGCCGGCGGACAAACGCGACCCTACAGCAATTGAATCTGCCTTAGACAAGAGCGCTCAAGCATGGCAGATCGTTGAGAACCAGTTGGAGGGAAATAAATATTTAGCCGGCGACGAATTCTCGATCGGTGATATCCCTCTAGGGGTTTGGGCGCATCGTTGGTTTAACCTGCCCATTGAACGGCCGAAACAGAAAAATCTCACCGCTTGGTATGAACGATTAACCCAGCGCAAACCCTACCAACGCCATATTATGATTCCGATAACGTGACGCGCTGCCTCCAGTAATCCAATCCGAAGCAAAACGGCGCAAAAGACCATCTGTGTTTTACTTCACAAAGAAACGCAGTGATTGCGTGGTGTATTGGCTTAAAGGCGAGAAATAGATTCCCAAAATAACGGTTAGAACCGCCAACGGTACCATCAAAGTGAAGTTGTGGCCGGCAATGGCGACTACTTTATCGCCCGGATCGGGAGTATCCAAAAACATCACCTTGACGACCTTGGCATAGTAGTAGAGGGAGATGACGCTGTTCGCTACCGCCACCAACGCCAGAATTATAAAAGTTCCGCCTTCTTTCAAAACCGCGGCGAATAGAAAAAATTTGCCGATAAATCCCGCAAACGGCGGCAAACCGGTCAGAGAAAACAGGAAAATGGAAAAGCAAACTGCCGGCACGACCGCGCCGCGCCAAGCTAGCCCACGATAGCCATCAATGTCTTCGCTGCCGGTATGATTAGCCACCATGCCAACCACTAGGAACGCGCCGACATTCATAATCAGATAGACAACGATGTAGAACAGGATGGCGCTGAGGCCGTCATTAGTCAGTATCGCCAATCCCATGAGCATATAGCCGGCATGCGCGATGCCCGAATAGGCCAGCATGCGCTTTAAGTTTCTTTGATTAAGAGCGCACAGATTGCCCACCGTCATGGTGATCATGCTGGCGAACAACAGGATCTGAGGCCACTCAACGCCCGGTAAAAACGCCCAGTCGCCAGCGGCTGAAACGGCGGAGATGCCGGGGTAAAAAAATCGGATCAAGATCGCCAGGCCTGCGGCGTTAGAGGCCACCGAAAGAAACGCCGTAAACGGTGTCGGCGCGCCTTGGTAAACATCCGGCGACCACATGTGAAAGGGCACGAAAACAATTTTGTATCCGAAGCCGGCAAATACGAACATGAAGGCCATGAACAAGCCAGCCTTATTCAACTCGGTTTTTGCCAGCACCTGTTGAATCGCCGCATAGTCGAGGCTGCCGGTCATTCCGAAGATCCAGCTCATGCCGTAAATCATCGTTCCTGAAGCGACGCCGCCGTAGATCAGATATTTTAGCGCGGCCTCGCTCGAGCGGCGGTTTCTCGGTAAAAAGCCGGTGAGAACGTAAGAGGTTAAACTTACCAATTCGAGCGATAGGTAGGCGGTCAGAAGATTACTTGATGAGGCCATGAAAAAAATACCCAGAGCGCATGTCAATAGGAGGGTATAATATTCACCCTGATAAACCTGCTTGATCTCGGCGCTGCCGAGCGACATCCAGATTGCGCAAATCGCCGCCAGCAGAGTGACTATTTTGAAAAAAAGGCTGAAATTGTCGAGCACAACCATGCGATGGAAGAGCCAGCCCTGCGGCGCGGTATAAAGATCAAACGCAGACAACAACGACGCTACGCACCCGATAATGGCTACTACCGCTAGATTACGCTTGTTGCGAATAAACAAGTCCAGAACGATAAGCAATATGATAGTTCCCGTGAGGATCAGCTCCGGGCCAGAAAAATTCAGACTCTCTAAGTTGTTCAGATCCATAGTCGGCTAAGAAGGCAGATGCGGAATGACAATCTGGTTGATGTTGTCGAGCGAGGCGCGCAATAGATCCAGAACCACGCTCGGGTAAACTCCAACCAGAATAACAATGGCTCCAAGCGGGATTAAGGTGAATAATTCGCGGCTATTGACCTCCGGAAGCGCTATGTATTTTTCATTGACCGGGCCGAGATAAACACGCTGTATGGTCCATAGTAAATACCCCGCCGTAAGAATCACACCGGTAGCGCCGAGGATCGCCAGGATGGGATATTTCTGCCATGTGCCGAGCAAAACCAATACCTCCGAGATAAATCCGGAAAGCCCGGGCAAACCCATCGAAGCAAAAACCGCCAGCGCCGTAACCCCTGTGTACAGAGGCATCACCGCGGCCAGACCGCCAAAACCTTCGATATCGCGATGGTGCGCCCGATCGTAGATGACTCCCACCAGAAGGAAGAGCATGGCAGTAATTGTGCCGTGATTGAACATCTGCAACACCGCGCCGTTGATTCCTTGAGTGGTAAAACTCGCCATGCCGAGCATCACGTATCCCATATGGCTGACGCTGGAATAGGCGACCAATTTCTTGAGATCGGTCTGCGCCATAGCGCACAGCGCGCCGTATATGATATTCCACGCCCCGAGCGCGCCCAGGAGCCAATAAGCCATATCGGCCGTTGCTACCGGCATCATCGGGTAGTTGATTCGGAGAATCCCGTAGGTGCCCATTTTGAGAAGCACGCCTGCGAGAATGACCGATATCGCCGTCGGCGCCTCGACGTGCGCGTCAGGAAGCCAGGTGTGAAATGGAAAAGCCGGTATCTTGATGGCAAAGCCGATAAACAAGGCAATCCAAACTACGTGCTGGAAGCCCCAACGCAACTCAGTGAACGGCCAAAAGGGAAGAATTTGCGTGCTGTAGGTGTTGGCCTGCGCCATCATCACCGTCATATCGAAAGTGTTCGGATTGGTATTAAAATAGAGGGCCAACATCGCCAGCAACATGAGCACGCTGCCAAAAAGGGTGTAAAGAAAAAACTTGATGGCGGCATACTCACGCCGCGGCCCGCCCCATATGCCAATCAGGAAGTACATAGGTAACAACATGACTTCCCAGAAAATGTAGAAAAGAAAAAAGTCCAGAGCAGCGAAAACGCCCATCATTCCCGCTTCGAGCATGAGGAAAAGCGCGAAGTATCCTTTCACGCCTCGATCGATGCCAAACGACGCAAAGATACACAGGAAGCTCAGCAGAGCCGTCAGCAGAATCATAGAAATGCTGAGACCATCGACACCGACGAAGTATTGGATGTTGTAAGCCGGGATCCATGGCAGCTTCTGAACAAACTGAAATCCGCTTTGGGTGGTGTCAAAGTTGGCGTATAGCCAGCAGCCCATCAGCAAGGGCGGCACAGTCGCTGCCGCCGAAACCCAGCGAATCAAATTGTATCCCTTGCTCGGCAGCAACAGCACGACGACCGCTCCGGCGAGAGGAATGAAAATCATGTACGTGAGAACGCTCTGTTCCATCTTCTACATTCTCCAGTTAAAACTCAGCTCCAGTAACGCAACTTGATGATGATGGCGAGCACCACTGCGATGAGAATTCCATAGAGATAACTATTGATGTTACCTGTTTGAACTCTGCGGAATTTATTGCCCGCCCAGAAGGTGAAATTGGCTACGGCATTGACCAAAGCATCGACGATATAATTATCGAATAGCCCGTTCAGCCACGAGACAAAACGAGTCAAGCTCGCCGTGCCGTTGACGATCCCATCCACCACATACTTATCAAAGGCGGAAAAGAGCTGCGCGAGCAGCAAGGTGCCGTTGACGAAAACGGCCTGGTAGATTTCGTCCAAGTACCATTTGTTATGGAACAAACGATAGAAGGCTCCACCGGCAAGAGCCGCGAAGCGATCGGGTGAAAGCGCGCCGCGGTAGTACATCAGATAACCGAGCAATGCTCCGGTAGCAGCAACCGCAATAGAGATCCCCATCAAGCCCAGTTCGAGCGCGTGCGAGCCATGATGATCACCATGCGCAATCACCGGTTCGAGCCACTCGGCAAATTGGCTGCCGCCAAAGACCGCGGGCAAGCCGATCCAGCCAGCTAACAACGCGCCGCCGGCTAAAATGACCAGTGGCAGGGTCATTACGTTGGGCGACTCATGCAGATGTTCCTGGGTGTGATGATCGGCCCGGCACTCGCCAAAGAAGACCATAAAAAGTTGGCGAAACATATAAAAAGCCGTCATGCCGGCGCCGAGGACCGCTAAGGCCCATATCACCGGATGGTGGTTCGAGAAGGCCAGCCAAAGAATTTCGTCTTTAGAGAAAAATCCAGCGGTTCCCGGTGTCCCCGATATTGCCAATACTGAAATCAAGAAAGTGAAAAACGTTAGCGGCATGTAATTTTTGAGGCCGCCCATCTTGCGCATGTCTTGTTCGTGATGCATGGCGTGAATGACACTGCCGGCGCCGAGAAACAAGCAAGCTTTGAAGAATGCATGAGTCATCAAATGGAATACCGCGGCAGCATAGCCACCAACACCGATTCCGATGAACATGTATCCCAGCTGGCTTACCGTGGAATAAGCCAGTACTTTCTTGATGTCGTTTTGGGTCAGTGCAATTGTCGCTGCTAAAAGAGCCGTCATCACGCCGATTACCGCAATGAGCTGCAAAGTAAAAGGCGCCATGGAGAAAAAGACATTCAGCCGGGCAGTCATGTAAACGCCGGCAGTGACCATCGTGGCGGCATGGATCAAGGCGCTGACTGGAGTTGGCCCGGCCATGGCATCGGGAAGCCAAACGTAAAGCGGTATCTGCGCGGACTTACCTGCAGCTCCGACGAATAAGAAGAGGGTTGCGACCGTTGCGACGCTGAAACCCCAGATCGTCTGTCCTTCCAGGCTCGATGCCCAGCTTGCCATTTCGCGGAAAGTCAGGGTCCCATGGCCTTGAGCATCGAGAGTCCAGAATAGCAAAAACATTCCGAGGACAAAGCCAAAGTCGCCGACCCGGTTGACGATGAACGCCTTATTTCCAGCCCGGGCATTGGCGTGATCTTGGTACCAAAAACCGATCAATGCATAGGAGCACAAGCCCACGCCCTCCCAACCGACAAACATGAGCAACAAACTGTCGCCAAGCACCAAAGTCAGCATCGCGGCAGTAAACAGATTTAGATAGGCGAAGAAACGCCAAAAACCTTCATCGTCGTGCATGTAACCGGTGGCGTAGATGTGAATCAATCCGCCGATGCCGGTCACAATCAGAATCATCACCGCGGAAAGTGGATCCACCAAAAAAGCCATATCCACTTTGAGCGAGCCGAGATCGATCCATCTGTAAAGATTATCGATCAGAGACCGCTGCTCGGGAGGAAGCGCCTTGAGTTGAACAAAAGCCATCACCGATAGCGCGAAGGCGATGATCACGGGCGCACAAGCGATGACCGCGATTGCGCTCTTGCCCATTCGCTTTTGGATCTTGAAACCCAACAGACCATTGATGATCGCGCCAATCAAAGGCAGGAATATAATCCAACGCAGGAAATCAGTCTGTATGGGTTGATCCATGGAGCTCTTCTATCCTACAACATGCACGCTATTCTTTGAGAGTTTGCGCGGCTTCGACATCGATCGTGTGGAAAAGCTGGAAGATCGCCAAGACGATGGCTAAGCCAACCGCGGCTTCGGCCGCGGCAAGCATGATCACGAACATGGCATAGATTTGGCCATCCAGATTTCCGCTGCCGAAATGAGAAAAAGCAACGTAGTTGATGTTGGCGCTATTGAGAATCAACTCGACACCCATCAAAACACTGATTGCATTGCGCCGCGTAAGAACACAGAGCAGGCCTAATGAGAAGAGAAGCGCGCCGATGATAAGGTAGGAGGTCAGCTCGTTGGGTGAAAAGACCATGGCTATTCTTTGATCTCCTTGCGGGAAAGAACCACCGCGCCGATCATCGCGGCGAGCAGCACCAAAGAAGCCAGTTCAAAAGGCAGCAAATAGTTCTCCAGGAATAGGTCACCAATTTTGGCCGTGGTCGGTTGATGGGCAACTTCCTTTACCCTCACCCAAGGAGTCTCGCGAATGGTTTGGATTAAAATAACCAAGAAGACGCCGACGATCAGCAAACCGGGAACTCGGCCGGCGGCGCGGTTCGTGATCTCGACGTCGGTAATGCGATGCGTCAGCATCACCGCAAACAGGATGAGGACTAAGATCCCGCCGACATAGATAAGGACCTGCACGCCTGCGACGAAATCGGCGCCAAGAAAAACATACAGGCCGGCAACTCCGGCAAAAGTTCCAAGCAGCGAAAAGGCGGAATAAATAATGTTTCGTGAAAACGCCACCACTGCGGCGGAACCCACGGTAATGATCGCGATCAGATAAAAAACCGCCGTTGAGATATCCATGCTTGGTTAAATTTAGGAACGACAGGCAGAAGGCTTCTGGCTGAAATACAGGAAGATTGATTTGGTATCAAGGGGTATCGGGCAATCGACCAGCCTCCGCCCCGCGTCAACAACTATTTGTCATCTGCCGCGGCTCCGCCATCGGGCGTGGCAAATTCATCTAAATACTTTTGTCCGATGTCCACTTTCACAACCAGCGTAGGATCCGTTTCCCCGCCCTTCTTGGGCTTGTAAAGCGACGAGGGCTCGGGCGCGAAGTGACGCACCAGTCCGGCGGGATTATAACTGGCTCCTTCGAATTCCTGCGAGTGACGGATCGACCCGGTCGGACAAACTTCCGAGCACAGGCCGCAATACATGCACTTGCAAATGTCGATGTCGAAGTGCGTGAACTGGCGCTGCTTGGTCTCCTTGTTCATGTCAATGCCGATGGTGATACAGGTGATCGGACAGACGCGTTCGCAAGCCAAGCAGCCGGTGCAAATATCGAGATCGACTTCAAGAATTCCACGGTAGCGGCGCGGCAAGGTCTCCTGAATTGGTACCGGGATCTTATCCGGGTACTGGATCGTCATCGGACGTCGCACCAAGTGTGAGAAGGTGATTGACAGTCCTTCGAAAACGGACTTTACCGTGTCCTTGATGTCCCTTACATAACTGACAACTCCCATAACCCCCCAATTAAATGTGCGGCTTGAAATAAAGCTCCGGCTTGGCCTGGCGGATTTGGAAGCTTACCCGGAGTAAGAAAATGATGATGATCGCGACGCCCAGTCCAAACATGGCAGCGCTGATGATCCGTTGCAGATTAGCAGGCACAAACATGAATGCGACCGTTCCAAGTAGACAGATGAAGGAGAGCGGAACCATGTACTTCCAGCACATCGACATCAATTGATCCACGCGCACCCGCGGTAGGGTCGCCCGGATCCACATCGCAACAAACACCCACAGATACGCCTTAAGAAAAAACGTGGTGAACTGGGCCACGGCCAAGAGTACAGGGCTATTCTCAAAGATTCCCAGTGGCGGGACCTGCCACCCACCTAAAAACAGGGTCGTGGCCACCGCGCCGATTACATAAAGATTGCCCCATTCCGCGAAAAAGAAGAAAAGGAAGCGCATGCCGCTGTACTCGGTGACGTATCCCGCCACCAGTTCCGATTCGGCTTCCGGTATATCGAAAGGGGTGCGGTTGCCTTCAGCTAAAGCCGCAGTGAAGTAAAGAAAGAATCCAGCGAAAGTAAATGGATTATGAAACAGATACCAGTCCCATGGTGCCCAGCCTTGTCCTTGTATGATACCCTGCATACTCAGCGTGCCGGCCAAAAACACAATCATCAGCACCGACAGTCCGGCAGGAATTTCATAGCTGACGATTTGCGCTGCGGAGCGCATCCCGCCAAGCAGAGACCATTTATTATTGGAGGCCCAACCCGCCATCAGTATGCCGACAACCACGAGCGAAGTCACAGCCAAAAGATAGAGAATCCCGATGTTTAAATCCGCAACGATAAGTTGCCCGCCGAATGGAATGACCACGAAACTGCAAAGAAATCCCATGAAGACGATGTAAGGCGCAAGCGAAAAAAGCTTCGAGTCGGCCGCTGTCGGAATGATATCTTCTTTCAAAAGATTTTTGATGCCGTCGGCCAACCACTGGAGTATTCCCTGCGGCCCTACACGGTTTGGTCCGACACGGGACTGCATCCTGGCCCAGACTCGCCGTTCCAGCCAGCTGGTCACTCCCGCTAGCGGCGCTACGAAAACCGACAAAACTACAAACGCTGCCAGCAGCATGGCGATGGTGTAAACCACCTCCTTGGGGATTCCGGCAAAAGCGCCGTCGCGCATCAATTGGTCAAGGTAAGCTTGCATGATCTTCGAATTTAGATTTAGCGGTCGATTTCCGGCGCGTCCACGTCAAGACTGCCAATCAAGACGATCAAATCGGCCAACATAATCCCCTTGCTCAACTTATCGATGATACTCATCGCGGTGTAAGAGCCGGTCCGAATCCGCACCCGATAGGGATATTCGCTGCCATCGCTGATGACATAAAAGCCCATATCGCCGCGGGGCGCTTCAACGCGCACATAGCACTCGCCCGCTGCTGGCCTAAATTTCCGCGGCACTTTCGAAATTGCCGGCCCGGGGGGAAGCATCTTCAGACATTGCCGGACGATTTTGCAGCTCTCCTGCAGTTCGCGGATACGGACCCAGTAACGATCAAAGCTATCTCCCAAAATGCCGATATGACCTGTGCCTACTGGAACATCGAATTCCAGTTCCGGGTAAACGGAATAGGGAATGTCACGGCGGATGTCCCACTTCAATCCGGAGCCCCGTAGATTCGGACCAACCAGATTGTATTGCAGCGCGTCTTCCTTCGAGACTACGGATACACCGGCCAATCGCTCGATAAAGATTTTGTTTTCCGAAAGCAGGCGATTGAACTCTTCGACAATCGGCTCGAAGTGGTCGAGAAACTCAGCAATACGCCCGCAGGTTTCCGGTAAAATATCGTACCCGACACCGCCAATGCGGATGTAATTATAGGTAAGCCGAGCGCCGCAGATCTCCTCCATCAAGTTATTGATGGTTTCGCGCTCGCGCAGCGCGTGAACAAACGGTGTCATCGCGCCGATGTCCTGCCCGAAAGTTCCGACCGAAATCAGATGGCTGGCTAGGCGATTGAGCTCGCATGCAATCACCCGGCAGAACTCTCCCCGTCGAGTGACCGGCGTTCCTGAAAGTTTTTCCGCCGCCATGCAGAAAACCTGATTGGCAAACATGGCCGCCAAGTAGTCGGCGCGGTCCGTATAAGGCACGTAGCCGTGCCAGGTTACTTTCTCGCCTATTTTTTCAATAGAACGGTGCAAATAACCCACATCTGGAATCGCTTCACCGATGACTTCGCCGTCGGTTTTCACCACGAAACGCAAGACCCCGTGCGTGCTCGGGTGTTGCGGGCCGACGCTGATGGTCATGTCCTCGGTGTAAAGTCCGGTATCTTGGTTCTGAGCAATCTCGTTCATCGAAATCCTATCGCAGCAGCTTTTCTACCAAGGGAGCGCGTTGCGTGCTGATGCCGTCGTATTCTTCCTGCTCGATATAGTCCTTGCGCAGGGGATATCCCTCCCAATCTTCAGGCAAGAGAATCCGGCGCAGATCGCTATGCCCTTCGAAGATAACCCCAAACAGATCGAAAATCTCGCGCTCGAACCAATTGGCAACCTTCCAAATATTCTCAACAGTCGCTATTTTCGGATTATCTCGAGGCAAGTCGACTTTGAGGACAATTTGGTGCCTACCGCTGTAAGAATAAAGATGATAAACGAGCTGGATTTTCTCTTCCTTAGGCCAGTCCACTGCCGTTTGATCCGACAGCACCTCAAACTTCAGGTCAGCGTCATCACGTAGAAAGCGGCAAACTTCGACGATTTCTTCGGCGCCGACGAATAGATAAGGCTCCGGAACATCGGCCTTGAAGCCGCTGACTTTTCCCGAAAATTGTTTTTCGAGCCGCGAAAAAATTTCAGCGGGTTGCATACTTAGACCTGAGCCGCGGGCTCCGGCTCACTGTTTGACTTCACCAGCCAGCGCTCACGCATCATCTTGTCTTGAATCCGCAACAAACCTTCGGTCAGCGCCTCTGGGCGCGGCGGGCATCCCGGCACATAGACATCGACAGGAACGATCTTATCGACACCTTTGCACACCGAGTAGGCTAGCTGGAAAAGGCCGCCACAGTTTGAGCAGCTACCCATCGAAATAACATATTTTGGATCCGGCATCTGATCGTAAAGAAGTTTGGTCCGCTTCGCCATTTTATACGTCAGTGTTCCGGCAACGATCATCAGATCGGATTGCCTTGGAGTCGCCCGGGGAACGGCGCCGAACCGATCCAAATCAGCCCTCGGCCCGCCGGTTTGCATCAATTCGATGGCGCAACACGCCAAGCCGAATAGCATATACCACTGTGAAGATGCCCGCCCCCAGTTAAGTAGGTCATCCACTTTGGTGGTAAAAACCGTTTCCGGCAATGAATTAATTAGTGGTTTCATCGAACCCTCCGAAGATCGGCGCTATGCCCTAACCTTCTTGATCCAGTCGAGATCACCTTTAACCCAGGAATAAATCAGACCCAGGAATAAGATTCCGACAAATATGAATATTTTGATAAACGCGAATAGTCCCTCGCCGCTTTCGATAAGATTCCGAAAGACGACGGCAACGGGGAAAATAAAGGCAATTTCCACCTCAAAGATAATAAAGATGAGTGCCACGAGATAAAAACGAATATTGAAATTGACCCAGGCACTCCCCGTGGAGGGCTCGCCACACTCATAGGTCGACAGTTTACGAGCCTGAGGATTTGCCGGCCGAAGCAGACGCCCGATCAACAGGTTCACCCCGACGAATCCAAGCCCTAATGCCGTAAACACCAGGACATTAGCAAAATCAAAAAGCATTAAGGTTTCTGCAGTAAATACTTAAAGATAGGTCAACATTTCCTTATAACCATAAAAGCCATTGAGAATCAACCTTCGAGAACGCCGGTCCACCCTCATGTATTTGCCATTGCTAGCTTTTTTGAATAGAGTCGTGCCGATCGCCAGCTCAATAGCTTCATACGATACAAACATTCCACCCAGCGAAGGCAGACCGTGCCAATACCTTCCATGAAACCTACCATCAGCTGGCACATCAGCGTAATCGTCCTGCTCGCTTTTCTGATGTTCGGGACCAGGGAGTCGCGAAGTCAAACTAAACCCGCTCCTGTGCGTGTTGCCTACAGCGCGCTATCAGCCGGGATTGGGGTCCTCTGGCTCACCCACGAGCAAGGGATTTTCCGCAAGCATGGCTTGGAATCGAATCTGGTATATATGCGCAGCGGCACTACTGCGGCACAAGCATTATTAGCGGGTGAGATCCAGTTTGGCCATCTTTCACCGGCGCCCATGCTGACGGCGTGGGCCCAGGGCGCCGATATCGCTTGGGTGGGAACGACCATCCATCAAATGGTCTTTACCCTAATCACGGATGCAACCATCACCAAAGCAGCTGATCTCAAGGGAAAGAAAATCGGCATTACTCGCATCGGTTCGGCAAGTGATCTCGCCTTGCGCACTGCTCTGGAACATCTTGGGCTGGGCATCAAAGATGTTGCCGTGATCTCGATGGGAGGTATCCCGGATATTCTTGCCGGGATGAGAGCCGGAGCCATAAATGGAGGAATTCTATCCCCGCCCACTTCAACGGCTGCCCGCGAGTTGAGCTATCGCCCGCTTGTTCACATCCCCGATCTGGGCAAGGAATTTACTTTTTCAGGCATCGCAGCAAAAAAGACTTTTATTCAAGGCCAACCCAATGTCGTCAGAGGCTTTATGGCAGCACTTACCGACGGCGCGAAAATCTACAAAGAAGACAACCGTGCCGCCGTCAGGGTTTTACGAAAATACCTGCGCGCCGAAGACCGGACACTCGAAGAGGGCTACAAGGAATACGACGCAGCCATTTCCAGTCCGCCCTATCCGGGTCTTAAAGCGTTGGAAGCTGTGCGCGACAGCTTGGTCGATTCGGCGCCGCAACTCAAAAAATTTGATTTGAAAATGTTCATCGACGATGGCTTCGTAATGCCGCGTTGAACAGCTGCGCAAGCAAGTCCGGCCAACCGAGAGAATCGGGACCGTTGTATATTCATTTTGGACTTTTCTTGCCGCCTCGGGAGGGCCACATGAGAATCGAAACAGAACGAAAAATGAAACGCTGGCGCGACCAGCGCTGGATATTGGATCAGGTCATCCAAGCACGGGGGATCGACTGGGATCAGGGACGGACAGGTAAAATTCTACGTAACTGCGGCCCAGGGGTTCAAAGCGATCTTCAAGAAGTTTGCCGAAGAATCCAGAAGTTCGTTGACATCTCGCGCGAATTCGCGCGCGCCGCAACCCGCCGGGAACAGCAAGCACGTGAAGCCGAAGCCGCAGGACACTTGCCGGAAGCGCGCGAACATTTCTATATTGCGGCGTGCTTCTACACCAATGCGATGTGGGCGGTGTATGAAGACAGAAATGCCCAACGAATTAACTGGCAAGAGAAAAAACGCGCCTGTTATGACAAATTCATTCGCTACGCCGGCCGTCCCATCGAGCGGGTAGAACTTCCCTGGCAAGGCAAACTCATCCATGCGCTCCTGCACCTGCCTTCCGGCACCAAAGCTGGCGAGAAAGTGCCGTGCGTCATGTACATCCCGGGAATGGATGGTGTCAAAGAAGACAATCCCGCAACCGGTGATCCGTTTCTCGAACGCGGCATCGCCGTCTTCGCCATTGATGGCCCGGGTCAGGGCGAGACGCGTGAAGGCGGGCTCACCTGTACTGCATCGAATTACGCCGATGCCGGGAAGCTTGCATGTGATTACCTCGTGAAAAGGTCGGAAATCGACTCCGGCCGGCTTGCGATTCTGGCTTCGAGCATGGGCTCCTACTGGGCGCCGCGAGTGGTGGCCGAAGAAAAACGTTTCAAAGCCTGCGCGGTGAGCGGCGTTTGCATGGAGCCGGGGCAGTACGCCATTTTCAACATGTCATCACCGACATTCAAGCTTAACTATATGTACATGTCCGGGTATGACGACGAAGCTGCGTTCGATGAGTTTGCCAAGTCCCTGACTTTGAAAGGCGTTACAGCCAAGATAACCTGCCCGTATATGGTCGTTGCCGGCGAAGACGACGAGCATTGCGATATGAAGTTTGTCTATGAACTGATGGGTGAAATTCCCGCTGCAAAAGTTTTATACGTATTCCAAGGAGAGCGGCATTCGATCCGCAATCCCCGCGCACGATCCCTGTTGATCAATTGGCTGGTCGATCGGCTGCTGGATAAACCGTTTAAGTCGGAGAAAATCTTTGTCGATACCAGTGGCAAAGAGATCCATGCAGATTGGTAGCCCGAAGCAGTCCTCATACCCATACGGCAATCTCCCATGCCATTAACACAGTGACCGGCTTATCTCAGGTAAATTGATGCGCATAGCATATGGTGATCTGATCGGCGGAATCAGTGGCGACATGTTCGTCGCCGCGATCCTGGACCTGGGGCTGTCTCTTGAAGTTCTAAATCGGGAATTGCGAAAAATCCCCACATTGAAATTCGAACTCAATGTTGCAAAGAAAACCGTCCACTCGATTGCTGCGACACATTTTCAGGTAAAGCCGCCGAGCAATGAAGCGCCGCGCTCCTGGAAACAGATTCGCCAGCTCATGGAGACGAGCGAACTGGCCCAAGACGTCAAACAAACCAGCGTCAAGATCTTCCACCGTTTGGCCGAGGCCGAGGGAAAAATCCACGGTGTACCTGCGGAAGAAGTTCATTTTCACGAAGTGGGCGCAACCGATTCGATCGTCGACATCGTCGCAGCTGCAGTCGGCTTTCACGAGCTGAAGATCGACGCTGTGCATTTTTCCAAAGTACCGCTCGGACGCGCTTTGACGCACAGCGGCCATGGTCCGTTGCCGGTGCCGGGTCCTGCGACTCTGGAGCTGCTGAAAGGCATTCCGGTTCAGTGGGCTGCGCTCGAAGGCGAAACCGTCACTCCCACGGGAGCCGCGATCATGTCCGTGTTAGGAACCAGCTTTGGCGAACAACCGAGCATGACAGTGGAAAAAATCGGTTACGGCGCCGGACAGAAAGAATGGCCGGATCGTCCGAATGTAATTCGGCTTGTCCTCGGCGCCATCATCGACTGGCGGCAAGAAGAAATGCTCGTCATCGAAAGCAACATCGACGACATGAACCCGCAGTTTTTCGAGCATGTCATGGATCGGCTGTTCGAGGCCGGCGCTCGAGATGTCTTTTTCTCGCCGATCCAAATGAAGAAAAACCGTCCCGCCGTGCTGGTGCGAGTTATCGCTGAGCCGCGCGATCGGGACAGGCTGGCGAGGATACTATTTGAGGAAACAACCACCATTGGCCTACGCTATCATTCGGTGGGCCGCATAATCCTCAACAGAACCGAGGCAACGATCAAAACACGCTTTGGCGATGTGAAGGTAAAAATCTTTCAGGAACCCGGCGGCGAAAAGCGCATCAACCCTGAATACGACGATTTAAAACGGATCGCCATCGAGAAAAAAATCCCGCTCAACGTCCTGCGGGACGAGATTGTAAAAAGCTTCAAGGATTAACGAGGCCGTGCCTATCGGCAAATGTGACGGCGTGCTCGGCTCGGGCTCGGGAAGATACTCGCGTGGGCATCGGATAGTACCATCAAAAGGCTGTTCTCAATCGTGGAATCATGAGAAGGAATGAGAACAAGGCCACATCATGAGCTCTAGGCCATCACCTAAGTGGTCGCCCACATAACACCGAATCTATGATCCGAAGATCAAATTGCTCCGCGAAAGAGTACGCGGCTTTATTGTAAGCATCTTCAGATGCGGCGGCGAACGGCAATTCTCCAGCACATCTCACTGCAGTGAGTGTCGAAAGAGCTTCACGGTTGGTCTCCGCCGCCAGCGATACGCCGCTTTCCAGCCGGTTCAAAACGTAACCAAGAACGCGTAGACCTTGGCAGCGGGCGTGTTCGAGCGTCAGCAGCAGATGATTGATCATACCGAGACGATTGGCGGCAATTACGATAACCGGAAGTTTGAGAACTCTGGCCAAGTCAGCGTAGGTATAGCTGGGTAATAGCGGCACCATTAGTCCGCCAGCGCCTTCAACAAGAGTGATGTCGTGACCTGAACGGATCTCGTCATAAACATTCATCAATCTGTCGACTTCCAGTGTGATGCCTTGGCGTTGTGCCGCCACACTGGGCGCCAGCGGTTCACGCAATTGATAAGGACATATTTTATCCAGCGGATCTTGAGAGGCGGACGCCTCTTTCAAAAGAATGGCGTCTTCGGGATAAAGTCTACCTTGTCGTTCAGCGCAGCCGCTTTCCGCCGGCTTCATCACGCCGACCCGGTATCCGGACTCACGCAGAAGGGCCGCCAGCTTGCACGCGAAAAAGGTTTTGCCGACGCCGGTGTCTGTGCCGGTGATGAAAACTCCCTTTCCCATTAGTTTTCCGTCACGACGCGAATAGACTCGTGCACCGTATCCAAAAGTAAAGCGAGCTCGGCATCCGTAACCGATAGCGGTGGCATCAATATGATGATGTCTGCCAGGGGTCGGATCATGACATTGCGTTTGCGCGCTTCCATGATCACTTTGTGACCAATGCGCTTCTCAGCGGGATAACTTTTGCGGCTGGCCTTATCCTCGACCAGCTCGATGCCGACCATGAAACCCCATTGCCGCACATCGCTAACGTGCGCCAATGGCAGAAACTCTTCTCGGAGCCGCTTCTTTAAATACGAGATTCTCGGCTGCATGTTGTCGACGATGTTTTCTCTCTGGAATAACTCGAGATTCGCAAGCGCCGTCGCACAACCGAGCGGATTGCCCGTGTAAGTATGGCCGTGAAAGAAGGTTTTATAATCTTTGTAGTCCCCTAGGAAGGCGGCAAAGACTTGTTCGCTGGTTAATGTCGCTGCCAGGGGCAGGTAGCCGCCGGTGATTCCTTTGGCCAGACAGACGATATCGGGCCTTATCCCCGCGTGATCGCACGCGAACATTTTCCCGGTGCGGCCGAACCCCGTCGCTACTTCATCCACCACTAACAGAACCCCATAGCGCCGGCAGATTTCATCGAGAGCTTGCAAATATTCCACGGGGTGGGCCCACATCCCCGCGGCTCCCTGCATAAGCGGCTCCACGACCAGAGCGGCCAGAGTATCTTTATTCCCGCTAATTTTTCTCTCCGCTTCATCGACAGCCGCATGAAGCGCCTCATCTCCGCTCATTTTCTGGTGGTAGCGAAAGACATGCGGCGGCGTGATTCGCACCACCGGAAACAGCAGGCTCTTGTGATAACGATGAAAGGTTTCCGAATAGCCCATGCTCATGGAGCCGACGGTATCGCCGTGGTATGACTCCGTCAGAGTCGCAATCAGGGTGCGCTTGGCTTGTCCCTCTAACTGCCAGTACTGGACCGCGATTTTGAGAGCCACTTCGACTGCCGTGGCGCCGCTGTCGGAATAGAAAACCCGCTGCAGTCCTGGAGGAGCCACTTCGATGAGCTTTTGCGCCAGCTCAATGCCGGGCACATGGCTCAGCCCAAGAAATGTCGAATGGGAAATGCGATCGAGCTGGCCGCGTATGGCATCGTCGAGCTCTTTTTTCCGATGCCCGTGAACGTTGCACCAAAGTGATGAAACTCCATCGAAATACCTGCGGCCGTTGATGTCGATCAGGTAATGCCCTTCGCCTTGGCTGATAATGCAGGGCTCCTCACCGATCCATTCCTGCATTTGCGTGAACGGATGCCAGAGGTATCTATGATCCAGCTGCTTGAGGTTGTCGTAGTATTGAGTCATTGCGGCTTGATCGCTAATGAACCGCTGCGAATGCCTCGAGCGCTCGATCTATTTGATGTGATGTATGTGTCGCCATAAGCGTGATCCGCAACCGCGACGTTCCTGGCGGCACTGTCGGTGGACGGATGCCCTGAGCAAAAATACCGCGATCGAGCAATCGTTCCGACAGGCGCATACACTGATCGGCATCGCCGATCATCAGCGGCAAGATCTGGCTTCGGCTGTCACCCAGCGAATATCCTAATCTCGCCAATCCATCTCGGACTCTCGCGCAATTATAGCGCAACACACGCCGCCTTTCGGGCTCATGCTTGATCAATTCAAGAGCGGCAACGCCCATCGCCATGACAACAGGCGGCAGCGATGTCGTGAATATAAAACTGCGGCAACGATTGATCAGCAGCTCACGCAGTGCCACGCTACCCGCGACGTATGCGCCAAACCCTCCCAGCGCTTTGCCGAGGGTGCCCATCTGCACGAGCACGCGCTCGCCTAGCCGCAATTGCGAAACGAGGCCGGCGCCGTCGGGTTCGTACACGCCCGTGGCATGCGCCTCATCGACCATGGTCATGGCATCGTATCTTTCCGACAGCTCGACAATCTGTTTCAGCGGCGCTTCGTCCCCGTCCATGCTGAAAAGGGATTCGGTGACGATCAACTTACGCGAGCTGCGCGGCGCGTGCCTCAGGCCATCTTCCAGTTGATCGACATCGCAATGCCCGTATACGACAATTTTCGCCCGCGATAGGCGGCAACCATCGATGATGCTGGCGTGATTGAGCGCATCGCTGAAAACCACATCGCCATCGCCGACCAGGGTGGGGATGATTCCTGTGTTGGCTTGGAAACCGGAATTGAAGATCAGTGCGGACTCGGTCCCTTTCAATTGAGCAAGCTTGATTTCAAGCTCTTCATGCAGAGTCATGTTCCCGGAAATCAGACGCGAGGCGCCCGACCCGCAGCCGTAACGGCCGAGCGCATCCGTTGCGGCTTTCCTCAGGGCCGGGTGATTGGCCAATCCCAGATAGTTGTTTGACGAGAAGTTTAACACTTCGCGGCCATCGACCATCAAAGTCGGGCCTTGTTCGCCCTCTACAGACCGAAGACGGCGAAATAGCGACGCCGATTTGAGAGCTTGCAGTTCGTCCTCGATAAATTGCGGCATCATTTGGTGTGAACTAATAATACAGAGGTACTGTCACCGCAAGACGAGATCGTGATGGATCGGTCGGCAGTTGATTGAAACCACGGTAGAGACGTTCACGCGGCCGACAAGCTCTCTAGCTTCCGCTTAACCAGTTTCAGCTCGGAAGCAAAACGACGGTACTCTTGTTCGCGCTCGTCGTTGTCGCGCTGCCGAAGAATGGCAGATGGATGAATGGTGACAAAGGTAAGTTTACCGAAAACGGAGTCGATAAACTTGCCGCGCTCTTTCAGGATCGCTACAGACTTACCGATAACCGACTGTGCGGCCGTAGCCCCGAGGCAGACAAGAATCTCGGGCTGCACTACTGCTATTTCGACCTCGAGCCATGGCCTGCATGCAACGACCTGGCGAACAGAAGGCTTCTGATGCAGGCGCCGCTTGCCACGCCAGATCCACTTAAAGTGCTTCACCGCATTGGTCACGTAAACTTCATCGCGGGAAATTCGCGCGTCTTCCAGCGCCCGGTCAAGCATGCGGCCGGCCGGACCTACGAAGGGTTCACCTTTCTGATCTTCTATGTCGCCAGGCTGCTCACCCACCAGCATCACACTTGCATGGCCGGGCCCATCGCCAAAAACGGTCTGAGTGGCATTGAGGTAGAGATCACATCCTTTACACGATTTTGCCGCCTGCCGGAGAGATTCGAGCGAACGGTTTCGGGGCAAGAAATCGCTGGCCGAAATGTTTCCGGCTTTTTCGATCACCACACGCAAAGCCTATCACTTGCACAGTTTGAGTCTAGATAGCTGGCTGGCTGGCATTATTAATCTATGAAGGATCGCCCCGTGCTTGCGTTTGTCCTGGCAACACCCGTTTAGTTTGCTACTTTCGCTCGCGCTGGATTAAACTCTTCTGACAAACTTATTGGACAGAAAGATAAATGGCCAAACCCAAAACATTTTACGCCTGTCAGAGCTGCGGCTATCGAGCGCCCAAGTGGCTGGGCAAATGTCCCGACTGCAATCAATGGAACAGCTTTGCTGAGGAGAGGCTTGAAAGAGCAACCAGCGTACGCGGTGAACTCAGCCTCGGAACCAAAGAAGATCCGGCCCCGATTCATGAAATCAACACGGCAGAAGAAGGCCGTCTGCAATGTGGAATCGGCGAGTTCGATCGAGTATTGGGCGGCGGTCTGGTGCCGGGATCGGTTATTCTCATCGGCGGCGATCCCGGCATTGGCAAATCGACCCTGTTACTGCAGGCATTTGCCGCGATAAGCCAGAAAGGACTTACTTGCCTTTATGTCTCGGGCGAAGAATCACCGCGGCAAATCAAAATGCGCGCCGAACGATTGGGCATCGTCGCGCCCAATCTGCTCGTTCTCAGTGAAACCTCTTTGGAGAGAATCATAGAGCATGTCAAGCACATCCAACCCGGGCTGCTCGTCATCGATTCGATCCAAACTATTTTCAGTCCGACGATTCCATCCGCGCCCGGCAGCATAGCCCAGGTGAGAGAAAGCTCTGGCTCAATCATCGTGCTGGCGAAAAAGACCGGCCTAACGACTTTCTTAATCGGTCACGTTACCAAGGACGGCGCCATCGCCGGCCCGCGCCTGCTCGAGCACATGGTCGACACCGTGCTTTATTTCGAGGGCGAGCGCGGCCATTCGTTCCGTGTTCTGCGCGCCGTCAAGAATCGTTTCGGCTCGACCAATGAAATCGGCGTATTTGAAATGAAGGAAGCGGGACTCAAAGAGGTTAGCAATCCCTCCGAAATCTTCCTGATGGAGCGCCCGCTTCAGGTCCCGGGTTCGGCGGTGGTCTGCAGCATCGAAGGCACACGACCAATTTTGGTAGAGCTCCAGGCGCTGGTGAGTCGATCGTTCCTAGCCGTGCCTCGGCGGACCACCATCGGCGTAGATCACAACCGGGTCGCTTTGCTCGTCGCGGTTCTTGAAAAAAAGATGGGCGCCAAGCTTTTCGATCAGGATATTTTCGTCAACGTTGCCGGCGGCGTTCATGTCGACGAGCCGGCGGTCGACCTCGGGATCGTCGCTGCAATCGCTTCGAGCAGCCGCGAGAACGTTCTCGATCCGAAAACAGTTTTCTTCGGAGAAGTCGGTTTGGCCGGAGAGATCCGGGGCATCTCTCAAGCCGAAACCCGAATCAAGGAAGCAGGAAAATTAGGCTTTGAACGATGCATTCTTCCCGCCAGCAACAGCGCACAACTCCAACATATCAAACATCCCAAATTGTCGGGGGTGAGCTCCCTATCCGAGTGCTGGAAGGTGATGTTCTAGACATTGATTTATCGTGGGAGCGTCGATGGTGGTGATCCACCGTCAATCCAAATGCGCTATGCGCGTGCGAGTGAAAATCGCATTGAGAAAAACGGGCGATCGTTTTAGATTTTGGCTGCTTATCATCAATCCTTTCACCACCTCCTCTTGTATCCGAAACCATGCTTGGTTATTAATAATACCGCCGTGCCGGAGTGGTGGAATGGCAGACGCGCCGGACTCAAAATCCGGTAGGGGAAACCCTGTGTGGGTTCAAGTCCCACCTCCGGCACCAAGTTTTTCAGTTCCTTAGTTGGCGCGCCTGTCGCTGCGCCTCGGCCAGATTGCAGTTGGACTATGCAGGTATCTTCCCTGCCATTGAACCACACGTCAACAGTATTGCCCTTGCCGCTCGAATGCTCGTTTAGCGATCGCTCAAACAGCTCAAACAGCTCCTCTTATGATGATGCCGAGCGAACTTGTCGCATATTTCCGGCAAAGGGAGAGTTAACTAATTCAGTTTCGGGTCCAAGAAATGAGGGGACAGTTTGGCCTTCGATAGCAGGAGCGGAGCGTGTCAAGTCCATCCCTACCTGCCGCCGAATTTCCAACGACCTGCCGCGCGATGCGGTTCGGGCCGCAGCCAACCATTCCAGCAGCGCCGCCAAAGCAATCATGATCGCGATGCCGGTCGCAGATACCGCCAACTGCATCGGCCATCGGCCGAAGACTTCGTTCAGTATCACATGTCCGAACACCGCGAGTACGGCACTAAGGCAGAAAATATGAAGCGAGTGACGTCCGCAGAGAACAAAAGGGCGCGCAACTTGACTAGCAAAGAACCGCCCCTGGGGATGAATCATGTGTCCTACCAACAACGCTAGGGCGAATATGTTCAGGAAACGAATCAATCCTAGATTCGTCTTACTCAAGAACAGCCACAGCGGCTCGCCTGGGATAGGACTTTTTATCGTACCGTAGAAGCCTTGCAGCGTCCAATTGAACCTAATCAAGAATCCGGCGACCACGAAGCCTGCGGCAAGGTAGATCCGCCAGCGACGGTCAAGCCAAAAAGCCTTCGCATGGTTGCTTCGCCAACCCAGCCAAGCACCCAGATAGAAAAGCGCTTGCCATGCGAACGGATTGAAACCCCAGTCCGCTGAGCCAGGCCACGCTGGCGGTGCAATCCAGCCATAGAACTGTACCGCAACCCAGAGCGATAAGGACGCGAGGATCACGGGCTCCGGCCGGAACCGGAATCCGGCGAGCACTATGGGAAGGAATCCGAGACAGACAATGTAAAGCGGCAGGATATCCATGAAGCCCGGCTGAAATTGCAGCAACAATACTTTCGCCAGCGCGCGGCCAGGCTCCTGGAAAAAGAGTGGCGTGCCGATGAAATAATCAATGTAACGCGAAGTACTGAGGAGATCGGCGGTGTAGGAAATGGTCGCTATAAGCGTTACGAACAGGACGATGTTGGCAACATACAGCTGCCACACGCGGTAGTACACTCGAATTCCGGTCGTCAAAAAACCCTCGCGCTCGATGCTGCGACTGTAAACGGTGCCTGCGGTGAAGCCGGAAACAAAGACGAAGACCTCAGCGGCGTCAGCGCACATCACTGCCTGAAGCGTGAACCACGCCAGAATGTTCCCCGGGATGTGACAGATAAAAATGGAGAAAAGAGCTAGGCCACGGAAAAAATCGAGCCGGAGGTCGCGCTCAGTGGCTATTGGGCCTCTTTCGCCGGTGAAGAGCGCCCACAATATGTGTAGTCTTGGCATACGTGCGGACTTCCCAGAAAAGCCGCACCGCTAAGGCTGTGCCAGTGCCTTTCGCCGGACACGTACGGAAGGTGCCGCTTAAAACATGACAATTCTGTAACGGAAAAAGCCCGTGTTTCAGGAATTCGCGTGAAAAGGGTCGTCTAGCCCGAAACGTACACGTAAATGCCCCAACCCGCCACATAGATCGATCCTACTAACGCCACGGAGCTTATCCGAGTAACGTTTCCTGATCAAAGGGAACATTCAGCCCGCTGCGCCTGGGCGCATTTGCTAGTGACTATGAGCATTCCGCGGAACTGATCATGTAGAAAGCGGTGATATACGGCGTTCTTCAATCAGTCACCTACGAAGCCGCACTAATCGGATAGATCGGTAAATCAATCATGCCAAATAAAGAAAATAATTGACAACAACTGACAACTTGCTCCAATATATGCCAAGCATTTAGGAGGAACTCATGGAAAAATTTACTATGGCTGGAATAATCTTCGGCGGTCTTTTTTCATTTTCAGCGCTGCTTGGTGTCAGCTACGGCGCCACCGCAGCCTATAAGTTCACTACTCGAGACATACCGCTGCAATTTAGATTTTTAGGCGCTGCCCGGGAAGATATCGTTCGGTTCACAGACATCAATAATAAGGGGGAAATAGTCGGAAACAATTTTGCCGGCGATGGATTCCTCATCAACAAGAAGCGCGAACCAATCGAGATCCGTTGTCCCGGTGATCAAAACGACAATCACAGCACCCTCGTTTCGGGTATTAACAAAGTCGGACAAGTAGTTGGTTCCTGTACCGACGGGGCTTTCGTGCGCGATAGGAACGGCAATATCACCGTGCTTAATTTTCCGGGCGCGGAGGGCACGGTGGCCTCAGGAATAAACGACCTGGGCCATGTCGTAGGTCAATATTGGGGAACTCTTTTCGGGCAGGCGTTACAAAGGTTTCATGGCTTTATCTGGAAGAACGGAGAGTACATCACCATTGATGCCGCCTTTCCTAACGCGATGTTCACATCGTTATCGGGGGTGAACAATGCCGGGCAGATCATCGGCACGTACTTACATCAGCGGCCCGGCAGCAGCGACCCCAACGATTATGATAGCGAGTTAGCGTTCGTCTACGATAACGGCAGCTTCACTTCGTTGGATTTTCCGGGTGCCACCGCACCGTTCATATGTTGTGGAGCAACGACGCTGCCGATGGACATCAACAATGCCGGGCAGATAGTTGGATCAACCTACGATGGCGCAGGGAACTTACGGTTCTTTCTATATGATGACGGAAAGTACTTCGTGATTACTGGCCTGCCTGATGACGTTACGGACTTCGGCAGCGCATGGGGATTAAACGATCGGAGCGAAATAGCAGGCACCTACATCCGCAGGGTGCGTTGCGAAGGGTGCGGTATTGGGGGTGGACCGGGACATACCTTCGATTTGCACAGTTTCGTCGCCGAGCCGAAGCCTACTCACAAGAAAAATAAATAAGGAACCGACACGAAGATGGCAAGAAAGCATTCGTTGGTTTTTAGAGGTATTTCGAATGTCGCTCATCATCGCAGCATCTTTCTGCTACGGCATACAGAAGACCTCTTTAGAAACTTTCGGCGGGTCGCCAGCTACCTTAATTTTTGTACACCAGTGCTGTCGCGAATTTCGACTCCAATTATGGTGGCGATGGGTATTCTGGCGGTTACTGCTCTGGTTGTCACGGTGATCTACGAACGCGCCTCCGTTTTCTTGTCGGTGGTCCGCAGTGTCGTCGATTAGACGCGGGAATTTTTTCCACGCAACGGGCTGCCGGTGATTCGAAAGCGCGCGCCTATTTAGGGGTTCAGCAAACAGGTATTCATAACTAACTAAGTGCAGGGCGGACTCGCTTGTCCACCCTGCACGCTCCATCGCGGTTTGAACGTTAACGCCGTGACGCTTCTCTGCCTGAAGGCACGCGCGTCCACGTGGTTCCATTCTCCCACTCGATTCTGTCGCGTCGAACGTTGCCTCGTAGACCACGTTCCCAATCACGGGCATTAACCTCGCCATTCCGACTAATTTCCAGCCGGCTAGAATCACCCCGCTCATTCTTGGCCTCGAGCCCATCCCGAGAAGAAATGATTTGGGTACGCTTATCGCGGTCCCCATTCAAGTACCAGGTGCCCTCCAAGTCGCGCAGATCATCTCTCGAGCTTGCGGTAGTGCCATTGATTATTCCATCCCACCAGTTTCCCCGACGATCATCTCGCCGATCGTCTCTGCGATCATACCTCCCATCATCTCTCCGGTCGTAGCGGCGATCATCTCTTCTATCATCCTGCGCGCTGGCCATTGGAATATGCATCAATGCTGCAATCAAACCTGCCGACAATAGTACGCTTATATTTTTCATGATTTTTCCTCCTGGCTGCTCGAATTTCGCAACCGTCATGCCACGCTCGATAAACTCGCCTGTTCGCGCTTAGCATTCTTCGATGTGCCGGTGGCGGGACGAATTAAAAGCGGGTGAACCAGCGGAGGCACACTTGACTTAGAGGAGCGGTTGAACAAAATCTAGAGCTCAAAACGAAAGGGGCCATCTCGCATCAATCGGAGACGGCCCTTTTTCAATCAGGAACAATCAGGTTAATATCGTCTGCCAGTCCGATAGCTGGGTTCCCGGGTCCACGTGGTGCCGTTTTCCCATTCAATGCGACCGCGTCGAACATCCCCGCGCAGGCCACCCTCCCAATCCCGAGCGTAAACGTCGCCGCTCCGGCTAATTTCTAAACGCGTAGTCTGACCGTTTTCGTTTCTGGCCACGAGTCCACGGCGCGAAGCGTTTATTTCGGTTTTTCTAGATCGCTCACCGTTTAGATACCATGTGCCTTCCAATGGCTGCGGAGCATTCCTGTTATTTCTCCACGAAGGCCAACCGTAACCCTGCGCTGAAACGGTGCTCGGACTGTTCACGATTCCAATCGCTAGAGCTAAGAGCAATCCAATTAAAGTAGCCTTATTCATGATTGAACCCTCCTACAAGTTAGCTGCCAAATACTCTTCCCGAAGTAATCTCATCTATTTCACACCGATCCGCTTCATTAGACGGTTTACCTTTCCGTTAGTTTACCTCCGGCTTGAGCGAGTTTTTGGCATCGGGCGGTAAATCGCTCGCGACAAAAAAATGAAAGTCCGCAAAACAGAAGGGTCGATCTTCTCAGACTACAAAATCAACAGGCGTCGAATGCTATGATGGGGTTACACCGGCGCAATTATCGCGCGCCAGCAAATTGACTCGCTCCGGGGCTTGTTTAAGAACGTTCAGCTCCCAGTGACGTGGCGCGGTGCGGCGATGAAGCTTACCTATTGTCGCGACGCTGCCGTTGCTCTTCATAACGCTGCTTGAGCCTATCCCGGCGATCCTGCGGTAGACGCTGCCAGCGGTCCCACTCCTCACGCAAGTGCTCCTTGTCTTGAGGCGGGAGATTTTGCCATCGCTGGTAATTCCGTAACACTTTATCTTTTTCTTTGGGGCTTAAGTTGCGCCAGTTATCGCCGCCATTAGCTGCCCATCCGGCCAGTGGCGACAGCAACAATGCGGCGAACAATAGCGAAACAAGAACGTGTTTCATCTGATGATCAGCTCTCCAAAAATAGTCTTGATAATCTGATAATTCATCGGCCGAGCCTCGCCTCAAACGGCATGGGCCTCGGCTTTGCTGGTTTCCAGCCCTTCAAGCCCGCTCAAGGCTTCCAGCATGTCGAGTGATCTAAAGAACTCCAACTGTTCGGTGTCGGTCACTATTTCCCTGGGAATTCTTTCTTGCGGTTGGTTGTAGAGCGAACTTAGACTTCCCTTGCTTAGAACCACGCCGAAAGCCAGAGCAGCAATAACCGCTGTGCCAAACGCAGGAATCATCCACGTGCGCATGGGCACAAAAAGTTTGCGCCAGTAGGATTTTCGCTCGCGCTGATGCCTTAACTTGGCGATGGTCTCCCGATAGTAATCGTCCCAGAACGACTGCGGAAGCTCTTCGGGCAGCGCCATCTGCGGCAGCAATCGATGTAAATCTTCAATAAAGCGGCCGCAACCGCCGCAATCGCCGAGATGCTGTTGGAGCCGGCGCTTTTCCTGATCAGCGATTTCGCCGTAATAGTAGAGCACCAAATCCTCTTCCAGCTCTTTGCACATGGTTTCCAACTTTTTCGCAGCCATTATCGTTACTCTCCCTAAACAAACTCAACCAGACACTGGCGCAACGCCGCTACCGCGCGATGCAAGTAGACTCGAACGGTTCCTTCGGTAGTCTTCATGACTTTGGCGATATCTGCGATGGGCAGGCCTTCATGGTTTCGCAAGATAAAAGCCGTGCGCTGTTTGTTTGGCATGGCATCCAAAGTCTTGTCCACACGCCGCTTGGTCTCCCCGGCAATTGCTTCCTGGTCCGGACCGGAGGTATTATCCGTCAGCTCCTTCCGCTCCCGTTCGTCATCCCGTTCGCTTTCGAGCCGTTCCCAAACGACCTTCCCTTTTCGCCGCGTGTGATCCAAACAGAGATTGACGACCAAACGATAGAACCAAGTGTAAAAACTCGAGCGCCCGTCGAACTGCTTGATGCGTGAGAAAGCTCGCAAAAAAGCCTCCTGGGAAAGATCTTTGGCCTCTTCCGTATCCCGCGTAAAATCCAGGGCGATCCGGAAGGCTTTCTCCATGTAACGACGGACAAGTATCTCAAAGAACTTACCCTCGCCCTGCTGACACAGTGCCACAAGCTCCATATCGGGAAGATCTTCCGGCGAACGATTTCCAGGCGTTGCGTGAATTGATTTGCCCTGCCTCTGCTCGTGTTCTAAGGGTCCCTAGAGGCTTAGACGTTCAGCCTTAAAAAAGGTTAACCGCCCTACCGGCGGCTAAATCCAGCGAGGCGAAAGGACTGGAGGATTGGTCAGTACAGTCGCAATCGGGTGCTACTGGGGGAACTGCGCGCTGACCAAGAAGGCCAAAAATTGTAGATCAATGGCGGGCCTACACCCGGGTGTTTAGCGCCAAGGCGCATGACCCAGGGACTCAGAATTGTACAATCAGTATCAGAAGCGCGCCGGCTGCTCCGACCTCGATTACTGCTAGTGCCCCGGTTCCTCGCCGATGCCGACAATCCTGATACTGCCATGCTTGGATTTGTATTTCCGGTTGAGAGAGATGATGACGCCGGTTAGCCCCTCGATGACATACGCGTTGCTTCCTGGACCGCCGTCGAACGCGCGCGCACCGATACGGCGGATAATCTCCATCACTTTCTCCTTGGCATCAGCTTTGTCGCCGCAGACCAATACATCGCCGAGCGGTGAATCCACATCGGCCAAATCGACGGCCGATATGTTATGAAGCGCGCCGACCACCGGCGCCTCGTCACCGAGAATCTGCTGCGCCTCCTGCAATGCCGAACCGGCTGGCGGCACAAACGGTTTACCCTTGTTTAATGGCACGACCGTATCGATGATGATTTTTCCGGCTACCTGTCCTTTGATGTCCTGGACCATTTGAGCATGGCCTTCATAAGGGACAGCGATGACGACGTAGTCGGCGCCGCGAATCGAATCCTGATTAGTCATGCCGACCATTTCCCCGGCGCGAAGAGTCGGCTTTAAAGTTTCCACCGCTTTCTTGGCTTTCTCCGCATCGCGCGAACCGATAATGATTCTCACTCCGGGCGCCCCCAAACGGAGCGCCAGCGCGCCGCCTAGATTTCCCGTCCCACCAACAATTGCCACGCTAAGGTTTTCCATGTTCTTGATTCTACCGGAAAAGATCCTCCGTTTTAGGACGCAGGAGATCCTTCACCGATCCTTCCTCCTTCTCAATCTCACAGCCGCGCACGACCACGACCGGCAATGCCTCTTTTTTTCTCATCACCAGCTCAGCCGCGGCCGCAATTTCGTCGGCAATCGCCGTTACCGCCGCCCTGAGTTCGTAACCGTAATGATCCTTTGTTCCACGTTCGTCTTTGATCGGCTTGAGCCCCGCAATCCCCACCGCCACATCAACCGTGCCCAACCGCCATGCACGGCCGAAACTGTCGCTAATGATAATCGCTGGAGATAGGCCGACTAGCTCTTTGATTTCAGCGCGGATCTTCCGAGCCGAGGCGTCGGGATCTGTCGGCAACAGCGCGGCTTTTCCCAACCCTACATTGGAGCAGTCCACGCCTGCGTTAGCACAGACAAAACCGTGATGGGTTTCGACGATCATCGCCCGACCGCCTCGGCGCACAATGCGCTGGCTTTCAGACAGAATCAATTCAACCAGGGCAGGATCTTTGTCGAGCTCCCGACCCAATTCCCGCGCATTATCCGACACCAGAACTCCGTCGAGTGGAAGCAACCTGCCTTCCGATTTGGAGACAATTTTTTGCGCGATGACGAGAACATCATCGGGCTCGAGCACAACACGATTGCGTGAGCAGGCGTCAACAATCAGCTTTCCAATCGGATCACCGGCGCCGACCTCGCCGATTCCAGCCAACCCAAAGATCTCTACTCGCTTCATGCTTCTCCAACGCGCCGGCTCGGTTGTGAGCGTTGGTCGGCGACAAATCGCCGCAGCGTTTTGAGGGTCGCGCTGCCGTCTCGCGAAATGGCCAGATACCTTTCCAAATCCTTGGGCTCATCGATATCCAATGCTATGCGCTCATTCTCGAAGCAACGAACCGGCAAGCCTTGCGCTGAAACCTGGCTTAAATGGTACCTAAAACTGTCGTAGCCGAAGCGCAATTTGATGATATCAGGCGGGGCTAGAAGCAACGCATTGGTCCCAAGTCGATCGTGAGAAGGAACCAACAAGGCAAACGGCGCGATCTGGCCGTCTGGAACTTGCGCGAGAACTGATTCGATATCGCCGCTGCGAACCAGCGGCAGGTCGCCGGGAATGATCATTACCGCTTCGTCCCCGCCATCCTTCAAGCTAGTACGGGCAAAATCCACGGCGGCAGTTTCGCCGGTTTCCGCGTTCTCAAGGATAACTCTTGCGCCCAATGATCCGGCAATCGCCGCGACCTTGTCATCTCCCGTCACCACCACTGTTTCTTTTAGCCCATGCGCCTGTAACACTTGGCTCAGCACATCGCGAAACATCGCTTCAGCAAGAGCTTCACGCTCGGCGCTGCCAAGAAGCACGCTCAGACGCTGCTTGGCGTTACGAAACCCTTTGACAGGGATAAGGGCGGTTACTTTCATTCATCACCGGAAAATTTTCTTAGCACTATTCTTATAGCAAGGCCAAGACTTGGCGTGCCAACCGCTGCTTGTCGGCCAGGCTGTTCATCCGGATATTTGCCGAAAACGGTTCCACCCCCAGTTCCTTAAGATCGTTCTGAAGGTACTGGTCTTCCCTATCGATCATTAGAACATCCAGGAGATCGGCGTAGCCCTTGGCCACACCGCTTACCGAAGGCTCCAGGTCGTTAACTGTCATCAACATATGGGCCGGACCGCTGATCGCCGATCGCGCGATAATTGGACTGACACCGACGATTTTGCCGCGAGCTTCCCTCAGGGCCTGGCGAATCCCCGGCACGGCAAGAATCGGCCCAATGCTTGTGACCGGATTGCTCGGACAAATAACGATCCCGGCAGCGTTGCCAATCGCTTGAAGCACGCGCGGCGCCGGTTTGCTTTCATCGATGCCGGCGAAGAACACCCGTTTGACTTCCGGCGCCCAGCGCTCGCGCACAAAATATTCCTGGAACGATAGTTCTCCACCCGCCGTGACGATTCGGGTTTCCACCCGATCGTCCGACATTGGCAGAATCTCCGACTTGACGTCGAGTGCCGTGCGAATCCGCTGTGTCACGTCAGATAAGGGAACCCCTTGTCGCAAAAGATCGGTGCGCAAAATATGCGTTGCCAAATCTCTATCGCCGAGGTTAAACCACACTTCCTCGCCCAAGCGCCGCAGCTGTTCCAAAGCGACAAAGCTTTCGCCAGCCAGACCCCAACCTTTTTCTTCGTCGTTGAGACCGGCAAGCGTATAGACAATCGTATCGATATCCGGCGAAACATGGAGTCCATGAAACATCGCATCATCCGCGGTATTGCAGATGACGGTCAGGTCGGCGGGATCGATCTCCGCCGCGAGACCTTGAACGAGTTTGGCGCCGCCGGTACCGCCGGTTAAAGCTAAGATCATGGCTAAACGGGTCGCGACGGCTAGACGTCGAGCGGTTGACTCTCCGGGTTTTTGCCCAGTGGACCATTGTTTTTTACCAGCCCGTCCTCACCGCATAGTTGGTCGACATAGGGCAGAATACTTGGGGATAGGAATCTATCGGCTTGATGAATGTATTCAGGGTAGATAGGTAATCGCGCCCGCAGCTCGAATCCCGCCGAGGCGCTCTTTTCGCGTAGTCGCTCTAGCGCCGGCCATGGCGCTTCAGGATTGATGAAGTCCGGGGTCAGCGGCGATACGCCGCCCCAGTCATTGATGCCGGCTTCCAGGTAAAGCTCATAAGCGTCGGGTGTCAAATTGGGCGGGGCTTGGATATTCATGCGACCGCCGAATATCAAACGCGCCAGAGCGATGGTTTTCAACATGTCCCCCGGCGCGGGCTCCGGATGAAGACACATCGGGATAGTCGGCTTGACGCGAAAGTTTTGGATAATCACCTCTTGAATATGGCCGTAACGCTCATGCAGCGCGCGGATCGCAAAAAGCGCGTCGACTCGTTCCGCCCAACTCTCGCCGATGCCGATCAGAATACCCGTGGTAAAAGGAATGCGAAGCTTGCCGGCCTGCTCAAGAGTGCGTAGACGAACCTTGGGCTTTTTGTCCGGCGCATTATCGTGGGCGCCGCCGCTCAACAACAAGCGCTCGCTGGTGCTCTCAAGCATCAACCCCATACTGGCATTCACCAGTTTCAAGCGGTGCAAATCACCCCTGCCCATCACCCCAGGATTGGCGTGTGGCAACAACTCGGTTTCTTCAAGCACCGTTCGGCAGGCTTCAAAGAGATAATCCAAAGTGCGTTGGAACCCGCGTTCGGCTAAGAAGGCCTTCATCGGCGGATAGATCGCCTCAGGTTTGTCGCCCAAACTGAAAAGCACTTCGGTGCAGCCAAACAATCTTCCATGGCGCGCCACGCGAACCACTTCCTCAAGGGTCATTGTTTTGGCGCCAGCTTCCTCCGGCGCTTTGCGAAAGGTGCAGTAACCGCAGAAGTCGCGGCACAGATTCGTCAACGGAACAAATACTTTCGGCGAAAAAGTGACCACTCTGCCTTTGTGCACGTCGCGAAGCTGCGCCGCGGTGGCAAGCAATTCGTGCAATTCGTCTGCTTCGACGTTGCACAGGGCAAGCGCCTCGGATCGCTCGAGCAATTTTCCTTGAAGACACTCTTTCAGCGCTTGCTGCATCAGCCTGTTGCATATCGGATCGGCATAGTTGGGTCAACTGCAACTTCAATCGTGAAATCAGCCTGTCCCGCCAACAAAATGATCAGCAGGTAACGGCCACACATTCTCGAGGTCGTATGGGGATCAAGGACGGCGCTAAACCCAATCAACGGGAGCTCTAATTGCTCGCTTGAGCAAAGCTATTCTGAATGATACGAGTCTGGCTGGATTAAGCATCTGAATTTCGCCAACAAACGCCGGCACGGTTCGTCAGCCCTGTTGCCGAACCGCCGTCGTGAAAAATAAACCATCAGAAAAATGGTCACCGGGGGAACGGGTCATGGATAACTTTGACGATGTGCTTGTGATTGATGCTGACGGCCATGTATACGAAGGCAACGTCGATCTCGCCAGCCGTATGCCTGAGAAGTGGCGCTCGCAGGCTCCCGTGCGACTAAAAGACAACCAGGGTAACTCGCGCATCATGTTGGAAGGACGCCTTTGGTCCGCCTCTCAAGGTCCCGGTCCCGGTGTCAGCGGCCCGATGACCGAAAAAGCGCGGGGTTATCGACCAGGCATGGTCGACCCGTTAGCACGATTGAAGGATATGGATGAGGAAGGCATCGATGTTGCCGTGCTGTTCGGCACGCAAATAGCGCTCACGGTAAATGGGCTGATGAACGGTGAGCTGGCCGCTGTGCTTTGCCGCGCGGTCAACGAATGGCTGTTGGAGTATTGTTCCGCCGATCCCAAGCGCTTGCTTGCAGTCGGCCTGATCCCGTGCCAGACGCCGCAAGCCGCGGTCAAAGAATTGGAATTTCTCGCCAAAGCCGGCGCGGTCACCGCAATGCTGCCAACCAACGTCTACGGGCGCAACATGGGTGATGGGATGTTCGATCCGATTTATGACTGCGCACAGTCCCTCGGCATGACTTTGAGCGTTCATCCGCAGACCGGCCACGACGGCGTTCCGGGTGTCTCCGGCGTGATGGGCGCGGGCAGCGAGCGGTTTTTCAAATACGTCTACGTGCATATGACCGCGTTTCCTTTCGAGCTAATGATCGCCATGATGCACATGATCGGCGAGGGAGTTTTTGACCGCTATCCGAAGCTGCGCGTAGGTTTCATGGAGGGCGGCGCCGGCTGGCTGCCATTCTGGGCCGAACGATTTGATGAGCACATCGAGAAGCTTGCACCGCAAATGCCGGAGTTGAAACGCCGCCCCAGCGAGATCATCCGCGGCGAACAAGTCGTGCTCACCTGCGAATCCGAAGAGACCGGCCTCGATCGGGTGTTCGCGGCCAACGGCGAAAACACGGTTCTCTACGCTTCGGATTACTGCCATTGGGATTGTCACTTTCCCTATTCGGTGAAGGACGTCGTCGATGGGGAGGATTTAACTTTTCCTCAAAAGGAAAGATTGTTAAACCGCAACGCGATCGAGTTCTTCAAACTGAAGAGCCTGCCGCAACCCGCTGCTCTTAAGAAAGCCCGTCAAAGCTGGGCAAGCATAGGCCGGCAAAAGATCGCCACCGCCTGATCACAAGAGGGAGCTTTGATGAACCCGAAAACCTCGGACAGAGCAAGCCACCGCGGCGTGCTCGTCGCCAGCCTCTCGTTAGCCTTCATTCTGCTCCTGGGCAGCAGCGTTCGCGGCGCCGAAGGCCTGCAGAAAATCAGAGTCGGTTTTCCTTCCCTGGCGTTCTCATACATGCCGTACTACGTCGCTCAGGAAAAAGGGTTTTTGAAACAATATGGCTTGGAAGCCGAGTACATCCAGATGCGCACAGGCATTCAGCCTCAAGCCGTCATCAATGGCAATATCAACTTTTTCCCATCGGTCTCCACCGGGATTTCCGCGGCGGTTTCCGGCTTGCCGCTGACGGTGGTATTGAATTTCTGTGACGGCACGCCGTGGATCCTGGTCACGCAGAAGGAGATCAACAAGCCGCAGGATCTAATCGGCAAGCAGGTGGCGGTCTCAGGCCTGCGAACATCGCCGCATTACTTTTTGCAGGCGGCTCTCAAGAAATGGGAAATCGCCGAGAAAGACGTCGGCATTATCAGCACCGGCGGCACTGCCGACAGCTTTATCGCCCTTGCAAGCAACCGGGTCGCGGGCACAGTGTTGACGCCGCCGTTCGATGACAAGGCAGTCTCTTTGGGCTACAAGAAATTCATGTTCCTGGGCGACTTGGCGGATATTCCCTACGTCGGCGTGGTTACTTCGCAGGCGCAAATCAAAAATAATCGCGAGATGGTGCGCAGAACGCTTGCTGCGCTCACCGACTCCGTCGCCTGGATTCGCGCCAACCGCGCCGAAAGCAGCAAGATGATCGCCAATAAGTTTAAAATCACTGCCGCCGAGGCCGAGCAGACCTACAATACGTTGATCAAGATTCTTAACAAGGACGGACGACTCGATCCCAAAGTCGCGCGCGGCTATTTGGAGCTGCTACGACAGGAGCGGCCAATTGCGGCGGATTTCGACCCGCAAAAGGTGCTTGATTTCTCTCTATTGCCAGGGAGTCGCTAGTCACCCATGAAGCTGCGAAACAAATCTACTTCTATTGTTCTGATCATCGCAGTCTGTTCTAATTTCGCGCTGGTCGTTCTCAATCCTGCGGTGGCGCAGTCACCCCGGCACATCAAAGTGCTGGTCGATAGCCAGCAACAAGTCACAGGCAATCATGACGAGGTGCAAGGAACCGGCAGCATCGTAATTCATGGAGGCGGCGCACAACCCTCCGGCCGGGTGACGGCCGGCAACCGGCAGACAACGGTTCAGCGATCCACCGGGATTTTTACCTTGGTGCAAGATGGCGGCGAGTCGATTTTAACGATGGCAACGAGAGTGCCGCAGACCCAGGTAAGCTTCTATCGCGATTACGCCGGCCGGATCGGCTACATCGATCGGCGAATTACTTTCACCGAGGTTGGAACTTCGTTGCGTGTCGCCGCCAACGCTCTTGCAGACAAGCAGATACGGGTCAGACTAACGCCTCGGATAAGTTATTTTTCTGCCGAGCGTTCCGGCGCCATCGATTTCACCGAGGCAATGACTGAGATGATCGTTCCCAATGGCCAACCCGTGTCGCTAGGCGGTTCAACGAGCCGCTTACACGAACTCACCCGGCAGATCTTAGGATACAGCGAGCGCACCAGCAGCAGCGAAACCCAGTTGGTTTTAACTGCGACGTTACAGTGATTGGTTTCAAGAGGTACATTCGCAGGGGATGTATTTTGTTTCATCATTGCTCGCGCCAGAAAACGGCGGAAGTTATTGACAACCTAGCCCTGCGAGGTGCTCAAATAAACTATAGGAGGACTGGTTATGGGATTTAAAGGTTATACGATCATTGATGGTGACGGTCATGTGATTGAGGACACCAAGGCTATGGTTGGGTTCATGCCTCAACCCTACCGCGATAAGTTCGATACCCATCCATTCTTCAATCCGTTTCCGCCGCTGGATCACCTCCATTCAGCCAACATGCACGATTTCCAGCCGGGAGCATTCAACAAAGTCGGTCCGGACGGTTGGTTGGATTTCCTTGAGGATGTGGGAATCGAGACAACCGTTCTTTACACCACGCTTGGCCTGGCGTTCGGGAAAATTGTCAGCCGCGATTGGGCGATTGACGTCGCGCGCGGCTACAACGACTGGTTGTATCATGAGTACCTGAAGAAAAGTCCGCGGTTCAAGGGAATAGCTTTGATTCCGCTCCAGGAAACGCAGGCCGCTGTTGAAGAGCTGAGAAGGGCGGTGAAGGAACTGGGCATGTGCGGCGCGATGCTGCCGTCCACCGGTATTCAATCGAATCTCGGTGATCAGCGTTATTGGCCGATCTATGAAGAAGCCGATCGTTTGGGTTGCGCACTCGGCGTTCATGGCGGTGCGCACGAAAACATGGGGCTGGATGACTTGAGCCCGTATGCTCCGGTTCACGCTCTCGGTCATCCCTTCGGTCAGATGATTTCGTTCGCCGGCATGGTCTTCAACGGCATCTTCGATAAATTTCCTAATGTGAAATTTGGTTTTATGGAAGGGGGCGTCGCTTGGCTGCTGATGTGCTTGGAACGTTTCGATCGCTCTTGGGAAACACACATCCAGCATGATCCGCGCAAACGTTTTCTTAATCTACGCCCCAAAGAAAAAGTCCGTGAATATATCTCGCGACACATCGACGAAGGCCGGATCTTTATCGGCTGCGAAGGCGAAGAGCCAGATATCGCCTACGCGATCGAGCGGGTAGGCAATAAGCCGTTCGTTTTTTCCAGTGACTATCCGCACGAAGTGAACAATGAATTCTGCAAACATGAAATCAGCGAGATGCTCGAAAACGAGGACATGACCGAGGCCGACAAGAAGGCGGTGCTCCATGAAAATGCCCGCCGGTTTTACAGCCTTGGCACGCCGGCGCCATGAAGCTCAGGCGCGCATCGGTTTGATCATTCCATCGAGCAATCGCCTGACCGAGCCACAGTTTAACCGCTATGCGCCGCCGGGAGTGGACACCCATGTCACCCGGCTGCGCATGACCGGCAAGTTTCGCAAGCCGTTAGATGAGTTGAAGGCATCCCTGGTCGCAGCGTCCGAGGCTCTTTCGGATGTGAAACCCGGCATCATCGTTTTCCACTGTACGGCAAACTCGATGGAGAATGGATTGGCGCACGAAGCCGCCATCGTTGAAATTATTGAACAGGCCAGCGGCTGTCCGACCCTCACCACCGCGCAAGCAATCACCCAAGCGTTCAACCACTTTGACATAAAAAAACTGGTGCTGATCAGTCCCTATGTTCAAGCGACCAACCAACACGAAGTTCACTACTTGAATGAAGCCGGCTACACAGTCGTCCATGAGCTCGGTCTCGGACTCGAAACTCAAGGTTATTCGGCAGTGACTCCCGAGGAGTGGAAAAGGATTGTCGGAGAAAATACCCGGGCAGATGCCGATGGCTACTTTCTCAGTTGCACGAACACGCGGATGATCGAAGCCGTCCCCGATATTGAGCGGGAAATCGATAAACCGGTCGTCAGCAGCAACCAAGCAACTTTGTGGGCGTGCCTGAAGCGGCTAGGCATCGCCCATTCCGACAAGAAGCTGGGGCGTCTTTTCAATTAGCTCCGCAGTTTCAGATCGGCTACCGCGTGCGCGCTCAGCGATTGCTTCGACTGCAAGCACCCGAAATGCATGTTTATAGTTTCGCCAGCTTTTCTTTTAACCCCGTGTGGCGCCGTTCCAAGCGAACGTTTTGAATCGCCATCGCCACAGCGCGGCGGTTGCCGACGAGTACCACTCTTTTCTTACCTCGAGTAACGGCAGTGTAAAGAATACTTCGATGGAGCATCATATAGTGGGACATGTGCAACGGGATGACCACCACCGGGTATTCACTGCCCTGGCTCTTGTGAATCGATGTGGCATAGGCCAGGCTTATTTCATCCAGCTCATCGTCGTTGTACTCGATTGTCTTGTCGTAGAAATCGACCTGAACCTTTCCTTCCTTACGATCTATGCCGGTAATTCGGCCAAGGTCGCCGTTGTAAATACCTTTGTCATAGTTGTTGCGCAACTGCATGACCTTGTCGTTGGCGCGAAGTAAGATTTCGCCGCGCTGAAGCGAATCGCCGATGGGATTGAGTAAACTCTGCATCTCGCGGTTCAGTTGGATAGTCCCGAGCATGCCCCTGTGCATCGGCGTCAAGAGTTGGATAGCATGCGGCACCTCGTCGGCTGCGAGGTTCAACGTTCGCGGTAACTCCTCTTTAACCAGCTCCTTGAGCGATTGGAGAATTTCTTCTTCGGACTCGCGCGCCAGAAGAATGAAGTCTCGCTCCGAATTATCGCTCGGCGTCACTAACGACTGCCCCTGGAGAATACGATGAGCGTTGGCGACGATCAGGCTATGCCGATCTTGCCGGAAGATGCGGCGCAACATGACCACCGGTATGATTCCAGAATCAATCAGATCGCGCAGCACGCTGCCCGGTCCCACTGACGGAAGCTGATCGACATCGCCGATGAGAACGAGATGACTATGGCGGTCGATGGCGCTAAGCAGATTATCCATGAGCGACAGATCCACCATCGAGGCCTCATCGATGATCACCACGTCGGCCTCCAACGGCCGATCTTCGCTCCGTTGAAAGCCGCCTTCATGTGGATTGTATTCGAGCAGCCGGTGAATCGTCATCGCTTCTTCCCCGGCGCTTTCAGCCATGCGCTTGGCCGCTCGTCCGGTCGGCGCCGCGAGAACGAAGGAAAATTTCGCGCGCCGCAAAAGAGCCAATAATGAGTTGAGCAAAGTGGTTTTGCCGGTTCCGGGCCCGCCGGTGATGACCAAAACCTTTTGCTGCAGCGCTTGGCGCACCGCTTCTTGTTGTTCCTCTTCGAGAATCGCAAAGGATTGATCGATGAGTTCCAGATCGGTCAACCCTATCAACTCGCGTGGTTCGGTGGTGGAACCGGGGACGGACTTTCTTCCGCCGCCGAGCGTGACAGAAGGACTCGACAGTAGCCGGTGCAGCGCTTCAGCGACTCGCTGCTCGGCGCGATAGAGGTCGGCCAGATAGACATGCGCCCGCTCCTCGCTGGTAGTCTGTTCCAGGATCACATCGCCGCTTGCAGCCAGCTTTTCCATCGCATCCTCGATCACACCTTCGCCCACACGCAGCAGCGCCGCGGCATTCCTGATTAGAGCCGAGAAAAGCACGAAACAATGCCCCTGATCGACAAACTCTTTGAGGACATGAAGCACGCCCGCCTGCACACGAAGGGGGAAATCACCGCTAATCCCGAGTCTCGCGGCGATGCGGTCTGCCAGGACAAAACCGACACCATAGATATCGCGCGCCAGCGCATAAGGATTGTCCTTGACCCGCCGGATGGTATCCAAGCCGTAGAACCGGTAGATTTTGAGCGCCAGTGCGGCGCCGATGCCGTGTCCTTGCAAGAACACCATGATGTCTTGCATTCCGCGCTGCGCCTCCCAGGCTTGCATAATCCCGCGCGCCCGCGCGGCGCCGATGCCTTCGACTTCAAGCACACGATGCGGCTCCTGGGAGAGAATCCTCAAAGTTTCCAATCCGAAGGCGTCGACCAAACGTCGCGCATAGGTCGGCCCGATGCCTTTGATCATGCCCGAGCCAAGGTATTTTTCGATGCCTTCCAAAGTTGCCGGATCAACCTTTTCCCAATGATCGGCTTGAAATTGTTGGCCGTAGCGCGGGTGCGTTTTCCAGAAACCGAAAACTTTGATCTCCTCGCCTTCCGAAACGGGATAGACTGCGCCGACTACGGTGACGCCCGGGGCATTTTCGACGTCCAGCCGCAAAACCGTATAGTTAGTGTCGGGATGATGGTAGGTTATCTTATGCACGGTGCCCTGCACCGTGATTTTCTCGGGCTGTTTTATCACGACGTCTTATTCCGGGCGTGTACGGATTGAATCATTCCCGCCCAAAAGCCTTAGCTCCGGAGCGGGCGTTGACCCCATTCGCCGAGTTGCGCCAACCTGTCGTGGCTCGAGTTTTGCTATAAATAACAAGCGCTTGCGTTTTCCCGAGCGGATGCTTACATTCGACTCTAGCAGATATGCGCCGCCTCCCGCACCTGACCCATCCATTCCAGAACGTTGCCTCCCGGTGATACTCACGCCGAACGTGTTTTCCGTTGTCTTCGGACTGAAGATACGGAGGAGAGAATTGATGATCGTCGAAAATCTTTTTTTTGAAGCAGCCGTCATTTTTCTTTTAATTCTGGCCAACGGATTCTTCGCTGCTTCGGAAATCGCCATGATCGCAATCCGCAAAAGCCGGATCGATACAATGATCGAAAAGGGGGTCAAACGCGCTTTAATTATCGGCCGCCTCAAGAAAGATCCAGACCGATTTTTGGCCACGGTACAGATCGGGGTTACGATTGTCAGCTCGCTGGCCTCGGCCCTCGGCGGGGCTGCGGCGATCTCATTTGTTAAACCGGCTATTGAAGCGGCGGCGATTCCGGCCCTCGCCCCTTGGGCCGACGTGATCGCCATCGCAGTGGTAGTTATCCCGATCTCCTACCTTTCGCTGGTATTCGGCGAATTGGTGCCCAAATCGCTCGCGCTTCGCTTCTCTGAGCAGATCGCATGCATGGCTGCCCGCCCGATCGATCTTTTGTCGCGCCTTAGCTCATTTCTTGTAAAATTTCTGACCGGGTCCAGCAATGCGGTGCTTCGGTTGTTCGGCGGCTCCGAAGTCGAAGGCGCGAGTTTCATCAGCGTTGAGGAGGTGAAATCTCTCATTCGTGAAGGAGCGGCGAAAGGTATCTTCAACGAAACTGAGAAAGAGCTGATCCATGGTGTGTTTGAGCTGGCCGACACGCCAGTGAAAGCCGTCATGGTGCCGCGCACTGAAATTCACGCGCTCGAGATTCACTCCACCCCCAGCGAAGCCGCCGCGAGTTTCATCGAAAGCGGCTTCTCGCGCATCCCTATCTATGACGGCGAGCTGGATCATGTGGTCGGGGTTCTTTATAACAAAGATTTCTTTAAGACTCTGCAACAAAAAACCGAGTTTCGGATAAAAGATCACCTGCACCCGGCATTTTTCGTCCCCAGCACGTTGCCCATAAGCGAGCTGCTCAAGCAGTTGCAACGGCGCCGACTTGCGATGGCGATGGTGGTCAACGAATTCGGCGAGGTCGAGGGATTGGCGACTCTTGAAGACCTGCTGGAGGAGATCGTCGGCGAAATCCGCGACGAGTATGATCGCGAAGAGCGCGGCCCGGTGGACCGGTTGCCTGACGGCTCGATGGTGATCCAGGGCTCGGCGCTGCTGAAGGATCTGAAAGCGGACTTCGACCTGCCGTTCGAGGAGTCACCCGATTATCATACGCTTGCCGGGTTCCTGCTAGCCAGACTAAAACGCATTCCCCGGGGCGGTGAATGGGTCGAAGAAAATGGTTACAAGCTCACTATCGTCGATATGGAAGGAAGGCGCATCGTCAAGATAAAACTGGAGCAAAATCCGCACAAGCAACTTTGAAACTGGTTAGTAGCAACGGATTTCTATCTCGTTGCCGTCGGGATCGAGGAAGTAGACGGATGTCGCTCTGCCACGGGCGCCCCAGCGCGATACCGGCCCTTCTCTGATAATGATTCTGTTATCTTTCAAGTAGTCGATAATTCCGGCGAAATCCTCTTTGCTGGTGACCATGCAAAAATGATTCAGATTGCCCGCTGGTTTTCCGTCACTCGGCCTACTCTGCCGTCCCTGAACTGGAAACAAATCGATGATGGTGTCGGCATTGATGCGCACGGACGGAAAGCCGGCCTTGCCGGTTCGGAATTCGTCGATACGTTCCGCTTTCAAGCCCATCACACCGGTGTAGAATTGCAGAGAGCGTTCGATATCACCGACGTTCAGCACGATATGGTCGAGCTCGCTAATTTTAAACCCGCTCATAATTTGCCTCCTCCGCTTCGTAACGGATTAACCGAATCCTTCTGAATCGCTGCGATCTCGTGCAACAACATTTCGACATCTTCGGGAGTGCCGACAGTGATGCGCAAGCTGTCTCGCAGTTCCGGTGTATCAAAATAGCGCACGTAAATCTTTCTTTCCCGTAACGCCTGGTAAAGCGCTTTTTGCTCCTGCCCTTTCCTTTGCGCCATTACAAAATTGGCCTGCGAAGGGTAGACATAAAAACCCAGCTTGACCAATCCGTCGACCAGTTGGCGCCGGGTTTGCTGGATACGGCGAACATTCTGCTGCATCCAGGGAAGATCCTGCAATGCAGCCGTCGCGGCAACCAGGCTCAGCCGATTTAGATTGTAACTGTCTTTGACCTTCATCATACCGGCAATCAATTCGGCGGGGGCAAAAGCGAGACCGATACGCAGACCCGCGAGAGAAAAGGATTTCGAGAAAGTCCGCAGCACGATCAGATTGGGAATGCTCTGAATCAAACAAATAGCCGATGACCCAGGGTCTTCAGCGAAATCGATGTAAGCCTCGTCGACAACGAGAACTCCGAACACGGCCTGAGCTAGCCTCTCGATTTCGCTCAAGCTTACCAATGTTCCCGACGGCGAGTTGGGATTACACAAAAAAGTGACGGCGGCATTCGCCAAGTGTAACTCCGGCGGAATTGAGAAATCGGCAGGAAAATTCTCGCACACCAGCTCGCCATCTTGAACCTTCACCAAAGTCTCATAAAGCGAATACGTGGGCACTGGGAATGCGACTCGATCGCCGCGACCGACAAAACAACGCAAGATAATTGACAGGATTTCATCCGAGCCATTCCCGGCCAGAATATTCTCAACGCGGACACCATAAACTTCTGCTGCAATGTTGCGCAGAGAATCGCTGAGCGGTTCCGGATAGAGCCTGAGCGACTGGTTTGTCGCTTCACGTAATGCCGCGAGCACGCCTGGCGAGGGCGGGTAGGGGTTCTCGTTTGTGTTGAGCTTCGCAAGCTTTTCATCACCAGGTTGCTCGCCGGGAACATAGCCGGCCATCGATGCAATGTTGGAGCGAAAATAACGTGACATGGTGCGGATTCTAGCTGTCGTCAAAACCCATTTCAAACCACAATTAATTAACTGTTCCGAGGTAAGCGCCATCGAACGGCTCTTAGCTTGGTCTAAAGGTTTTGTCCAAATTTAATCGATTTTGTCCAGGAATAGCTCCGTTGTGCACGATTTCACACGATTCTGCGTAACCGCTGTTTATAAGCTCCTGGAAATTAAGCGATTTCGTTTTTGCTGATGGCATGTTTTTGGCACTAGGCCGGCAGGTTCGTGCTGCTGCGAGAGCGCGCCGTGCTTCCGAAAGTCTGCCGAGATTTGCTCCGAGAAGTTTTCCTTAGGCAACAGTCACGGCCTTAATTGGGTGAGAATACGGAGGCATTCAGTGTTAACTCCGCCGCAGACGTTGATGGCGGTCGGACTAAGACGGCGAAGCGAATTCGGCAGCGTTGGAGGAAAGTATGCACAATCGTAATCAGTGTGAGATTGATGAAGTGGCCGCCTTGCAACAAGCAATTGGAGCTAAGGAATTGCTCTTGCGTGAGCGCGAGGCTGCGTTCGAAGCTCTGGAACAAAGGTTGAACTCGACGATCGAACAGCTGAGCGCGAACCTGAATGAAAAACAAACTTTAATCGGTCAAAACGAGATCAAATCTCGACAAGCGAAAGCCGACATTAGTGAGATCGTCGAACAGAAGACCCGACTGGAAATGCTTCAAAAACAAACAGAACGATTGTTATCGGCTCAAGCCGAGCAGATCCGCGCCGGAGTTCGCGCTGAAATCCAATCTTTGGAGAGGCAGCTCATCGACAAGCACTCGGAGCTTCAAAAGTGCCAGGCCTGCGCCATGGACCTGCGACATCGATTAGCGGAGATGCAGTTGCTCAGTGAAACACGAGCCGTTCAGATCGAGGATCTTAAGGCAGAAACCGTTCGCCTTTCACTGGAAATTGACCGGCGCGAGCCGGTCAAGCTCGGAACCGCATCTGGCGGTGATCATGACTTCGGCCGCGGCCGAGAGCCCGAAGCTGCGTGCGGTGAGATTTCGGCCGCGCTCGACACAAGCAGCCACAATTCAGACAAAGCAGAAACATCGGCGTGGGATGAAATCACGACCCTGCGCCACGACGCGGAAGAAAAGAATCTTCTTCTCGCCAGTCGCAATGAAGAACTGATGCGGGTGAAAGCAGAGATGGACCTTCTTCAAGGCGAGCTAGGCGAACTCAAATCGGGCATCAAGCGCATTCAGGAATCGGCCGAGACTGAAAGCGCAGAGATGCGCAGCGAGTTTCAAGCCCAAGTGGCTTTTCTACAGGCGGAGCTGAGCCAAAGGGACTGGACGCTCCAAGAACGTGAAGCAGCGCAGAAAGTTCTTGAGCAAGGACTTCGCGCGAAGATCGGCCAATTGGAAGTTCAGCTCGAGCAGGTAAAAACTTCTACTGAAGGTCCAGCTCAGGAATTCGTTCTCGGTGTTAACTGGGAGTCAGAAGCGCGGTTGGATGATACCTGGAAGCTGCAAGAACGGCTTGACGGCAACGGCGCGGAAGTCGCGCAAACGTCCTCCAACCAATCTGGCAAGTGGCGCAACTGCGGTCCGTGGAAAAGACGCTGGCGATCGCGATAAGCGGCGCGCAACCTGCCTTAATCCGATAGATTTTACCTCTGGAAGGACAACCATGATAAAGACCGAACGAGTGACAACCGGGATTACAGGATTGGATCAACTTCTTGAAGGTGGTTTTCCCAAGGGCCGTTCTGTTCTCGTTACCGGCGAACCTGGAACCGGGAAGACGATCTTCGCGCTACAATTCCTGGTGGAAGGCCTGAGGCGTGGGGAAAAGGGCATCTACGTCGCGGCTGATGAAGGTCCGACGGACATCATAGAACAGGCCGCCTCACTGGGATGGGATCTAGAGAAATACATTGAGGCGAAGGAGCTGGCGATCCTCAACGCTGGAACTTATCTGAGCTCCTCATCCGCCGCAGGAAAAGAGCGGCAGATCGATATCCATAAAGCGATCGGTGATCTTGCCGGGTTCGTTAACCGCTTAGGAGCAAAACGGCTGGTGCTGGATCCGGCTGGACCGTTTGTTCTGCTGCGCGACACAACAACTCGCATCCAGGATCAGACCCGCCTGCTGATCAAGCTACTGCGAACTTCGATGCAGACAACCAATATTCTCACCTCTTACGGCGTGCCACGAACCGGCGAACGGACACTGCATGGAATCGAGGAATACCTCGTCGCCGGCGCGATTGTCCTGGAGATCGTCTGGAGGGACGGTAAGTTGGGTCGGAGCATGGTGATCGAAAAGATGCGCTGCACCGACGTCAAGCCGGCGCAGCACACATTTGACATTAGCAAAGGTCAGGGGTTCGTCCTCGATCCTCTGCCCTAACGCATCGCGCAGGTGACAATCACAATGAATCCCCAGCGTGTTTCCACCGGTGTATCCGGCTTAGATTCGCAGCTGATTGGCGGGTTCATCAAAGGCCGTTCCTATATTGTCCTCGGCGACGCTGGAACGGGTAAAACCACGGCCTGCCTGCAGTTCCTTCTTAGCGGTCTCAAGCAGGGGGAGAAGGGACTTTACATCACCGTCGATGAACGACCTGCGGAAATCATCGAGTCCGCGGCATCTCTGGGATGGGATTTTGAATCCTACACTCGAGATAAAAGCCTGGTGATGCTCGATGCCTCGCCTTACTTCAGCGGGCGAGCCAGCGCCGCACAGGACAAGGGCGTGGATCTGCAGAAGATAGTTTCGGATCTCGCCGGGTATGCCAAAAGAATCGATGCCAATCGTCTTGTTATCGACTCGGTCACACCGTTGATTTTTTCGGACTCGCCGAGCCGAGTTCAGGATCAGGCTCGTTCCTTCATTCACCTCGTGCATTCGCAATTGAGTACCACCAACCTATTTAGTGCCCAGCACTCTAGCCGGGCCCCCGATCCTAGTTTCGGGATAGAGGAATTCCTAGTTTCCGGCGTCCTGCATCTGAAAACAATTCCGGTTGATAGCGGATTTGCTCGCAAGCTCACGATAAAAAAAATGCGCGGCACGCCGATCCAGCCCAGCGAGTACTGGTTTGCAATCATCGCGGGCGAAGGCATTGTTTTGACTGAAGAAGGCGAGCGGCCCGCGGCGGCGCAGGAATCGGGCGACACAACATTGCTGGAATACTTCGAGCCTCTCGCCAGATCAAAGTAACCGGCTTTTTCAGATCCGCCTGGGGCGCTGGTTTTCATTTCTCTTCTCCTACACCGGCCTAAAACATCGCCGTAGCAGCTCCAACCCGTCCAGAGCAAGATCGCGGCGCCGGTCGTTTTTCTTGACACCCTCCTAAGTGATGATTAGCTTTTGGGGGTCTAAAGGAGAAATAAATGCGACTGGATAAATTAACCACAAAATCCCAGGAAGCTTTGCAACACGCTCAAGCGTTGGCTGAAAAGCGTAACCATCAGGCTATCGATGTCGAGCACTTGCTGTTTGCTTTACTGGGGCAGAAAGAGGGCGTAGTTCTCTCTTTGCTGCAAAAGCTATCCGTACCACTGAATACATTGACCGAGCGACTGCAAAAGGCTCTCGATCGCCTGCCGCAAGTCACCGGCAGCGCTACCCAGACTTATATCACTCCGCGGCTTAAGAAAGTCATCGAAAGCGGTGAAAGCGAAGCTGAGGCGCTCAAAGACGAGTATGTGTCGACCGAGCACCTGTTGCTGGCGATGATTCAAGATTCGGGTGAAGCCGGAAAAATTCTTAAGGAGCTCGGCGCCACCCGCGAGAACATTCTAAATGGCCTGGTCGGTATTCGCGGCGGCCAGAGAATTACCGACCAAAATCCGGAAGAAAAATACCAAGCCTTGGAGAAGTACAGCCGCGACCTTACGGACCTGGCGCGCAAGGGCAAGTTGGATCCGGTAATTGGCCGGGACGACGAAATTCGCCGCGTCGTCCAGGTGCTTTCCAGGCGTACGAAAAATAATCCTGTGTTGATCGGAGAGCCGGGAGTCGGCAAGACTGCCATCGTTGAAGGTCTGGCCTTGCGCATCGTCAACGGCGATGTGCCCGAAGGACTGAAAGATAAGCGCCTGGTCGCCCTGGACTTGGGCGCGCTGGTCGCTGGAGCGAAGTACCGCGGCGAATTCGAGGACCGTCTCAAAGCGCTTCTCAAAGAAGTGACCGACGCTGCCGGTAGAATCATTCTGTTCATCGACGAGCTTCATACCTTGGTGGGCGCGGGCGCGGCCGAGGGGGCGATGGACGCGTCGAACATGCTTAAGCCAGCCCTGGCGCGCGGCGAGCTCCGCTGCGTCGGCGCGACAACCTTGGATGAGTACCGCAAGCGGATCGAGAAGGATCCCGCTTTGGAGCGGCGCTTCCAACCGGTGTTCGTCGGCGAGCCTTCCTTGGAACATACCATTGCGATCTTGCGCGGCCTCAAAGAGCGATACGAAGTCCATCATGGCGTGCGCATCACCGACGGCGCGATCATCGCTGCCGCGACGTTATCGCACCGGTACATCAGCGACCGCTTCTTGCCTGACAAAGCAATCGATTTGATCGATGAATCAGCCTCTCGACTACGCATCGAGATTGACAGCATGCCGGTTGAAATCGATGAAGTAGAGCGCAAGATTCTCCAGCTCGAGATCGAAAAGCAGGCGCTCAAACGCGAAGAGGACAAGGCTTCTAAAGAGCGACTGATGCAGCTCGAGCGCGAGATCCAAAATCTTAAGGAAACTTCCAACGGCCTCAAAGCGCACTGGAACAACGAGAAGGAGTCGATCCAACGGATTCGATCGCTCAAGGAAAAGCTCGAAGCGACCAAGGTCGAGGAGCAGAAAGCGCAACGCGAAGGTGATTTGAATCGGGCTGCAGAACTTCGCTACGGCACGCTCACCCAGCTCCAGAAGGAATTGGAACAAGCCAATCTGCAACTAGCTGAGCTGCAAAAAGATCAGAAGATGCTCAAGGAGGAAGTCGACGCCGAGGACGTTGCCGAGGTGGTCGCCAAGTGGACGGGTATCCCGGTTTCAAAGATGCTCGAGGGAGATATCCAGAAACTTCTCAAAATGGAAGATCGTCTCAAGGCCAGAGTAGTTGGCCAGCCCGATGCAATTCACGCGGTGGCTAATGCGGTGCGCCGTGCCCGCGCCGGTCTGCAGGACGAGAACCGCCCCATCGGTTCGTTCATCTTCTTGGGACCTACCGGCGTCGGCAAAACCGAGCTGTGCCGGGCACTGGCGGAATTCTTGTTCGATGACGAACAGGCGATGGTGCGTTTGGATATGTCCGAGTTTATGGAGAAGCACTCGGTCTCTCGTCTGATCGGCGCTCCTCCAGGCTACGTCGGGTATGAAGAGGGCGGATATCTTACCGAGGCGGTGCGCCGCCGGCCCTATTCAGTCGTGCTCTTCGATGAGATCGAAAAGGCGCATCCGGATGTCTTCAATGCGTTGCTGCAGATTTTAGAGGACGGCCGCATGACCGACGGGCAGGGAAGAACGGTTGATTTCAAGAATACCGTGATCATCATGACGTCGAACTTGGGCAGCCAGTATATCCAAGATTTGGCGGACGGAAACCGGAAAGAAATGGAAGCGCGAGTCACCGCGGCTTTGCGTGACGCGTTCAAACCGGAATTTCTCAACCGAATCGACGAGATCATTATCTTCAACAGCCTCGGGCGCGAGGAGATCAAGTCCATCGTCGAGATCCAGCTCAAACGCTTGCGCCAAAACTTGGCCAACAGGAAAATGGCGCTGGAGATTAGCGATGAGGCCAAGGATTTGCTCGCCGAAAAGGGATACGATCCGGTTTATGGGGCGCGGCCGCTGAAGCGGACGATCCAGCGGTTGATTCAAGATCCCTTGGCGGTGAAGATTTTGGAAGGAGAATTTCAGGAAGGCGACAAAGTCAGGATCGATGCTGACGGAGACGCCCTGCTCTTCGAACACGGCGGCTCAAGCACGACTGAAGAGAGCGTGGCCGAAGCCGAGAGGACACTGCATTGAAGAGCGCCACAAAAAAAGCTCCGCCAAAGAAGATCCCGCCGGGGCTAGCACGGCTTCGCAAAGAAGTTCCTCCGCCAAGCAGAATCTTCGGCAGCAAAAAGATCGTTCAGCGGCAGCGTCGCAAAGCGGAACTTCGGCAGGAACTAAAAGCAAGCCTACCGAGCAGATCTTCTTAACGCATCCGTCGCATTTTTCCTGAGAGGCAGTCCAACCGGACTGCCTCTCTTTTTGTTTTCCATCACTGCTGAAAAGCCGCGTGCTTTGTTGCGCCGGTGGGATTGTGTGCGGATACCGCGGGTGTGCGTCTCAGATCCGATTTGCTGCCTTCTTGAGTTTTGGGCGGTTGGCAATCAGACTTTCATCAGGGGTGATTAATGCATGGCAGATTCAAACAGCTCCAACCAAACCCGGCGAGATCCACGCCCAGTGCTGCTTCTGGTCTGCACCGGATTGTTTATGGTCGCGATCAACGCGCGCGCCATGATCGTCTCGCTGCCAACCTTGACTGAAGTTTTTCAAACCAATCTGTCACTCATCCAGTGGGCTCTTTTAGTATACGACCTGGCCGTCATCGGCCTCGTGCTCACCCTGAGCCGGCTCGGAGATCTATTCGGCCGCAAATGGATGTACATCATCGGTTTGCTGCTCTTTACCTTCGGTTCGGCTCTGTGCGGCTTGATACAAAATCCGGCCCAATTGATCGCCTGCCGGATCGTCCAGGGAATCGGCGGCGCCATGATCATGGCTCATGGACGCGCCATCGCCTCTATCGTTGTGCCGATTTCCCAAAGAGGCAAAGCACTGGGATTAACCTCCATGGCCTATCATGTCGGCTACATGACAGGTCCCACGTTGGGCGGCTTTATCATTGATACAATTGGCTGGCGTTGGATTTTCTACGTCAACATTCCAACCGGGCTGGCAGCCGCCTACTTCGCCCGGAAGATCCTCAGCGATCGAGCGGCCAGCGAAGAACGGGTGAAAGTCGATTATGCCGGAGCGGTGCTCCTGTTGATCACCAATACTTGTTTTGTCTATGCGATGAACCAGTTTCCGCACCTCGGCTCTACCAATCCCCTGGTAATATCCTTCGCTCTGCTTTCAACCGTAGCGCTCTTCTTCTTTATTCGAACCGAGCTGCGCGCGAAAACTCCGATTCTGGACTTGAGCCTTTTCCGCAATCGTCTATTCAGCGCCGCTAATTTAAGCCTACTTTTTATCACCGCAACCCAGTCCGCCATCGCTGTTTTGATGCCTTTCTATTTACAAAATCTAATGGGTTTCACGCCTACTCAAATGGGCTGGATCATCATCGCCAACTCAGTGGTCATCATCATGGTCGCGCCGATCGCCGGCGGTCTTTCGGATCGCTTCGGTTCCCGGCTGCTTTGCAGCATCGGCGCAACCATCATCGTTATCGGCCAATTCTTGATCGCTTCTTTGGATCAGCGGTCCACGGTATTCCAGATGATTTTTCCCCAAGCCTTAACCGGCCTGGGTTGGGCAGTTTTCAATTCGCCGAATCAAAGCGCCATCCTGGGCACCGTGCCCAGGAATAAGGTCGGCGCGGCTTCGGGCATGACGGTGACCACCGCGCGCATCGGCGCCGTGATCGGCATAGCCTTGGCCGGGCTTTTGTTCACCAACGGACTGTACCGCGGCGGCATGCCTGCCGAACAGATCGAATCGCCGCAAAGCTGGGGAGCATCGCCTGCGATATTTCTCGACGCCTTTAGTCACGCCATTCACGTCATCAATAGCTTTGCCACTCTGGCAATCGTCTTTTCCGCTATTCGCGGCGACAGCAAAGACTGATACATTCGTGATTCTGTCAAAGCGCGACTGGGGGGCTGAGGCAACTGGTATGTGTAGTGATGAAGGAGGGAGCCTGGAGGAGCGAAGGCACAGAAACTAAAGTTTCGATGCGGTTTCCGGTACATGGCCCACAGCTAATCTCTCGATAGACCGGCCTCCAAGCACGCAGCTTGTAACCACTTGTAAGGCACGGACCCATTGCCTTTGCTCCGGAGGGTTCGCTCCTTAATCGCGGTGTCGCTTGGACTGCGCAATCCGGGCTGAAGATGCAACCCGACGATGCAAAAAAAAGCCGATGGACCCTGCGGCTGATTCTTCTGAATGTCTGCATCGGCCAAACCGTTGTCGGTCTCGATCAGCGCGCGATCACAGTTGCGCTGCCAACTTTGACTGACACTTTTCACACCGCATTCACCACGGTTCAATGGGTAGTGCTGGTCTATGATTTGATTCTCATCGGGCTGATCATCACCATGGGCCGGTTGGGAGATTTATTCGGCCGGCGCCGCTTCTATAGCGTCGGTTTTCTGATATTTGTCGCCGCTTCCGCGCTCTGCGGCGTCTCCCAAACTGTGGGCCAGATGATCTTCTTCAGGGCGATTCAAGCCATCGGCGGATCGATGATCGCTGCCAATGGCAGAGCCATCGTTTCAGTGGCGCTACCGCGCCAAGAACGGGGCCGCGCCTTGGGCCTTACATCGACGGCCTTTCATATCGGTTTTCTCACCGGGCCGGCGCTTGGCGGGTTCCTCATCGATACCATCGGCTGGCGTTGGATCTTTTATATCAATCTGCCGATTGCGCTATGGGGCGCCTATCTCGCCTGGAAAATCATCCCGGAAACCAAAGCCGAAGGGAAAGTGTCGGTGGATATCCCCGGCGCAATACTGCTCCTCCTAACCAACGGGTTGTTCATTTACGCCATCGATCTGCTGCCGCGGCTCGGCTGGCGCCATCCGACGTTCGGCCTGACACTGCTGCTCTCCGCGGTTGCAATGGCGTTTCTCTTGTTTGCCGAAACCAAGGCCCGCACGCCTATTCTGATTTTATCGATGTTCCGCAGTCGTCTGTTTAGCGCAGGCATTTTGAGTCTGTTCCTGATTACCTTAAGTCTGTCGGCAATCAACTTTCTTTTGCCCTTCTATTTGCAAAACCTGTTAGGCTATTCACCCTCTCAGATGGGCTGGATCATCATCGCCGATTCTCTGATCATCATGTTCATGGCGCCGATTGCCGGCACCTGGTCGGACCGGCTAGGGTCCCGCCTGCTCTGCACCATTGGCTGCGTCGTCGTCGTCATCGCGCAATTTTTCGTCGGCTCACTCGGCCTGGAGTCATCGTTACCGCGAATCATGCTTCCCCTGGCGCTCTGGGGAGTCGGCTGGGCGTTATTCAATGCCCCCAATCAGAGCGCCACCTTAGGAGCGGTGAGCCACGACAAACTCGGCGCCGCCGCCGGCATGATCGCGACCACGGCGCGCACCGGCAGCGCCATGGGTGTGGCGCTGGCCGCCACTCTTTTCAGCACCCTGTTATCGGCGGCAGGTTTAAGCCCGGAACAAACCCAGTCGCCGCAAAGCTGGAGCTCGATGCCGGAGTCCGTGATTGGCCCGTTCAACTACACGATTCATGTTATCAACGCCCTGACTTTACTGGCGGTGTTCTTCTCCGCGGTGAGAGGCAGCCGGCGCGACTGATTTTCGATTTCCGTTGCACGACGCTCGGCATATACTCGACTCATGAGTTGGTTTCTCCACATCGACATGGATGCATTCTATGCGTCCGTGGAGCAGGCGCTGGATCCGAGTCTGAAAAACAAGCCGGTCATCGTCGGCGGCCGCGATGGCAGAGGCGTGGTGACGTCGGCGTCTTACGCGGCGCGAAAATTCGGCGTTCATTCGGCGATGCCGGGGTTTCAAGCCAACAAACTGTGCCCGCACGGGATATTTCTTCCCAATCGCCACCGGCTCTATGCCGAATATTCCCACAAGGTTTTTGCCATCCTGCGGCAATACTCGCCGGAGGTGCAGGCGATCTCGATCGACGAAGGCGTCGTCGATCTTACCGGCACGGAGAAACTCCTCGGTCCGCCGTTGCAGACCGCCGATCGAATCATCCGGCGCATTGAGCAGGAGCTCGGCTTGCCGTCTTCAGGGGGAGTCTCCAGCCATCGGGTCGTCAGCAAAATCGCCGCGACTTTAGCCAAACCTCAGGGCCTCATTTTTGTTGACGGCGGAGAGGAGAAAAACTTTCTCGCGCCGCTACCGGTTGACATGGTTCCGGGCGTAGGTCCGAAGACACACAAGGAATTATCAGCGCGAGGCATCCGAACCATCGGCGACTTGCTCGATTCCGAGCTGGGATCACGCCACCTCGATCTCGCCGAAGCAGACCATCGGCAGCGCCGGCACGAGCATTCAATCGGCAATGAGACGACGTTCGGGCCGGTGAAAGATGTCGAGCAGCTGGAACGGATTCTTTGGCAGCTCGTCGAGGAGGTTGGCGGCAGGTTGCGCAGGGAAAATTATTACGCCCAATGCCTGATGGTCAAGATTCGCTACAGCGATTTTCACACCATCACCCGCTCTCGCACCTTGAGTTCCCCGACCTGCTTCGACCGGGAAATCTTCGAAGTCGTCAGGCAACTGCTGCAACAGCACCTTGCGCCGGATCGAGCCGTCCGGCTCCTGGGCGTCAGCGCCAGCGCGTTGCAATCTTCCGGCTGGCAGGAGTCTCTCCTGGATCGGGACAAGCGCAGCTCCTGGGACAAGCTCTACCAGGGCATCGATCATCTGCGCGATAAATACGGTGACGATGCCATCGGCGCCGCCGGGCCGCGTAAGCGCCGCGGTTGATTTCAACGACGAAGCTCCGTAGTCTCTTGTAGTCCTCAGTCCATGCCCAATCGATCAATTCAAAATCATCCTTTCCTTGCCGCATGCCGCCGCGAAGCAGTTCCTCATACGCCCGTCTGGCTTATGCGTCAGGCCGGCCGCTATATGGAAGACTATCGCGCGCTGCGGGCGCAGTACGGTTTTCTCGAGCTTTGCAAAAGGCCCGATCTCGCAGCCGAGATTACCGTGGCACCCGTCGAGCGACTCAAGGTCGACGCGGCGATTCTTTTTGCCGACATTTTGCTGATCCTCGAGCCCATGGGCGTGGGCCTGGAGTATTCGAAAGGCGATGGGCCGGTAATCCACCGGCCGGTGCGCAGCGGCAAAGATGTCGATGGCCTTGAAGACTTCGATCCCGAGAAGGAGCTTTCGTTCGTCTACGAAGCCGTGAAGCAAACCCGCGCGGCGCTGAACGATCGGGTGCCGCTGATCGGCTTTGCCGGCGCGCCTTTTACGCTCGCGTCATACTTAATCGAAGGAGGCGGTTCGCGTAACTACATACATGCAAAAAAATTGTACTACACGGCTCCGGATGTCTGGCAACGCCTGATGCAGCGCCTTTCGGAGCTGATCACCAAATATCTCAATTGTCAGATTGCCGCCGGGGCTCAGGCGGTGCAACTTTTCGACAGTTGGGCAGGTTGTCTGACGCCCGGCGATTACCAGCGTTTCGTTCTGCCGTATACCCGCACGGTCATTGCCGGGATTACCAAGGGTGTGCCTGTGATCAGTTTCAGCACCGGCACGGCTGGACTGCTGAAGCACATTCGCGCCGCGGGCGGCGACGTGATCGGTCTCGATTGGCGCATCAACCTGGACGAAGGCTGGGCGACGGTCGGACATGACGTCGCGGTGCAGGGTAATCTCGATCCCGTCGCCCTGTTTGCACCGCCTAAAGAAATCAGGCGCCATGTCGCCGACGTACTCGACCGCGCCGGCAATCGGCCAGGCCATATCTTCAACTTGGGGCATGGCGTGCTGCCTGAAACACCGGTCGATCACGTCGTCGCCATGGTCGAAGCGGTTCACGAGTTGAGCGCGCGGTAACTCCAGCCATGGTGCTTCCCTATCAAGCTGTTCTCCTGATCGCCTTTGGCGGTCCAACTTCTCCTGGGGAGATTCGGCCGTTTCTGGCGCGCGTGACCCAAGGCATTGCGATCCCGCCGCAGCGTCTTGAAGAAGTCGCGCAGCATTACGAAGCGGTCGGCGGCAAATCGCCTTTGAATGAAATCACCGCGCGGCAAGCGCGCGCTGTCGAAGAGTTACTGCGCGAGCAAGGAATGGATTTGCCCGTGTACGTCGGCATGCGTAACGCCACTCCATTTCTGGTCGACACCCTCAGACAAATGGCCAGCGACGGCGTTCAGCGGGCACTGGGATTCATTCTTTCCTCTCACCACACCGAGGCGAGCTGGGACCGGTATCAAAAGAATGTCGCCGATGCCAGGTTGGAGATCGGCCGTGACGCGCCTGAGATCGACTACTGCGCCGGATGGCACGATCATCCGTTGTTTATCCAAACCTGGTGCGAGCTAATCAGAGAAGGCTTTGCCGGGATTGCGCTCGAGCAACATCCGGCAGCTCCTCTCGTTTTCACCGCCCACAGCGTGCCGGTCTCGATGGCTAACCAATCATCGTACGTTGAACAGCTTGAGATCACTGCGCGCTGCGTCGCCGAAAAGATCGGCCATAACAACTGGTCCATCGCCTATCAGAGCCGCAGTGGCAAACCCGGCGATGCCTGGCTCGAACCCGACATCAATCTGGCCATACGCGATCTCTCGGTTCAGGGCGCTACCGATGTCGTCATCGCTCCCATCGGCTTTGTTTGCGACCACGTCGAAGTTCTTTACGACCTCGATGTCGAAGCTAAGAAAACAGCGGCAGAGGCCGGCATCAGGCTACACCGCGCCAGTTGTCCAAATGATTACACAACCTTTATCCAAATGATCGCGGACGTGATTGTCGGATCAGTCCAGGCCTGCCACTAATTTGCAAAATTCAAAAAGATTGGGTCCTTCGTCCCGCCAGCGTGGAGAGAGGAAGGATAAGAGGCGCCGCTCATGAGCCGTCGCATCGTCATCGTCGGCGGCGGCATCGCCGGATTGGCGGCGGCGCACCGCTTGCTGGAATTAAGAAACGCCCAAGCATTAGACCTCGAGATCCTTCTGCTGGAGGCGTCCCATCGCCTCGGCGGCTGCATTGCGACAGAGCGAGTCGGCGATTTTCTCATCGAGGCCGGACCGGATTCGTTCATCTCTGAAAAACCCTGGGCGCTGCGCCTCTGTGAACGGCTCGGATTGGCGCCGCGTTTGCTGTCGACCCAGGCTGCGCATCAAAAGATTTATATCGTTCACAAAGGCAAGCTCGTGCCTCTGCCGGAAGGTTTTTTCTTGCTGGCGCCGACCCAACTGGCTCCCTTCCTTCGGACACCGCTGTTTTCTTGGCGCGGGAAACTGCGCATGGCGAGGGAGCTGCTGATCCCACGCGGCAACACCGACGTCGATGAAAGTCTCGGCGCGTTTGTCCGGCGTCGTTTTGGCAGCGAAGCCTTGGAGCGGGTCGCCCAGCCGCTGCTGGGCGGAATTTACGCCGCCGATCCCGACAAGCTCAGTCTCGTCGCCACCATGCCGCGCTTCAAAGAGATGGAAAAATCTCGACGCAGCATCATCTTGGCAATGTGGTCGGAACAGCGACGTCGTGCGCGCAAGCGCGAAAGCGGCAGCGGCGCGCGTTGGAGCCTATTCGTTACTCTTGCCGGCGGCATGCAGGAAGTCGTCGATGCGATCGCCCAACGTTTGCCGCAAGGAAGCGCGCGCCTAGATACCGCCGTAACAAATATATTTCCCGGCGACGGCCAACAGAAATGCCGGATCGCAACCGGGACCGGCGAGATTGTCGAAGCCGACGGCATCATTCTGGCCACTCCCGCCCTTCACACCGCACAGATACTGGCTTCGGCCGCTCCTGAAGCAGCCAAGGAGTTGTCGAGCATCACTTACGCCTCCAGCGCGACCATAAGTCTGGTTTATCTTAATCGGGATTTTCCACGAATGCCGGACAGCTTCGGCTTCGTCGTGCCGGCGATTGAATCACGCAAGATCATGGCGTGCACCTTCAGCAGTTTGAAATATCCCGGCAGAGCCCCGGAAGGCCATGTGTTATTACGCGCCTTCGTCGGCGGCAGCCTGCAGACGGATCTTTTGGATGACAACGACACGACCCTGGAACGAAACGTCCGAGCCGAGATCGGCAGCCTGCTCGGCGTTGACGCCGAACCGCTGTTGGTCCGTCTCCAGCGCCATCGTAACTCTATGCCGCAATATCACCTCGGCCATCAAGCGAGGATTCAACGGATCGAAGCAGCCCTCGACAGCCATGCGGATCTCGCGCTGGCCGGCAGCGCCTACCACGGCGTCGGTATCTCCGATTGCGTGCGCAGCGGCGAACAGGCCGCGGAAAAGTTATTCCGACAGATAGTTAGGCCCGGCCGAGCCCAACTCGTTACCCCTGCCACGCGCTAATCGGAATGGACCAAACGAGCTAACCCCGGGGTGCATCCGGTGAGATTGACTACGACACGTTTCCTCAGCGCCAGACTTTCCTGCATGACGCGTAAGAAGCGTCGCTGTTTCTATCGGCTGGAGAAAACTTTCTCCTTGACGGTCGCCGGTGGCGCGCCTATGAATTACCTAACGAAGTATTTCCCTTTGGAACGTAGAGCAGCAGATCGCCCATGATAATCATCGATGCTCAGGTTCATATCTGGGCGCCCGAAACGCCGGCAAAACCCTATGCCAAAGGCGAGGCATCTGAGCCCCATCGTCCTATACCGCTCGGGCACGAAGAGCTCTTACGGGAGATGGACGGCGCTGGAGTGTATCGGTGCGTGCTCGTGCCGCCCACGTGGGAAGCGGATCGCAACGACACCTCGTTGGAGGCGGCGCGTTTACATCCCGACCGTTTTGCCGTCATGGGACGGCTTAAAATCAACGCGCCCGAAAGCCGCGCGTTAGTGGCGACATGGAAAGACCAGCCGCACATGCTCGGCATTAGAATGGTTTTCAATCGCGGACGCTCGCGAGAATGGCTGAACGACGGCACCGCAGATTGGTTTTGGCATGCCGCGGAACGCTACGAGATTCCGGTGATGGCCTTTGCGCCCGGCGCTGTAGCGAAACTCGCTGCCATCGCCGAAAGGCATCCAGGGTTGCGCATGATCATCGATCATATGGGATTGAGCACGGCGTTGCGCGGTAAGCCGTTGGATTCAGCCGTGGACGAAGTAATCAAGATGGCGCGGTTGCCCAATGTCGCGGTAAAAGTTTCTGCGCTGCCCTGTTATGTCGACGAAGCTTATCCGTTTCCGACTCTCCACCCGCTGATTCGGCGCCTTGTCGATGCCTTCGGCCCTCACCGCTGTTTTTGGGGCACAGACCTATCTCATTTACCCTGCTCTTATCGACAAGCAGTAACCCTGTTCACGGAAGAGCTCGGTTTCCTTTCGTCTGTAGACAAGGAATGGATCATGGGCCGCGGCATCGCCGACTGGCTCCACTGGCCGCTGGAGAGCGCTACAACGTGAATGCGCCTCGCTACGTCGCCGTACGGTTTAATGTAAGGGTCCGAGGAAGATTTGGCTGATGAAATAGCTGCCTTGCTCGCTTTGCGCGATAGTGATGCCGGTCAAAGTAAAGTCCCCAGCTTTTTTTGCGGTGTCCGGGCTAGTGTGCCATCCCTCCACTGCCGTTCGCGCCAGATCTTCATGACCGATAGCGGCCGCGACATGTTCCGCGCCCGCTCGGAAAGAAAGTTTCTCGCCGATTTTTCTAACCCGATCAGCAAAGCGTGCATGGGTAGGGCGCTGCGCCTACGAGCCATTCCAAACTGTGCTGTCTTGCTTGCACGCCGATATCCGCTGCAGCCGCAGCGGTTGCAAACCCTGGGCGTGGCGAGATTCGTTCACTCCTTGATGGATGCTCTCGAGCAGCCTGATCGGTCAGATCGAGCACGAGTAAATGCATTCGGATCGGGAAGAACGCATCTGCGTCTTCCCGATCCGAATGCGTGAGAACCTAAAGCTTTTTTACTTAGTCTCGGGCTTGGCACCCTGTTGCCGCTGCTGCGGCTTCGAAGCCTCATCGCCCGTCAAGGTGACACCGAGCTTATCGGCGGTTTTCTTGTCCAGCACTCCGGTAACCGGTAAATTATTTTCTTTCTGAAACTCACGGAGTGCTTCCTGAGTCTTGGCATGCATACGGCCGCTGACTGCCCCCGGGTCTTTGCCCTTCGCCTTCAATGCTTCCTGTGCCTTCCTGATGTCGTCTGAGGAGATCACCATCTCTCGCTGGCTGCCGGCATCCGGCGCCTCCATCCGTTCCGGTATGGTTCCACGCTGTCCCGGCAGCGGTTCCGTTGGCGGAAGCCCTGGCGCCGGTTGCCCCGGTATGGTCGGTTGGGTTTGCTGCGGCATGTCGGGCACCGGTTTTGGGACGGTGGGTCCAGGAATGCTTTGGGCGAACAGAACATGCGCGCCTAGGCCCATATTACCAGCTAAAAAAACCGCGGTTAGAATATGGTTTTGTCGTTTCATGGAGAGCCTCCTTATAACGATCTTGCTCCATTACGGCCCGCAAGCCGCATGCCACGAAAAAGCCTCGGCAAAACTCGGGGAAGAGTCGAAAAAGGTGTCTAGAAGGAAGAATCTCAAAGCTCGGTGTATCGTATTTGAGAAGACAACCTTGCGATGTCCGAGTAGAGCGGCGTTCTGCTCACGTGCCGGACCGCGGTATGTTTCTCCCGATATATACATTTAATCGCAGTGTTCAGCGCCACTCGTGCTTTGGATACCTGCGCCGCAACTCGTGCTTGAGTTTAGGATAGGTGTCACTCCAAAAATTCGACAGGTCGTCAGTGACCTGCACCGGACGATTACTTGGCGCGAGCACCTCGATCCGCAGGACAACACGCCCGCTGGCGATACGCAGCGCATTTTTAACGCTGTAGAGATCCTGAATGCGCGCCGCAATCGTCGGGGGCGCGTCGACGGAGTAGATCACTTTCACTGTCCGGCCTCCGGGTAACTGCATGCGCTCGGGTGCATACTCCTCGATCCACGCCTGTTGCCGCCGTGACAGCCATGTTTTGATCATCGACAAGACCGGTCGATTTCGGATTTCGTTGTAGCTAAGCGCGCCGTGGCAGATGTGCTCGAAGATGGAAAGGCGGTCCATCTCTCTAATCGCCGGCAGTTCGAGTTCCGGCATCCATTCCCGTAATCGGTTGACGCGCAGGATCCACTGTTCAACCGATTCATCCCAGTTCTCGAGCCGACAGCGGCCGGCGGCAACTTCCCGCGCTAGAATCGCGGCCGCCTCATCACCGGGCGGTTTATCGGAAATCTTCTCTCGTAAAACCAGATCACGGAATCGGACTTCGTCGCGCGCGATAACGCGGCGCTGCGCCGGATCGTAGGAGACGTTGCGGCTTTCGGTGAACTCGTGAGGAAACAGTTCGCGCAACCACTCCTCCCTGATCGCGGTGGCCAGACTCAGCACGACATTCAACGTTCGATCCTTAGTGGCGCCGCTTTCCACCTCGCGCGCTTCCGACACGACAAAAAGTGGCGCTTGGACAGCACTGTCGCGGGCCAAAACACCACGCCGGCCGTGGGTCAATTCGCAGCGTAGCGAGCCGGGACGGAGACGTTTGGCGAGGTGGTCAGAAAACCCAAGAAGCACGCAACGCTGCACGGCTTCGTGCGCCACCGGCTTCTGGCGGATATCGAAACCTTCGGCCGCCGCGATGCTCAAGAACTGCTCGAAAAGCAGTCCGATCTGACGCGCCGCTTGCGCGTCAATGCCCATGCCGCGGCAAAGCTCGTCGTCATAGCCGTTGCGCTGGGCGTACCTCCAGCAGCGCATCAGCGCCAGGAAGTCAGACTCGGTCTCATCATCGAACAGATCGCCGCGCCGGTCGTCTACCTGTTTGGCTTGGCGGCGCGTGAGTAGGTCACGCCCTTGCGTTAAGGCGGCGATCAATGCCACCGGCCGCACGCAATCGTATTCTTGGGCGCCCAGCAGCATGCGGGCATAACGTGGGTGAATCGGAAACGAGATCATGCGCCGTCCGAGCGGAGTGATAACACCGGCGATGTCCTCGATCGCTCCCAAATCAACGAGCAACGTCTCGGCCCGTCTAAGCGCGCGCGGGTCGGGAGTTTCCAACCACTGAAATGTCATCAAGTCGTTTACCCCGCTGGCTTTGAGAGTGAGGATCACCTCGGACAGATCCAGGCGTCTTACCTCCGGGAGTTCCTGAGCCGGGCGCGCGTTGTGCTCATGCGCAGTCCAGAGACGCAAACAGTGGCCAGGCGCAGTGCGTCCCGCGCGGCCCGCCCGCTGGTCGGCTGCGGCGCGGCTGATTTTTTCGATCAGCAACGTGTTGATGCCGCGATATGGATCATAGCGGAGACCTCGAGCCAAACCGCTGTCGATCACCACGCGCACACCGTCTATGGTAAGCGACGTTTCCGCAACGTTAGTGGCAACGATGATCTTACGCCGGCCGTAACGCGCTATAGCGGCGTCCTGCTCGGCCGGCGGCAATTCACCGTGCAGCGGCAATATCAGAATTTGCGGCCCCAAAGCATTGCGCGCGGCTCGCACCGTACGCATGATCTCATATGCGCCCGGCATAAAAATTAGCGCATCCCCTTCGGGATGCGTCCGCAACAAGCCCTTGAGCTCTCTCACCGCGAGTTCCCAGACGGATGTTTCCCGCGCAGGTTTCTCCAGATAATCGATGGTCACCGGGTAAGTGCGGCCTTCGGACGACAACAATGCGCAAGGATGGAGATAGTCCTGCACCGCGGCTACATCCAACGTCGCCGACATCACCAGAATGATGAGATCGGGTCGGGTCGTTGCCTGAACCTGCAGAGCGCGCGCCAGGGTGATGTCGCCGAAAAGGTGGCGTTCGTGAAATTCATCGAACACGACGGCGCTGACGCCTCTTAATTCGGGATCAGCCAACATCCGGCGCAGCAGGACGCCTTCGGTGAGGTAACAAATACGGGTCGCGGCAGAGGTCACGTTATCCAGGCGGATCTGGTAGCCCACTTGGTCGCCGAGTTTAACGCCGCGAGTTCGAGCGACCCAGGCGGCAAGCATACGCGTGGGCAACCGGCGCGGCTGCAACACCGCTACTTGGCCGTCCCGCAACAAGCCACTGTCGAGCAGCATCTGCGGCACTTGGGTTGACTTGCCTGATCCGGTCGGCGCGGTGAGAACCAAGCGCCTCCCTGTCTTCAGCGATTCGAGCAGTTGCTGCTCGATTTTAAAAATCGGTAAATCCGGCTTAGGCATCGATGAAAGAATACCGAGAGCTTCGGTCGGCTGTTTGGAAGCGAATCAGCTGTGCGCTGTCTTGGAAATTTCCTGTAACGCCGCTAGACGGTGCTCTCGTCGTAGGTTGCCAGGCAACGATCGACCAATGCCTCCGCAGCCGTCCAATCAAAGGTGCGGAACTCGCGTCCCTGAATAGACGTGGGCTCGCCGGCGTAAAACATCTCATACTGCAGATGACGCGAGCCAAACTCCGAACCCACGGCGTCCCACAACAGCTTCAGCAGCTTCACCCGGTCGCGGCCGGCGGCTTTCGGCCAACGCACATAGCGGTCGATATCCACCGCCGACGATGCGGCGCGCAGCTCAGCTGCCGCTGCCGGCAACTGGATGAGGCTCCCGCCCATCAGTCCGCGGATCTGATTGAGCAACGCCGGATACATCGCCTGCTGTAACACCTGGCTGGCATAAAGCAGGGAATCCTTGGGGCGCATGACACCAAACTGGTCCGGCTCCGCGGCCGCTTCGGCGCCAAGGATCATCCCTTCGATGAGTGAGACACGGGTAGCGAGGTCGCCGAGTTGCGCGATTACCTCGATATTGGCCGAACGGCCGCTCAGATCCATGCAGCGTTTGACCAGTCCCACCAGGAACTGCAGCTTTGCCCACGAGCGGATGTGTGACTGCGTGTTTCCCAGCACGTGCGCTGCGGTAACACTGAACTGACCCGCTGTAAGCTCGATGTTCTTATAGATGAACACGTCCTCCCACGGCACCAGAACATCATCGAAGACGACCAGCGAATCGGTTTCGTCGAAACGGCTCGAGAGCGGGTAGTCGAATACGCTGTTAGCTCCGAGCGCATACGGCCGGCGCGGGTAGAGCTTCAGACCGGCCGCGCCATTCGGAACCACGCAGGAAATCGCGTAGTCTTCGTCGCCCGGCTTGAGCGGCAGGATCACCGTGAGCAGCACATAATCGGACATCACTGAGCCTGTGCCGAGCATCTGCGCACCACGGATGACGATGCCGTTGTCGCGCTCGGCAGCGGCGCCGGCGTAGAGGTACGGCTCGTGCTGCTGGTGCGCCGGTTTGGCGCGATCGACGGTGGGATGGACGATGACGTAGCTGACGTAGAGGTCCTCATCGGCGGCCTTTGCCGCGAAACGCGAGATATTGTCAGCGAATTGTTGGCCGCCCCGGGCGTAGAACTCAGGCGAGCCCGCGAACCCCGCAAAAAACGATGCAACATGATCGGGCGAGCGCCCGAGCAAGCCATAGCTTGCATCGGCCCAGAACTTAATCGCGTGCCGCCGCGTCGCCAGGTCGTCACGGCTGCGCGGCACCAGCCAGGACTTGTTGACAGGACGACCGTCGCGCGGCGACGGATAGCTCATCAGCTCGCGATTAGCAGGATCGGCAGCGAGATCGTAAAGGCCGGCGATGCTCCGGATCCCGGCGGCAAAGGCTGGATGGGTCGTCACGTCGGGCACTCGTTCGCCGTTCAACAGCACCGTGCGTCCGTCATGCAAGCCGCGCACATACTCCTCACCACGGCGAGTCACGTCTGGCTCCCTTGCCCGGGCTTGGTTGCTAAATCGCACGTTTTTCTGAAACCGTCGGTGTTCATCAACTTCCTGGCCATAATCAAATCATCCTATAGTTGCCGGCGCCGGGCTACTGCAACCTCGGAGCGCTGCCTGAAGAAAGTTGCTCATGATCGCTGCCGTCGTCGCTTGCGCGAAAATGGCGAGCGCAACGATGATTATCAGTCTTTTCAGCAGGCTTCTAGGATTGCTTCCTGTGAGTTCTCTGCTCGAGAGAGCGGCGGGACAAATCTCGGCCCATGCGAAGCGCTGCCTCAACTCCTTGATAGTAGCCGGGAAGCTGAAGCAGTGTGCGGTAACCCATTCGACTATAAAAGATTTGCGCTTCTTCATTCCCCGCGCGCACTTCGAGATCAACCTTGAATATGCCCGCTACGACGGCGCATTCTTCCAGCCACTCCATCATTTGGCGCCCGATGCCGCTTCTCCTATAGGGCGGAGCCACAGCGAGAAGATCCAAGTGTGCGTCGTCATCGCCATAGCGCATGATGGCAAAGCCGGCAATCTCTTCGTGCATAGATGCAACCAGTACGTTGACGTTGGCAGCGCGAATACTTGCTGTGATCCGCACCGGCGTCCAGCGCCAGTTGAGACCGTATTCGATCAAATCGCGGGAGAGATTGGCAATGCTGTCGGCGTCTGCCAAGCGCGCCAATCGCAAGGATAGCTCAGAGTGTATCATCGGGTGCCCGACCTAACGAACCGGATTTTCCCGCAAAGCTGGGGAGCAATCAAGTTCCAGTTCAATGATCTCGGCATGCTCACTGTGACCCATATTCCAATTGTAAAACACAGACTGGCCCGTGTCGTCTTTCGATGAACCAATCGTCTGACCGAAACCCGAAAAAGCAGGCGCCGCTTTCGGCGAGAGCGAAAATTGGCGACATTCCTTACGCGCACCACGCTATAACGGGCTGAGGAAGCGAGGCGGGTTCCGGCTCTTGTTGCCGCAACTTCTATCATTGTAATTATCCTCGATACTACTACACCGGTTCATCGGGCATCACACGACTCACGTGTGACACAGATCGATCCGTGCCGCTAACTTTGATTGACAGGCTCCCGAGCTCATAGTACGTAACTGCCATCCCTATGAGAACGCCTGGCGGATTTTGAATCGAGAACTTACTCTCTCAAGGATGCACCGATGACCAAGATGACATCGACACTCAGGTATGGTGCCTGTCTCTTCGTGCTCGTATCGATAACCTCAGTGAGTCGCGGTGACGCGCAGCAAACTCCAAAATTGACGCCGATCAACTACGGGACCATCACCCTATCTGCATTGCACTGGCCCTATTTGATCGCAGAGCAGGAAGGCATGCTCCAAAAAGAAGGCTTGGAGATCAAGCGCGTTCTCGGCGGCACTACCACGGCCACCTCCCAGGCGCTGGTCGCGGGCTCCACGGATTTCGCGCAGATGAATTTGGTGCAGCTGCTCTCCGCTAATTCGGCGGGAGCCGATCTCGTCGCGGTAGCCGGTGATACCCTGGTGCCCATTTATGCGCTGGTGGTGCATCCCTCGATCAAGAGTTATGCCGATTTAAAGGGAAAGCGATTAGCAGTCGCAGGCCCCACCGATCCTTTGAACTACATTATGGCGCGGATGCTCGCGGCCAACGGTCTCACGCCTGCCGACTATGAAATGCTCGGGCTGGGTGGAACTCCAACGCGCCTGGCGGCGGTGGAAAAAGGCGGCGTCGCCGGGGCATTGGTCAATCAGCCCTCGGATTTCAAAGCGATCGCCTCGGGAATGCGTTTGCTCGGCTACTCGTCGGATTATGTCGACAACTTTCAATACACGGTAACCGGCATGCGCCGCGACTGGGCGCAAGCAAACAGGCCTTTGACCGTGCGCTTTCTTCGCGCTTTCGCGCGTGCCTGCGAGTTCTTCTATGAGCCAAAAAACAAGGAGGCCGTGCTGCGGGCGTTGATCGACAAGGCGAAAGCCGACCGTGATGATGCCGAAAAAACCTATAATCTTTTCGTTAAAACCAAAAAATCGATTCCGCAGGATGGAGCCGTGGATATCAAAGGCGCGCGCATCGTCGCCGAAAGCTGGAAGGAATTCGGTTTGCAAAAGCCGCCTCCGCCGGTCGACGGCGTAATCGATATGAGCTATCTGCAGGAAGCAAGGAAGTAGGACCCGTTCAACAGTGAAAAACGATGAGCTCTCATACAACTTAGGCGACACCGTCGATCGCCTGATCTCGGTTCAATATTTCATGTCAGGCGGCGGCTCGGCCCTGACCCGCAAGCCGGTAACCGGCGTGCTCTACGAAGCCGCCCGCGAAAAGGCCGGCGCGCCGCTCTGTCATCTTGCGGCCAAAACGCTTGCGGACAATGTTCAGCGCGGCGACACCGTGCTGATCACCACTGGCCTGATTGCGCCGCCATACATGATCGCCGAAGGCGACGGCCCGATTGCTGCCGCGACGCTTGCGCGGGCTATCGACGTCGGTCTTGACGCGACTCCGATCATCGTTTGCGAAGCAGTCGTGGTGAAAGCCATGGAGGCTCTTTGCCAGGCCGCCGGCCTAATGCCAAGCGCTCCCGAGCTGGCGGTCGGAACGCCGAGAAAAGTCATCGTTCTGCCGTTTCCTCTCGACGACGACTTGGGGCGGCGCGAGGCGATTCGACTTTTGGATCAGTTCAAACCGAAAGCCGTCGTGGCTATAGAAAAGTTATCCAAGAATGTTAAAGGCATTTATCACAATGGCTTCGGCATCGACGTGTCGTCGGTACAAGCAAAAGTGGATTACCTTTTTGACTTCGCGCGCGACCGCGGCATACCTACGATAGGCGTCGGTGACGGCGGCAACGAAATCGGCACTGCCTGTATCGCCGACGCCGTCCGCAAAGTCGTGCCCACCGGCGCCAAATGCGGCTGTCCGTGCGAGTCCGGCATCGCCGCCGCGACTCACGCCGACTATTGCGTGTTCGGTTCCAAGTCGAACTATGGCGGCTTCGCCATCGAGGCCTGCCTGGCCGCGGGACTGGAGCGGCCCGAAATCTTTCACAGCGAAGTTGTCGCTCGGCGCGTACATGAGGCGGGCGCAACCATGGGTCTGGTGGATCCGTTCACCGGACTCGCGTTCGGTTGGGACGACTTTCCGGTGCACAAAAACGTCAATGAACTTGTCACTAATCTGATTCGCTACATGCTAGCCGTGCGCGTGGTGCCGCGCTGGTATAAAGATTCGATCATGGGACCGAGCCAGAAGTGGATCCATGAACGCTCGTTCGCCGAAGACTTGGTCTCGCGTTGGGCGAAATCCATCATTGACTCGGAAAAAGAATTCTTCCCGAAGTAGGTTATGACGAAGATCACCGCCGATATCGTTTTTAAGAACGGCTGGGTCGTCACGCCTTCCGGTGTCATCGAGGGCGGCATTGCCGTCGCCGACGGAAAGATCGCCGCGGTCGGTAGCGATGCGTTTTTGCCGGATGCAGAGCAGATCATCGACTTGGGCGGCAAACATCTTCTTCCGGGAGTGATCGATCCCGAGTGTCACCTCGGCGGCCATCGCGACCTGGCCGCCGATTTTAAAAGCGAGACACGGGCCGCCGCCGCTACCGGCGTGACGACCTGGGGTTTGCAGCTCGTAAGCCTGGCGATCACCGGCGGCGCCGATAAAGTGAAGGGGCCCTCCGATATTCCGAATTTCACGAAATCGATGCCAACTTTCTACGAGGCGGCGAAAACCGCGGCCATCGATTTCTTTCTGACGCCGATCATCAGTACTGACGAGCAGGTCAAAGAAATCCCCTATCTGGCGAACGAACACGGCATCAGCTCCTTCAAGCTCCACTTGCAGATGCAGGGACCGTGGAAGTCCTCATGGCCGGCTTACTTTTTTGACGATGGCAGCATTTACTCGGTCTTTCAGGAGGTCGCCAAGCTCGGCGCGCCAGCGATCGCGCTGCTTCACTGCGAGAACTGGGAGATCGCCCAGGTGCTGCAGAAGCAGCTGATGGACGCCGGGCGCAGCGACATGGGCGCCTGGGATGATCGCTCGCCGGCTTTCACCGAGGTCGGTCACGCCCGGACCTACCTTTATTATGCCCGGATCGCCGGCTGTCCAATTTACGTCGTGCACTGTACAACGACCGACACCGTCGCGGAAATCGAGAGAGCCAAAGCAGAAGGCTTGACGGTCTATAGCGAAATCGGCACCCACTATCTCGTGCTGCACAAGGACGCGTGGAAGATCAACGTGCCGCTGCGCGATCGCTCTACACACGAAAGTCTATGGAAGGCGCTCGCGTCCGGCGCCATCGATTGCATCGGCAGCGATCACGTCGCGCACACCAGAACCCGCGAGTCCATGCAGACGGGCAACGTCTTTACCACCGTCAGCGGTTTTCCTTCACGGGTGGAAGGGATGCTGCCGATGATGCTCAGCGAGGGCGTAAATAAGGATCGAATCTCAATCGAGCGCCTGGCCCAAGTCGCCAGTGAAAATCCAGCGCGCATCTTCGGCCTTTATCCGAAGAAAGGCGCGATCCTGCCGGGCGCCGATGCGGATCTTGTGGTCGTCGATTTGAAGCGGCGTGCAAAGATCACGAAGGAACTTCTTCACACGGTGACACCCTGGTCCATCTACGAAGGTTGGGATGTCACCGGCTGGCCGGTTATGACTATCGTCCGAGGTAACATTGTGATGGAATGGCCTGAGGGCGCTCCTCGCGCCAGGGTCACCGAAACTTCCACGGGCCAGTATCTCAAAAGGCAACTCAGCCGCACAATCTGATCCTGGACTCTGCGAGATAGCCGTCGAGCGAAATGTTTCTGTTCACCACGAAACGCATAAAGGACACGAAGAGCAAACAATCGAGCTAGAGCACGAACCTGGATGCAACATGTTTTATTTTTCTTCGCGCCCTTCGTGTCCTCCGTGGTGGTATACACCGGATAAAGTAGCAACAGCGTGAGACACTGCACTAGGTGAGAAAAAACCTCCGTCGGCAACCCTATCGAAAGACTAACGCGCTTTGATGCGGCTTTTAATCTGGTAATCTTCAGGCAGAGAATCTTGAATCATTGGAAATCGCTATCACTCCAGAGCATGCGCTGTCATTGTGGTCGTGATTACTCGAGCAAAAGCTGCTTGAATGATGTCCTTGTATCGACAGCGCATCAACATGCCCGTCATCTAAGATCATCCCATGCCTCCAGTCATTTCCATTTCGAACTTGACCAAGACCTACGCTTCCGGGTACCAGGCGCTGAAGGGTATCGACCTCGAGATCCGCAAGGGTGAAATCTTTGCTCTGTTGGGTCCCAACGGCGCCGGCAAAACCACCGTGATCAGCATCATCTGCGGTATCGTGACCCCCACAGAGGGCATCGTTCTCGTGGACGGCCACGACATCGTGCGCGAATACCGCGCGGCGCGGACAAAGATCGGCCTGGTGCCGCAGGAGCTGACCACCGACGCGTTCGAGTCGGTATGGGCGACCGTGAGCTTCAGCCGGGGTCTCTTCGGTCATGCGCCGAACCCGGCTTTTATTGAGCAGGTGCTGCGTGACTTATCTTTGTGGGAAAAGCGCGAAAACAAGATTATGACCTTGTCGGGCGGCATGAAACGCCGCGTGATGATCGCCAAGGCCCTGTCGCACGAGCCGGAGATTCTTTTCCTCGACGAGCCCACCGCGGGCGTAGACGTCGAGTTGCGCCGCGACATGTGGGACGCTGGTGCGAAGCCTGCGGGAAAGCGGCGTCACCATCATCCTGACCACCCACTACATCGATGAGGCCGAGGAGATGGCCGACCGCATCGGGGTGATCAACAAAGGAGGACTGGTCGTGGTTGAAGACAAGGTCGAGCTGATGAAAAAACTCGGCAAGAAGCAGCTGACCCTGAGCCTCCTCGACCCTTTGCCATCGCTTCCGCTGGAATTAAGCGAATGGCCGGTGGCGCTGAAGGACGGCGGGCGCGAGCTGGAATACACTTTCCACGGCAATGAAGAAAGCACTGGAATCCCGATTCTGCTAAAGCGGCTCGGCGATCTCGGCATCGGCTTCAAGGACCTGAACACGCGGCAGAGCTCGCTCGAGGACATCTTCGTCAGCCTGGTGAGCGATCGCAAATGAGCACGGCAACAAAACCATCGAGATTCAACAGGCACGGTGTCTGGGCAATCTACAAGTTCGAAATGGCGCGTGCCTTGCGCACGTTGTTGCAAAGCGTAGTGACGCCGGTGATGACCACCTCGCTTTATTTCGTCGTCTTCGGCGCCGCCATCGGCTCGCGCATGACCGAAGTGAACGGCATCGCCTACGGCTCTTTCATCGTGCCGGGATTGATGATGCTGTCGCTGTTGACCCAGAGCATTTCCAATGCTTCGTTCGGCATCTATTTTCCGAAGTTTACCGGGACAGTTTATGAACTCTTGTCCGCCCCGGTCTCCTCTATGGAAATCGTCATCGCCTACGTTGGCGCCGCGGCGAGCAAATCCGTCGTTCTCGGCCTCATCATTCTGGCAACAGCCGCGCTGTTTGTGCCGATCACGATTCTTCACCCGGTGTGGATGATCGCCTTTTTAGTGCTGACCGCGGCGACCTTCAGTCTCTTCGGTTTCATCATCGGTCTCTGGGCCAAAGGCTTCGAACAGTTGCAGTTCATCCCGATGCTGGTCGTAACGCCGCTGACCTTTCTCGGGGGCGCCTTCTATTCGATCGACATGCTGCCGCCGGCGTGGCGCACGGTTACATTGTTCAATCCCGTAGTTTATCTCATCAGCGGATTCCGCTGGAGCTTTTACGGCACCTCCGACGTGAGTGTCAGCGTGAGCCTGGCGATGACATCGGGATTCTTTGCGATCTGCCTGGCGGTGGTCGCATGGATCTTCAAGACCGGATACCGGCTGAAGAGCTGACGGAATTGAAACGCACTCGTCGCTCTCGAGCGATATTGTGCGACAAAAGCTTGCCGCATCGCTTAATCGAGGCAAATCACAATCTCCCCACCGCGGCAGATCACCGCACTCGAGTTGCCACCTTGTCACAAAAGAGCGTGAATGCGCACGCATTCGCCAAGCGATTCGCCCTAGCGCAGGATCCGGCCATTGATGGCAAATGCCTTGCGTCAGACACCACCCGATATCTGATCGGAGGAAATCATGAAATCATTTTTGGTCGCTTTTCTCGTAATCTTCTTAGCCGCAGTATTCGAAGCTCCCGGCGTGCGCGGCAACGAATTCAAAGAACGAGAAGCAAAAATCAGCCAGTACAAGCAATGGCTCGATTCTCTCGGCTCTCACGGTTCCCAATATTGGATGCGTCTCGATGGCAAGCCGCGGCCTCATCGGTTATATTTGGGCGAAGGCTTCTATCGCGCCGACTTTAAAAGCCAAGAGCGTTTCGTCGATACGTTCTCAAATTATCTTGCAGGACACCCGGAAAAATTCATGCTTATCGATCTCTTCGATGCGGCCAGCAACAAACCGGTAGGCGAGTATGGATTCGGCGGCTTCAAACTTTACACAAAGCCTCTGCAGACCGCCGAGCGTCCTTAAGATTATTGCAACCGATAGCTCTATAATCTCCCGCCGACGCCGCTTCCGCTGATGTTGGCCAAGACTAACGGCGCGGAATCTGCTCGACCTCATGCAAGGTGTCGAGTAAACTTCGACCGCCCGCTGCTACTCGAAGGCGCGCGAGAATTGCTCCAAATCTGCAGCGAGTTTCGCCAAGTCTGGAGCTTGTAAATCTCCTTCCCGCCGGATAGTTGAGGTTCGTCTCAAGCGCCAATAGCCGGGCACTGGAGGAAGATGATTTCCGCCGAACAAATTACCCAAGCCTTCGACAGCGCAACGCGGCAATTCCGCCAATCCGACGAGTATCAGGAGCTTGTCGCGGGACGTGCCAGCCCCGAGTCTGCCCGCGAGTTTTTGCGCAACGTTTTTCGCACCCACTTCCTCTCCTCGCATATCGTTGCCCTGTGCTTCGCATCATTGCCGTCGACGGCGGCCGAGATGTTGAGAGAAAATCTCCTGGAGGAAATGGGCCGCTCCGACGCCGGAAGGCCGCATTCGGCGCTGCTCCTGGAGCTGGCGCGCGGGGTCGGCTTTGACCAGAGCGAAATCGACGGGCTGATCGCCGATGCCCGCCGGCGCCTCGCGGTCTTCTGCGCCACTCATGTGCCGGCCTCAACCCTGCGCGAGCTTTGCCTGGCGGTGTTGCTCGAAACCATGAGCTTCGAGTTCATGCTGTCGCGCTGTTCGAGCGAGATCGCCGCTGCCCTGTCCAGCCGCTTCGGCTTTGCTAAACCGGCCCTGCACTGGTTTGCGCTCCATTCGGAGGTCGACGTGCGCCACGCCGAAGAGGGGGTGACCATAATCCAGGATTATCTCAGCTTTCACCAGGCACCCGACGATCTCTTCGAGCAAATCGCGAGTCTGACACTGGGCGATAACATTTTCGCTCGCCACTATTTTCCAGCCGGCTCGAAACAGCGGACCGGCACTCGATCGGTCCCGGCCAAGGCGCGGCGTATCGAAGCCCTGACCATTTACCGGCTGCGCATCCCGTTTCACCAAACCTTCCGCCATGCGCTGCACAGCCGCGAAGAGAGCGACGCGGTGATCGTTAAAGTCGTCGACAGCGACGGCCGCCGCGGTTTTGGCGAGAGCTTGCCTCGATCCTATGTCACCGGCGAGACAACCGAATCCATGATCGCGCGCATTCGCGAGCACCTGGCGCCTCGGGTGTTTTCGCAATCGTTGGCACCGGGCTGGGAAACTTTCGAGTATCTTCAATCCGTCGTGTCCGAATGGACGCGACCCGAAGAGCGGCAAAGCAGCATTGCCGCCTGGAACGCCGCCTTTTGCGCCGTCGAGTTGGCATTGCTCGACTGGAGCCTGCGCGCCGATCACTGCGCCTTGGCCGACTTGCTGCCGCCGACGCGCTACGAAGTTGTCTACAGTGGCGTGATCTCGGCCGATGCACCCGACGACGCGGCCGCTCTCGCCAAGAGAATGGCCCGGATCGGCATACGCCAGATCAAAGTGAAGGTCGGCACCATTGATGACGCGGCGCGGCTCGAAGCGGTGCGTAAAGCCGTCGGTGTCGAGGTCGAATTGCGCGCCGACGCCAACGGCGCCTGGAGTGCCGACGAGGCGATCGAACAACTACAACGATTGGCGCGCTTCAAGTTGCAATCGATTGAACAGCCGGTGCGGGCCGATGATCTGGCAGGAATGAAACGAGCGCGTCAGGAGAGCGGCGTTGCAGTCATGGCCGATGAGTCGCTGGTCACGTTGGATCAGGCGCGCCTCTTGATAGAACTCCGCGCTTGCGATTATTTTAACATCCGACTATCCAAGAACGGCGGCATCGGCGCCAGTTTAGCGATCGCCAGATTGGCGCAAGAAGCGGGGGTGAAAATTCAGGTGGGTGCGCAGGTCGGTGAGACCGGTATTTTGTCGGCCGCAGGGCGCACTTTGGCGGCGTATTTGCCGGCTCTGGCATTTGCCGAAGGCTCCTTCGGTACCTGGCTGCTCACCGAGGATGTCACATTCGAAAACGTCGCGTTTGGCTTGGGCGGGCGGGCGCCGCTTTTGCACACCCAAGGGCTCAGCGTCACGGTGAAGGAAGAGGTCCTGGAGCGTCTCGCCGCCGCGAAAATCGAGCTGCGCCGGTAACCCTCTATGCGACTGCTCGTCAAAGCCGCTATGTTCGTAATCCGCCGCCAGTGGACACGCTGGCAAAAGCTCACATCCAAGCCCCAGGAAACTCAGGAGCGACTGCTTCTCGATATCATCGAGCGCAATCGCTCCACCCGCTTCGGCCGCGATCATGGCTTCAAATCGATCGGCTCTCTGCGCGATTATCGCAAGCAAGTGGCGATCGCCGATTACGAGCGTCTGCGTCCGTATGTCGAGCTCGTTAACAACGCGCGAGCGCGGCGCGCTGACCGCCGAGCCCATCGACATGTTCACGATGACCAGTGGCAGCTACGGGTGATCCCAAGCTGATCCCGGTAACGGCAAAAACACGAGAGAACCACCGGCAATTGACGCGGCTGTGGTATTACCGCGCGCTCGTAGACCATCCCGATCTCTTCAACGGCAAACTCGTTGGCGTCGTCAGCCCGGAAGTCGAAGGAGAAACAGCCGGCGGTATTCCATTCGGCGCCGCTTCGGGTTTGATTTACCGGAGCAGCCCGCGTTGGATACAAAATGCTTACGCCGTGCCCTACGTGGTTTCCGAGATTAAAGACTTCGAGGCCAAATACTATCTGATCATGCGTCTTGCGCTGGAACAGGATATTTCGTTTTTCGCCACGCCCAATCCGAGTACGATTTTGAAGCTCGTCCAAAGCGCAAGTCAGAATAAGTACGACATCATCAAGGACATTCATGACGGCACTATCACATCGCGTTTCGACCTGCCGGCCCAAGTGCGTGCGTCGCTCGCGTCACGGTTGAGAAAAAACCTGCCGCGCGCGCGGCGACTGGAATCTTTAATCAAGCACGACGGAGCGCTCCGACCCAAAGAGTACTGGCCCCGGCTGCGACTTATCGGTTGCTGGAAGGGGGGCAGCGCCGGAGTGCGACTGAAGGAATTCGCCGGCTGGTTCGGCAAAACCACACCGGTACGCGATCTCGGTTACATGGCCAGTGAGGCGCAGATGACATTGCCGATATTCGACTCAGGGTCCGCTGGCATTCTCGCGATCGATAAAAACTTTTACGAATTCATCCCCGAGTCCGAAATCAATGCGTCTGCGCCAACGATCTTGACATGTTCCGAGCTCGAGGAGGGAAATCTTTATTATATTATTCTTACCACACCCGGCGGATTGTACCGCTACGACATCAACGACGTGATTCGCGTCGCTGGATTTTACAACCAAACGCCGCTCCTCGAATTCGTCCGTAAAGGCCGCGATGTCACCAGCATCACCGGCGAAAAGTTGCACGTCAACCAGTTAATCGGCGCCATGGCGCAGGCGCAAAGAGTTGCCGGCGTGGCGGTGCAACATTTTCGCGCTTGCGCCCATGTGGAAAAGTCTCTTTACGTTCTCTCGGTGGAACTGGACGGCGCCATCCCAAGCCGCGAAAGCCTAGTGCAACTGCTGCATGAACTTGATGCCGGCTTGCGAGAACTCAATGTGGAATATGCGCAAAAACGCGACTCGCAGCGGCTCGGCTCGCCGATCCTTTGCGTGATGAAGCCCGGTTGGTTCGAGCGCAGAACCCAGATAATTCTCCAGCGCGGCGGGCGCGACACGCAATTTAAAGCGCAGCTTCTGTGCGCCACACCGGAAGACCCGGACGAGATAGAGTTCATCGTCCAAACCGCAGGCGCAGCGCCAGTAAAAAATCCAGATTGACGCCGCATGCACGGCCGCGCTCTGGCGATTCTGACTCTGCTTTTCGCGCTTCGCGTCTTGGGCCAAGCTCTGGTGGTATTTTTTTCGGTCGGCTGGCTGCCGCCCGCAGAGCAATGGTTCTCCGGTCTGATCCGCTATCCTATTCTTCTCGGCATCCAATTGGTTATGCTGGCCTTGATGTTCAAAATCGCAGTCGATATCTGGCGCGGTCGAAGCTTTTTCGCCAAGCCGAGACCTGGCTGTTCCCGATTCCTGGTCGCCTGCAGCATTTTGTACGCGGTCAGCATGGTGCTGCGCTACGCTTTAACGATGACGTACCGGCCCGAAATGCGCTGGTTCGGCGGCACGATCCCGATTTTTTTCCACTTCGTCCTTGCCGCTTTCGTCTACACCTGGGGTAAATTTCATTCACAAAGGGACAAACTTGCAATCGCCCCATAACGGCAGTTCCACAATCGCACAGGACATGAATGTGACCGTGAGCTCCTTCTGTTTATTTCTATGATAGAACGATCTCTAACGATTTTGGCGCAACCCTCACAAATCGAATTAGGGCGCTGACTGATCCGTGACGAGGTGAACTAATCATGGCTGGCACTCCTATTTTCACCGGCGCACAAGCGATCACCCGCCTGCGCGAAACAGTGCACGGTAACGCCGCGAACTTTTACGCGATGTACTCGAGTGTCCTTGGCGGCATCGTCAACGATCCGGCACTCATGGTGCTGCCGCTCGATGATCACATGGTGCACCGCGGTCACGGCGTCTTTGATACCGCTACACTGACGCACGGGATGCTTTATCAACTCGATCGACATTTGGATCGATTGATTCAATCGGCCCAGGGAGCGCGTATTCCGTTGCCGTTATGTCGCGAGGAACTGCGCCAGATCATTCTCGACACTGCTGCGGCAAGCCGCCAGCGCGATGGATCGGTTCGCTATTGGCTCTCCGCCGGCCCCGGCGGCTATGGCCTTGGTCCAGCAGAATGTGTTCGCAGTAGTTTTTACGTAATCGTGTTTAAACAGGAAGCTTATCCGGAAAGCTACTATCATGACGGAATCAAGCTCATAACCAGCAAAGTGCCGATCAAACCGCCGCTTTTTGCCCGCATCAAGTCGACCAATTATCTGCCTAACGTCCTGGTCCTCTTAGAAGCCAAAGACCAAGGCGCCGACAACGGAATTTTCATCGACGAGCGCGGCATGGTAGCGGAAAGCTCGAATATGAACGTAGCTTTCGTGACGCGGGATCGGGTGTTCCGCCATCCGCCCTTTGAAGCGATTCTTTCGGGGATCACGATCCAGAGAGTTCTCGAGTTCGCTACCCTGCTCGTGCAGCAAGGGATACTGAATGCTATCGACCTCACCGCTATTTCGGTGCAGGAAGGACGCAAAGCGGCGGAAATGATGCTGATCGGCAGCTCGATTAGAGTCGCGCCCGTGGTCGTATGGGACGGGCAAATAATCGGCGACGGCAAACCCGGACCGATTGCCAAGAAGCTGCTGGAAAGGTGGAATGAAGACACTACCTCTGCGCAGGATCAGCTCATCATGGTGCCGTACGATCAAGTAAGTTAAAGTGAACCTCGCCTGCTCGCGTTTTACCGTCAGACTACCATCCGAGTAATTTGGCTTCTTGGTTGGACGCGTGCTAGCCGATGTCATCGGTGCTTGCGCGCGAACCCTATGAACAACTGCGCATCGATGCGCCTGTGACCAATTTTAAGCGCCATCTGCTTGATCGTGGAGAAATAGAAATCTCCACCGCGGAGCTTACAGTCAGGCCCCACCAGGCGCGTTGATTTTGCGCCCGATGGGGCATGTGTCACTCGGCTACCATGACCGAACCGCCTCAGTTATTCCCTGGTCGTTAGCCTGGACTGAATTTCAACCTGCTGTTGCTGCAGCGGAAGATTGGCAATCTCGCGCGCTGATCCCGTCAGCTCCAGGATGTGCAAGCCGGTATTGGCCCGGTCAACAATGTAAATCAGACCGCGATCGTCGACCTCAACATTGTTCGTTTGAATCGCGATCTTACCAGCGCGCGGGTCGGTATTCGCTGTTGTGGCCGGAACAAAGTACGCGATCTCCTTCGGCTGGAACGGATTGCGGATGTCGACGGCGCGAACCCCTGCGTTGAAGTAAGCGACGAATAGGATCCGCCCATAATAGATCGGCGTGAAGCTCTCATTCGAGGAGTGCGCGCCGAAGCGCCCGCCACGGCGGCAGAAGACGCCGTCGGGATCCGGCACGTGGTAGCTCGAAACCACCTGAGGCGTGGACTCGATAGTGACATCGGCGAAGAAGACCATCTGATGGGATTCTCCGTTGCACTCGTTGGCCGTCGATTCGTTGACGATCGCTAGGATGTCGCGGGTGCCGCCCACATTGAAGGGCCCGAGATGAGGGATTCGCACGCCGAGTATCGGGAATGTGGTGTGCGCGCCCACCAGCGGCGACGTATCGAACTGTGCGATGACGGGGAAAGTAAGGTTCTCCGGCGTCGGCTCCGGGGGGCCGGTCAAGAGCTTCGTGCGGTCGGCGATCTGAACGGTCCCGTTTGAGCTGGTGCCGTGACCGAAATAAACCCGGTGCCCCGCGCTGATCGCGCCGTGCAAATCCGTCGGAACGTCGCCCGTCGAACCCGGTTCTTGACCTACCAGACCGTAGTCACGGATGTGAACCGGCGACCTCGGATTACTCAAATCAAACACCTGGGTCATGCGGTCGGTGCGCCATCCAGGCACGCCCGAGACCAGGTACGCAATGCCGGTATCACACTCCCACCAGTTTTTATGTGTTCCCTCGAGTCCGGATACCACCGTGGTCCGGAGCACTGGCGAGCTTGGATTTCTGACATCATAAATTTGATGGGCTTCATTGCCGTGCGCCCTTAGCAGGAACACTCCCTCCACATCCGCAGAGGTGACGCCGGGCAAATCCGTGCCATTGCACACCCGCACCATCTGCGCGCCGCCCGCCTCACCCGCTCCGCTGGGACCCGGGATGTGATGGAGATAAACGGGATTACGGGGATCGGTGACGTCGACAATAGATACGCCGTTGTTCTCCACAGCGTTGGTCAGCGGATTAAAGGCCGAGCCGCCGTGGTGCCCAATATAGGCGATCCATCGGCTGCCCTGCTGATGGATTATCGGCTGATAGGCGGAACGGGCTTGAAGAGTGTTGTGGCCCAGGAGCGCCATATTATTGGAATCGGATGGATGCTGCGCCTCCACATGCCCACTGCTCAAGCTCACTGATATGATCATAATTAGTAGGAGTATCAACTTTTTCATCGCTTTTTCCCTTCTCTTCTTGATGAAGGATCTTTATCTCGACTGAACATGTTCTCGCCGCAAAAACATTTTCCCCTGTCCCGCGCGCTTCTCAGGCCTTCACCAGAATTGCGTATGTCCATCTGTAATTGCACCGACAAAGACAGGGATTTGCTGGCACATCACCGAGAGCATTTGTTACGTCTCCCGAAACATGCAGTGGTAAGATGAGAGTGTCGAGGAATTTAGTTGGCAGGCGTGAGCATGTCCAATAGTTTCTTCTAATGACTGGGTATTGGTTTTCCTTATGGCGGAACCAGCTTCACATGAAACGAAAACAATGAGATCTCAAGAATGCCCCGGACTTTGGTCTTGCTTCGGCTCTTCTCCGGAGTCTAACGCTCCCAAACGAAGCGCCTCCTTGATCACAAAGAGTGTTCGAGCACGAGCGCGATGCCTGCGCTCTGTAAAGCTTTCTGCCCATGCGTCCTCATAAGAGCAAAAGATCCACTCCCGAAATCAATCGGCCGAAGGAGTTTCCTTAACGAATCAAGCGCGGATGAAGAAATAGTTGAAGCTGTAGGGACCGCCTAGACATTTTCTCTCGCTTGGAGTAATCGGGGCTTAAGGTGAATGCGCAACGGGAGCGACGATGAAGCAGTGGACCATCATAATTTCTTTCATCGGTTTTTTTCTGTCTCGGCCGACCGCGATTTTTTCAGCGGAAACAGCACTGAAGATTGTCAACGTGGCGGTTCCGGCGTTTTCCCTGTCGCAGGCGCCGCGGTTTACCGCGCCTGATGCCGGCGCATTCAAAGAATCTGGCATGGAAGTTCGCTATGTCGTCACTCCTAGGCGGAACTCTCTAAACAGGAGGACAAAAAGATGATTTGCACAGCTCAGTTTAGGAAACAAACCGCGATTCTCTGGAGTATCATTGCGCTGTTGCTGATTCCCGCCTTTAGCGAGGCGCGCATCATCAGCGTCCAGTTGAATCCCCCCAAGATCGCGTTTGGCGGCTACTCGTGGCCGGGTGTCGGGCAGTATGAGAAGATTACAGGCGTAGCTTATGCTGAGGTTGATCCCGCCGATCGCCGGAACGCAATCATCGTCGATATCGGGCTTGCCGAACCGCAGGCCGCTCCCGGGCAGCCAGGCAAGACTGCCAATGGGAAAGTCGCGTACTCTTTAAATTTCTATATTCTTAAACCGATCAACTTGAACCAGGTCGATCGGAAACTGAACGGCTACGGCAAGATGATGTATGAGCCGCCCAACCGGGGCGGCAAGACGTGGACCGCCTTGGGCCGTGTCACCGGCGGCGGTGACGACCCGGCTACCATTACGGACCCGACGATCCTCGCGAACTCATTCCTGATGCCGCGCGGCTACACGATCGTCTGGAGTGGGTGGGAGCCATTGGTGCCCCTTGCCAACTTGGCCAGCGACCTGGACGCGTCGGTTGCGTTGCCGATTGCCAAAAATCTAAACGGCTCAACGATCACAGGTCCAGCCTACGAATATATCGTAACCTCGGGCAACTCATTCCAGTTAAGTTATCCGGCGGCCGACACGGCGGACAAAACCACAGCGGTACTGACCCATCGCGTTCATCTTGACGACGTCCCGCAGGTAGTTCCCGCGGCAAATTGGAATTACAACTCGGACGGCACCGCGATTAACCTAACCGGAGGATTCATCGCCAACGACATTTATGAGTTCTCGTACACGGCCAAGGATCCGACCGTGGCCGGTCTTGGCTTTGCGGCCGTGCGCGATTGGGTTTCCTGGCTGCGCTACGAGGCGCAGGATGACACCGGCACGCCCAACCCGTTGGCCAACTACATCACCCGGATATATACCGAAATATCCTCGCAACCTGGACGTTTGTTCAACGACTTCCGCAAGCTCGGCTTCAACGAAGACGACCGTGGCAGAATCGGCAGAAAGGTATTCGACGGCCACATGCAATGGATCGCGGCGGGCAGCGGCATCGGCATGAACTACCGGTTCTCGCAGTCCGGCCGCACCGAGCGCAATCGCCAGAACCACTTATACGCTGAAAACCTTTTCCCGTTCGCCAATGTGAGGACGACCGATCCGTTCATGGGCATTACCGCTAGCCGCTATGACGCATGTCAGCTGACGAACACGTGCGCGTTGGGAGTTGAGATCTATTCGGCCAACGAGTACTGGGTCAAAACGGCTTCACTACTGCACACCCAGCCGGACGGGAGTGCCGACCTTCCTGATTCCCCGTACACGCGAAATTATTTCATATCCAGCATGCAACATGGCACAGGCAACGCAACGAACAGAGGGGTGTGCCAGCAGTTCGGCAACCCGCTGAATTCCGCGCCGGTGCAGCGTGCGTTGTTTCTCGCTTTGGATGCATGGGCCAACAACGGCACACCGCCGCCCTCAAGTAGGGTGCCCCGCCTCGACAACGGGACACTCGTGCTGCCGGCAGACGCCGGATTCCCCACCGATATACCAGATCCGTTCGGGGAAACGCCCAACGGCAAAGTAACTTACACGGGTCTGAAGACCAGTCGTTATCTGTTTAATTATGGGCCTGGCTTTTACGACACCAATAACCCGGCCACCTTCGGTATTCCGAGCATCTTTCCGCCCGTGATCACCCCGCCGCTTATGCCTCTTATGACTGACGCAGCGGCGCCGATCATCTCGGTGAACGGTCCGGTTTATCCCACCTTCGACTGAATTGCGTATCGAGATGGAAAACCGCTTGATTAAGCTCTGTGCGCGTGCATTGAATTAGATATAGCTGTATTGAATCGGGAAATGTTGGTCGTGATGAGCAGGCAAAGATTGTTTGGGTAGATGCAAAAAGGAGGTTGCCATGTCGATTGTCAGACTCATTTACGTAAGCGTAAAAGGTGATCAGGTTAAGGATGCGGTTAATCTTTGGAAAGAGCATTGCGCTCCGCTGATGATTAAACAGCCGGGGTGTCTGTCCGAAAAGCTCTTGGAATGTGTCGATGCACCAAATGAATTTATCTCCTACTCTGAATGGGATAGCCAGGAGAGCATCGACAAGTATCGAAATAGCGAAGCACACGCGGAGATTCAAAGACACTCACGGGGATTGCAAGGCGGTCAGGCTATCGTGAAGCGATATGCGGTGAAGTAATCCACCACCCGGGAACTGCGGCGCGGAAGAACAGTTGATAAACGCGATGGATCTACCGTACTCGCGCAGGAGAACTTTATGCCGAGATATATTCTTCTCAGCACGCTGACCCCCGAAGGGCGGCAAACAATGCACAAAAACCCCGATCGGTTGGAAGAGGTCAACAAGGAAGTGGATGCATTCGGTTGTAAGATCATAGCCCAATATGCGGTACTGGGTGGTTTTGATTTCGTCAGCATCGTCGAAGCGCCCGACAACGAGACGGTCGCTCATATGTCCGTGGATTTAGGTTCACGGGGAACGATTAGCATTACTACGCTGCCGGCGATTCCTACTGCGGAGTTTATTGCGAAGCTGAAGGGGCCTAAGCAGATGGGGCATAAATGAAAGGCTGACCGAATGCGAAACTGAACAATACGATACTTCCGGGAGCTTTCGAGCATCTGCCGAATGCCGGAATCAACACGCCGGAGTTTCGCCATTTTGGCGGTTTCTAGATTGCCGCGGACGGCATAAGCCGGTTCGCAGTTACTGAATGGATTATTCGGGGAGGTCGGACAATGAATAAAGTTACCCGGGTGGATACTCGGCGCGATACCGAAGCGATCGGATGGGTAAAGGAACTGGGTGACACCGAGAGTTGGTTTCAAAGCCAGCGGTTCCGACAAATCACTCGCCTTCACACGGCCTACGAGGTAGTCGCGCTGCGCGGCAGTGCGCAGGAAGACTACACGATCGCCAGGCAGGCGGCCGATAAGATGTACGATTACCTGCAACGGTTGTTCAAAGCGAAAAAGCAGGAAATTACCTATGGGCCTTTCTCATCCACTGGAGCGGTGCGCGCGGTCATGGAGGGCATCAAGATTCTCTATCTCGGCGGATGGTCCACCTCAGCCCGCGGTTCCGACTCGGAAGATCCTGGCGCCGACTTGGCGAACTATGCGCTCGACCGGGTTCCCAAGGAGGGAGCCGCATGGGTGCGCGCCTTGATGCACCAGGATGAAGTGCAGAGGTCCAATCGCATGAGAATGACCTCCGCGCAGCGTAAAAAGATCACCGCTATCGAGTTCAGTCCGCCGATGATCATTCCCGACGGCGACACCGGACATGGGGGCGAGCATCATGTTCGCAACCTAGTCAAGAAGTTTGTCGAGAACAAGATTGGCGCCATTCACATCGAGGATCAAAGACCGGGTTGCAAGGTTTGCGGCCATCAGGGGCAGAAGGTACTGGTCTCCACGACTGAAATTATTGCGCGGCTCAATACAGCAAGGCTGCAGTTCGACGTCTTGGGCGTTCCCGGCGTGATCGTTGCCCGGACAGATTCTAATGACGCAACCGCAATAGACAGCTTGGAAGACGAGCGCGATCATCCTTTTGTATTGGGCGCGACAAACGCGGAGATCGTTCCCTTTAAGAACGTCAGTCTGGCGGTCATCAAGAGATTTTACGATCGGGGTTTTAAAGAGATCAACGGACATTTACTGTACAGGATCTCCGACAAAGCCTACCGAGACGCGCAGGAATGGCTAAGAAAGCAACATCTCGCTTCTCGAGTCGATGAAGCGATAGCGCGCGTCGATAAAGAGATCTCGTCGCTTAAAAAACTTCGGCAACAAGCCCGTCGCGAGGGCAAGGGCCGGAGAGATGCGCGTGAGCAGCTCGCGGCGCTTGAAGTGACGGCCAAGAGGGTCGCTGAAGAAACCCTCGACCATGTATTGGCCGTGATCCGCGAGGCGTGGGCGCAGAAGGCAGACTTAAAGACCTATGGTGAGGCCGTCGCCGAGTTCATGGAAGCGCGGCTTGGCAGCCAGGGCAAGCCTCCCATGTCAGTCGAACGCTGGAGAAAATTTGCCGCCCAGGTGTCCTTCGGCGAAGCTCGTGAGCGGGCCAAGTCCATGAGTATCGAAGTCTTCTGGGATTGGGACTTGCCGAGAACGCCGGAAGGTTTTTATCCGATCACGGGGGGACGTGACATGGCAACCGCGAGGGGATTGGCTATGGCGCCATTCTGCGATTTGCTTTGGCGCGAAACGGCCAAGCCGGATTTGGAAGACGACAGGATGTGGGCCGACGCCATACACGAGGTATTCCCGGACAAGCTGTTGGCCTACAACTTGTCGCCGTCCTGGAACTGGGATGCCTGGGGTTTTACCGACGGCCAGATCCGGAGTTTTGCCGCCGAGCTGGGCAAAATGGGTTACGTTTTTAATTTCATAACCTATGCGGGCCATCAAACCGAAGCCCTGATGAATGGGCGGCTGGCGCGGGCGCTGAAAGAAGAGGGAGTGCTCGGCTTCGTCCGGCTAATCCAGCGCTCGCTCCGGCTCGCCAATGATCCAGCCCAATTCCCGCAGACATTCGTGGGTGGGCCGTGGGCGGATCGATTCCGGCGTGCAGCACGCGGGCCGTCGCTGACTACATCATCGATGGGTGGCAAATCGACCGAGGCTCAGCACAGAAAACCTGTCGAGGTGCCCACCAGCGTCCTGGAGCGATGGCTGCGCATGTGGACCGAACATTGGAGCAAGCAGGGTCTGTACAAAGGCGGCGAGCTCAGCGTCGAAGTTAAAGAACGCTGGGCCGGCTCCGAGGAAATGATGCTCAACGTTTTCGATGAGGCTCGCGACAAGATTGCTGAGATCATTTATCGCGTCGATAGAGACAGAGCCGGTCGAAAATTTCTCGCGGTGAAGGATCAGAATACCGTGAAGAAGTATCGCGCCCGCCGACTGATGACGTTAATGCATTTCTTTCTGCTTCATCGTTACAAAACAGATCTGGTGCATTACGTGACCCCGACCGACGATAACCGGCTGTCAGTTAGCCGAATGATCCAGAACGGCGTTTTCCGCGCAGCGCGGACCGATGATCCGAACATTATCGCCCTTGGCGTAGATACCGCGCGGGCACAAAAGATATTCGCCAACGATGATTCGCTGAAGCGTTTTATAACCAACGAGTTTAGGGCGTCCAGAGGCCAGACGCTTATCAGAGCCGTCGGTTGAACCGAGGATGCTCAGGAAGGAAACGTAAACTGCGCCGATGTAGAAGATCTGGGAGGTCACTTCGACGGCCAGGCTGATTTCGAATGCTGAACCGCTAGGATCGAGATCCGCCCGGTATGATGACGCAGATAATTGCGAGGGGAGAAGCCATGGCAAACTTCGTAACGATCGACGGACTTAAAGTTAACGAAGAATTGCACAGTTTGGTCCGGGATGAGATCGCCCCAGGCACGGGCGTCGATCCGCACGCGTTCTGGATTAGCTTGGGCCAGATTGTCAGGGATCTGGGCGCGACCAATCGCCAGCTTCTGGCCAAACGTAAAGTGCTGCAGAAGCAAATCGACGAATGGTGCCGCACAAGACGGGGCCAGCCATTCGATGTCGAGAAATACAGAGCATTTTTGTTCGAGATAGGCTATGTCGTTGCAGAAGGTGAAAACTTTCAGGTGACGACGACCAATGTCGATCGTGAGATCGCGGAAGTTTCGGGTCCACAGCTGGTCGTCCCGCTCGATAACGCCCGCTATGCGCTCAACGCGGCAAATGCTCGCTGGGGCAGTTTGTATGACGCCCTTTACGGCACGGATGTGATTTCCGAGTCGGATGGCGCCGAAAAAGGCGAAGACTACAATCCGCGGCGTGGCGCCAAGGTGATCGCGCGAACGCAGGCCTTCTTGGATCAGGCTGTCGGCCTGGAGCGAGGAAAGTTCTCGGATGTCGTTGAATTCTCGATTCAAGAGTTGAAGGGTGAGACCCAGCTGATCGCCAAGCTGAAAGATGGCAGCGAAACAGGGCTAGCGGACGGGCGCAAGTTTGCGGGTTTTGTAAAAAAAGGCGGCCATCTAACAAGCGTTCTACTCAAGAACAACCAGTTACACGTTGAAATTCAGATCGATCGTTACCACCCCATCGGCAAATCCGATGCTGCCGGGGTCAAGGATGTGATTCTGGAAGCTGCCATTACCACGATACAAGACTGCGAAGATTCTGTTGCCGCGGTCGACGCGGCGGAGAAGGCAAGAGTCTACCGCAACTGGAATGGCATTATGAAGGGCATGCTCGAAGCAACGTTCGAAAGAAGCGGTGGCGGGATAATCGTGCGAGCCCTGAATCCCGATAAGATTTTTACTGCGCCTAACGGAGAAAGCGCGACATTGCCGGGAAGAAGTCTATTGCTCGTGCGCAATGTCGGCACTTCACATGTACACCGATGCCGTAACCACCATCGACGGCGAGGAGATTCCCGAGGGATTCCTCGACGCCATGATGACTGCGCTGGCTGCCCTGCACGATCTCAAAGGCGATTCGAAGTACATCAACAGCCGGACCGGCAGCGTGTATATCGTCAAGCCCAAATTGCACGGCCCTGAAGAGGTCGCCGCGACTATCGAACTATTCGCAAGGGTCGAGGCTGCTCTCAACCTCGAGCGCAACACGCTGAAGATCGGCATTATGGACGAGGAACGGCGCACGACGGTGAATTTGAAAGAGGCAATCCGCGGCGCGAGCGAGAGAGTTTTTTTCATCAACACCGGTTTTCTCGATCGTACCGGCGACGAAATTCACACCAGCATGGAATTGGGTCCTATGTTGCCGAAGATGGAAATCAAGAATCAGCCGTGGCTGGGTGCCTACGAAGACCGGAACGTCGATATCGGTATCGAGACCGGGCTTGTGGGAAAGGCGCAGATCGGCAAGGGTATGTGGACCATGCCCGAAGAGATGCGCAAAATGGTCGAGACCAAAATGGCTCATCCTGAAGCTGGAGCAAACACCGCGTGGGTCCCTTCGCCGACGGCGGCAACGCTTCACGCGCTCCATTACCATCAAATCGATGTCGCCAAGAAACAGTCCGAGCTCATTCGACGCGGCCGGGCGCGCATTGAGGATATTCTCACTCCCCCGCTTCTCGACCGAACGTTGACACCGGAGGAGATCCAGAAGGAATTAGACAACAACGCACAAGGTATTCTTGGGTACGTGGTCCGCTGGATCGATCAAGGAGTTGGGTGCTCGAAGGTTCCCGACATTGGCAACGTCGGCCTAATGGAAGACCGCGCGACCTTGCGGATATCGAGTCAACATATTGCCAACTGGCTGCACCACGGTATCGTCGACCAACCGCAGGTAAGAAAAACCTTTGAGCGAATGGCGGTGGTGGTGGATCGGCAAAACAATCAGGACCCGAACTATCGAAAAATGGCGCCCGAGTTCGACAAAAGCATTGCCTTCCAGGCGGCGTTGGATCTCGTCTTCAAAGGAAGAGAGGCAGAAAACGGTTACACCGAACCGGTGCTTCACGCACGACGACGCCAGGCAAAAACCGCAAGTCTCGGCGGTTAAAATGCTCCGCTTTGATTCGATGGCACATATGTTCGCACCGCCCGAGTTGATGAATTAAAAAACTCCATGGTCGCTCTTTCGGTTGACAAGGGGGACTGCCGTATATCTTTGGCACTGAGTAGTTCCGTTTTGGCGTATCGATTCAACACGCTCAATGCATTCGGTCACTGAAGGTTGTTTAGTCGTGATTTTAGAACCGGGCATGTGCGCTAACGGGAAGTCAATGGAGCAGCGGGCACCAGTTTCGTTCCGGCGCGGGGCCGTAGGAAAACTTCGAACCATCCTGTGCCAATTCATCCTTGCGGCTTCCCTGGCCGGGATTGGTTGTAACGAGCAGCCGACCTCCGCAACGACCTCTCTACGCGAACCGGACGTGCGCTACGAACCCACCTCACCGGATGTGGTGCAGGTGATGTTTCGGTCTCGCCAACGTCAAAGCGGGTGAGGTGGTCTACGATTTAGGATGCGGTGATGGCCGGATCGTCATCACCGCAGTTCGAGAGTTCGGCGCGCGCGGCGTCTGCGTCGATATCGATCCGCAGCGCATCGCTGAAAGCAGGGAAAACGCCCGCGCGGCCGGCGTTACTGAAAACATCCGTTTTTTCACCCAGGACCTTTTTGAGACAGACGTGAGCGAGGCGTCGGTGGTCATGCTTTTCCTCTCGCCCGAGCTCAATCTAAAACTGCGGCCAAAACTGCTGCGCGAGCTCAACCCGGGCGCCCGCATCGTCTCGCATTGGCATGACATGGGCGACTGGAAGCCGCAAAAAGCCGTGCGCGTTCGAAGCGACGGCCGGGAGCGTTCCATTTACCTTTGGAACATCCCGCCACGCTAACAAATCGCGCGCTCAAGTGGCCAGCGCGGCGCACGCGCTGAAACGACGTTTAAGCGGACAGCGTTGTCGAAATAAGTAGCGGTCAGAATCTCGCAGGAGAATATCTCGGAGATCGCGGACTGCCCGCTCACGGCGCATCGCTCGGATCCCAGCAGGTTCGCAGATTTTCATCGAAGCTATCCAGCAGCCGCATGTCATCCCGGGAAATCTCGAAATCGAAAACATCGGCGTTTTCGAGAATACGCCGGCGATTGGATGATTTGGGAATCACCACTAAGCCGTGCTGCAAGGCCCAACGGATGAGAATTTGCGCGGTCGATTTGGTTTCATATCTTTTGGCGATTGCGACAAGCTTGGGATCTTTCAGCCGCTCTCCATGAGTCAACGGGCTATAAGCTTCGACGACAATCCCTTTGGCCCGGCAGAAAGCCAATAAATCTTGCTGATACAAATAGGGGTGAAACTCCACCTGATTGACCGCGGGGACGGTTTCGCTCTCGGCAAGCAGCTCGCTCAAGTGCGCGATGGTGAAATTGCTGACGCCGATGGAACGCGTCTTCCCCTTTTTCCGCAGCGCTTCGAGAGCGCGCCAGCTTTGCCGCCGCTGCCGCACCGGAAAATGGATCAAGTACAAATCTACATAATCCATTTTGAGCTTGCGCAGGCTGGTGTCGAGCGCCCGTTCTGGATTACCGTGATCGCTGTTCCACAATTTAGTGGTGAGGAATATGCTTTGCCGGGGAATGCCGCTCATCCTGATGGCAGCGCCCACGCTCTCTTCATTGCCGTAGGCTGACGCGGTATCGATATGCCGGTACTTCGCTTCCAGCGCCGTAAGCACCGCGTCGGACGTCTTAGCCGGGCTAATCTGCCACACGCCTAATCCAAGCTGAGGGATCAGATTACCGTCATTGAGCTTTAACTTCGTTTCAATCGTAAGTTCCATAGAACTGACGCTCAAAAGAAAGTTTGCACGGCTGGCTGAGGCGATTCAAGAAACCAGCTATTTTTGCGCGCAATCAGGTTACGGATTTGGACGCCCCTTTGGTACGAATCATTTCCGTGGAAGTGATTTCTAACCCTCGCTCACCGCTCCAGTCCTTGCTGATCACCCTAATGATCATTTGTTATCTCAGTATGAGTCCTTCCTTACGAGAACAGCGCTATGGCTTGAAGCCGACCACGAGGTGGGCCCGATGGGACTCGGGAAAAGGCTCTCCATCGCACTTGAGGGTGACGATGTACGTGCCCGCCGTCGGGATGGATTCGGGTGAGATAATCGCCTTAAGCTCGTCTTTGGACACGAAGCTCGTCGGTAGAGGCTCGCCGTTGAGCATGACTTGGTGGAATGGCCACATCCCGCCCGCACCACGCACCTTCATTACCGTCGGACCCGATCCCTCGGTGAGAAAAAGCGGCGCGATCTCGAGATCCAGCGGCAAACTCTGAAACGAATAGAATGACGGAATCGGATTCTTGTATCTCTTAAATCCGATATCGATCAGCTTTCCGTCCATGATTACCATCTTGACGTTCTGCGTCATCCAGATATCTCGCAGCGGATCCCCCTCGACGATGGACAGGTCTGCGACCTTGCCGGGCTCGACACTGCCGTAGTCATTGTCCTTGCCGAAAGTTCTCGCGACGTTAAGGGTGGCAGCCTGGATCGCTGTCATCGGCGGCACACCCGCTTCGACGTCCATCACCAGGGCCTGATGCATCAATAAAGCTGCCATGCCGCGAGGCGGGTCCGAGCCTTCTTTCAGGATACCGCCGGCCTGGACGAAACGGCGGATGAACTCATTGGCTTTGTCATAACCGATCCTGGCGCGCTCGCGCTGCTCGGGCGTATAACGCTTGAGCAACTTGTCATAGGAGTTATCAGTCACCGCTCGGACTGCGGCGGGAAGGTCGGCTTCGGGGTCGTTCAAGATTTGATTTTCTCTTTCCCTGAAACGATGCCGCGCTCGGCGACAGCGGTCGCAGCCATTTGGCAATCGTCGGCGTCCATGCGACCTGATGCTGCACCATCGCGCCGATCACCTCGTCGAAATTCTCGGTCTGATAATAAGCGCCGGCAAGCTCCTGATCGATGACGCCGCCGAGCCGATCCTCAGCCAGCTTGCGCCTGGCCGGCGCATAAGGGATGGAGCTGTAACCCACGGACCAGATGTGCTCGATGGCGTCGACCCCTGCATCGCAGTAGCCGACCACGTCCCAACTATGGGCGGCAACCGCCATGCCCAGCCGGTGAGCCTCCTGGACAGCGACTTTCACCAGATCGAGAGAAAGAAATTCATTGACCTTGAGGATATCGCACCCTATTTCTTTTTTGCGCTGCACCGCGCGGCGCACTTCATCCGCCGTCGTGACGATGATGTTGTCACGAAAGGTTCTCGATCCGAAGGCATCGTGCCCGGTGCCAACGCCACCGATTGCCCGGCCCGACATCCAGATTCGCGGGCCGCGAATTTTTCCTAGATCGGTGCCCTGCTTTTGAGCGAGAGTCCATGGCCCATCCTGGTAAAGCTCGATATTGGCGCACGTGGTAATGCCGAGATGGAGGTAGAGCTCTCCGTGGAAATCCTCCAGATGGCCGTGACCATCGATGAAGCCCGGCAGAACGGTTTTGCCGTTGACGTCGATCACCTGGGCGCCCGCCGGAACAGCGAGTTCGCCGCTCCGCCTACCGCGGTGAACTTTCTTCCCTGAATAATGATCATCGAATTGTCGATAGGCGGCCGACCGGTGCCATCGATCAATTTCCCACCCTGCACAACGAGTATTTCCTCTGCCATCTCTTTCCCTCCAAAATCCTGCTTAACAGGCCTTTACAAACCGGTTCTTTGCCGACGAACGCGCAGCTCAGTACACGTTCTTCCATTCGTCGTAAACTGAATCTCTAAGGACAACTATTGATGAACCGCTTTACTGTCAATGCAAATCTATAAACATTTGCGGCAGGAATGTAACGAGCAAATTGGCGCTAATCAATTTAATCCGCAGCGGACAAGTCGAAACGGCGGCGCACAAGCGTCAAAGAAGCAACCATCGACTGCACGGAACCGAAGCGTTGCAGGTTCGACATCCAATTCCGAGTCGTACCGACCCGCTTGCGCGCTGCTGCAATCCGCATTAAAAGAGCCCACGGCGACGGAGCCGGCGTCTGAGCGCCGGCTGTATCAAGCCAGACTCGAAGGAGGTTACGTACGATGAAGCTTTACGTCCGTTTTTACGCGATTGCGCTGCTGTTGTTTCCACCAATTGCCGTATTCGCAATCGACGAAAACCCCGCCGTGAAAGTTACCCAGCTTTTTAAGACAACCAGCGGCTGGGACGGCAAACCAATCGTTTATCCGGAAGGAGAGGCGGAGGTGACGGCGCTGCTCGTCGAGATTGCACCGGGAGAAAGCACCGGTTGGCACCAGCATCCTGTGCCATCATTCGCCTTCCTGCTCGAAGGAACGCTGGAAATTACTCTCACTGATGGCCGGGCCAGACGCATGGAGCCCGGAGATGCTTTGTCTGAAGTGACCGGCACGATGCACATTGGCCGAGCGCTAAGCAAAACTCCCGTGAAAATCGTCGTCTTTTATGCCGGCTCAGTTGGCAAGGCATTGACAGTCAATCAGCCAAGCGAAAACACGCCTCAATGATCCCCATGAGCAGCGCTTCTTAATTCAGCTCCGCAGCTTCAAGATCAGATCGCCGGATGTAGCTGCTGCTCGAAACGATTGGTGCAGCGGCCTTCCCGGAAAAAAATTTGAAAAAATTTCCGTGATTGAATCGAGAAATTATCCACAGCTGTGGATAATTTTAGTTTTCCAGCGGCAACCTATCGTTAAGAAGAACATCCACAGAAATATGAACAGAGGCAGTTCGAGCAGGCAGCGAAAAAATTCGTGACTCGCGCGAATTTCTGGCTTGACAACCTCGCGTCTAAAAATTTACAGTCGCGCCTCATCGCGCCACTATTAGCCACAGAGTTCTATTAATTGCCAAGTCTTTCTTGTTCGTCTTTCGGTTCCGACGAACGTAGAAAACGAAAGTTGTTGAACACAGACCGCGTTCATGAGGAGAGTACTTAGATGAGCGAACTTCCCGGGCCCCCAGAACACAAAGCAATGCTCCACAGCCATTTTGGTTTTCGCGAAATGCCGTTCGGGGTAACGCCCGATCCGCGTTTTTTTTATGGCCACCCGCTTTATCTCGAAGGCTTGGCCGCGCTGGTTCATGGAATCGAAGCAAAAAAAGGTTTCATGCTCGTCACCGGAGAAGTGGGAACGGGAAAAACGATTCTGCTGCGCAAGCTAATGCGCCATCTCGACGGACGGGTCCAATTCGTTTTTGTCTCCAACAGCCACTTGACGTCGTATGGGCTTACTGAGTTGATTGTGCAGAATCTGGCGATCAGCAGCAAAGAAAAAAGTCGCTTGGAGATGCTTCAGGATCTAAATAACTATCTCATCCAGCAGCTGAGATCCGGTCGCACGATCGCTTTGCTGGTCGATGAAGCGCAAAAGCTTAGTGATGAAGCGCTCGAAGGGTTGTGCGATCTATCCAACCTGGAAACCGACGAGGAGAAATTGCTGCAGATCGTGCTCGTCGGACAACCGGAAGTCGCGATTAAATTGAACAAGCCATCGCTGCGCCGCATCAAACAGAGAATCACTCTGCACCACCGTCTCTATTCGTTGCAGACGCCCGCTGAAGTGGATAATTACATTCGCCATCGCCTCGAGATCGTCGGCTACCAGGGCCCTGAGATCTTCACCAGGGAAGCGGTTGAGGCGATTTGGCAGTATTCCGGCGGAACGCCCCGGTTGATCAATATCCTTTGCGATAACACACTCGCAATCGCTTGTTTGGCGGCCAGGAAGAAAGTCTCTGCTTACATGATCATGAAGGCCGCGGGTGGGCTGCTGTTGGAGCCTGGCTTGGAAGCGTCAAGAGTTTCCGCCGATGGCGGATTTCTCAGGATGAAAACCGCCGCGGCGCGGACCGGCCCACGGCACTCTGAAACAAACGGCAGCGAGATCACCGTCAAAAATCGAGCTCCAGCGCCGCGCGATCCCGCTGCGTGATTCGGACCGCGTTAAACTTTCCCGGATCGCCACCAAAGGACCCGCCGTTTCGCTGCAGTTTTTTGATCGCATGACCCGCGCAGCGACGGAAGCGATGGGGCCGATGGCCAATCGCATCGTCGTGGATCAGATTTCCGCGCTCGGCGAATCCCGCCAAGCATTTCCCCAGGGAAAGCTCGCCGAGCTCATATTGCGCGTCAGCGTAGAGATTCTGAACGAGAGCATGCGAGACAACTTCCAGAGGACCATGGTGCGAGAAATCGCCAGTCTCCAAACCATGTGAAATTTATTTCGAAGTAACGGATGCATGGACAATCGGCGCATCGCAGCGCCGCGACGTCGCGCAGTCGGTGCCAACTTACATTGATTAATTTTCACGGAAGGAAAAATTAAATGTCAGAGAATCCTAAAAAGTCAGAAGAGCCGTTCGATCATCTGGTGCGCGCGCTACAGGAAGGCGAAGCCTGGAGGATCAGTCAATGCATTCAAGACATCGACCACAGGCTTCTGGATTGTCGAAAGTCGTTGGAGGAATATAGCCGTCTCCGCTCAACTCTCCGCACTATCAACAATAAGCTTTCACGGCTAGGCGCCGAGCCGTTGAAGGTTGCTGACGAGTTAGCGACCCAAGATTTAAATGAGATCATCAAGAGCCGCATCGATCATTTTAAGTCCAGCGGTAAGATTTAAGTTCTGGCAGGCCACGTAGGAATCGTGCATCCTTTCCGATTGACGATCAAATCAGGCGGAGAAATTAGCATCGAACTTCTAAACGGACCAGACGCCGCCAATTAGATAATCCGCGCCACTCGTTTTCCCTGCATAATTTCGGTGTCGTGGTTGGGAAAAGCCAGATCAGGCCGGGCCGCCGTGCTCAGGGCCCGTTCAAGCGCCACGACCGTATCAGCCAGATTGTAATACCAACCGACCGGAACGTGATCACGAATATTTTTCAGTGTATAAGCGATATCGCCACAGAGCACCGCCCTACCGGCTGCTGTGTCGAGCGCTACCATCTGCGATCCTGGCGTATGGCCGCCGGCTTTGAGCAGCTCCAATCCAGGATAAAGCTCCACATCGCCTTCGATCAGTTCGATGCGATCTTCCTGTTGTAGCCTCTCCAGCGCGGGACGCACTTTTGGGCGAATCTGCTTGGCAAAAATTTCGTGACGCATGAGCGGCCCCGTCCAAAATTCCAGTTCGGCACGCTGGATGATGAATTTAGCATTGGGAAAATAATCCAAACCGGTGAAATGGTCTTGGTGAAAATGGGTCACGACAACAGTCTCTATCTCGTCGGCTTTTATCCCAAGCTGCGCCAGCAACGCCGGCGGTTCAATGAAATTTTTTCCTTGAGACCATTCCGGCGCGACGTAATCAGGATGATATCCGGTATCTACGGCCACAGGGCCTTGGGGACCCTCGACCAACCAGAAAATATAAGCAACCGGTTTATCCCGTTCGAGATCACTGCGCATGCACGGCATAATTCCCGCACGCCACCAGTTTTCACTCATCCCGACCATCAACGCATGAATTGAATGATTCGATGTCATAAGAAGTCCTTGATCTCTGGCAAAGCCAGTTGGCGCCAACATCACCTACTTGGGGCTAGGCTTCAGCTCACCCTGCCCATACATTGTGTCTGAATTTGCTTGTTGCAACAGGTTTCTCTATCACGCTTCCGGATTTGCCGTAACAGCCACAAACCCGCGAACCCGAAGACATCCAGCCGCGGTTCGCCGCCAAAAAAAACCGCTTACGGTAGTACAACGGAACCGATCAAGTGGATGATGCTCATTGCCCGCCATGATATCCGTCGCGCACACGAGCGTTGTCAATCATCACTTCGCCATCGATGCTGCTGATCTGAAGCGCGCCGGCTGACGGTTTTCGCGCTGCTCAAGTTAATGACTTCACGGCGGTAACACGGCCGGGTACCACCTGCCCCGGCTCGAGCACAGGGGTTTCAAACACCGGATTGGAGCGAGCGCTTTTTGATCTTGGGTGATTGAACTTCTCAACGCGACGCTGGGGTAAGCCTCCAACTACAATCTTCGATCTGCAACCGGCCAATAGCTTCCGGCGGAATCATCTCGAACTTAGCTAGCCAACGGAATCTGGGCAGCAAAAAGTTGCAGGAAGGCTGATCGGCCCCGCGGTGATTGACACAGGCGCCGCAAATGAGTATTACACGCCGCAGGAATGGCGAGCTGAGGCTCTTAGGGCCAGTCGATTCCGGAAGCGAGACACTTCTTAACGGAGGCTGAGTTCGATTGTTTCGAAGAAGCGCAGCGGATTACTTCATGCGAAGATTGTTTTTGTTCTATCTTGTATTCGGCGCCCTTTTACCGCCCGCTAACGCGGTTTGGGCCCAAACCTCGGTTTCGGCGCTGCCAGCCGGCGTGGCATCGTTTGAAGAGAATATCGCCGCCTTCGCGGCGGCGGACCGGGAGCAAGCCCCGCCGACAGGGGGAATTCTATTCGTCGGCAGTTCATCGATTAGACTGTGGAGCGATCTCGAAAAGCAATTTGGGCCGTCCATCGTCAAGCGCGCTGTGGGCGGCTCCAGGATGTCCGATTGCGCGCGGTACCTAGATCGATTGGTGTTTCCTTACAAGCCGCGCCAGGTAGTGGTTTACGCCGGCGATAACGATTTGGCCGAAGGGATCGCGCCGGAGGACATCCTGCTCAGCTTCCAGAAGTTTGTCGACGGGGTACAGAGAGAGCTCCCAGCCACGAGGATTTCCTATATTTCAATCAAGCCAAGTCCGGCCCGAGCCCGGCTCATTCCCAAGATCCGGGAGACTAACCATTTGATCGAAAAATACACCTCAGAAAATCAGAAGCTCGACTTCATCGAGGTGTTCACGGCAATGCTCGATGCCGATGGACGTCCGCGCGCCGATCTCTTTCGCGCCGATGCGCTGCACCTGAACGAAGCCGGTTACACTCTATGGAGAAAGATCATCGCGCAGCATGTGCGGTGAGCCCGACGGATTCATCCTTTCCCACGGCTCTCGTCGCTCTCGGACTGAAACTCGCGTAAAGGTCTGTCACGGCGAACGATCCCGAGCCACCAGACATACGAGTTCTCTTTTCACGTTCGGACCGCTTTAGCGGCGCTGGCTGTGAGATGCAGGCAGTTCCGGAGTTCTTCGCTGGTCAGCGGTTCCTTGAACATTTCATTGCGCATGTACACTCGTTGAAGGCTCACTGCACGCACGGCGTCTTTCATCCGCACGAGATCCTGTTTGCTCTGGACCATCCGGGCCGCTTGGCTTGCCGCCTCCTTGTAATGGTTCTTTTCATCCTGATAAATCACTTCCATCGCACGGGCGATCATTCTTTCGAGTCGGCCACCCTTGAGCTTTTTCCCCTCGCGAAACATCCGGGCGCCGCCCCCTTCTGTAACGAGCACCGCGGCTTTATCCACCGGGGAGCCCGAACTTACGAAAGCTCTACGTATATCACCGAGCCTTCTTTCCTGGGGCAGCTGAAAAGTATCCGACGCTGAAACCGGATGGCCCAGCAGATATTCGAGAACGTCGGCCATGAGCACATAGTGATTGAACTCTTGCGTGAGCTGTTCGAGAAGCGAGTGGTACCGGTGCCGGTCGATGGTTTTGTCGATATCGGGAAACTTTGCCGCCAGATCGTTCAGCTCCTTCTGCAGCCCCGTGAAATAACCGTCCACCGGATGCAGCTCCTTCCAGAGCTGCGCCTTGAGCCAGAAAATGTGATCCTCGTGCGCCGGCCGCTTTTTGAAAAATCGCCGGACGATCGTAGCCTCAGCTTCCCAGTAGGGTAGCGCGGTCGCGATCAGACTTTGTGCGATGTCTCTTATGTCTCGCTCTCTTGGCAGGCGGTCGATGGGCGTCTCACGTATTGCAGTCATGGAAATTTGGCGTTCTCTCCAAGCTCAAACTTCTAATTTTAAATATCGACGCCGGAGATCGACCTGGCTGCCAATCGGATAGCCGCCGTTCTGCGGAAGCTTGCTTCCCGGCCGGCAACCTGATCGCTGCCACCCTAGTCTGTCGATCCCGCTCCGGCTCGAAAACACACAGAGCGCAGAACCGGGCGCGGCGCATCGGATCAACGAGTACTTCTTCCGACGGCATTGATGAAGCTGTAGTCAATCATCTCGTTCGCAGAGATCTTCGCCTTCAGTCTGCCGGTCTCAATCTCCTGTTCGACGGTGGCCAGGATACCTGCGTCGAGAATGTGGCCATCGAGCGGAAACGAATCGCGGTACTCATCGTATCCAGCGCCAGCCTCGGCGGCATCCAGCCCGACATACTTTCTGAGCGCTCGAATCCCGTCGTCGCGATTCTCGCGCGTATGCTTCACGCCGCGTTGATAAGCGCGTAAGAACTTGGCGGTCTGCTCTTTTTCCTTGGTAAGCCAGCCCTCGCGCGCGATGAAACCGACGTTGGTCCAGTTGGGATAGAGATCCTTCAAGTCGAAGAGCTTATTCATGCCGACCGACTTGGCGCGTTCGGTGACCGGGAACCATAGTATGGTTGCATCGACGATACCGCTGGCCAATGTGGTGAAGCGCGCCGGGGTGGCGCCGATCTGCAACATCGTGACATCTTTGGGATCGACGCCCGCCTGGCGCAGCGCCGAACGGGTGAGAAATTCAGAGAGCGAGCCGAAACGGCTGATCGCGAACTTTTTCCCTTTGCTGTCCTTCAGCGATTTCATTTTGGGGCTTCCATAGATTTGAAACGGCATCACATTGGAGATCGCCCAGAAATTCTTGATGTCCAGTCCACCGGCTCGGGCGAGCACGGTCTCCGGCACGCCTCCCGCCATGATCTGCACGTCGCCGCCAATGACTGCCTGGAGATTGGTAGCGCCGGCATTAAACATCACCACCAGAACATCCAGGCCTTCGTCCTTGAAAAAGCCTCTGTCCTGAGTGATGTAGATCGGCAGGAACGCAACGTTCACCGTCGATACTCCGACAACGATGCGGCCGTCGGCTTGTGGAAGCTTGACGCTGCTCAGCGCAACCAGAAGCGATAAAGCAACCCATATGACTCGCCAAATCATCGGCTTTCCCTCCGCCTGCGCACCGTAGGTTAGTCATGGAGACCCGTCAAAAGCCACCGGCGAGGTTCCGGAGAAACCTCGGTCAGCAATGTCTTGAGTGGATGCGGGTAGACGTCTGGCTAAAGCGGCCTTAATGCTAGGATGCGAGTTCCGCTTACCTCTTCAACGGTACCAGGAGCAAGACTGCGCCAATCACTATTGCTCCCACGCCGGCCCAAGCGGGAATCTTGACCGTTTCCTTATCCTTCACCTGAAGCTCGAGCGGCCCGATCTTGGCTTCATGAGTTTCTTTTGTGAAGCTGAAACTGCCATAGGCCAGCCCGAGAACGCCGGCCACGATCAAAACCACTCCAATTATTTTGACTGCGTTCATCTCATCCCCTCCTAAAACGATCTGGTGTATCGTTGTTGGCGATGCGTGCGATTCTTCTATTCGAATCTGCGGAGATTTGTCAACATCACCGATTACCGGTCTCGATTGGCCGGCTGGCACACGGCTGCCAACTTTTCAAAACACCAGTTCCTCATCCCATACCTAGGGAAGCGGTTCCCGAGTTCCCTCCACTACAGAACCGAGAGATTATTTGACGGGCGGGCAAATGCTGGACATGAACCGACATCAGATTATAGGCTGACCACGTAGGCGAATGCATAATTAGAGCACGATTTAACGTAGCGGGATGATTTAATGAGCCGGATTCTCATGCGATATCTTTTTTGCATCTTCGCGATTCTCGTCTGTCTTCTACCGCAATCAGTCGACGCGCAGGCAACACTGCTCCGTATTGTCATCTCCAAGACGGACACGCCACAGCTTTGGGACGGGGCGATTGCTGACTTCGAGCAGCAAAATCCCGGCGTTAAAGTCGTCAAGGAGATCGCGCCAAATTCTTCGACCCAATTCCATGATCTGCTCACCCAGAAATTGAAAAATCGCGATACTCGCCTGGACGTGTTCTTCATGGATGTCATCTGGCCCAGCGAGTTCGCATCGGCCGGCTGGACATTGCCGCTGGATCGTTTCCTCTCGGCCGCGGAGCAGGGCAAATTCCTTGAGGCGCCGATAGCGGCCAATCGCTATCGCGGAGAGATCTTCGGGGTGCCGCTTTTCATCGATGCCGGATTGCTCTATTACCGCAAAGATCTTCTCGAGAAGCATCGGATGGCGCCGCCGCGCCACTGGCCCGAACTTGTGGAGCAAGCTAAAACCATCCTTGCTGCGGAGCGCGATCCGCACCTGGTCGGGTATTCGGGCCAGTTCAAACAATACGAAGGGCTGGTCTGCAACATGATGGAATTCATCCTCGGCAACGGCGGCGCTTTATGGGATGAACAGCGCTTGGTGAGCGCCGTGCAACAAGAACGCGCCAAGCAGGCGGTCCGGTTCGTGCGCGATCATATCATCGGCGAGATCTCGTCACGCGGCGTGCTGGCCTACGAAGAGCCGGAATCGGTTGCGCTATTTGCCCAGGGACGGGCAATTTTTCACCGCAATTGGCCGTATGCATGGCGGGTCGCCAACGATCCTGAACAATCGAGAGTGATAGGTAAAGTGGGTATGATGCCATTACCGGCTTTTCCTGGTGGCAAGGGTGCTTCAACCCTCGGTGGCTGGCAAATGGGTATCAGCCGATTTTCGAAAATACCCGAAGTTGCTTGGCGCTTTGTTGCGTTCATGACCAGTCGCCAGATGCAAAAGCGGATCGCCTTGTCCACCGGCCGGGCGCCAACCCGAAAAGCGCTCTATACGGATCCCGAGCTGCTGGCCCAGGTTCCATGGCTCGAACCGATGCTGGAAACCTTCAAGCAAGCGGTGCCGCGGCCGAGGACGCCGGTCTACGCGCCGCTTTCGAATATTCTGCAACGTTACTTTAGCGCTGCCTTAGTCTTGCCCGGCAGCAAGATCGACCAACGGTCGGCATTGGCGGCGCGCGACATGGATCGCGTGCTCGATCTATTGCGCGAAGCCGCGGTTCCATGAAAAGCTCGCACCGATTGGCCCTGCTGTTTATCGTCCCCAGCCTGGTCTTCGTCTCTGTCTTTACTCTCTATCCGATCGTTGAATCCTTCCGCCTGAGTTTTTATCGGATGATCCTGACCCTGCCCTGGCTCGGCCAAAAAATGGTCGGCTGGGAGAATTACCTCGATCTCTGGACCGACCCGGTCGCATGGCAAGCATTGCGAACGACGCTCATATTCGTCGCGATCACAGTTCCATCGGAGTTGTTGCTCGGCCTCGGCATGGCGCTGGTGATGAACGAGGCGTTTCGCGGTCGCGGAGTGTTGCGCGCGGTCGTGCTCATTCCCTGGGCTATTCCCACCGTGGTCTCTTCACAAATGTGGCGCTTCATTTTCAATGACCGGTACGGTCTGTTTAACTTCGTTCTGTTCGGCGGCGATACCGCGCGATACTTTGCGCCGCTGGCGGATCCTCGATTCGCGATGCTGGCAATCATGGCGGCGGAGATCTGGAAAACCGCACCGTTTGCGGCATTGATTATTCTGGCCGGGCTACAAACTATTTCCGACGAAGTTTACGAAGCCGCAAGCATCGACGGCGCCACTTCCTGGCAGAAATTCTATCACGTTACTTTGCCGCTGCTCTGGCCGGCGCTGTTGTTGGCCTTGCTTTTCCGCACCATCGACGCCCTGCGCGTCTTTGATCTGGTTTTCGTCATGACTCAGGGCGGCCCGGCCGATGCCACTAACGTACTGCAGTTCTACGGCTATAAGAAAACTTTTGCCGAAGGCATGATCGGTTATGGTTCGACCATCGCGGTGACGGTTTTTATGATCTCGCTGATTTTGGCCCTGGCCTATTTGCGCGCGCTCAAATCAGAGCGGCTCCAGGGGGCGGCGCGATGAAACGATCTTTGGCGCTGGCACTGTCTGCTCCGGTCATTGCCCTCTACTGCTTGCTTCCGTTCCTCTGGTTTGTTCTCACCTCGCTTAAGACTCCCGCCGAACTGGCGGCCATCCCACCTAGGCTGGTGCCGTCGCTTCACTGGGGTTTTTACCAGTCGGCCCTGTTCGAGCATGGCTTGGCTCGTTACGTCGGCAACAGCCTGATCGTTGCCGGCACTGCCACCCTGATCAGCATTACCGTCGGGTCCATGGCCGCTTACGCCATCAGCCGTTTTCAACTGGCTTGGACAAGATTCTACCTTCTGGCGCTGCTGGCGATCTCGATGTTTCCGCAGATCGCCATTGCCGGGCCGGTATGGAACATTCTTAACCATTTGGACTGGCTGAATACTTACCATGGTCTGGTAACCGCCTACATCGCGCTTTCTCTGCCCCTGGCGATCTGGATTCTCACGACATTTTTTCGTGAAGTCCCGGTCGAAATCGAGGAGGCAGCCCTGATCGATGGTTGCAGCCGTCTGCAGGTTCTGCGCAAAGTAGTTTTGCCTCTGGCCGCGCCCGGAATTCTGACAGCGGCGTTGTTAGTCTTCATCCATACCTGGAATGAGTTTTTCTTTGCTCTGATCATCATGACAGATCCGGACATCCAGACACTGCCGGTGGGCATCGCGCTCTTTCCCGGCGAATACACCATGCCTTGGGGAGAAATCGCCGCGGCTTCGACATTAGCGACTCTGCCGCTGATATTTCTGACGCTGTTTTTTCAGCGCGGGATCGTCAGAGGCTTGTCGGCGGGCGCCGTAAAAGGTTGAAAAGCAAATGTACCCTGATCCGACAAAACCTGCAGCTGACTTAGTGAGCGAAGGCAGTGAGGCCGGAAGCCCTGGGCACCTGGGCGTACAGGTTGATGGCCAGCCCAACATAGGAAACATCGCCCTGATGGCGATTGCGAGTTGGCCCTCGAGGCAGTGTCCTATTGCCCACGGCTGGAGGGCTCATCGCCTTTGCGCTGCCGGAGTTCCACAACCGGAGGATTCCTTATCGCAGCTCTAACCGTGCGTCGGCTCTCGAAGCGGTTCGGCGCCAATGAAATCCTGAAGGGCATCTCCTTTGAGGTCAGCGACGGCGAGTTTTGCATCCTTCTCGGACCTTCGGGTTGCGGTAAATCTACCCTCCTGCGGCTGATCGCCGGCTTGGAAAAGCCCAGCTCCGGAGAGATTCTTTTCGACAGCCAGCGTATCGAGCATCTGCCGCCGCGCGAGCGCAACATCGCCTTCGTCTTCCAAAGCTACGCGCTCTATCCGCACATGACCGTTTTCGACAACCTGGCTTTTTCTCTGAAGCTCCGCGGCGAGCCGGGCGCGGAGATCGCCGTCAAGGTAAGAGATGCGGCGCGCCTGCTCGAGATCGAAAACTTGATCGAGCGCCGGCCCCATAGCTTGAGCGGCGGGCAGCGTCAAAGAGTAGCGCTGGGGCGCGCGATCGTGCGCCAGCCGCAAATTTTCCTCTTTGATGAGCCGCTGTCGAATCTCGATGCTGCGCTGCGCGCCACCATGCGGGTGGAGCTGGCGCGATTGCACCGACGCCTTGGCACCACGATTGTCTATGTCACACACGACCAGGCGGAGGCGCTGACGTTGGGCGAAAAAATTATCGTTCTGCACCAGGGAAGCATCCAGCAGATCGGCTCACCCTCGGACATTTATCAACGACCGGCGAACACCCAGGTCGCCTCATTCGTCGGCAGCCCGCAAATGAATCTGTTACGCGGCGCTGTGGACGAAGACGGATCGGTTTTTCACTGCGGCAATCTGGACCTGAACCTCGCAGCCATTTTCGCAAGACCGCTGCCGCAACTCGCCGGCAACGCAGTTGCGATTGGCATTCGCCCGGAGGATCTGCAGCTGGCCGAGGCGGTTGGACAGAGCTGGATACGTGGTGAGGTCGAGATTATCGAGGATCTGGGCTCGGACCGCTTCCTTCACGCGAAATGCGCAGGTGTTGAACTAATCGCTCGGACCGGCAGAGAGTCGAACGTTAAACAAGGAGACATGGTCGGCTTCAGCGTCACCCCGGAGCAGGTACATGTCTTTAAGAATGACCAGCGAATCGCTCCATGACCTTTGGATTCAGGTATCCATTCCTGAGCTAAACAAACGAAAAAGTATTCAGCGATGAGGCACGCCGGCGTCAGACCAGCGATTGGCTCGCTCCTGTTGCTCCTGGCCTGGGTCATTTTTCCACGGCCTAACCCCGCTGCCGAATTGAAGATCGCAGCCGGAGGGGCTGTGCTGATGAATGCGCAAACGGGAAAGATTATCCGGGCGCACAACCAAGATCTGCCGCTGCCGCCGGCAAGCACCGCCAAAATCTTAACGGCATTGGTCGTGCTCGATCATAGCCGGATCAGCGACCTCGTCACTATTCCGGCCGAGGCGCTGCGCGTTTCCGGCGCGAACACACGACTCACAGCCGGAGAAAAGTTATCTGTCGGCGATTTGCTTCATGCCATGCTGTTGGGCTCCGGCAACGATGCCGCGATTGCGCTGGCCCTTCATAGTGATGGTTCCATCGATAGTTTCGTTCAACGAATGAATCATAAGGCGCATACACTGGGCGCGGTTCGTTCCCGCTTTTTTAATCCTACCGGCATGCCTCACCCGCAACAGCTGACCACCGCGCGGGATCTGGCGCTAATCACCAAAGCCGCTCTTGAGAATTCGGAGTTCCGCAGGATTGTCGGCGAGAGAACATACCGCTGGAGGAGCAGAGGGTGGCAAGGCGCAATTAAAAATTCCAATAAATTGCTATCGAGTTACGACGGCGCCATCGGCGTGAAGACCGGCAACACCCGAGAAGCCGGCTATTGCCTTGTGGCAGCCGCCCAACGAGGCGGGCAAGTCTATATTGCGGTGGTTTTGAAGAGCGACGAAAAGTCCGTTTGGCAGGATGCCACGAAGCTACTCGATTATGGGTTCAAAAACGTGGCTTCATTTTAATCCGACACAAGCGGTCCTTCAGAAAGCCGGACACTGTGTCAATCGGTGGATGCGCTCGGCTCGGCTTGACGTCACCCTGATAAACCGCTCCTAACAGGGTGCTATATTCGCACGGCATCTCGAAGTGAATGACAACTGCCAGCCATTCGTGATAGCAGGGACAGAAAACTGCTCAAGGAGAAGCGCGCCGATGAAGATACTCTGCCGTGATTTAGACGCCGATAAAGATGGTATTCCGGGATACATCGCCCATCCCGAACGCAAAGAACCCGGCCCCGGAATATTGATCGTGCATCATCACTACGGCGTCACCGGCCATCTCAAGTCGGTGACCTGCGATTTTGCCAAGCAGGGGTATACCACAGTCGCTCTCGGTATCTATAAGCTTCTCGGTGAAGCAGACGGGGTTCACGCCGCGCAGAAGAAAACCACCGACGGACAATTCGTCGAGGTGATTCAGCGAGGCTGGCGCTATCTGACCGGGAGAAACGATGTCGCCCCGAAACGCTGCGCTGTGGTCGGCTACTGCATGGGCGGTCGCATCGGCATCCACTTCGTCGCGGCCACTCCGGACGTGCGCAGCTTCGTAGGTTATTACCCTTCCGTGCGCGATGAAGGGCCCAGCGAATTACGCCCGCGTCATCCTAACGACGCGGTCAAAGATTTCAAATGCCCGTCGCTCATCTTCTTTGGCGGCAACGATCATGTGGCCAGCGTCGCCGTGCAGGATCGTCTGAAAACCAGCCTTCATGCCAATGGCCAACCACTGGATTGGCATTTCTTCCAGCACGCGGGTCACGGCTTCGCTCTGGGCGACGGCGACTGCTACGATCCGCGGCTGGCCGGGCTTGCCTGGACGATAACGTCGGAGTTCCTGGAGCGGGAGTTGGGCAATGATTAGCCTGCTGAAAAAGCCTCATACGCTTCGTTACCCTCGCCCGATTCGCTTCAAAGTATGAAGCGTACGCCTCAGCTCATCGAACTTCGCGTGCCTCGCCTCTGAGTCTTTTTGAGCAGCCTATGATTCGATAGTTTTCAGTAAACTAGCAGAAGATACCCAGTTATGTGAAAGAGCAAATCCGCAGTGCCTATAGTTCCTTGTAGGCAAAAACTCGGAAGGGTTGATAGCCGAGTCGCTGCCAGGACACTGCCGCCAATTCGTTCTTGATCATATACGAAAGCTCGACCACGCCAACTTCCTTTTGCCGAAACCAATCTTCCGCGGCACTGAGCAGCTTAGCCGCGATGCCGCTGCGGCGGTTTGCCGGCTCGACCCAACAGATGGCGATGTGACCCGACTTACCAACACGTGACGCCGAGAACGACGAGCTGCCGATACTGGCCAACAAGCAAGCGACAGGCGAACCTTCGGTTTCCTCCAGCAACGTGAGGGCGTCTTCGCGGCCGACATAACGCGCCACGTGATTGCGGATGGTCTCGTCGGGTGTTTCCGGCAGCCGCGCAATATAGAAATCCTGCTCGCCGGCTTTCATATGGCGGGCGATCTTCACATAGCACTCGGCAAGAAAGTCCAAATCGTTTTCGGTTGCTTGGCGCATGGAACTATTTGAGCGGCATCGGCGCGACTGGATGATTTGGATCGATCCATGGGACGGGTTCCGGCTTCTCGGCGGCAGCTATATCCAGATTGATGACAATCGGTTCTTGATCGCTTCGAACCAACACGCAAAACAAAGGCTCGGCGGTGCTGGCATTGATCTCCTGATGCGGCACGAAGGGCGGTACAAAGATAAAATCGCCGGCTCTCGCCTCGGCGACATACTCCAGTGATTCGCCCCAGCGCATCCGGGCCTTGCCGCTGACCACATAGATGACGCTTTCCAATTCACCATGATGGTGCGGTCCGGTTTTGGCATCGGGATGGATCGTCACGGTGCCGGCCCAGAGTTTGGTTGCGCCGGTGCGCGCGTGGGTGATCGCGGCGGCGCGCGTCATGCCGGGAGTTTGCGCAGTATTGAGATCAAGCTGCGCGCTCGGAATAATCTTAACTCCATGCTCGCGCCAATTATGTTGGGATGCTGAGGCCATTTGTTTCCTCCTTTAGTTACAATCCAACTCCCAGACATGTTAGCACAATGCGAATGCAGGGACGGCTATCGTCTCCCTGATATCAAGCGTTGCGTCTCCGAATCCCAGCGCCAGAGATTTTCCGTAGCAGGCTGCTCAAAAGACTTCAGAGGCAAGGCGTGCGAAGCTCGATGAGCTGAGACGTACGCTTCGGTACGTTGAAGCGAGTCGGGCGAGCGCAACGAAGCATATGAGGCCTTTTCAGCGGCCCTGCTAGTCAGATGAACACCGCCGAGCCATTTGTCAATGCCGTTAATTTCGATCCAGTCGAGTTCGTTCGCAAGCACCCTCTCGCCGGCCTGTGTGATGACCATCTGTTGTTCATTGAATTCAGACCAGGATGCGCAAAGGCTTGGCAGCACAAACCCGCCATGAGAAGCGCGCAGCAATGGGCGCTCGCACTGGGTCATTCTCGATACATAGAGCCAGAACAAACTATCTCCCATGAAGCGGCTTTCTTCGCATGCCTGGGCGGCGGCGAAAATCTTTCCCGGTTTACGGTTTCCGTCCTGCACGGCTTTGAGAATCGCTTCCTCCGTTCGATTCACTCCATTCTTTAATGAGGGGTATTGTTCGAGGTGCCGAAGTACCGATGCGCCAAGAAAAGGCAAAGCCGCTGAATCCATCGCCAACAAATTTTCCCAGCACTTAGGATCAGGAGAACAGAACGCCGACCAAGCTTTCACGCCAAGCTCCCGTTGTTCCGGCAGCACGGTTCGACGCAGTGGATAAAGCGCAGCAAGGGATTCCGGCTGCATCGTGCCCAGGTAGTCGCCGGCACAAATCATACTGAGAGAAGTATCGTTGAAATCTTGACCGGCAAACCAGTCGAGTATCTGTAACAGCTGTAGCTGATCGTACAGGTCGTGCTCGAACCAGAGGATGACTTCTTGATATTCTCGAAAACAAGCGAGCTTGGTATCTCTAGCTCGAAACCCTGCCCATGCTTTCTCACGCGTCTGCCAGCCACAATCGGCGATGAATTGGGCGCGAACCTCCGACATCTGCGCAAGGGAAAGCCCGGCGGGGACCGGCCCTTCGTGCAATACATCACGCCACGGCAAGACCTCTCCGCCGAGGCCGGCTTTTTCCATGACGGTTACGGTGGCGTCGCCATTGGTAATGTGTAAGGTCATCGGCAGTTATACCAGCTAGCGCGCCGGAAACGGCAACCGAAGAAAAGTCAATTTATCTATTGTCCATGACAACAGCGTCGCTACCTACGGTTGGCTCGGCACTATCGGCGCCGGCATTCTGAAATCAATCGGATGAATGACTTTGGTGTACGGGTAGGGTTCGGTTTCGACGTGCCAATTCGCCCAGATTCTTCCTGAATCATCGGGTTCTAAGCTGAGCCAGTTCCTCGCGCCGACATAATGATGATGGGTTCCGGGAAACTCCAGCATCTCGCTGTAAAGGTCGCGGTCCAGTTCCATTTTCTTGCCGGTTACAGTTTCCAAGAAAAAAAGAACGACACCGGCCGGCGGCGGATGCACGATGCCCGAGGAGGTCAACTGATTGATCACTTGGGTGCTGGGATCATCTGCAGTCGAGCGGGTCGACTCGACGATGCCGAGAGCGCCGACGTGCACATCGCCGGAAAGAACCGTGACCCGGCATTTCTTGGCATCAGCAAAGGCCAGCAACCGGTGAACCAGCCGCAACCGTTCTTGGCGGTGAGGCACACTCAGCCACTGATCTCTGAGATCGTCTTCCAGCTCTTGGCGTCCAGGGAAAATTCCTAAAAGCTTCTCAAGCAGCGCAAACTCAGGATGCACCACTGGAATACTGGACATCAGCAACAGATGTCGAGCCGACGGGGTTTGCCTTCTTCTGCGCGGGGACGTTGCATCCAACCAATCGTAGATAGCCTTCCAAGATTCCGCACTGATGACCTGGCTCTTGGTTCTTTCGCTTCGCATGTCCAAGGCCAGCAGTGTCAGGCCGGCTATTTCAGCGCCGAGGCTAAAAGCCTGCTGCGCTTTGATCGACAGCGGGTGAGTCTCGTCGCGGCCAAGTTGCAACTGGTAGAGCGCAAAATATTCTCTCGCGATGGCAAATATTCCCTTGTAAACCTCACATTGCTGAAGTTCCGCTTCATACGATCCCCAACCGTCGAAGATATCGTGATCGTCCCACATCATGATGCTGGGCACTTGAGCAAGAACGCGCGCGGGCTCGGCTTGCGACCATCGCTCCACGTAGACCTCCGCGTAGAACTGATCCACCAGCGAGCGCATTTCATCGGTAAACGGCTGCTCGATCCGTTGTTCAAGCGGCAATCTCGCCCATTCCTGGAGCGGCATAAGCTTGTCCCACATCGAATCGCAATAAAGCTGATCTCCACCCATCATCAACAGATGATATGGCCTCGCCTCATGCTTTTCAGCAACCTGCCGCCACAATCGGTTGGCGTCTTTGGTCTGGTTCAGCAACTTCATACTGGAAAACCCGTTGCAGGATGCATAAAGCATGTTGGGAATGGCGTCGCGCGGCGGCACGACAAATAAATTTTCCACACCGCCGACGGTGTAACTGACTGGCTGCGCGCGGGCACTCTGTTTGACGGCAAAATCGAAGCGCCAGACCTGGGAAGTCGGATTTGACTCGGGAAACGCTTTTAGAAGTTTCCCCGCCCGCTTGATTCCTTTCCTGTTGCCGCTCTGAAGAATCAATTCCGGCGGGTTGCTTGATATGTCGGTCACGATCAGCGCGCTTAAACTCCAACCAATCGTTGTCACTCCACGAAAACTAAGAATCGGCCCAAGAGATATTTTCATCGTCGCTCTCCTATCTCCGACGTTGAGCGTTTGAACGTTGAAGTATTGAACAGCTGTTCAGACTGCCTGCCCCGCGGCATGGCCGGATGCCCAGGCCCATTGAAAATTGAATCCGCCGAGATGGCCGGTCACATCGACCACCTCGCCGATTATATAAAGCCCGGGTATCTTTTTGGACTCCATGGTTGTCGAGGAAAGCTCATCGGTGTTGACGCCTCCTGCGGTCACCTCGGCGGTGCGGTACCCTTCCGTGCCGACCGGATGAAACGCCCATCCCTGTAGTTGGGCGGCAACCTGCCGCAGTTCGGCGGCGCGATACTGTCGCAGCGGCCGGCTGTCAAATCTGATCTCGGATAATCTCTGGGCCAGGCGCTTGGGAAATCTTTCGCCAAGCACATTTTTGAGTTCTGCCGCGGGCCGGGTCTGTTGCCGGTCCAGCAACCACTCGGCCCCATCGATGCTCGGCAAAAAATTCACGCGCAGCTCTTCGCCGTGTCTCCAGTAAGAAGATATTTGCAACATCGCCGGCCCGCTGATGCCGCGATGGGTAAACAGCATCGGGGCGGCAAAACTTTGACCGTTTGAACTTGCTTCGACCGGTAATCCAATGCCGGCTAAATCCTGATAGCGTGCCAGATCCTCTGCGCTGAACGTAAACGGCACCAGCGCCGGATAGGTCGGCACGATGCTATGCCCAAACCGTTTGGCGAGCTCATAACCGAAATCCGTGGCGCCCATCTTCGGGATCGACAGGCCGCCTGAAGCGATGACTAACGATGCCGAGTGAATCGGACCGCCGCCGGTCTCGATTATATAACCCTCGCCCGCTCGCTCCACGGATGTCACCGCGCCGTTTACCTCGATGCGGGCGCCGGCCTGCCGACATTCGTTCGCCAGCATCGTCACGATCAGCTTGGCCGAGTGATCGCAAAACAACTGGCCGCGCTCTTTTTCGTGATAGGCAATGCTATGGCGCTCCACCATGGCAATGAAGTCTGAAGGTGTATAGCGCGCCAGTGCTGATTTGCAGAAATGCCGATTAGCCGATAAAAAATTTTCCGGCGTAACATGCAGGTTGGTGAAGTTACAGCGGCCGCCGCCGGAGATGAGGATTTTTTTGCCGATCTGGCCGCTACGCTCGATCACCAGAACGCGACGGCGGCGTTTGCCCGCCTCGATGGCGCACATCAAACCGGCGGCGCCGCCGCCGATGATCACTACATCATAACGGTGCATCTATGAGGTGAGGGGCGCGACCGATAAAACCATTTATCGAAACCTGCAGATGAGGCTCGGCATTCGAAGATGGTATGCGATTGCTGCCGTTGGTTAGATCACGCCCTTGTCTTTGAGCTCCGCGATCTTCTTGCTGTCATATCCCAACGCCGTCAAGAACTCCGCATTGTGCTCGCCGAGCTCGGGCGGCGGCCCGGGATGAGGTGATTTGGTTTCGCTGTACTCGTTGGGGAATTTAACCGTGCGAATGTCCGGCCTGTCTTTGCGGTCGATCTTTATCTCCAGACCCATGTGCTTTATCTGCGGGTCTTCGAACAGTTCGAGCATGTTGTAAACCGGCGTGTGCGGCACATCGTTGAGTTCGAGCTGCTCGAGCCAGTAGGAGCGCGGTTTCTCCTTGAAATAGTCGCTAAACACCTTGTTCAACTCCGAATAATTCTTGCGGCGGTTGGGCCGGGTGTTGAAACGTGGATCATCGATCATCTCAGGGTGGCCGGCGGATTTGCACAAACCTTCCCAGAATTTCTGCGGCGATGACAGATGGATGGCGAAGGGCAAGCCATCGGAACCGCTGAAGGCGTAAGTTTGCGACTGCATCGGTCGGGTGTACGGTCCGGGAATCTTGCCAGTGGCCAGCGCATCGGTAGCCGGAGCGTTCAAGAAAGCCAGAACCGAACCAGCCATCGTGGTATCGACCTGCTGGCCCTTGCCGGTTTTCGCTCGCGCCACCAACGCGCTTAGAACACCGACGGTCGCGAACACCCCGCTCAAGCTGTCGGCGTAGTTGGGACCGATCGGGCGTGGATCTTTCGCCTCCATCAGCAAACTCAACATACCGCCAAGTCCCTGGCCCACCGTGTCGTAGGCGGGCCGCTTAGCATAGGGACCGGTCGGTCCGGTGCCGGTGATCGAACAGTATATGAGTTGCTGGTTGAGCTTGCTCAGGCTCTCGTAATCGATGCCCAGTCGCTTTGTCACTCCCGGCCGGTAGTTTTCCACAATCACATCGGCATCTTTGACTAGGCCAAGAAAGATCTCCTTGCCCTCCGGGGTTTGCAAATTCAACGTCACGCTTTTCTTGCCACGGTTGTAAGCCCAGAAATTGGGTTGATCACCGCCCAGATCCCAACCGCGAAAGGGATCGCCGCCTTGAGGATTTTCAATCTTGATAACTTCCGCGCCCAGATCGGCAAGCAACATCGCGCCGTAAGGACCGGAAATAAAATTACCCAGTTCCAAAACTCTGATACCTTCTAAACAACCATTCATATACTCTCCCACTGGAAATTTTCTCTCATCGCTTTGTGATCCGGAGCAGACTCACCACGGAGATGCGGAAGATGCAGAGAAATGATCACAAACACTCAGCACTCCGTCTGCGCGGAATATGACTTTTAAATAACGCCCTTCTGTTTGAGCTCGGCGATCCTGGTTTCGTCATAACCCAAGGACTTCAAGAATTCATCGTTATGTTCGCCAAGCTCCGGCGGCGGGGCAGGATGAGGCGATGGAGTTTCGCTGTGAGTCAAAGGGAACTTCACGGTTCGAATCGTTGGCTTGTTTTTTCGCTCAATGGCGATTTCCATGCCCATGTGTTTTACCTGCGGATCTTCGAACACCTCCTTCAAGTTATACACGGGCGTATGCGGCACGTCGTTGGCTTCGAGCGCCTCGATCCATGCCGACCGGGGCTGTTGTTTGAAAAACTCCGCGAAAGTCTGGCTGAGAGCGTCATAGTTGGAACGCCGGTCCGGGCGTGTTTTAAACCGGGGATCTTCGATCAATTCCGGATGGCCGACCGTTTTGCATAAACCTTCCCAGAATTTTTGCGGCGACGACAAGTGAATCGCCAGCAGTGCGCCATCCGCGCAGGCGAAGGCGTAAGTCTGCGATTGGCGCGGCCGGGTGTACGGACCTGGGATTCTTCCATCTGCGAGAGTTTCGGTTGCCGGCGCGTTCAAAAAAGCCAGAATCGAACCGACCATGGTGGCATCGATTTGTTGTCCCTTGCCGGTACGCGTGCGCGCCGTCAGTGCTCCCAAAATGCCCAGCGCCGAGAACATGCCGCTCAGGCAGTCGGCGTAGGCCGGGCCCACCGGCTTAGGATTCTGTGGGTCCATCAGAACACTCATCATGCCGCCCATGCCTTGACCCACCGTGTCATAGGCCGGCCGTTTGACGTACGGCCCAGTCGGTCCGGTGCCTGTGATCGAGCAGCATATAATTTTTTCATTGACCTTCTGCAGCGATTCGTAATCGATGCCCAGCTTCTTGGTTACGCCTGGACGGTAATTGTCCATGATTACGTCGGCCTGCTTCACGAGGCCATAAAAAATTTCCTTGCCTTCGGCTGTTTGCAGATTCAAGGTCACACTTTTCTTGCCGCGATTGTAGGCCCAGAAATTGGGCTGGTCGCCGCCAAAGTCCCAGCCGCGAAATGGATCGCCGCCCTTGGGATTTTCAACCTTGATCACTTCGGCGCCCATATCCGCGAGCAACATCGCGCCATAGGGCCCGGAAATAAAATTGCCCAGCTCCAAAACTCTGATGCCGTCCAAACAACCTTTCATGCGTTTCCCCTCGTTGGTATTCTTGCTAAGCCTTCATCGACGTCCGAATGGACAGTGATTGTCGATTTAGATATTGAACTTTCATACCTTCCAATTCGCAGGAGAACAAGATGGCAGCATCGCCGCCCGTCACCGCTACCTTGGCCCGCTTCGTCGCCGAGACCGACTATTCGACTATTTCCGATACTGCCTTGAGCAGCGCCAAAATGCATCTGCTCGATACAATTGGCGCAGCCTTGGCGGCCGTGGGCACGCCGGTAGCCGCGATTGCATTGGATTACTGCAAACGCATGGGCCGGTCGCAGGAGGCCTCGATCTGGGGAACGGACGATAAAGCTTCGGCCCCGATGGCGGCGTTTACCAACGGTTTGTTGGCTCACGCTTTGGATTTTGATGACTGGGATGCCTACCTGCGCGCGGGCCA
>CAVSLC010000005.1:0-354437 GCA_963728565.1 uncultured delta proteobacterium
ACATCCTCATCTGGCGCGATGTTGTCGAGCCATTTACCGAACGTCAGATGGAGTTGGTGAAAACGTTCGCCGATCAGGCGGTGATTGCCATCGAGAACGTCCGGCTATTCAAAGATTCAGGAGCGCAACGCGGAGTTGCGCGAAGCTCTGGAGCATCAGACTGCAACGGCCGAGGTGCTCGGTATCATCAGCCGTTCGCCGACGGACGTGCAGCCGGTGCTCGATGCGATCGTCGAAAGCGCGGCGCGGGTTTGCGGATCGATGACGTGGTGCTGCGTCTCCATGAAGGAGACGTCATGGTTGCGCGGGCTCATTTCGGTCCGTCCTGTCTGCGCGACGTCGAGATGAGCATCGACGCCAAATTCGCTGGATGCGCGAGCATGGCACGCTCCACATTCCCGACGTCGGCCGCGCAAAACGAGTTACCGGGATTGGGTATCTCCACGGGATTTCGCACTTCTTGTCCCTCCCTTTCGTCAGCACGACGAATTCGTCGGTGATCTTGAGCGCGACGGACGGAAGTGCGTCCCTTTACCCCGGCGCAGATCAAGCTGCTGGAAACGTTCGCCGACCAGGCGGTCATTGCAATTGAGAACGTCCGTCTTTTCCACGAACTCAAGGAGTCACTGGAGCAGCAGACTGCGACGAGCGAATTCTTGGGCGTAATCGCCAGCTCGCCGACGGATATGCAGCCGGTGCTGGACACGATCGCCGAAAGCGCCGCCCGGGTGTGCGGTGCGACGACGCGTCGATTCGAATTGCTGGAAGGCGATCATATCTTCGTCTGGCGGCCCATTAAGGAACGATACACCCCCGCGGCCGGGGCGGGGAAGCTTGCAATCACGCTCGGTCGGCAATGAAGCTGCTCCAGCGAAGGACAATTCACATTGGGACTTCAGGCTGAGGCGGCAGAGTTCCCGGATGTTCAGGTCGCCATGGACCGGGAGCGGTATTCGAACGATACTGGTACGCTCTGCTGAGAGAAGGGACGTGCGATTGGCTTATTCAGATCCGGCGCACCGAAGTACGCCCATTCTCTGAGAAGCAAATCGCTCTGCTGAAGACTTTGCGGACCAGGCCGTCATCGCCATTGAAAACGTGCGGTTGTTCAAGGAATTGCAGGCACGAAATCGAGATCTAACTGAGGCATTGGAACAGCAGACCGCGACGAGCGAAGTGTTGAAGGTCATCAGCCGTTCCACTTTCGACCTTGAGCCGGTGCTTCAGACTATACTTGAGAACGCGACCGCTTGTGCGGCGCGCAAACGGTTCGATGCTCCGGGTCGAGGGTGATGTCATTCCGGTCATGGCAACGTATGGCGCAATCTCGGAGTCTGCGAGTCAATTCTCAGAAGAGGATCCTGCGCGGATCGGAGAACAAATCTGTCGCCGGTAGGGTGGTAAAGCGACCGGGCCATATCCGTCCACATTCCTGATCCCGAGGGCCGATCCAGAGTACGACTATGCTGCTAAATTCATTTGAACCGAGATCCGTCCTGGGAGTGCCCCTGCTCAAAGAGAAGGGCTCCCTATCGGAGTGATCATCATCTTTCGCACCGAAGTCGATCCATTTACAGAAAAGCAAATCGATCTGGTCACGACCTTCGCGGATCAAGCCGTGATCGCCATTGAGAACGTCCGTCTACTTCAGGAACTCCAATCGCGGAATCGTGAACTGACTGAAGCTCTGGAGCAGCAGACCGCGACCAGCGATGTTTTGAATGTAATCGCGCATTCGCCGATCGCGCTGGAACGGGTTTACGAAGCGATTCTCGTCAACACCACGCGCTTGTGTGAGGCCAATATCGCCTCACTTTTCTTGTATGACGGCGAAGTCCTTAGTACAGCCGCGAGCCACGGGACGACGCAGGAGTTTGCCGAGCATCTCGAACACAGCCGACCACGCCCAAGCCGCGAGACCACGACTCGGCTGGCTGCTTTAGAGCGCAGAACAGTTCATGTCCTGATCTGTTGTCCGATCGAGCCTTTTCTCCGCAACCGCGTCAGCTTTACGAAAAGGAAAACGTCCGCACGGTCTTATCCGTTCCCATGCTTCGCGAGGATAAACTCATCGGGGTGATTACAACTTGGCGCCGGGAAGTACGCCCGTTCAGCGATAAACAGATTGCGCTCGTCAAAACCTTTGCCGACCAGGCTGTCATCGCCATCGAGAACGTGCGCCTTTTCCAAGAGATCCAGGAGCGCACCCGCGAGCTTCAACTTTCTCTCGAGGAGGTGGGCGCTCTCAGTGAAGTAAGCCGGGCGGTCAGCTCGTCTCTGAATCTTCACGAGGTGTTGAGTAGGGTTGCCGCGCCATGCGGTAAATCTCTCCAAATCGGATGGCTGCGGGATCTTTGAGTTCAATCCGGTACGCCATGCGTTTGACGTGGTGGCAAGCCACAACTTGAGCCGCGAGTTTTTGGAGTCCGTTCAAACAACGACGCATCGATCTTGGCAAGACAACCATTGGTCAGGCCGCTGACCGCGCGCAGCCGATACAAGTTCCCGACATGACGAATGCATACGGCCATCCGTTTCGGGATTTCACTCTGAAGGCGGGCTTCCGCTCCGTGCTCACGGTTCCCATGAGAGGCGACGGAGTAACCCGCGGAATTGTCCTGCTGCGCCGCTCGCCGGGCTCAATTCGATGATCGCGTGGTCAACCTGCTTACGGCGCTGGCCAGCCAGTCTAAAGTGGCCATCGAAAATGCGCGGTTATTCAGCGAGATCGAGGACAAGGGCCGGCAGATCGAAGCCGCAAATCGCCACAAGTCGGAGTTTCTCGCCAATATGTCGCACGAGCTGCGCACGCCGCTCAACGCGATCATCGGCTTCTCGGAAGTTTTGCTGGATCCCGCGCTCCGGGTTAGCGAGGAAGAACGGATGCAGTTCCTGACGGATGTCTTGGACAGCGGGAAGCATCTGCTCGGACTCATTAATGAAGTTCTCGACCTCGCGAAGATCGAAGCCGGAAAGATGGAATTGCAGATCGAGCCGGCGCTGATGCAGGATGTCGTGGACGCGGTTCCAATACGATGCGGTCCCTCGCAACGAAGAAAGCGATCGAGCTTCGCATCGACAGCGACGAGCGCTTGGCTCCGTTCTCGATGGATGGGGCGCGTGTCAAGCAGGTGCTGTTGAATCTCGTCGGTAATGCGATCAAGTTCACTCCCGAAGGCGGCCAGGTCTGGGTCCGGACAGGTGGCGAAGAACGGATTCGTGCGCGTAGAGGTGGGTGATCACGGGCCGGGGATCGCAGCGGAAGATCAGGAAAGAATCTTCCTTGAATTTCAACAGGCGGGCAGCGAAGCCGGAAAACCGCAAGGCACCGGCCTAGGGCTTGCGCTGGCGAAGAAGTTCGTCGAGATGCATGGCGGAAAGATTTGGCTGGAGAGCGAGGTTGGAAAGGGCAGCCGGTTTTTTTTTACGCTGCCGACCAATTGATTTTGGATTTTCGATTTTGGATTGGCGGAGTCAGAAAAATCGGATTATCTCACCGCGAAGGCGCGAAGGCGCAGTAAGAAGATTCAGATAGATTTCTGCGAACTCTGGGTTGTTTGTTGTGAATTTCGATCTTGGAATACTTTGCGTACGATTTGCGCCATTCGCGGGAAAAAAAATTTATGGATGAAAAGAAAATACTGCTGGTTGAAGACAACCCGGTAAATCGGCGGCTGGCCGGATTTCTGCTGCGGTCCCAGGGCTACGAGGTTGTTGAAGCAACCAATGCAGCCGAGGCGTTGGAGATTCTCGCCAAGGACCCACCCGATCTGATCGTGATGGACATTCAACTCCCTGAGATGGATGGACTCGAAGCTACCACAAAGCTTAAAGCCGAACCGGCAACGGCGAAAATACCGGTGATTGCGGTTACGTCCTACGCCATGGCGGGAGACCGGGAGAGGGCGCTCGCCGCCGGTTGCAGTGGATACGTTACCAAGCCTATCGACAAAACCGTATTTCTCGCAGAGATCAGTCGTCATTTAAAGTAAAAGACTCCGGACAAAAATTCGAAGCACGAATTTCGAAACCCGAAACAAATTCAAATGTTCCAAACTTTCAATCTTCAAAAAACGGCCCGATCAGGCAGGGTTTCCAATTTTCCGAGTTTGGGATTTATTTGGCTGCGCTTTGTTTCGGATTTCGATATTTGGATTTCGGATTTTTTAAGCGGACTTAGCGCTATAATTTGTTTCACACTGAAAGCGTAATTTTCCAGAAATGACAATCACAGCCACACGGGTGCTGATCGTCGACGATGATGGAGCCTCTCGTCGGCTCTTGCGCGTGCGACTGGAGGCTATGGGATGCACGGTTGCGGCGGTCGCGGATGGCCCTGAAGCCCTAGCCGAGATTAAAAAACACGAGCCGGAACTGATGCTCCTGGATCTCCAGATGCCCAAAATGGGGGGTATTGAGGTTCTTAAGGAGTTGGCCAAGCAAGGAACGAAGTTTCCGGTGGTTGTGATCAGCGCACACGGTTCCATCGAAAGTGCCGTCGACGCGATGAAACAGGGAGCCTATGACTTCATCACCAAGCCCATCGACGCCAAACATTTTGAGATCGTCGTGCGCAAAGCCTTGGAAAGGGAGGGATTGAAGCGCGGCTTGGAGCTACTCACGGAAGAAACCGATAGCCGCCACCGTCTTATCGTCGGGCAAAGCAAAAGAATGGCGGAAGCCCTTGAGACCGCGCAGCAAGGCTGCTGCCAGCAAGGCGACAGTGTTGCTCCTGGGAGAAAGCGGCACCGGCAAGGAAATATTTGCGCGCGCGATTCACAATTGGAGCGATAGAAAGAGCCAACCCTTCGTGGCGATCAATTGCGTGGGCTTGTCGAAGGAACTCTTGGAAAGCGAGCTGTTCGGGCACGAGAAGGGAGCGTTTACAGGGGCCGACCAACAGAAAAAAGGCAAGATGGAACTCGCAAACGGCGGGACGGTGTTCCTCGACGAAATCGGAGATATGTCCCAGGAGCTCCAAACCAAGTTATTACGATTTCTCCAGGAGCGCGAATTCGATCGGGTCGGCGGCGTCAGGCCGATTCACGTTGACGTTAGAATTATCGGTGCGACCAATCGCGATTTGGAGACTGCCGTCAAAGAGGGACGCTTCCGCCAAGATCTCTATCACCGCATCAACGTCATCCCGATCACACTTCCGCCGTTGAGAGAAAGAGTGGAAGACATCCCGGTTTTGGCGCATCACTTTGTGGAATATTACGCCAAAGAGGCAAAAAAGAACTTCACCGAGATTGTCGCCGATGCCCTGAAGCAGCTCTGTGCCTATGACTGGCCCGGCAACGTCCGCGAGCTGGGCAACGCCATCGAAAGGGCTATCGTTCTGGGCCATGGCCCGTGCGTGACGGTACAGGACTTGCCATCGAGAGTTGTTGCGTCAGTAGTGCGCCCGACAATCGATGGTCGATCCTACCGTGACGCCATGGAAGATTACCGGAAAGAATTGATTCTTGTCGCCCTAGAGCGCTGCCGCGGTAATCGCGCCGCCGCGGCGCGGCTCCTTGGACTGCACGAGAAATATTTCCTAAGGCTTCTTAAGTCACTGGCTATCAGTGTTTAACCGTCTATCAAGCAAATCCCGATCAAGCGATTCGAGTTCTAACTTGACGGCGGCGCTTCACTTCAACTAAAGATAGTCCGACCACGCGAAGATTGCAGACTGGTGGATCCCCGTCACGTCACGCATCAAGAAGCCCGGACTGGGATTCCCAGCCGGGTTTTTCTTTTGCAGGATGAATAAAAAGCCCGTCAAGAAAAAGAGAGTGAAACGGCGTATGCCGTCTTCCAAAGAATCCATTGTAAATCTCAAGAAGACAATCGCCGCGCAGGCGCAAGAAATTCGTGAGGGCGTGGAACAGCAGACCGCGACGAGCGAAATCCTGCGCATGATCGCGCGTGCGCCGGCGGACCTTCAGGCCGTGATGGATACCATTGCCGAAAACGCCGCGCGGGTGTGCGATGCGGTTGATGCCGTGGTGTGGCGGATCGACGGCGATGTTCGACACGTTGCCGCGCATTTTGGAACGATCCCTATGCGGCAGGTTCAAGAAGAGGGTGATGAATTCGGATCGGTCCAGGACGGTCGGCCGGGCCATGCTCGATCGTCAAACGGTTCATGTCCATGACCTTCGCGAATCCGCAGAAGCCGAGTTTCCGGCTCTCCAAAACTAGAGGATAGCTTCGGGCATGCGCACGGTGCTGGTGACGCCGTTACTCCGTGACGGCACGGGCATTGGAGCTATTCATATCCGCAGGCAAGAGGTCCGTCCATTCTCGGATCGTCAAATAAAACTGCTCGAAACTTTCGCCGATCAGGCGGTGATCGCCATCGAGAACGCGCGGCTGATTTACGAGCAACAGGCGAGTAATCGTGATTTAACCGAGGCCCTTCAACAGCAGACCGCGACCAGTGAAATCCTGCGGGTGATCGCCAGCTCGCCGACGGATATCCAGCCGGTGTTGGATGCCGTGGCGGAGAGCGCGGCCACGCTATGTGAATCCTATGACGCGCAAATTTTTCGACTGGAGAATGACGACGTGCACCGCGTCGCTTCATACGGTCCCTTGCTGATCGCGATGGAGCATACGCCGTTGAACCGCCAATCTCCGGCCGGCCGGGCAATGGTTGACCGGGAATTAATTCATATCCATGACCTCGCGGCAGAGATTGATTCTGAATATCCGGAAATCAAGAGCTACCAGCAACAGATTGGTCATCGCACAACGCTTGCGGCTCCGCTCCTGCGCGAAGGCGCGCCCATCGGGGCGATTCTCATACGTCGGTTGGAAGTCCGTCCGTTTACCGACAAACAGATAGCCCTTCTCAAAACGTTCGCCGACCAGGCGGTTATTGCCATCGAGAACGTACGGCTTTTCAAAGAATTGCAGGAGCGCGCCGCGGAACTGCGCGAGGCTTTAGAGCATCAGACAGCGACGGCCGAGGTGCTCGGCATCATCAGCCGGTCACCGACGGACGTGCAGCCGGTGTTCGATGCCATCGTCACGGGCGCGGCCCGAGTTTGCGGGATCGACGATGTGGTGCTGCGACTGTGCGAGGGTGACGCTATGGTTTCCCGGGCTCATTTTGGTCCTATACCCGGATCCAGTAGCCGCGTCGAGATGAGTATCGATGAGCCACGGTTTCGCTGGATGCGCGAGCACGGGACGCTGCATATCCCCGATCGCCGCGAGCAGAATATTATCCCGCCAATAGGAACCGTCAGCGACTGGCGCACCTGGTTAGGCGTCCCGCTTCGGCAGAAGGACGAATTCATTGGAACATTGATCGCGCGCCGCACGGAAGTTCGCCCGTTCTCGGATAAGCAAATCAGATTGTTGCACACCTTCGCCGACCAAGCAGTGATTGCCATAGAAAATGTTCGTTTGTTTAGCGAATTGCAGGAACGTAACCGCGATCTCACCGAAGCACTCGAACAACAGACCGCGACCAGCGAAGTGCTGAAGGTGATCAGCAGTTCGCCGACAGACGTGCAGCCGGTCTTCGACGCTATCGTGCAGAGCGCGACGAAACTTTGTGACGCATCGTTCGGTTCAGTCCATCGTTTTGATGGCCAAGTCATAACTATTGAAGCGCGACAGAACTTTACGGCCGAGCAAATCGAGGTAAGCGAACAGAGATTTCCGATCGCGGCAACGCGCGGTACAGCCGTTGGCCGAGCTGTTTTGGGTAGCCAAATCGTTCACATCCAGGATATTCGCCTCGACCCTGAGTACGCGTTTGTCAGTGATCAGGAGACTTTCAATTATCGGACAGTTCTGGCTGTGCCGCTTCTGAAGGACGGTGAACCAATCGGCGCGCTCGGGATGTGGAGGCGGGAGGTAAAACCTTTCACAGAGAGCCAAATCAATCTCATCAAGACTTTTGCCGATCAAGCGATGATCGCCATCGAGAACGTGCGATTGTTCAAGGAACTACAGGATCGCAACCGCGAACTTACCGAGGCTTTGGAGCAGCAGACGGCGACAAGCGAAGTTCTCCGGGTAATCGCATCCTCGCCGACGGAGCTGCAACCAGTGCTCGACACACTGATCGCCAACGCGGTGAAGCTATCGGGCGCGACCAAGGGTCACGTTCGGCAAGTCGACGGCGAGTTTCACCGGGTCGTAGCCCATTACGGCGAGAGCCCGGAAAGGATCAGCTTCCTACGCGCCAACCCGCTACCGGCAAGCCCAGTTACCCCTACGGGTCGGGCGTTGGTGGAGCGCAAACCCGTTCACGTTCTGGACGTTCAACTGGAAACCGGCCCACATATATCTTTGGCGCGGCAAACCGGAGCACGGACGATGTTGGCTGCACCCCTGCTGCGTGAAGAAACGCCAATCGGCGGCATCATTATTTGGCGTGAGTTCGTCGAACCATTCACCGAACGTCAGATCGAACTCGTCAAAACCTTCGCTGATCAAGCCGTAATCGCGATCGAGAACGTGCGATTGTTTAAGGAACTAGAAGATCGGAATCGCCAGCTTACTGAGGCGTTGGAACAGCAGACTGCCACGAGTGAAATTCTCGGTGTCATCGCGAGTTCTCCCACCGACATCCAGCCGGTATTGGATGTCGTAGCAGAGAACGCCGCGCGGCTGTGCGTTGCAACAGATGCACAGATTCGTCTGGTGGATGGTGAAGTCACCCGCTTGGCAGCGTCATTCGGAACCCTCGGATCCCTGGAACTCAGGCCCATTCTCCCGGAGAATCCGTCCGGTCGGGCGATTCTCTCGCGAAAGACCTTACACGTTCATGATCTTCAAGAGCGAAAGGACGAATTCGCTGGAAGCGAAGGCGTGCGCCGAGGGGTTCGGACATTTCTGAGCACGCCGATGCTAAGGGAAGGTACGCCGATCGGGGCGATCAACATCAGGCGAATGGAAGTTCGTCCCTTTTCAGAGAGACAAATCAAACTGCTTGAAACTTTCGCGGCTCAGTCCGTAATCGCCATTGAAAACGTGCGGTTGTTTAAGGAGATCCAGGAGCGCAACGCAGAACTGCGCGAGGCATTGGAACATCAGACGGCGACGTCCGAAGTGCTCGGCATAATCAGCCGTTCGCCAACGGATGTGCAGCCGGTTCTCGATGCGATAGTTGAAAGCGCCGCACGGGTCTGTGCGATAGATGACGTCGTCCTTCGGCTCAAGGAGGGGAACACTATGGTTGCGCGTTCCCATTTTGGTCCCATAGGCATCGCCAACAGTCAGCGCAGTATCGATGAGCCAAATTATCGCTGGGTGCGTGATCACGGTACGCTACACATCCCCGACGTTCAGGCCGCGCAAAATGAATTTCCGATGTTTGGTGTTGGTGGGGGCTTCCGGACCTTCTTGGCGGCTCCTCTTCGTCATCAAGGGGAACTCATTGGAACTCTGAACGCACGCCGCACGGAAGTGCGTCCCTTCACTTCCGCGCAGATCAAACTCCTCGAGACGTTCGCGGATCAGGCAGTGATCGCGATCGAGAACGTCCGATTGTTCAACGAACTCAAAGAGTCGTTGGAGCAGCAAACGGCGACGAGTGAAATTTTGGGTGTCATCGCCAGCTCGCCAACGGATATTCAGCCGGTAATGGATAGGGTCGCGGAACGTGCCGCGCGGATCTGCGATGCCACTCATGCGGCGCTCCTTCGCTGGGATGGCACCACTCTGTTTCATTCGGCCCACTATGGGTCGATCCCAACATCAAGAAAATTGGGAGAGCAGGTAGTTTGCAGTCGCGGCACAGTCCATGGCCGAGCCATCATCGAGAAGCGGACGATCCATGTAGCCGATATTGCCACTGAGAGTAAAGCCGAGTTCCCGGATGCTAAAGTCATGCATGAGGAAACTGGTACTCGGACTATTCTTGCGACGCCGCTAATGCGCGAGGGAAGTCCGGTCGGGGTGATCGTCATACGCCGAACGGAGGTGCGCCCCTTCACCGACAAGCAGATCGCGCTTCTTAAAACCTTCGCTGACCAAGCGGTGATCGCGATCGAGAACGTGCGGCTCTTCCAAGAGCTCGAAGCACGGACCCGCGAGCTGCAGGAATCGGTCCAGGAGTTGAAAGCGCTGGGTGAGGTCGGCCAGGCGGTGAGCTCGAGCCTCGATCTCGAAACCGTGCTCGAAACCATCGTCGCGCGCGCGGTCGATCTGTCAAGAACCGATTGCGGGGTGATTTACGAGTTTGATGAAGGCGCGCAAGAGTTCAACTTGCGGGCGAGCCACCGGATGGAAGACGAAGCGGTTGAAGCGCTCAGGGCCACTCGGATAAGAGCGGGCGAAGGCGCCGCCGGGCAGGCGGCGACCACCCGAGCGCCGGTGCAGATTCCAGACACTTTCGATCAGCGTGAGCGTTCGACCTCGAGGATCAGACCTTTGCTTAACCGGCTTGGTTATCGGTCACTTCTAACGGTGCCGCTGTTGCGCGAGCAGAAAATTCTCGGAGGCCTGACGGTCTGGCGTCGGCAAGCGGGCGAGTTCGATCCCGAAGTTGTGAACTTGCTACAAACTTTCGCGACGCAATCCGCTCTAGCCATTCATAATGCGCAGTTGTTTCGCGAGATTCAGGCCAAGGGCCGTGAACTTGAAGCTGCCAACCGGCATAAGTCGGAGTTTCTCGCAAATGTCTCGCATGAGCTGCGCACGCCTTTGAATGCGATCATCGGTTTCTCGGAAGTGCTGTTGGAGAAACTGTTCGGAGAGCTGAATGACAAGCAGAACGAGTACGTCGACGACATTCTTTCCTCGGGCCGGCATCTGCTTTCGCTCATCAATGACATCCTCGATCTTTCAAAAATCGAAGCGGGCCACATGGAGCTGGAGTTGACGAGCTTCGATTTACCGATGGCGCTGGAAAACGCGCTGGTTCTGATAAAGGAGCGCGCTTCCCGGCAGGGCGTTAGGCTTGAGCGTGTGGTTGACGAACAGCTCGGCGATTTCCGAGGCGATGAGCGCAAAATCAAACAGGTGCTGGTGAACTTACTTTCCAACGCAGTAAAGTTCACGCCGGAAGGAGGGAAGATCCAGCTACGCGCCCGCTTAGACAACGGCGCGGTGAAAATTTCCGTCAGCGATACCGGCATTGGCATCGCGCCGGAGCATCACGAGGCGATCTTCGAGGAATTTCGTCAGGTAGGGTCCGATTACGCACGAAAGCGGGAAGGGACAGGATTGGGTCTGACATTGACGAAGAAGTTTGTCGAGATGCATGGCGGTCGCATTTGGGTCGAAAGCGAGCCTGGCAAAGGGAGCACCTTTACGTTCACCCTGCCGATAAACCACGAAGAGAAGACTCACCACGAAGGACACGAAGGTCACGAAGAGAAGTAAACTAGAAGAGGATGGGTCCACTTGAAGTTCGATGATTTATCAAACAAGGTCCTTGGTTGTGCCATTGAGGTCCATCGCGAGCTTGGGCCTGGATTGCTGGAGTCGACTTACGAGCAGTGCTTGGGTTACGAGCTAAGCCTCGCGAATATACCATTTAAACTTCAAGTTGCGCTGCCTGTCGAGTACAAACAGATCAGGCTTGAGTGTGGATATCGTATTGATCTATTGGTTGACGATCGCCTGATTGTGGAATTGAAGAGCGTCGATCAGCTTCTTATGATCCATGAGGCACAAGTTCTAACCTATATGAAGCTCTCCGGGATGAGAGTCGGCTTGCTCATAAACTTCAACGTCGAGCTGCTAAGAAAAGGACTGAGAAGATTCGTTCTTTAAACTTCGTGTGCTTCGTGCCCTTCGTGGTGAAAACCCGATCTTCTCAAGTCACCCAATACGTTGTGCGTTTCATTGATTTGCAAACTTCGACCATCCGGTGCAAGGAAATACTATGGCTGGCGAACTGATACTTATCATCGAGGACAACGAGAAAAACCGGAAGCTCGCTCGCGACGTGCTTCAGGTCAAGAGCTACCAGACCATAGAGTCGGAGACTGCCGAGGAAGGACTCGAGCTTGCTCTGGCACAATCGCCGGCGCTCATTTTGATGGACATTCAGCTTCCGGGGATCGACGGGATTACGGCGCTGAAGCAGCTCCGGGCCGAGCCGAAGACCCAAGGCATTCCGGTCATCGCGATCACCGCATCGGCGATGACACACAACCGGCAGACGATGTTGGCGGAAGGGTTCGACGGCTATCAGACCAAGCCGATTAGCTTGAAAGACTTTCTCGCCGAAGTAGAAAGGGTGCTCGCCACGGGACGCAGTTAGAAAATCCGAACTGCGTGTGCTTCGTGCTCTTCGTGCTGAGAAAATAATCAGGAAACCCCAACCAAAGTTTCGAACTAAGAAACACAGCAGGAATGAAAGCGGCCGCCAAAATCCTCGTTGTCGATGATACGCCGAAAAACGTAAAGCTTCTTGCCGACATACTGACGGCAAGGGGGTACAACGTCGTGACTGCTGCCTCCGGTGCCGAGGCTTTATCTCAGGTGGAAGCCGAGCGCCCTGACCTGGTGCTGTTGGATGTGGTCATGGCGGAAATGAGCGGCTATGAAGTTTGTCGTAAGCTCCGGAGCAATCCTGTCACGCAACTTCTTCCTGTCGTGATGGTCACTGCTTTGGATCCGGGGGAAGAACGGGTCAAAGGGATTGAAGCGGGCGCGGATGATTTTCTGACGAAGCCGATCAATCAAGCGGAACTGCTTGCGCGGGTAAAGTCGCTGATCCGTATTAAAGAGCTTTACGACATAGTGCAGAATCAGGCCGCGGAGCTTGCCGAGTGGAATGAAAGTTTAGAGCGGCGTGTCGGAGAACAGCTGGAACAACTGGAACATCTGGGACGACTGAAACGTTTCTTCTCTCCTCAACTCGCCGAGTTGATCCTGTCTGGAGGTGCCGAGGACCCGCTGAAAACTCATCGGCGCGAGATCACGGTAGTTTTCTTGGATCTGCGCGGCTTTACGGCTTTTGCCGAGACCGCAGAGCCCGAGGATGTCATGGCAGTTCTACACGAGTATCACGCTGAAATGGGTAAGCTGGTTCTTCAGCACGAAGGGACTCTCGAACGTTTCACCGGTGATGGCATGATGATTTTCTTCAATGATCCAGTGCCGGTGCCTAATCCAGCGGAACAGGCGGTCCAGATGGCTGCTGCAATGCGTCAACGGGTAGGAGAACTGATGGTGAAATGGCGCAAACTGGACTACGAGCTGGATTTCGGAGTTGGCATCGCGCAGGGCTACGCGACGATTGGCGCCATCGGATTCGAGGGACGTTTGGACTACGGCGCCATCGGCACGGTCACGAATCTCGCTTCGCGGTTATGCGGTGAGGCCAAGCCGGGTCAGATTTTGATTCCCCAGCGCCTACTCGGCAGTGTCGAGAGTTTGGTAGAAGCTCAATCAGTTGGCGAGCTTCACCTCAAAGGCTTTCACCGTCCGGTCACGGCTTACAATATTCTCCGCCTAAAAGACTGAATCTTCATTCCGCGTATCCTTGAGCTTGAACAAGGGTCGCATATCGCAGTTTCGGATTGGATCGTTTGTCTTCGAAAGGAAAAATATATGCGCGACACGGCTACTATTCTCGAGGCGGGCCAGGGGACGCTGCTTTCTGCGCGCGGCAGCGCAATGTTTTTCAAGGCGACGCGGGCGAGTACGGACGGCGCTTTCTCGCTGATGGAGCGCACGCTGCCACCGGGCGGCAGAAAACCGCCGCCTCACATTCACACAAACTGCGAGGAAGCTTTCTACGTTCTCGACGGAGAGGTAGAGTTCTCTGTCGGTGAAACTACCACAGTTGGGCGGCATGACACATTCGTACTCGTGCCCGGCGGGGTGGCTCACACGTTTGGCAATGCAGGCACGACACCCGCCCGTTTGTTGGTTATTCATGCGCCGGCGATGGACGCTTACTTTGAAGAACTGCAGGCGCTGTGGTCCGGAGACATTCCTCCCACGCAGGATGCCGAGATGGAGTTGATGCGTCGGCACGGCATGGAGCCTGCGGGATCATAAGTTTTCGCGGCGGCCTCGGACACTCCGTTTCCCCAGAGATTACAATCCCTGAACGAACTTCCATTCGCCTTAGTCGATTGGTCTTCACGTCATATCGATGATATCTAATTGCAGGACCAATCCATGATCAGGGAGAGAAAATGAGAGTCTTACTTCTATTCTTTGCCGCGCTCGTTTGGCTACCCTCGGTTTCGGCCCAGACGGTAAAGCCCATGTCAATTGCCGAACTCGCCGCTTACAACAAGCCCGACCGTGAACAGGTACTTCTCGACGGAGCGAAAAAAGAGGGCCGGATGATGTGGTACACGTCACTTACCGGCGGACCCAATCAGGAAGTGCCGAAGGCTTTCGAAGCGAAGTATCCTGGAATCAAAGTGGACGTTTATCGCGGCGACAGCGATGCGATCATTCAGAGAGTGCTGCAAGAGGCGCAGGCAAAACGTTATCTCGTCGATACCATCGAAACCACATTTCCTATTTTGAAAGTCATGCAGGAGTACAAGCTGCTCACGCCGTACTTCTCACAGCATCTGGGCTCATACCCGGACGAAGTCAAAGAAAAGGCTGACAAAGGGTTGGTTTATTGGGCGACCGACCGCGAATCCTATATCGGACTTGCCTATAACACCAATGTTGTTTCGGAAAAGGCGGCCCCGAAGAACTTTAACGATTTGCTCAACCCCGAGCTGAAAGGCAAAATCGGCTTTGCCACCTCTGATACAGGGAACCGGGTGATCGGCGCGATGCTGGCGACCAAAGGCCCGGAGTTCCTTTCTAAGCTCAAGAGCCAAGATGTTATTCTTCACGGGGTCTCCGGCCGGGCGATCGCTGATATGGTTGTCTCCGGCGAGCTCGGATTGTCTCCAACGGTATTTCTCAGCCATTCGCGCACCTCGATATCGAAGGGCGCGCCGATCAAGTGGGTGGCGATGGATCTTGTCCCGACCAATGCCGGCGGAGTGGCCGTGCCTGTCCACGCGCCGCACCCCTATAGCGCGCTCTTGTTCGCCGATTACCTGTTAAGTCCCGAAGGGCAAAAAATCCTGGGGAAATTCGGTCTCGACAGCGCAGTCAACAAACCGCCGTTCAAGCGCTACTATGCCGAAGCCGGTATGACCGTGGAGCAGTACGAGAAAGAAAATGCAAAATGGGAAAAGCTGTTGCGCGACATCGGCAGAAAATAGCAGCTATATTGCTAAGTGGTTGGAGAATATCCGAAAGAAACGCTTTCACCACGAAGCACACGAAGGCCACGAAGGATTAAATGACATTGTTTTCCGACTTCGTGCTCTTCGTGACCTTCGTGGTCTCATGACCGATTAATTTCGCGCTTCGAATTTCGAGATTAGATTCTTATGGTTCAGCCGCGCAATGCCTCCACGGTCGTTCTCCTCAGGCCCGGCGAGAACGGCGATTTTGAAATACTCTTAACCCGCCGTCCGTCGCAGATGCGATTTCTCGGCGGCTATTATGTCTTTCCCGGCGGCGCCGTTCATCGAGACGATTATTCTTCCAAAGTACTAGAAAGATGTCGCGGGCTGTCGGCCAACGATGCCCGAAGGATTCTCGGTACTGATGACAATACCAACCAGGCGCTGGGTCATTGGGTCGCGGTTGTCCGAGAGCTCTTCGAAGAGGTCGGGGTGCTTCTTTGTCTGACGCAATCCGGGAATGACCTCGACTTGCGCGATTCAGGAGCCAAAGCTCGAATCGAGCGCAAGCGACAAGCGATCGTGAAAAACGAGTTGGATTTCGGCACGTTCCTGGAGTCGGAGAATCTAATTTGCGATCTCTCTCGGGCGGTTTATTTCGATCATTGGGTGACTCCGGAGATCTATTCGATGCGCTTCGATACCCGCTTCTACATCGCCAAGCTGCCGTCGTATCAGGTCCCACTAACCGCTTCGGAAGAAGTCATCGACAGTTTGTGGCTTTCGCCACAACATGCCTTGTCGCGAATCAATCGGCATGATTTCCCACTTCTGCCGCCGACCACAACTGTGCTAGCCGAGCTTGGGCGAATCGGCAGCTGGCGAGGGTTACAGGACCGTTTTCACTTGATTTGACGCAGATCATGCTCTGTCTGAATCACCTGCGTTCGGTCGCTTTCATGTTGAAAAGGGCCGTCATTTATATATAGTGAAGGCATTGCTAACGAAGTCTAAAAAGGAGGAATCATCATGATCGAGGTCGGTAAACAAGCTCCTGATTTCGAACTGGCGAGTCACTTGGGTGGAACCAAGTTTACGCTGGGCCAGTTCAAGGGGCAGAAAAATGTCATGTTGGTGTTCTATCCGCTGGATTGGACCCCGACTTGAACCAAGGAAATACCGGGCTTGGAAGCTCTTAAAGAAGAGTTCAAAGCCTGTGACACCCAAGTTATGGGTGTGAGCGTTGACAGCAGATTCTCCCACGACAATTGGGCAAAATCGTGCGGCGGTGTGTCGTTCCCACTGCTACAGGACTTTCACCCCAAAGGCGAGATGGCGAAAAAGTACGGCGTTTTTCTTGAGGACAAGGGAATCACGGACCGCGCCACCGTAATCATCGACAAGCAAGGCGTAGTTCGCTACGCAAAATCCGTCACTCCTGCCGGTGAAAGAAACCCGAAGGAGCTTTTGGCGGAAGCACAAAAAGTTAATAGCGAAAGCTCCAAGCATTAATCAAGATATGCAGTTGGAACTCTATTTCTACAATGAGTGCGGCTTTTCCCAGAGCGTGCTGAATTGCATGACCAACTTGGGCTGCGAAGATAAGATCATCAAGAAAAATATTCGGGAGAATCCCGAATATGAGAAGGAGTTGATTGCGCTCTGTGGCGCAAAAACGGTTCCCGTTCTCGTGATCGACGGTAAGCCGCTGCGCGGTTCCGAGGAAATCAGCCAGTATCTTGTAGGAAAATTTCTCTAAGCAAAGAAAGCGTAAGTAGGGAAACCAAAGGGGAGCGGAAAAAATTCCGCTCCCTTTTTTGTTCGGTCAAACCTGAGCATCTTCAGGTCCAAGATCCGCAATCTGAGATTCTTTGCGGATCCGATGATCACTCCCACCTCTTCATCTTGGTGAAATCGTAATTCACCGACGAATCGCTCTCGAAGCGCCACAGCGCCCGCTCTTTGCTGAGCTTTCCATCAAAGGCGGCGTCCAGGAAGCTAGTGATCTGCTTCCAGGCGGCTTGCGCCGGTTCCGGACGAAAACGGCCGGGCATGGTATCGTTGAGAAAGCCATGCGGCGCATCGGGATAGACCCGAACGTCAAAACTTTTCTTCGCCCCGGCTAATACCTCGATCATTCGAATGATGTTATTTAACGGAATCAGATTGTCGAGTTCGCCGAAGACTCCTACCATCGGACACTTCATCTGCTCGATTAGCTTGTCGATCGGTTCGGGGCGGCGTGGATCGGATTTCCAATCGGCATCGTAAACAGCGCCGTAAAGCACTGCGGCGGCGCAGATGTAGTCGCGCTTGGCCCCCATGAGAATCGGCTGCCGGCCGGTCTGGCACACGCCGGAGATCGCGATTCGAGTCGTGTCGGCCTCAGGCACTGTACGTAAATAGGCGACCACGGCATCGATGTCTCCCAGCACCTGTTCGTCGTCCAGGTCACATCGATCGTTACCCGCTGCCAAGGCGGCGCGATCGCCGGTAAAGCGAGAGAAAAGATCCGGTGCGATCGTCACATATCCGGCCTCGACGAATTTCTCTGCCAGATCCGTTGTGTGTTGCACGATGCCGTAGCGCTCGTGCAGGTGAATGACCGCCGGGCGTTTGCCGGCGCCGGCCGGCTTACCAAGAAAGCCGTCCATTCGATTATCGATTTTAACGCGTGTAAGCATGGATTTTCTCTCCTAATATGGTGAGGCGCTAAGATGCCGCCGCAGACATTTGTGATCTTTCTAAACGGGCCAGAGTCAAAGCTCGTCAGACTTGCGCAGAATGCTCATTCCGCCAAGATCTTCTTCACTCGCGTGATCGTGTCCGGCGACTGATTGACCGCTTTCTTAGCCATTGCTTCCAGATCTTCGCCACTAATGTATTCCACATCCCACTCGCGTTTTTTTGCGTCGGCGAGAAAATCCGGGTCGGCGATCATTTTAGCGTAGCCATCGCGAAGTGTTTTGAGTCTTTCCGCCGGCATATTCGGCGGCGCCATCAGCGGTCGGCCGATGGCGCCGGGTGAGAGCAGCACCGACGCAAAACGTTTCAGCTCATCGGGAGTTTTGTGTTTGTCCATCAGCTCATAGATCGTCGGTGTATCTGGAAACAGAGGATCGCGTTTTTGACCGCCTTGCACCAGCGCACGAACAAATCCTTTCTTCAGCCACGAGCGACCGGGATCGCGCAGGAACGCCTCCTTGGTGATCGCGTAGCAGTGAACCTCGCCGCGTTCGATGGCCACTTCAACATCCCGGTTCCCCGGATAGCCCAATACGATTTGGATGTTCGCGCCCAGCGACTCATCGATGAACTTCGGAAAATAGTGGCCGGTGGCGCCTGTGCCCGTGGTGCCGCAGCGCGGCGGCTGCGATGCTTTCTGAATATCCTCAATGCTTCGATACGGCGTATCAGCGCGCATTGTCAGTACTTCGAAGTTGCGCACCGGCGAACCTATCCAACCAAATCTACCCCAATCGAATTGCACTTCCTTGCGTCCCATCAGCTGATCGAAGTAGAGCCCGGTGGAAACCATCCCCAGAGTCAAGCCGTCCGGCTTGGCAATGTTATAAAGCTGGTTAGCCGCGATCATCGAGCCACCGCCGGGCACGTTTTGAACGATCACGTCGGGATTGCCGGGAATGTATTTGCCCATGTACTGGGTGAACAACCGGGCCCATAAATCGACGATACCACCGGCGGTAAAGCCAACGATAATCTTGATCTGCTTGCCTTTGAAGAACGGGTCGGATTGGGCATGGGCGTTGCTCGACAGTACGGTAAGTAAGAGTAAACTATTCAAGAGTGTGCGAAATATTTTCATGTATCTTCCCTCGGGGCAGCGAATCGCTAACATAGCGCGGTGCTGGCTCAGTCCATAATAGTGAATGCCTTTTCACGGTTGCGACAAATGGCGGTGATCACGCCCGCTACTCCCAAATAGTGAGCTTGTAGCAGTGACCGCGCAAGCGAAACAATATTATCGTTTCGGAAACGTGGCTGCGAACTCATTGTTCATCGGTTACGCTCCGACTCATTAAAGCGCCGCGAACAATATCGATGACAGCAGCGGAATTCTCCGGCTCCGTGTCGGAACGCCAGCCGACGTGCTGGTCCGGGCGCACGAGCACCAGGTCGGACTGATAGAGCTCGCGAAGCTCCGGCTCGGAGCGTCGCAAGACGGTAAGCGGCACTCCACGCTTGCAGGCGGCACGCTCGAGACTGGAGCAGTCTGTCTGGCGCGATCCGAGCCTCAGAAGCGTGAAGCCCTGGCCAAAGTGGTCGAACAATGCCGTGCCATCGGCTAGCCAGGTATGAGGGGCGCGGTGGCCCGGCTGAGCTGTTGGGATGTAGCGCGAGGTCTCGTACGGCGTCGGTGGCGTGCCGTCCGGCAAAATAACCGGGGATGTCGAGTAGCGATAGCCGAGGCTTACGCCCAAACTCTGGAAGTTCTTAGGCTTGGTCAGCTGAATCCGCTCCGCTAAGGTTCGGCGTAGAATGGGACCATCGATCGGGTCCTCGAGGCCCGGTGTAAGGAGTTCGTTGTCCTCTGCGTTCCGGATCGACTCCTCTAGAGCTCGGACGTGGAATTGACGTCGCTCGATTTCGTACGTGTCCAGCAAATCCTCGCCACCCCAGCCTTGGAGGACGGCTGCCAACTTCCAGCCGAAGTTGACGGCATCGCCCACGCCACCGTTCATGCCGTAGCCGCCGCTCGGCGACTGCAGGTGGGCAGCATCGCCCAACAGGAAAACACCACCCTGTCGATAGCGCTCAGCCAGAGCGTTGTGGACAGTCCATGGAGCGACGTGCTGTATCTCGAAAGGGATTGGCCGGCCAACGATGTTGCGGATGACCTCAGCTGGATCGAGGCTATCAGGGTCGACGCCCATCAAGTCGAAGAACCATACGTCCGGCGGGTGCAGCGGACCGACCACGGCGAGGTGCGGCAAGTCGTCATTCAAGACATTGTAATGGAAGGCCTTTTCAAAGGTCAGTGTAGACCACAACGTGGGCGCGCGGAAAACGCCTCCAAGCGCTTGTTTGAGACCCGGCCAATGATCCATGCGGATGCCCAACTGCTTGCGGACCGTGCTCCGGCCGCCGTCGCAGCCGGCCACGTATCGCGCGCTGATTTCCTGGCGCGCTCCGCTGTCCACGTGCACGATCTCCGCCCGGATCTCACCGGGCCTCTGTTCCAAAAGCTCCAGCTTCCAGCCCAACCGAAGAATGACCGATGGCATGTGCCGTACTTCCTCACGCAGGACGGGTTCCAGGAACGACTGCGGGATGCGCAATGTTCGTTCGGGACTGAAGCGGTTGCCGCTATCGGCGGGGGTGGCGTTGTGCAACGCCGTGATCAGCTGGCCGGTTAGCCGGGTGACGTACAAGATGGTCGAGGGAAAGTCCGCGCCGAGAGGCGCCGCCGCGCGCAATTTGTCGGGAATGCCTCGGCCCCAGCGACGAAACAGCTCCAGCGTCCGCTGGTGCACCGTCTTGGCTTTGGGATTGCCGTCAAGGTTCTCATTAGGCTCGACTAGCAGACAGCGGATGCCGCGCCAGCCGAGCTCCAGCGCGAGGGTCAATCCAACTGGTCCGCCGCCGACTATAAGGACCGGTATTGTGGCGTGAGTATCAGGCGACATTTCAGTTCTGGTCATCCCGCCGCTTGGAGCACGAGACTTTCCGTTCGAGGAATTTTCATTTCGCGCCGAACCGTATTACTTCTCCGGTTCGTATTGCAGATTGTCTCGGATCAAGTTGGAGATGCCGCGGGCGATCGGCCGGCGGATTTCTTCGCCTACATGGGCGAGCCCGCCCAAGGCGCGGCCTAGGATGGCGAAGCTCTTGGACATTTGCCAATGCAAGCCCATGTCCATCGAGATTGCCGCGATGGCGCCAGTGACGTTTACCGGCAGATGTCTGCCCACCCGTTGGTCCGCGACTTTGCCGATCTTTCGCAGCAGCTCGCAATAGCGGCCGTAGACTTTTGTTTCCTGGGCAACTTGAAATAGTTTCTCGGCGCGCGGATCACCGCCGGTGTGAATGCCATGACCGATGCCGGGCACAACCTGTTTATTGGCGAGCCGCTTCTCCACGGCTGCTTGAGCGATGGCGTCGAGATCGGCTTCTTTCGAGTCCGGCGGCAATGCATCATGAAGCATTTTGGCGCAGTGTTCCGAAGAGCCTAGATGAACGCTGCCGGCGCCAAGAATGGCCGCCGCGACCGCTCCTTGAATCGCTTCAGGGGCGGAGTGAAACGTCATGCGCGCCGCCGCCGCGCCGGTGGTCATGCCGTGATCGACCAGCACGATCAGCATGGTATCGATCATGCGGCCCTCTTCCGCTGTCGGCATGCGGCCGACGATCATTAAATAAACCATTTGCGCGAAAGAGATTTTGCCGAGCAGTTGTTCATTCAAATCGTAGCCGCGCACGAAAATTTTATCGAGCTCGGCTTTGCCCATCGATGAAACCAATTTTTCTGTTTCAGCCATTAGTCCTCCAATCCTCTTGTTGAATCGAACCTGCTCAGAATACCCGGATCAAGTAAGCGGATCGATAGAGACAAACATTTAACAGGTCGCTCTAATCCAGTCGCAACAGCCGGGCGGCGTTCTCACCCATGATCCTTCTCTTGGCGTCGGCAGCGATATCTGCGCGATCGATGACTGCCTGCGGCGAACCGGACAGCTTGGCATCCCAATGCGGATAATCGGATGCGAATAGAACCCGCTCTGCGCCAATGGATTCGATGACTTCGCCCAAACGGGTTTCGTCGGGCTCGCACGAGGTGAAGCACTGGCGGCGGAAATAGTCGCTCGGTTTCATTTTCAGCCATGGCACTTGAAACGAAAGAATCTCGTAATGCTCATCCATGCGCCACAGCCAGTAGGGCAGCCAGCCGGCGCCGGCTTCGAGAAAGACGACCTGCAGCTTGGGATGGCGTTCTAAAGTTCCCTTGCAGATCAAACCCAAGCTGGCAAGCATCTGCTCGAACGGATGGGAAATCGTATGCGTGAAAAACCACTCTCCGGCGAAGCGGTCGACACCGGCTGTCGGAAGATAAGCGCCGGAGCCCTCGTGCACCATCAATGGCACACCCAGCTCTTGCAGCGTTTCGTAAAGCGGGTCGTAGTAGGGATCATCGAGGGTGCGGCCTTTAACCGGATTGGGCCGCACGAAAATCGCCTTGAAATCGAGTTCGTTAACCGCGCGCCGGGTTTCGGCAACCGCGGCGCTGACGTCCTGCACGGGAATCGCGCCGACGGCCATCAGCCGCCCGCGATCCGCGCCGCAATAATCGTAGAGCCAGTTGTTGTAGGCGCGACACAATGCCGCCGCATAACTTTCCTCTTCCACCGAGCTCAGGTACAAGCCGGCCGATGGAAACAACAGCCCCCGTTCGATGCCGTCGCGATCCATATCTTTGAGCCTGGCGCGCGGATCGGTTGCCAGATCGCGATGTTCATTGACCGGGCTGCCGTCGTGTTTTAGACGAAAGGGTGTTTCGTCGGGCTTGCGATGGTGGCGCTTGCCTTCGAGAACAAACAGCAGCTGCCCGTTGGCGACCCTCTCGATCTTTGGCGCGCGGCCGCGAAACGGCTGCTCGAGATAACGTTCCCACAAATCATCGGCCTCTCGAACATGCCCGTCGATATCGATGACACGCAGGGGTTGCTCTGACATACTTATCTCCGTTCGCGCAGAACCTCTTCGACGATCGTGGAATCCACCACCCGATCCAACGGCATGTCAGGTTTTCCTTGCTGGTCGAGAACGGTTTTAATCGCTTCCGCCAAGGGTTTGGCGTCCTCGACGATGAGCCGCGAGTAGATGGCATGGGATTCGGCCGCGACATCTTCTTCCAGATCAAAGTATTTCTGAAGAAATGGGACGATTTCGGCTTTTTGCGTTTTGATCCAGCGCAGAGTATCGAGTTGCGCGCGCACCATTTTCTTCACCTGCTCGCGTTCCTGCTGGATCTTGCGTGTCGATGTGCCTATGCCCACGGTCGCCATGTCGATGACATCGGCGGCGCTTCCCAGGAGATTGTAGCCTTGCCGCTTGGCGACGACGAAGAAGGGCAATGACAGCGGAGTCGCGTCTATCCTGCCGGTCGCGAGCGCGGGAAAACGGGTATCCGATCCGCCCATGTTGACGAAACTGACATCGCGCAGGTCGAGCCCGCCGCGGCGCACTAGAAGACGCGCGACGAAATCATCGGCGGCGCCGATGGTGACGGCGATGGTTTTGCCTTTCATCTCGACGATGGATTTGATGCTCGACCGCGCAACCAGCGTGTGAAACGAGGTCCTGAGCGACAGACTGACGATCTTTACCGGGGCGCCCGACATGCTGCCGCGGGAAATCGAACTGGCACCGAAGGCATAATCGATTTCGCCGGCCTGGATTGCGCCGATGGTAAGCGGCGGGCGCATGGCGATGATTTCTGCTTCAATTCCATGTTTGCGATAAAAGCCGCGTTCGCGCGCCGCCCACACATCCAAAAATCCCAGCGATTTCGACGATACCGCGATGCGAACTTTTTCGAGGCTTTTCTCGGCGCACCAGGCGGGAACGACAACGGCAATGACCAGAATCAAACTTGCCGAAGTCAGTGCGGCCGATGTTCGTTTCATGCTTTCACCCGGATCAGAGTAGCGCGCATGGTTCGCTGCATACTACAGGAAGTAATGACGGTCAATCGAGGGTGACGCGCAATCAAAAGTTCAACGGTTCAATGTTCAATCGTTCAACGTAAGAGAAGGGGAAGCTTACCGCAGGGTTAAACGCAAAGAACTGTTGCAAGCCCCGAGTGGTTCAAGATAGATTCGTGGCGCAGACGAACTTCACGCTCGTCGCATTTTGGATCCCTAGCAGGTTGGTGGAACACTCTGATGCGGACTGCTGAAAAAGACTCGGAGGCGAAGCGCGCGAAGCACAAGGATGAAAACGGATCAGTTTTCAGCTTTCATAATTCATCTTTTCCATCGCCTATGAGTCTTTTTCAGCAGCCTGCCAGAGCACTCACGGGAGGTTAGCATGCCCAACTACGCAGCCAAGTTGACGTTCGGTCCCGAGGCAGCGGATTGGCAGGAGCGTTTCAATCCCGATCGTATGCGCCGGCAGCGGGTTGAACGCGCGCAAATGCTGATGCGCAAATACGGCATCGCCGCGCTGCTCGAAGCCAATCATCACAACATTCGTTATCTCACCGCGCTCAAGGGCTTTGCCTATCCCATGTGCCGTTACGTGCTGTTCTTTGCCGAGCACGACGCGGTGATGTACGAGCATAATGGTTACTATCATCAGATGCCGGACCAATGCCCCTGGATCAAAGAGTGGCGCCCGGCGCGGTCCTGGCTAACCGGTTCGCCGGGTCCGGAAGCCTGCGCGGCGGAGGCCAAAGCCTTTGCCGCGGAAATCAAAACAGAGCTCGAGAAACGCGGGCTCCTTGGCGAGAAACTGGGTTTGGGCAGCTTCGACGGCAATGCGCGCGAAGCGTTGGTCGATGCCGGCGTTAAAAACATCGTCGACACACGGCAGCTCCTGCTCGAAGCCCGCATGGTTAAAAATCAGGATGAGATCAGTTGCTTGAAGACCTGCGCGGCGATGGTCGATGGCGTCTGGTATCGGATTTGGGAAAATTTGAAGCCGGGAATGCGAGATACGGATCTAATGACTGTCGGGGCGAGCGCAGGCTATCAGATCGGTTTGGAAGCTGCGGTGCCGGGAGGTTGGCGGAGCGGGCCGATGACTTTCGATCGCGGCTGTCACGCAACCAATCGCATCATCCAGGTCGGCGATTTGGTGTACGGCTCGTACTGTGGCGCCACTTACATGGGTTATGGCAGCTGCACCTACCGGACCTTTATGGTCGGCCGCGATCCGACGGGCAAAGAAAAAGATTGGTATAAGCAGGTGCGCGAGCGCCTCGATGCGGTGATCGAAGAGATCAAGCCGGGCAAGACGACAGCGGATGCGGCAAAGCATTTTCCGCCTGCGAGCAAGTGGGGCTATAAGAGCGAAGTCGAAGTGCTCGCCAGCGAGATCGGCCACGGCATAGGGCTTGGCACCAGCACCGGTTACGACGCTCCGATCATCAACCGGTTGTGGTCATTCGAGCATCCGCAGATTCTTGAAGAAGGCATGACCATCGCGGTGGAATCCCGCGAGGGAGAGACCCGAGTCGGCGGCGCGCGCTTGGAAAACATGCTAGTGGTAACAAAAAACGGCGCGGAGATCATGGACTACTTCCCGCGTGACGAAATACTGGTGGCGCCTCGATGATCAGCCGCCATGACCGGGAGCTCCAGGGTGTCAAGGAGGATTTATGTCTCAGCTACGTTGTCTCACGATCAAAGCGCAAGAGCCCAGCCGCGTTGCCGATTTTTACCGCTCGGTTTTCGAGCTGAAAACCGTCTCCGAAGATCCCCAGTTGGTTCGTCTTTCGGACGGCGTGTTCACCCTTGCCTTCCTCAAAGAGAGTACGGAAGATTCCACCGGACTCCACGCCAGCGGCTTTCGAGTCGAAGATCTGGGCAAGGTTGCGGAGAAATCAGAAAAGGGCGGGCGGGCGTCGCCGCAAAGCGAGGCTCAGGTGGCTGACCCCGATCAGAATCTGATCGATCTTACGACCAAAGACTTCGGTCTGGCGCCGGAGAAAACCCGCTATCCCATCCGGCATCTCGCGCTTTACACCGCCGATCCCAAACGACTGTCGAATTTTTACGGCGAGGCGTTTGGCATGAAGGAAGTCGCTCACAGCGACCGCTCGTCGATCTTCGTTTCGGATGGCTATTTCAATCTCGCGCTTCTATACCAGCGAGTGCGTGAGGAAAAGAATGGCTTTAATCATTTCGGTTTCCAGGTAGATGACCTCGAGCAGATCCGCGATCGCGCCGAAAAGGCCGGGACTCGCCGCGGCGCAGCCCGCCCCAGCCGCATACCGTTTGCTGAAGTGCGACTTCACGATCCCGAAGGCAACGGCGTTGACATTTCCGTCAAGGGATGGGACGTGTAGTCGAACCAACCGCGAAACAGATCGCGGTGATCTTTAGAGAGCGGTATCGATCTGCGCACAATGGCCGATCCCGCGCCGTCACCTCCGAACCTCGCCACGTTTGGAAGAAAAGTTTCATGCCGATCCAAGCCCTGCAACACGTTACGGTTCTTGAGTGCGCGACCTTTGTTACCGGTCCGTACGCTTCGGCGTTGTTGGCTAATCTCGGTGCTCGCGTCATCAAGATCGAATCGCCGCCACAAGGGGATCCGTACCGTTATTTTGCTCCCGATCCGCATTACAGTTTCAATTTCGCCCATCTAAATCGCAACAAACAAAGCCTGGTGCTCGATCTCAAAACGACGCGAGGGAGAAAAATTTGTTACGAGCTTCTTAAAAGCGCGGACGTTTTCGTCGAAAATTTTCGTCCTGGAACCGCCGAACGTTTGGGCTTGGGGTACGAAACTCTCCACGCGCTCAATCCGCGGTTGGTTTACTGTTCGATTTCCGCCTTCGGTCAAAGCGGGCCTTATGTCGATAAGCCGGGATTCGATACCTTGGGCCAGGCTGTTAGCGGATTGCTGAGCTTACTCAATGATTCAGACGATCCAAAGGTAATGGGCATGGCCCTTTCGGACTATATTACCGGAATGTCAGCGGGCTACGGCATTCTCGGCGCGTTGCTGGCGCGCGGCCAATCCGGCGAAGGTTGCCGCGTGGAAACATCGCTGCTGCAGGCGACACTTTCTTTCATCGGCGAAAGCGCCGCGGGCTATTTGCGCACCGGGAGTGTGCCGAACCGGATGGCGCGGGTTAAAAACGCCCACGCGTTTGCATTCATATGCGGGGACGGGTTGCCGCTGGCAATCCATTGTTCCGTGCCGGAGAAATTTTGGCTCGCGTTGTTGGAAGCGACTGGACGAAGGGACATTGCCGTCGACCAAAGGTTTGCTACCCGAGATGCGCGCCGGCAAAATTATGCATGCCTCGAAGAAACCCTGGCACCAACATTTAAAACCAAAAGCAGGGAAGAATGGTTGCGCTGCCTCGAAGCGCGCGATGTTCCGGTCGTGCCGCTGCACGATATCGCCGAGGCTTTAGCCGACCCGCAGGTCCGTCATCTCCAACTCATTGAAAATGTCGAGCATCCGATTGCCGGTCAGATGGAGTTTGTCGGCGCGCCGGTGCGATACCGCAATTTCATCGAATCTCCTTCGCTGCCGCCGCCACTCGTGGGCGAGCATACCCATGCTATCTTGCGCGAGCTCGGTTATTCCGACCAGGCGATCGAAGAGTTGCGGGCCGAGCAAGTGGTAGGAGTTGCGGATCAGGCGCCCTGACGTGACATGGCCAAGGACTCGAAGGAGATCGAAAAATAAAGTCAATGCGGCTTTCGGCACAAGAGACTTCATAGTCATCAATCATTCCGCTTGGGCGGCATCTGGTCCCGTCTTGTTAGGCAGGTTCGATCTTTTCTTCATTGCCGGGAAAATGTTAGTGGGTTTGTATCCGAACTAGCGATTGCGGCCGGCGTTAGCATGGTTTGCTTGGCGCGCGACCGAAAAAACACGCAATTAAACTCATGATGAAAAGAAACAGTGCGCTGATCTTCTGGTGTGTTTTGTCGATGGCTTTTTTGTTGTCGCTTGCTACCGGGAACTCCGCGTCGGCCCAGGCAACTGCGGCCTCGACGTCCGACATTTTCCGACAATATTCCGAACATGTTGTTAGGATCGAAGTGGTCGAGATCGGTTCGGCGGCGAAAGCTTCGATCGGTACCGGATTCTACGCGACGCAACGCGGTGACATCGTCACCAATTATCATGTCATTTCCAAGCTGATTCACGCGCCCGAGCGTTACAGGATTGAAGTTACCAATGCCAAGGGCCAAACGGCTCCCGTGTCGGTGGTGGGGCTCGACGTTGTTTATGACCTTGCCGTCCTGCGCGGTGGACCGCCGTCCAAAGGATTTCTCAAGCTCGAAACCACTCAGGTTCAGCAGGGCGCGCGGCTCTACTCTCTCGGTCATCCGCGCGATCTAGGGCTGACCATCGTAGAAGGAACTTACAACGGATTGCTGCAGCACACGTTGTATCCGAAAGTTCATTTCACCGGCTCGCTCAATCCCGGCATGAGTGGCGGCCCGACCTTGCTGCAAGACGGCAAGGTCATCGGCGTCAATGTGGCCACTGAAGGAGAGCAAATTAGCTTTCTGGTTCCGGTCGAGCGAGCCATTGCATTACTGGAAAGAACCGCTCAGTCAGAGATTCGACCGGCGGCGAGTTTTCTCGCCGAAGTGGGACGGCAGATCGATGCTTACCAAGCGGCTTATCTCTCGGGTATGTTCGCCGGCTCAAAGCCGACCGTGGCGCTCGGTCCCTATCAGTTACCGACCCGGCCGGCGCCATTTTTTCGCTGCTGGGCCGATGCGCTGCACCGCAAAGAACTTCCCTATGTCGCCGTCACTCACGACTGCTCGACTGACGACTATATGTTCGTTTCAAGCCAGCAGTCTTCCGGGATAATCCGGTTCTCGCATCATTTATTTTCTACCGATGAACTCGATCCACTGCGCTTTTTCGCCCTCTATTCGGCTCAATTTCAAGCCGCCAGTGTCGCCACAGCCGGCAATGAAGAAGAGGTGACGCCATTTCGCTGTGAGACCAGAAATGTGCGCGTGCAATCCGGCAAAATCAGAGCTGTGCTATGCGTGCGTCAGTACGTCAAGTTACCTGGATTGTACGATGCGGTATTCAGGGCGGCGACTATCGGCTCGCGCAACGTCGGCCTGGTGAGCACATTGAGTCTTTCGGGCGTGAGCTTTGAAAATGTCCAAACCCTGACTCGCCGTTACATGGAAAACATCAGATGGCGACGCTAGGTTATCTTGAAGTGCTTGATGGCAAGGGAAGGGTTGCCCAGCGCTTCCCGATTCAATCCCTGCCGCTGACACTCGGCCGTGCCTATACCAATCACGTCATTCTCGATGATCCATTTGTTTGTCCGGAGCATCTAACGATCGGTTACGACGAAAACGGCCGTCTTCAGGCGCGCGATGTCGGCACCGTCAACGGATTGCGTGAGATTGCCGGCGGCCAGCCGGTGCCAAGCTTGCTTCTCGCCTCGGGCACGGAATTTCAAATCGGCCATACCCATTTGCGCTACTGCGACACCGCCCATGCGGTAGCGCCCGCTGAAATCGATCGCGCAGGGATGATGAAGTGGTCTACTTCTCCCGCCGTCGCTTTGGCAAGCGGTTTCGTTCTCCTGGGAGTTATTCTGGTGAATTCTTTTTTCGCCAGCTACGAACGGCTTAATATTGCGCGCAGCTTGAGCGAAGCCTTGATGACCTTTTCCATGGTGCTGGTCTGGGCAGGCTTGTGGGCACTGGCGAGCAGGATCGTCTTAAACCGATTTCATTACGGACAACATTTTGTCCTGGCTTGTGCGGCCATCATCGTATCGCTGATGGTCAGCACCGCGGCGGAATGGATCGAGTTTATCGTTCCGACAAGCCAGGCGCTGTGGGTTACCGCCATCGTCGGTTCCGGTTTGATTCTCGGGGCCTTGGTCTACGGTCATCTGGGTTTGGCATCGTCGATGTGGCTCCGTTCGCGGTTATGGGCGGGTCTGGCTGTTAGCATCGCTGTTATCGGACTTGGCGTGATGGCCGATTATGACAATCGAAGCTCCTTTTCCACGGTCATGGAATACTCCGCCATTCTCAAACCCATCGAGCCGGCCTTGCTGCCGGCGACTACGATGGATCGTTTCATCGACAGTACTCACCATTTGAAAAAAGAACTGGATGCTCTTGCGCGCAAGGCGAGATCGACACAACCGTAACCGGATTCACTGAGCGGCGATCAAAATGCGAGTTCTCCAGAGTGAAGACAGTGGCCCGGTGATTGCGGTGGTTCACCCGGTGATTGCGGTAGTTCAATTCGTACAAATAGTTCAAAGCGTTCCAGCCCCCGCCTGTTTCCTCTTCCCGCGAACCCGGGGGAGGATTAAGGAGGGGGGTTAACGGGTTAAATTCGTTGAACGCTTTGGTATCCGATTCGCCGGCAGCCCGCCCCTTACAGCAACGCAGTCTCGCCTTTCCTACGGACTCGTGAATAATCCGCACTACTGGCCGCGATGATTGACTTGAGCGAATGCGTCTGGCTACTGTACCTGGTGCTTTTGGTTTAGGTTCACGAGCTTGAGGGGTGCAAGAATGATTTACGACGTGGAGATAAATTCAGCGGCGCACTATCCCGCGGCCGAAGTGCCTGGCTTGGTTGTTTTGGCTGAGCAGGTTGGCTTCGGCGCCTTCTGGAAAGGCGAATCCAACAGCACCGATCCCTTGGTGATGCTTTCAGCGGTGGCGAGCCGCACCAAGACGATCAAATTAGGCACGGCAATTTACCATATCTACGGCCGCAGCCCGGTCACTTTGGGAATCCAAGCGGCAACTTTACAGGACCTATCCGGCGGCAGATTGCTGCTCGGACTAGGCGTTGCGAATAAGAGCATTGCCGGGTGGCATGGCGGGGTGTTTGACCGGCCGCTCAAGCGCGCCCGCGAATATATCGACATCGTCCGCAAAGTTGCCGCGGGCGAGCGGGTCGAATATGAAGGCGAGATCTATCAGACCGGGAAACGATTTCAGCTTTCCTGGAAGCCTGGCCATCCCAATGTGCCGGTTTACTTGGCCGGCCTTGGGCCGCAGATGACCAAACTGGTTGGAAAAGTATCTGACGGTGTTTTCATCAACATGGCGACTCCGGCAAAAGTCAAAGAGATTGCCGCCCGGGTGCGCGAGGGCGCTGCAGAAGCGGGCCGAGATCCAAGTAAGATCGAGATCATTGCCAAATCACGAGTTTCACTCAATCCCGACAAACAGGCTGCGCGCAACAAGCTGCGCCAGGTGCTGACGTTTTACAATATCGCCGATCACTACAGCGATATGTTGCGTGGCATGGGATTCGAGAAGGAAGTGAACGCGATCCACGAGGCTTTTCAGAAAGGCGGCTTCAAAGCGGCGATGGGCGCGTTGACCGACGACTACATGGACAAGTTGCCGGTAGTCCCGGCCAGCGACGTAAAAGAGATCAAAGAAAAGATGACGGAGTTCGAGGAAGCCGGAGTGACGCGTATGGTGATCCCCTACGTGCCGGTAACCGAGCCGGTGGAAGACGCAAGGAGATTTCTGGAAGCGTGGGGGAATTCGTAAACAGGTTCAAAGGTTCCAAGTTCAACAGCTCACCCTCTGGGTCCGCGGCTGTTCGTTTTGCGTCCCGGTTCATCCGACCAATCTTCGACGTTTAATGTGTTCAAGTTCAAAATGACAATTTACTAAGGGGGATTTAGATGTGTGATTTTGCTGCAGACGCCGCGGCCGCGGAACAACTGATGGTCGGCCGCACTTTAAGTGTCGAGCGGGTGCGCCAGCTCAACGCCAAGGATTACTTTTACCAGATGCTCAAGGACAATCCGGAGATGCTAAAGATCTATCCGGGTATTGAGAACGAGCTGCTCGAGGGAGCCATCGACTGTCATATCCATGCCTTTCCGGATTTTGTGCACCGCTCGCAGGATATGATTCAGATTACGATTGAGGCTTCGAAATGCGGCATGCGCGCCATCGCTTTCAAAGACCACTGGAACATCAGCGCCACGTCGGCTTATCTGACGCAGCGTTACATCGATGACATGATCACCCGGGGCGAACTTACCCATCGAGTTGAAGTTTATGGCGGTGTGGGCATGTGCTTCGGCATGCGCCCCGAGTATGTCCGGGTGGGGTTGCAGTATCCTAATTTCAAGATGATCTGGTTCCCGACCTTCACGTCCTATGGCTTCTGGCGCGGCGCCGGCCATCCGGAAAAGGAAGGCGTGCGACTGGTTGCCGAAGACGGCAAAGTGTTGCCGGAAGTCAAGGAGATCATGGAAATGGCGGCGGAAAAGAAGGTCGGCATCGGCTTCGGCCACACTGACTTTCAAGAATTGCTGCCGTTGGCAAGACTGGGAAAAGACATCGGCGTCCGAGCGACCCTGGATCATCCGTTACTAGAGTTGAACAAACTTCTACTCGATGAAATGAAACAGCTGCGCGACCTCGGCGTTTATGTCGGCACCTACTGCCAACCGATGATTCCGAGTCTTTATCAGCCTGTCGCCGATCCCATGGAAACCATTCGCACGATCAAAGAAATCGGTCCCGACCGTTGCATTATCGGCAGCGACTTCGGTCAGGTGCTGCACATGGATGCGGTCGACGGTATGCGGGTCTTCATCCGCGCGCTGCTCGGGTTCGGCATCAAGCCCGATGAAGTGAAGGTGATGCTGAAAGATAATCCGGCGAAATTAATGTGGTTGGAAGAGGACCGATAAACGCGCTGCCGCGGTGTTTGCCAGGGCCCGTATTTCACGATTAGATATTCCATCGGTGCCTGGAGGGAGACTGTGTTTCCCGGTCAGAAATGAGCAGGATTTAAGACGGTTTATTTTGTCGATCCGCCGATGCGCCGAGCGGAGTTATACACGCGTGCGTGAAAAGCTTCCCGAAAGGGCTTAGCAGAATGTTGCCTTTCTTGAATGCAACGGTAAACAAACCTTCCGGTAATTCCTCTTGAAACTTGTCCCGGTATAACTCCTTCAGTGCTTCCTTACAGGTCGCATAATACTGTTCTTCTAGTCGTTTGTATAACGAATCATTGGCAATGTGCGTTTCACGGCGAATTGAAACTAGACCGAGCCCTTCAAGGTTGCTGAAATAAGCTACTATGTTGCGGGGGAAGGAAATTGGAATGACAGTTTCAAGACCTGTGAGAATCTCTGAGATGATGATGTACTCTCTATCCTGTTTCTTAAAAGCCGATGCCGAAATGAATGGGATGGCTTGGACGGTGTGCAGTTCTTTCATTAAAAGAGCCTCATCGGGAGAGAGGTGATTGATTATATTAACGAAGCTGGATGCGCGCAGTCCGCTGTCTGCATCGTTGAGGCTTTCGAAACCAAGTTTATATAAAGCTGAGTCAGCTGACCGTCACTTACGTAGGCCAGCTTTTCAGAAATCGGCACACCTAGCTCAGGCCTAACTTGCGTGACCTCGTCTTTGACACGTTCTCTAATTCAATTCTGTATCTGTTTAAGTTATCGGCAAGAGTCAGCTTTGCGCGTTCGTTGAGTTTGTATTGGCCAAAGAAGTGTGTTTCCGAGTCCGATAATTGTCGACAGCGCTTTACCGACTTGCGTGACCCCAGGCTTAGCCAGATCTCCATAGATTTCTTTCAATAAGCCGGGAATCTGTGCTGCTTCGGTCAAGATGGGCAGCATGCTTCGGTCAGGCATTTCTAAGAACTTTGTACCTCGCACAATAATCTGTCAAGGTCACTTATGAGCACTGGCTTACCCGTACCGGCCATGGATTGCTGCAGATGAGCGCACTAAAGGCTCACGGTGATGCCGAAAATCGGTTTTCACCGGGACCCTATTTGTTTAAAAGGTTATTTCAGGTGCGCGCGCTGTGCGATGGTGATCAACAGACCGGCGGCGGCGATCGCGGCAACAGCGACGTACATCCAAAAAAATCCAAACCCCTGAAGCAAGCTGCCGCAGATCAGCGCGCCAACGCCGTTACTGAGCGGGAGGGCGATGGAAAAAGTCGCCATCGCTCTCCCTCTTCGCTCGGGTTTTGCCTGCTCCATTGCGATTGCCAATGTGGTTGCGCTGGCCATGGCTAAGCCCAGCATGTAGAGCGTCCCCGGGATCATCAATTGGAGCAAACTCGAAGCAAATGCCAACGCCAACAATGCGACAGCTTGCAAGATAAAGCAGGCGAGCAAAGCGCGCCGCCGGCCGATCTGATCGGAAACTTTTCCCAGTAGGGGACGAGCAAGCAGACTCGTCGTACCCGTCGCCACATAAAACCAGCCGATATTGTCGATGCCGTTCTCTCGCGCGTAAAGGACCAGGAAGCTTGCCACGGCCGGAAAGGTCACGTGCGAGCTAAATGAAAGCAGCGAAGCGAGAATAATTTCGCGGTCCAAGACGCTCCAAACTTCTTTCCACCAGGGAGCCGAAGGAGCGGCATGGGGTTTATGAGTTGGTTCTGATACGTAGCGCGCGCGAATCGCGCCAGTGCCTGCGCCAAGCGCGGCAAGCGCGATGGCCACTATGAAAACCGTATGGAAACCGCCAAACGGCGCGTCGATCAGCCACAGAGCGACGGCCGGTAACAGGATCGTGCCGCTGGCTTGAACGCCACTGTAAAAACCGGACGCTTCGCCGCGTCGTGCCGGCGGCGCGCTTAGGGCCAAGAGCGAATAGCCCGCGGCGCTCAAACCTGCCCAACCGAGGCCGCGCAAAGCGTTGGCGAACATCGTCGCTTCGACAAAGGGAATGAAACAGAAAATCACCGCGGCGGATAACAAAAGCAGCCCGCAAATGAGAACGCCTGTTTCAGACCAACTGTCGGCCCAGCCGCCAATCAGTGGCCGGAACACGACGCTGGTTGCCGCAAAGCATGCGAGCACCAGGCCCACTTCCAACGGAGTGCCCCCTAACGAGGTGATGTAGAGCGGAAATGTCGGTTGCAGAAGCGCATGTTGAGCCGAGCCAAAAAACTGCGCGCAACATAGTAGAGCAAACGCGGGCGTCCACAGCCGCTGGGATTTCGCCGTGGTCATCAAAGTCGCTGATCCAAGGATAGTTTTCTTTTGCGGCGTTTCGAAATGTGGAGAAGAGACCGGAAGTGCAAAGAGAGCCTACGCTAGCATGAACCCGAGGCAAGGTCGAGCTAGGCGCGGAGCTGTGCAGCGACAGAGTGTCGATGCTACTTCATTGACATCGTAAGCCGCCGTGGTGATGGCGCATGAGTGCAAAATGGTTGCGCGACCAACTCGGAAAGAGACAACGTAGTTCCCACAGACTGATACGAATCGATACACCGAGTTTCACCTGCTTTACATTGCCTGATTATAGTAGGGTTAGAAACGGAGCTTCATTCTATTTGATTGCCAAATTGTCTCTTGCGTCGATGATGATTTAATCGTGGCATCTGTCTTGCGCCTCCCTGCGGCATGAACTTAGCCGATGAAACTTGCGATCATTGTGAGGGTATCCTCCTCGGCAACAAAGCGTATCGGGTATGGACGGAAGATTCTGGGCGAATCTTGTTAGATATGGTCGTGTGCTATGCCTGTAATCTCGAGGCGCAGAAGCTCGGCCTGAATAGCGACCAAGTTAAGACGATCGCCAGACCATCACAAAAGTGACTTGCTGACGAAGGAGCGCCTAAATCCTCCATCGAACCAGTGGCTAACTGCGCTTACTTCTTTATTTAATCGTCACGACGCGGAAGTTGAGCGCAGGAGAACAACGTCCGCTGATGCGCAACCCGGAACAAGTTGCCGCCCAAACTTTGGCCACCTCCATAGCTGGCGTCTGATACAGCAGAACATCTGTAATGCCGCAGACCTAACCGGGCTGTCGGCGCCGGAATGTTACAACCCGATAAAGATATCCGAGCACGATCAATCCGATCACCACATTCGAAATAGGATTCATCCAGTGAGCCACCTTTTCGTACTGGCTCTCGAGAAAGTACCCGGCCGTTGCCAGGAGCGCGGTCCATAAGATTGTGCCGGCGCTGGAATAGAGAAGAAACGAGGCAAGCGGCATCCCGGCAATGCCCGCCGGAACGGAGATGAGGGTTCGAACCGCGGGGATAAGCCTGCCGATGAAGACGGTTTTGCCGCCGTGACGATTAAACCAGGCGCACGCCTGCTCGACCTCTTTCGGTGAAAGCGTGAGCCAGCGGCCATGTTTTGTCGCCCATCGCTCTAATCTTTGGGCGCCGATCTTCTGACCAATGTAGTACCAGAGAAGAGCTCCGAGCAGGGAACCGATGGACCCTGCGATTATGCCGATCAGCAAGTTGCCCTCGCCGCGGGCCGCCGAAAACCCCGCCAGCGGCATGATCAATTCCGACGGAATGGGTGGGAAAACGTTTTCGGCGAACATTAAAAGTACCAGGCCGAGTGCCCCCATCTTCTGAAAGCCCATAAGCCAATCGAACACGATTCCTCCTTTCAATGACTTCTCTGCCGGCAGCGCTTCCGTCCATGCTTCATCCATCCTCGCTATCATTGACGGGCCTTCGATAGAACTCGACGAAGAACCGCACCGAGCCGACCGGTTCGACATGGTGCCGGACCTCTGGAATGACGATTCCGGGCACTCCAGGAGATAACTCAAACTGCGTCCCCAGAGCATCGATTCGATAGTTCAGTTTTCCCTCGATCACCTGGATCTTTGCCCAGACGCCGGGCTTGGTCGAGTGGTCCCTGCGCAGGCTCTGAGGTACAGTCCGTTCGTTGAATTCGGCGGTCTTCCGGTAGGCTTTAAAATCGTCCGGCATTTCGAACCGATCACACCTGACACAATCCATGGGCTTACCGATCTTCTTGCTTCGTTCGATTTCAGTGATGACCCACGGCCGTTCTTCGAAGGGCGGCCGATGCCTGACATGCTGCCGTGGCCGCAGCTCAGAAGGGCTACCCAGTCGCCGTGCTCGTCCATTTTGAATCCGGTTATCAAGCGGCGCATGCGGCTAAGTCGCTACTTCATCAGTACTGATGGGACTAAGCGATCTGTTCGACTGCGACTCAAAGCCATCGACTCGAGGACCAGGATGAGACTTTAGGTTTTGCCGCTCTCGTCGACCTTTGTTACCTCGATAATCTCGCAGTAATCAGCTGAGAGCTACCGCACAGCTCACCGCTGATTATTGCCGTGTGTATGTTTCGGTCGTAGGCGTCTCAGCCAACCTGGAATTTATGCTTATGGTTTTGGCGCCTTCGCCGAATCGAATTGTTGCCGACTGGTTTCTGCCGGCAACATTTGCCGGCGCGGTGAAAGTTAACGACAGATTATTTCCAGTGAGCCGCCAGGTCCCGGAACCTTTTACGCTGCTGCCGGAGAATGTGGCCGTGAACGTGCCATTGGGATTGAATTCGATCACATCGTTGCCGCTACAGGAGGTGGTCGAGCCGCCGGGCAGCGGCATAGTGGCAGGACATTCGAACGACTGATTGCCGGTGGCAATCGATGTTTGGCGCCATTGGCCAACCAACGAAGACGAGTCAGCAGGTAAACTGCCGGCTCCTCTAGTACTACAGCCAAACAGGAACATTAGCAGCAGAAAGCCACCCATCGAGATTCTGCCAAAGCTCTCATTCATCGTTTGCTTTCCCTTCGCTCCGGTCTGACGTGGAGCGCACTTCTTCTTAACTCGATAGGGATGCTATTTCCAATGGCGTTGTGACAGGGTTTGATCGCCTGGAGTCGAGGATTGACCGGGGCTAAAGGGTTGGTTAGGCATATCATGAGGGATTAAAGGAGGCATCACGATGATAAGAACTCTGCTTGCCACGAGTTGCGCTTTGGTCTTTGGCGCTTCGCTGGCGCAAGGCGCCGAGTACTTTATCTACCAAGATCCTGCTGGAAAGATCGTCCTGTCCAATATAGCTCCACCGCCTGGGGCAGAGGTGATCAAGCGCGAGGAATTGCAAGATGTCACCGATGAAGAGGTGCGCGCAGGGCGGGAGCGCGAGCATGCGTTTTGGCAGCGACTCAAGGATGAAGAGCTGGCGGAGTCAAACCGAAACATGGCGGAAAGCAACTATCGTTTGGCTCAGGCGATTATCACAGCCGCAACGCTGCGTGAAACGGAGCCGGAGGTTTTGGTTCAGGTCGCAAATGCGCCTGGTTCTCGATTTCGCGGTCCGCACATGGATCAACGGCGAACGCGGGGCCGCTCACCCAACGAATTTCGGCATACTAGAATCCGCTAGGCTAATGATTTGCCGCGCTCGACTTAGCCGCGTGGCATTCGAGCACATGCTGAATCATACCGATTGCCAGTTCGTGCTCGCCAAGAAAAACTTTGCCGGCCTGTCTCTTTTTCCAGGAGCACGGCCTCTTCTTCGCTGTGCGTGCGCACAACCGTTTGGATGCGCGGGTTGACGGTGCGGGCGACCTCAATCATTTTTCGGACGTTGAGGCTATCGGGAGTGGCGATCACCAAAATAGATGCCCGGTGAACATGAGCTTGGAGGAGAACCGCGGGATCGGAGGCATCACCGGACACCGCTGCTATACCGCTCGAGCGCAGGCGTTCGACGATTTCGCGGTTCTGCTCGGCGACAACAATCGATATGCCATGCTCGGTTAGCGCTTCGCCGATGCGGCGGCCGACTCGGCCATAGCCGACGATGACAACATGTCCGGTCAGGCGCTTTAGATCGGTGGTCATCGGCAACGCCGCGAGAGGGTCATCCGGGCGCTCCAAAGCTTGAGCGAGTTTTGAGCGGGAGCGGATCCAAGCTTGCACCGGCTCGATGGCTCCGAACAACACAGGATTGAGAGCGATCGAAATGATCGCGCCTGCCAGGATTAGACTCTGGCCTTCGACCGGCAGCAATCCAAGGGATACCCCGAGACCGGCCAGGATGAACGAGAACTCGCCGATTTGCGCCAGGCTTGCCGATACCGTAAGCGCGGTGTTGAGCGGATAGCGGAACAGAAGGACAATCGCAAAAGCCGCCAGCGATTTGCCGAAGATGATGATCGCCAGCACCATCAGAACATGGAGCGGTTCGCGAATCAGCACGTCGGGATCGAACAACATGCCGACGGATACAAAGAACAGAACGGAAAACGCGTCCCTGAGAGGCAAGGATTCTTCCGCCGCCCGGTAGCTGAGCGGGGATTCTCTCATCACCATGCCGGCGAAAAACGCGCCGAGCGCGAATGAGACGCCAAAGAGTTCGGCGGAACTATAGGCAATGCCGACGGCGGCCGCGACGATGCACAGAGTAAAAAGCTCGCGAGAGCCGGTCCGGGCAATTTGCCAGAGCAACCACGGAAACAGACGGCGACCTACGACCAGCATCAGCACGATAAAGACCGACACCTTGCCGATCGTCAGCGCAAACGTTGCCAGTAAGCTTCGATCTCCAGCAGGTTCAGCGGCATTTACGTTACCGCCGAGCCAGACCGACATCGCTGGAAGCAGGACCAGCACCAATACCATCACGAGGTCCTCGACTATGAGCCAGCCGATGGCAATGCGGCCATTGACGGAATCAAGAACACCGCGATGCTCCAGGGCCTTGAGCAGCACGACCGTGCTGGCTACGGAGAGCGCAAGACCAAACACGAGTCCGGCAGCAAGACTCCAACCCCAAGTAGCGGAGACAGCCATTCCCAACACCGTGGCAACCGTGATTTGGACAATCGCGCCGGGTAAGGCGATGCGGCGCACTGCTAATAAGTCGTCCAGTGAAAAGTGCAGTCCGACGCCGAACATCAACAACATCACGCCGATTTCAGCAAGCTGGCTCGATAGTTCGACGTCGGCAACAAATCCCGGTGTTGCGGGACCAATAATGATGCCGGCGGTGAGATAACCAACCAGAACCGGCAGCTTTAGCCGAGCTGCGATAAAGCCCATGATAAGCGCAAGCCCCAAGCCGGCGGCGATTGTGCTGATTAAGGTGACGCTATGAGGCACGTAGCTCTTCTCCTAGCAGGCTGCTGAAAAGACTCATATCCTTGGTTGCGCTCGATCGTCTCGCCACAACGTACTCGCTAAGTATGCCTCCGTTCGTCAATTTCTCGCGCGCCTCGGCTCTAACTCTTTTGAGCAGCCTGCAATCCGCGTTTTTCGTCAACCTGCTAGATTTGGATGTCGGCGGACCTGACTTAAATCCACAGGCCGGAATTGTCGTCAGTTGGGTTTCGCCAATCCGGCAGCCGTTGAATAGCACACATCAAGAAAACCCCGGGCGCGACTTGCGCATCGAGTGGGCCCGCCCCGTTTCCGGATGAATGATTGCCTGCGCCCTGAGAGAATTGGCAGAGAGCTGCCCCGCAGCGAGCGTTCGAAAAGCAATTGTTATCGCGGATTGAGCGTGCTGATCAGCTTGAGTGGCCCATCAGCCGGCGGCAGTTTGTTTAATGATTTGTGTGCGGTCCAGCGACACAGAACGAAAGTATAATGAATGCATTGTGCCCGCAACTTCCGCACACGAAACCACCAACAGCTACCGACGGTCGGTCCAAGCTGTTCACACCGTTTCGAAAGATGCGTGCTCCCGCGGGGGAGTATGGATGCACCAATTAGGAAGATGAAATCTCCCGGGTTTTTTTAAGCCACGTCTTTGGTCGCGAGGCTCGTCCAGCGAGCTATTTCGTTTCACTTTACTTTCTTACCCCGGCGATTTCAGTTATCGTGCGAGCGTTTTAGCAACTTCGCTCGACATCAATTAGTTTCGGAGGACGATCGGGATGGAAAGAAAGTGGTGGCTCGTGATCGTCGGTTGCATCACCCATGCGGTGAACACCGGCTTGAGCTATTTCGGCATGAGCGCCTACTTTCCTTCCTTCGAGCGCGAGTTCGGTTGGAGCCGCACGGCAATTTCGGGCGCTTTTTCTCTGGCGCGAATTGAATCCGGCCTTCTCGGACCCATGGAAGGGTATGTAACGGACCGGGTCGGACCGCAGAGAATGATATTCATCGGGCTCTTTCTCTGCGTCGGCGGTTTTTTAGCGCTGAGTTTGGTGGACTCGCTGCCGATGCTCTACGCCGTCATCGTTTTCGGCATCGTTCTCGGTTCCAGCCTTGGTTACAACATGCCGATCAGCGTTCTGATCGCCAAGGTTTTTCGCGAGAGAAGAAGCCTGGCCTTCGGCATCTTCCGCATGGGACCCGGAATTTCGGGCCCGATGGTTCCGTTGGTCGGATGGATGATCGGATTATGGGGCTGGCGAACCGCAGCGGTCGATATCCGGGTGTGTTCTGCTCGCGATTGGATTTCCGCTCGCCTGCGTTATCAGAAAAATTTATACCCAAGAAGAAGCCGGCATCGTCAGCCTGGAGAGCTCTGAGGCTAATTCGAAAGACTCTCCGCATTCTTCGATTGATCCGCAGTTCACACTTAAGCAAGCGTTACGTCATCGATCTTTTTGGTTGCTTTCTGTCGCAATGGGCATGCGCCATCTGGTGACCGAAGGAGTTTCGGTTCACTTTGTTATTCTCCTGGTGGACCGCGGCTGGAGCACTGAAGCGGCCAGCACCTTGCTCGGCATATCCGCATTGATCGGCGCGCCGGCGCGGATCGGCATGGGGTGGTTGGGAGATTTGCTCGATAAGCGCCGCTTGGTAATGGGATTATTGCTGGCGTTGAGTGTCTCGGTGCTGTTGATGGGATATACCGGCCAGGCGGTTGTTTTTACCGCCTGCATGATTATCTATTCGTTGGCGTACGGCGGGCTGGCCGCTTTACAAGAACCGATCCGCGCCGACTATTTCGGCACGCGAGCATTCGCGACGATTCAAGGCATGAGCCGATCGGTTGTGACTGCGGGCACCTTTCTCGGTCCTATCATCGCGGGATTTTTCTATGATGTGACGAAAAGCTACACAATTGCATTCGGCGTTTTCGCTCTCGTCAGTTTGATGGCAACGCTGTTCATGTTTTTTGCCAAACCGCCGAAGCGAGCTTGCGGCAATTGATGTCGCTTGCGCGATCACGGCAAAGGGCAATCGATGCGCTGCGGTCGAGCGATGATGTACGCTCGCAGCCGGAACTTGACAACTCCGGAGCACTCAAGCAATACACATTACGACGCGGTAATCGAAGTTTTAATTCACGGAATGCCGAAAGGCGGTAACGTTGCGATGAGAAAGAATCGCTTTCCTGTGATCGACGGCGACGGTCATGTCACGGAACGGAGCAAGGAGATTTTGGACTTTCTCGGCGGCAACTACCGGGGCACCAGCAAGGACCAGAGCTGGGCCGACACGTTCTCGCCTTTTCCGTCCTTGGATGGCTGGGCGCGCCTGTCGGGCATGAGCTCGCCGGGGTTGCGCGATTATCCAGATTGCGACACCTGGATCTCGTTTCTCGATGAATGCGGCATACAAACGACCATCGTCTATCCGACGGCCGCTCTCGCCTTCGGTTTGATTCAGGATCCCGCCTGGGCGGTGGACATCGCCCGCGCTTACAATTCTTGGCTGCACGCGAGTTATACAAAGCGAACTTCCCGGATCCTCGGCGCGGCGCTGATCCCGATCCACGATGTTCCCGCCGCCGTCAAGGAGCTCCGCCGCGTCAAAGAAGAACTGGGCATGCCGGCGGCGATGCTGCCGTCGGTCACCAACCTGCGCAAAGGCTACGGTCACGAGAGTTTCTTTCCGATTTACGAAGAAGCGTGCCGCCTCGACATGCCCTTGGCGGTTCACGGCGCGCCAAGCCGCGGTTTGGGCTTTGATTTTTTTGAGACCTTCGCCGAAGTTCATGCCTTGGAGCATCCGCTGCCGCTGATGATCCAGCTTACCAATATGATTTTTCAGGGTGTATTCGAGCTTTACCCGGAACTGCGGGTCGCTTATCTCGAGGCCGGCTGCGGCTGGATTCCATTTATGATGGACCGGCTCGACGAAGACTTTGAAAGACGCGGTAAAAAGTGGGCGCCGAGACTGAAGCGCGCGCCCAGCGAATATATCGCCGGCGGTGCGGTCTACGTTTCTTTGGAATCCGAGGAGCGCACATTGCCCTATGTACTAGAGCTGTTTGGCGAGGATCACATCTTTTTCGCCTCCGACTATCCCCACGAACGTCAACGGTCGCAGTATCTCGAGGATATCCCTGGCATCGAAGCTCGCGCCGATATCTCGGATTCGGCAAAGCGAAAAATTCTCGCCGAGAACGCCAAGCGCTTCTACCGCCTGTCGAGCTGAATATTTGCTGGCGAAAGGGAGGACCGACGATGAAATTTATAACCATCGGTTTGCCAATCCTGTTGGCGAGTAGTTTTTTTGTGCTGCCGCAATGGCAAACCGGCGCAGGTGCGGCTGCCAAGCTCCAGTGCGGCCCGACCGCTAATACCAGTAACGATCTGCCGCGGACGATTGCGATTGCTTCCAATCTGGCGGGAACCGGCGCCCATGCCTTAGCTTCGGGATTGTCGGCAGTGGCCAGCAGGGCGACGCCAATCGCTGCCAAAGTTCAACCCTATAACGGCCCGAACGCTTGGATGCCGCTGATGGAAAATGGCGAGGTCGAATTTGGCATCATCAACATCCTCGATTCGCACATGGCCGTGACCGGAACCGGCAACTATAAGAAGTCTTACCCAATGCTTCGCGTGGTCTCCGGCGGTGTGTTTCCCTTTACCGGCAGTATCATGGTGCGTGACAAATCCGAGATCAAACAGCCGAGCGATCTAAAGGGGAAACGAATGGCATGGGATTTCGGCGGCCATGCCATTACCCAGACCTGGCAAAACGCCGCCATGGAAGTCAGCGGCATAAAGCCCAGCGATGTTGTCCAGGTTCGTTTTTCCAACCTCAACGACGCCATTCGCGCCGTTCCCGAGGGCAGAGTCGACGCGACTTTTGCTGCCATCGGCATCGGCATCAACGAAGAAGTAAACGCGATGGAGCCGATCCGATTCCTTAGCCTTCCCAATACCGACGCATCCAATAAAATCCTGTCAAAATATGGCGGATCGATTGTGAAGCAGGATCCGACGGCCGGCATTCGCGGCGACACCCACGTCATCGGTTATCCGCTTCATCTTGCCAGCTCGACCAAGGTAAACGATAGAACCGTGTCGACGCTTCTCAAAGCCTGGTGGGACAATCTCGCTGAACTGCAGACAATCCACCCGCAGTTCAAGAAGTGGACCAAAGACGTCCAGGCAATCACCAATTTCACGATCCCGTATCATTCGGGGGCGGTTAAGTTCTACAAAGAGGCGGGCGTTTGGACGGAAAAGCATGACCTTCGCGCCAAGGAGATTTGCAGTTGATTGGATCTACAGTTCACAAGAGAAGGGGGAGCATGAAAGCAAAATTTCTATTCAAACGATTGCTGGCGTTTACTACGGTGACACTGCTGTCGTTTCCGCAAGCACAATTGATCGGGATTGCCGAGGCCAAGCTCGCCTGCGGTCCGACAAGCAATAAAGGCAGCGATTTACCGCGCACCGTGGCGATAGCGGCAAATCCGGCGGGAACCGGAGCCCATGCGCTCGCCTCCGGTCTTGCAGCAGTGGCTAGCAAAGTCACTCAGGTATCGGCAAAAGTTCAGCCCTATAACGGTCCCAATGCATGGATGCCATTATTGGAGAGTGGCGAGGTGGAATTCGGCATCATCAACATTCTCGATTCGTACATGGCAGCCACCGGAAGCGGCAACTATAAAAAAGCTTATCCGACCATCCGTGTCGTTGCCGGCGGTGTCTTTCCGTTTACCGCGGGACTTATAGTGCGCGACAACTCTGAGATCAAACAGATCAGCGATCTCAAAGGAAAGCGAATGGCGTGGGACTACGGCGGGCACGCGATCAATCAAACCTGGCAGCTGGCGATAATGGAAGCAGGCGGGCTGAAACCCTCGGATGTCGTTCAGGTGAGAGTCTCGAACCTCAACGATGGCATCCGCGGCGTGCCCGAGGGCAAAGTTGATGCTGCGTTTACCGCCGTCGGCATCGGCATCAACGAAGAGGCCAATGCGATGGAGCCGATCCGATTTCTTGGCTTACGTAATATCGAGGGCGCCAACAAAATTCTCGCCAAGTACGGCGCCTCAGTGGTCAAGTCCGAACCGGCGGCGGGCATCAAAGGTGACACGTACGTCATCGGCTATCCGCTTCACGTAGTCAGTTCGACCCAGGTAAACGACCGGACGATCTCGGTGATGCTCAAGGCCTGGTGGGACAATTTGCCGGAGCTGGAAACGATTCATCCTCTATTCAAGAAATGGAAGAAGGAGCATCAGGCGCTTACGAATTACACCGTGCCGTATCATTCCGCAGCGGTAAAATTCTACCAAGAGGCGGGCGTTTGGTCGGCTAAACAGGAGGCGCGCGCAAAAGAGATCTGCAGTTGAAAATTTTTGCGCACCGTCCTAACGTGACAGGCCGCTATGACTCTCCAGATAATAGTCATAGTCACTCAAACAGAGTTCATTGGAGCTTGACGAAAGGCCCTCAAACATGACGAGGAGAATTGAGTGGAGATTGAAGAAAATGTTCGCTCACGTGAGTTGAGCGGGCTTGCCGGTTGGGCGACCCAGGCTCTTCTGATCGCGATTCCCCTCTCAGGCATGTTCTTTTTGCTCGATGTGCCGCAGCGCTTCGATTGGCAGGTCTTTCATGAGCAGTACATCGGGCTCTTTCTCGCGTTGAGTCTCGGCGCGATTTTTCTGCTGATTCCCGGTTCAAAACGACACGTTCAGCGGATTCCATGGTACGACGCGCTGGCAGCGGCCCTCGGATTGTTCGTCGGCTTGTACGTCTTCGTTAAGTTCCCGGAAATCTCCAACACTTTAGGCGACATTTATACCGAGCGGGTGATTTTGGGGGCGATCACCGTGATTCTGCTTGCCGAGGCATGCCGGCGCCTGGTGGGCTGGCCTCTCGTCATCATTGCCGGCGTTTTTATTTTCTATGCGTTCTTCGCTTACTTGTTTCCAGGCGATTTCTACGGTCGCGGCTGGTCCATCGGCCGGCTCGCAACCTATTTATATCTCGATGCCAACGGCATCATCGGCCAGCCCCTGCAGATCGGCGCCAGTATCGTGCTGGTGTTCGTTCTGTTCGGCGAGGCGCTTTATGCCATAGGCGGCGCCGCCTTCCTCAGCGATTTTGCTTTGGCTGTGATGGGTCGCTTTCGCGGCGGCCAGGCAAAGATCGCCATTGTTTCCTCGAGTTTGTTCGGCAACATCAGCGGCAGCGCGGTCGCCAACGTCGTGGTTGACGGCGCGTTCACTATTCCGATGATGAAAAAAGCCGGCTACCCGGCGCCGGTTGCGGCAGCAATCGAGGCGGTTGCTTCCACTGGCGGGCAGATCATGCCGCCTGTGATGGGAGCCGCGGCATTCCTGATCGCCGAGTATTTGGCGATTCCATACGCGCAGGTGGCGCTGGCGGCTCTGGTGCCGGCTTTGCTTTATTACATCATGCTATTTATTCAGGTTGATCTGCTTGCTGCGCGCAATGGCATTTACGGTTTGCCGGGCGCCGAGTTACCCCGATTGTTGCCGGTGCTGCGGCGCTCCGCCGGCTTCGTCGTGCCGCTTACAGTTCTGATCATCTGGATGTTCTTCTTAAACCGCCGGCCCGAAGAGGCGGGGCTGTTGGCGGTAGCTCCGCGCTCGCGGTCGGCTTTCTCACTCCCGGCGTAAAGCTCGGTCCCCGCGAGCTGCTGAATATTCTGATCAATACCGGGCGGGACATGCTGGAAATCGCCGCCATCACCGGTCTCGCCGGCGTCGTCATCGGGGTGCTCCAGCTCACCGGTCTCGGGTTTACCTTGACATTGACTCTACTGAATGTCGGACAGAACAGCGCTATCCTGCTGCTGGTGCTGACCGCGATCGTCAGTATCGTTCTGGGGATGGGCATGCCGACCACGGCGGTGTACGTGTTGCTGGCGGTGCTGGTCGCTCCGGGGCTTTCCAAATTAGGCATTTTGCCCATCGCCGCTCATCTGTTCATTTTTTATTTTGGCATGCTGAGCATGGTCACGCCGCCAGTGTGTCTGGCGAGTTATGCGGCTGCATCCATTGGCAAGACCGATCCGGTCAGAACCGGGTGGGAAGCGATGCGGCTTTGCGCCATCGCTTACGTCGTCCCGTTTCTGTTTGTCTTCTCGCCTCGCTGTTGCTGATCGGCATCTGGTATGCAGTTGCGATTTCTATCGCCACGGCTATTTTCGGCGCAGTTCTTTTGGGAATCGGCTTGGTCGGTTATTTATTTAGCCCTGATCGGCGTTCTTAAGCGGCTTCTTTTCCTCGTTGCTGCGGCGGGCTTACTTATTCCCGTGGTCGAGACCGGAACTTATGCGAATCTCACTTGGGCCGATCAATGCAGGGGGTTTGTTACTCGCCATAATTATGGTTGCCATCGAGTGGCTCGCGCGCCCGCGCCGGCAGCAATCGAAAATCGCCGCGGCAGCGAAGGCTTCCGTCCGCGGCTGATGCCCTCTGAAGACGAATATCCGAAGACGATATAACTGACTCTACTTTTTAGAGCGCTACTGAATGACGACACTCTCGCCAGGACGCACGGAAATCTCCCGGATCTTTGACGGAAGATCGAATGGCGCATCGATGTCGAAGCCCTTCGGATTTTGCGGCGTACGCGAGAAAAAGCCGATAAGCTCCTGTAACAGCGGCTTAGGCAAGGGCACTCCACCGATGTCAGCCGAGCGCAAATACAATTGCCCTCTCCCTTCGCGGGTCCGCAAGAGACCTCGGGCATTTAAAGGGACTTGGCCTGATAAGTAGTTAAGCGGATCAATCACGCTGCGCGACTGGCGGCGCCGCTTGACTTCATCCATGTCGACCAGCACCCGGGCAGCAAGCGCGCCATCGCCAATCATTGTGATCTCTGGCTCGGCCAAACCTTTGGGGATTTTTTCCTTTAGATTGAAAACCAGGTACGAGTTAGCCTCCTGTTCGGCGATGGAAAATTCCCTAGGTTTCGGCGGAGTGGCAGCGGCATTTTTCACAATCGCATCGATTTTGGCCTGCAGGCGGTTGCCGTCCTCTTGCGACAGCGCCACCGCCAAGCTGGTCGAAGCGCATAGGGTGAAGAGAAAGATAGCCCATAAGTTGCTGCTCCAGATTTTTTTCATCACCAACATCGTAGCAGGTTACGATTTGATGGTAAGCCGCACAAGAGAGCCCGTCAGCCGAGGATGCGATTTCGCCAGAAACTGGCCGATCAAGGCGAGCCTTGCAAATTAGACCGGGCCATAGTTAATTTGAAATCTCACCACAGTAGGAGAGATCGATGGCAGAGAATTTAAAGCCTCGTAGTCATGTCATCACCGATGGACCGGACCGCGCGCCGACCCGCGCCATGCTTAAAGCGGTCGGCTTTACCGATGATGACCTGGCGCGACCGATTGTCGGCGTCGCCAACACCTGGATCGAGATCGGGCCGTGCAATTTCCACTTGCGCCGACTGGCCGCCAAAGTGAAGGAGGGGATTCGCGCCGCCGGCGCCACGCCGATGGAGTTCAACACCGTCTCCATCTCCGATGGGATCAGCATGGGTGCCGAAGGCATGAAATGCTCCTTGATCAGCCGCGAAGTGATCGCCGATTCGATCGAGCTGGTCGCCCGGGGTAACCATTTCGATGCATTGGTATGCTTATCGGGCTGCGATAAAACCAATCCAGGCGTGGTCATGGCGCTGGCGCGCCTCGATATTCCCGGCCTGGCTCTCTACGGCGGCTCGATTGCGCCGGGCCGTCTCGGCGACCGTGATTTGACGATTCAAGATGTCTTCGAGGCCGTGGGCGCGTACAGCAGCGGCCGCATCAAAGAAGAGCAATTCAAATCGGTCGAGAATACCGCATGTCCCGGCGCAGGAGCGTGTGGCGGCCAGTTTACCGCCAACACCATGTCGACGGTGATGGAGTTTCTCGGGATTTCGCCAATGGGCAGCAACGGCATTCCAGCCACCGCCGCTGAGAAGGATGAAGCGGCATTCAACGCCGGTAAGCTGATTGTCGAGCTTTTGCGACGCGATCTGCGGCCGTCGCAGATTCTCACCCGCAAATCGATCGAGAATGCGATCGCCTCTGTTGCCGCCACCGGCGGCTCGACCAACGCGGTCTTGCACCTCCTGGCGATTGCACGCGAAGCCGGTATCGAATTGAACATCGACGATTTCGACCGTATCAGCGCGCGCACGCCGCTGATCGCCGATCTCAAACCAGGTGGCCGTTTCGTTGCTAACGATCTGTACAAAGCAGGCGGCATCCAGCTGGTTGCGAAACGGCTGATGGAAGCGGGGCTGATCCATGGGGACACACTCACAGTCACCGGTAAAACGATCAAAGAGGCCGCGCAAGACGTCAAAGAGTCTTTCGGACAAGAAGTTGTGCGACCGATGGTTAATCCGCTCAAGCCCACTGGCGGATTGGTTATTCTAAAGGGTAATTTAGCCCCCGAAGGTTGCGTCGTGAAAGTCGCCGGACACGAGAGATTGATTCATAGAGGCCCGGCTCGCGTATTCGATCGCGAGGAGGATGCTTTCGCGGCAGTGCAAAAGGGACAAATCAAAGCGGAGGATGTGATTGTCATTCGCTACGAAGGGCCCAAGGGCGGTCCTGGAATGCGCGAGATGCTCGGGGTCACAGCAGCGCTGGTCGGCGCCGGGTTGGGCGATTCGGTAGCGCTCCTCACCGATGGGCGTTTCTCCGGGGCTACTCATGGGCTGATGGCCGGGCACGTTGCTCCGGAAGCTGCCCAGGGCGGTCCGATTGCCGCGCTCCGCGACGGCGACACGATTGTTTTCGACATCGCCGCACGGCGTCTCGATGTGCACATTTCAGAGGAAGAAATGAACGCGCGTTTACGCCAATGGAAGCCGCCGGCGCCGCGATACACTACCGGCGTCATGGCAAAATACGCCAAGCTCGTTTCCTCCGCGTCCCAAGGAGCTGTTACGCTCTAAAAAGAACAGGCCGGCGGGAAGAAGGTAATATGGCGGAATGGACTCTATGGGCGACAGTGTTCACTTTAGGCATCGCCCTGGCAATCGTGTCATTGTACCTTATCTGCCGTGAGCGCTTCGAAACCATGAATAATCGGATTGCCACATTAGAGAAAGAGCTTGAATTGGCACGAGTGCGCGAGGAAGCAAACGAGAAGAACCTGAGCAAAATTCTCGACGCTGTGATGGAATTGCGCGGATCCACCGAGAGTCACTTGGAGAATCTGCGCCATGGTTTGGATCAATTACGGGCGGAAAACTATTCGCAGCAATCTGTCGATGCCGCGTAAAAAGGGACAACGAATATGCAGCTGCTGGATAAGTGGGTTCCCGCAAAGATTGCGGTTTAAAACTCTCGCCCTAAAGTCCCACTGATCGGCCGCAGGAACTTACAGCCGTAAGCTGAAGAGCAAACTCCCGACACGCGCTCGTGGAAAGTGGGTTCGTTTCAGCGAAGCGATCGCCAAACCGGGCGGCAAACTCTTCATTACCTATCTCTCGGCGCGCAACAAGTTATTTGGGCTGCGGTGTTTGTGCGGGTTTCGCCGGTGCCGCCGGTTTGGCTGGCTGCGGCGAGCTGGATGTCACTGAGGGTTGGATATCGAGTATCTTGATATCAAAGAGAAGCGTCTTGCCGGCCATCGGATGGTTTAGATCCAGCACAACCGTTTTTTCTTTAATCTCGTGAACGCGCACCGGGATCTCTTGCCCATGCGGTCCTTTGGCGGCCAGGGTTGCGCCTACTTTCAAACCATTAGCCGGAATCTGTTCCTTGGGCACCTCTTGAAAAGCTTTCGAGTCGACCAGGCCATAGGCATCTTCAGGTTTAACTTTGACCCGTTTTTCGCCTCCTACCTTCATGCCGGTTAATTCTTTCTCAAGACCGGGAACAATTTGTTTAGCCGCCATGGGTATATTTGAGCGGATCTTTTCCTTTGTTCGATTCAATGAGCTTGCCGTCTTCCTCCGATAGCGAATATTGAAGGCTGACGACCGAGCCATCCTTCACCATTTTCTCCTGTTTGGATTTTTCTGCGGATCGAAGAATTGCCGGCGCCGCAACGCCGAGAATGGCCAGCGCCGCGGCCAGCGCCACTAATTTCATGCGCATGAATACTCCTCTTGATTGAACGACTGCGATCGAGCAGCTCAGGTCAGGGTATACATTGGAATTGCGGAACTCAACAAACCGGCGTTTTTCTGGTCCGTGGTCCGTCAAATGAACGATCCGCTCCTGTTCGCGCCATGCGCCAGTAAGTGCTATGTGATCGAAAAAGTCCTCGCGTTGAAACTCGTCGACCGAGCTCATGCGGTGCATCAGAACGGCCGCTTAACTAACGCAGCGCGGAATCACCCGATCGCCCCATGCTTGCATGACCTGATCGTAAATGGCATTGGGCGGTGTCAGCAGCAATCGTTTGATTCCTGCCGCTTCCAGTGACTTGATGCGCCCGACGCACTCTTCAGGGGTGCCGGCGATGGTGAAACGCTGCAGCAGGTAGTCGGTGATTAAATCGGGATCGACCCGCTCTTCGATGGGTTTGGAGATATCAAATGCAGCCATGAATCTCTCCACTCCGGCACGTTCGTTTTCGGGTACGGTCTCCATCGTGAAACGAAAATTATGGTGCGCCCGGTTGGCCATGCGCGAGCGCACCCGCTGGCGCGCCAGGTTGCCGTCATCGTCAACCACGATCATTCCGGCCGGCATAATGTCGATTTCGGGTAGGGCTCGACCGGCGTCCTTGGCGCCTTCGCTAATCCGCGCCTGCGCCCACTCGAGTACTTGCGGGTCGAAGCCGGTGCCAAGAATGACTCCGTCGCAAACCCGGCCTGCCACCCTGAGGGTTTTCGGACCCTCCGCAGAAATGTAAATAGGCACTGGACGCCTGCCGGCTTTCAGCGCGACCCGACCGCCCGAAGCGCGCTCGCGGGTCCTCGGAACTTCTATGCCGCGGTCGTGCAGCAAATCGCGCATGGTTTGAAGCCCGTTTTCAAAATCGACGAGCCGGGTGGCAGTCCGGCCTAGGCTGTAGACGGGGCCGTCGCCGGTGCCCATGCCGATAATCGCGCGCCCTTCGGAGATCTCATTCAAGGTTGCAAAACTATTCGCGGTTATAGTCGGATCGCGATAGACCATATTGGTAACCGCGGTGCCTAGACGGATTTTTTTCGTTGCCACGGCGCACATGGCCATCACCTGATAGCAATCGACATTGTTCATATGGCTGTCGGCGAAGAAAATCGCCTCGAAGCCGAGATCTTCCGCTTTCTTTGCTCGTGTCACCGCCTCCCTGATGGTGCGCGCTGAACCGTGCAAGCAAAAATTTATCGCCATGGAGATATCCTTTCATAGTTAAGCGCAATAGCCGTTCGCCAAGTCTGAGCGCACTCGAGGAAAGCGTCAAGCCTGGGCTGCTTAGCTGCCGTCCTTGCCACTTGATGCACGAATGGATCGACAGACCGGATATTGCGAAACAGATCAGGCACAATGAGAAAGGCCATGCATACGAGCCGGTTGCGTCGAATAGGTAACCGCCGATCCATGCGCCCAAGGCGCTGCCCAAACCGAAGCTGATTTCCAAAAAGCCGAAGATCAGCCCTACCTTGTGTCCGGAGAAAATGTCGGCGATCACAGCGCCGTAGGTCGGATTGCCGGCGCTGTGGCCGATGCTGTAAAGAACCGCGGTGAGATAAGCATACCAAAGCGGCGCGCCCAGCGGCATCGCAATCAAACCGGCGACGCCGATGATCGCCACGCTGGTGGCAATGCCGTAGGTCCGGTCTCGTCCCAGCTTGTCGGAAACCAAACCCCAGAGAACCGTACCGCCGATTCGTACAAAGCCGATCAGACCGGCCAGGAACGCTGCCATAAGCTTGTCATAGCCGACCACGACATAGTGCGCGACGACGTGAGTATTGATCATGAAGAGCGCGGTGCCCAGCGCCAGGTGTCCTAGCGTGATGCACCAGAAGGGAAACGAAGCGGCGGCTTCACGTAACCTCCAGTCGCGCGCGCCGGGACGAGCTTTGCCATGGGCGCCGTGACTTTCCACGGGGGCGGCTGTGTCGCCATCGGGCAGTTGGCCGATATCCTGCGGGCTTCGCCGTTGCAGCAATGCGTTGGCAGGCATCACCGCGAGCAAAATCAAGCTTGCCATGACCAGGAAGGTGGAGCGCCAGCCAATCCGTGAAATCAAGAACTGGGTTAACGGAACCATGATGAGCGCGCCCACGCCTTGGCCCATGCTGGCGATGCCGATGGCGGTGGCGCGCCGGCGCACAAACCAAAAAGAGATCAGCGCATTGTGGCCGACAAAGCCGAGCGCTCCCTGCCCGAGCGCGGCGATTAAGCCATAGGAGAAGTAGAAGTGCCATAAGGTGCCACCAAAGCTCGAGAGCAAAAGGCCGATGCCGACGAGCGCGCCGCCGAGCGGCATCAGAACGCGAGGTCCAAAACGATCAAACGCCAATCCGACCAGCGGCGCTGCCAGCGCGTAAACCAAGAAATTGACCGAGGCGATACTAGCGCCGTCGCTATGCGACCAGCCGAATTCTTCAAGTAAGGAGATATAGTAGACGCCGAACGAACCATTGACGCCGCGCATCACCACCATATTGATGAAACACAAGGCGAGAATGACGTAGCCGTAAAAAAAATTTGTGCGCATCAGGTATGGCGGCACAGTGGAGGATGCCCAAGCCCCTATTGGGGCATTTTGACATCGGTGACTTTGACGTCGAAGTTGAGGGTTTTTCCGGCCAGTGGGTGATTGAAGTCGACAACTACGGTCTTTTCCCTTATTTCCTGAATGCGCATCGGCAAGGCCCGTCCATCCGCGGCTTTGGTCATCAAGGTGGCGCCGACTTGCTGCGCTTCCGCAGGGATCTTGTCTTTGAGAATCTCTTGCACGGCCTTGGGATCGGGGAGACCATAACCTTCTTCGGGTTTAACTTGAATTTTCTTGCGCTCGCCGGCTTTCATGCCGGCGAGTTCCTTTTCCAACCCGCTAACGATTTGCCCGGCGCCGTGAATATAGGTCAACGGCTCCTTGCCGACATTGCTTTCGATCACCTTACCGGCCTCGTCCGTCAGGGTGTATTCGATGGACACGACAACCCCTTGTTGAACGCTGCTCGCGGGTCGCAAATTGACGGTCGGAGCCGGCGAACCGCCAACACCGTTGCCGGGAAGACTGGTGAGAAAAAACAGCGCGCCCAGAACGGCGCCGCTGATGACTAGTAAGCTGAGAAGTTTTTTCATGGATTATTGGCAAAGAACGACAATCCGGAAACGATATAACGCGCTAGAGCTGAATACAACTGAGCCTGTGTTTTGATCGGTTCATCATCTCGCTTAGGCCTTGCAATGATTGCCGACAGCTACATGGGCTGGCTGGACAATTGACTCGGTGACAACTCAGTCTGGTCCTACTCTAACAATCTTAATCGTGCTAAAACCTGCGCCAACAACATGAAAGCTTCCAGTTCAGCGTGAGCAGCGAACTCTGGGCGATCGTGTCGGCGGCGGCGTGGGCGGCGGATTCTATTCTTGTGCGCAAGGGCACTGCCTTTTCGAACCCGTCAACGGCCGCGCTGATAAGCTTCTCCGTCAACGCAGCGGTTCTGGTTCCCTACATTATATATCAGTATCCGGCGGAGAAAATTTTTCAGTCCGCTAACCTATTCTTCGTCCTGAGCGGGATCATCCAGCCGGCCATCGTGCGGGTGATGTTTTATGTCGGCATCGTCCGGCTCGGCGTTTCGCGCGCCGGACCAATCCGGGGAACTTCCCCGTTTTTTTCTGTGGCGATCGCCTTTTTCCTGTTTCGAGAACGACCGGAGCTGATCGTTTATCTGGGCGGCCTTCTAACTATCGCCGGCACATGGGTGGTGTCATACAAGCGGGTTGGAGAAGCCAAGTGGCGCGCCATCGATCTTTTGTTTCCCTTGGGCGCGGCCATGCTGGCGTCGGTGTCGCAGAATATCCGCAAAGCCGGGCTTAACAGTACCAATGAACCGGTCATTGCCTCTACCATTACGACAGCGACGTCGCTGGTATGCCTGCTTGGCTCCCTGCTGTTCTCTGGAAAAAGACAGTCGATAAAGATCGATCGCCAAAGCCTGCCGTTCTATGGCGGCGCCGCAGTCTTCGCGCTGATCGGCCAGTTGTGCACGTTTATCGCGCTCAACGGCGGTCAAATCTCGGTGGTTGCGCCGCTCATCAATACCACCCCTTTATTCGCCATAGCTTTCACCGCGCTGTTCTTGCGCGGCGAAGAAAAAATCACTCCCATGGTGCTGATCGGCGTAGTGCTGCTAGTTGCCGGAATCGGCTTCATCACGGCGCGATAGACGGGCGCTGGTCTCCACGTAAAGTCGATGATGCTGTTGTCAACGCATCGAGCGATTTGTCTCAATCTGCCGGCCTGAACTTCGGCAGTGTCACACCTTGGCCGGTGTCCTCGAAAACGACTTGTACCGGCATACCGATATGAACCTTGTCGATCGGACAGCCGACGATATTGCTGCAGAAGCGCGGTCCTTCATCGAGATCGATCCAGGCGGTGACGTAGGGAATGTCCGGAGCAAAGCCGCGCAACGCCTGACCGACAACCTCTCGTATCACGGTGAAGGAAAATATTTTGCCTTTGCCGCTGACTTCTACCCACTGGAGTTTGTCGCTGGCGCAATCGCCACAAACGGGTCGAGGGCAAAACACCCAGGTGCCGCAGTCTTGGCATTTTTGAATCATCAATTTGCCGGCTTTGGTGCTGTCCCAGAACGGTTGATTTACCGGTGTAATCTCAGGAATTGGCTTTTTGATTACGCTATTCTCATCCGTCATATCAAACTCTCACCTTTCGAATCGTAAGCGATCAAGAGTAAAATTCGAAATCCGAAACTCAAATCCGAAACAAACTAGAAAAATTGCGAATAGAATTTGAAACAGGTCAGTTCGCAAGTTTTTCTTATTTTGATCAATTGAAGTTGTTTCGATTACAAAATTCGTACTTCGCGTTTCGCCCTTTAAACTTCGCTTCCCAGAATGGCCGCTGCGGTGCAGCCAAAGTTCTTGCCGTAATTGACTGCGCCAACGCCGCTGCTGATTCCGAATTTGATGTTCGGGACCTGGCGATCTCCGCCTTCACCGCGAATCTGCCGGACGGTCTCGATCACGTGCAACATGCCACCGGTGGTCGAGGGTTGGCCACAATTGATCATGCCGCCACTGGTCTGAATCGGCAGATCGCCTTTGAACGTAAAGTCGGTTTTCTCAAAAAAAGCTTTATCGTTCTTGCCGCAAAAACCGAGATCTTCAATCTGAATCATGACAATCGGAATGTAGTCGTCGTACAGATTCAAACAGCGGATGTCGTCGTGTGTCACGCCCGCCATTGCGAAGGCGCGCTTGCCTGCCTGTTCGATCCCGGTGATGAGCGGGTTTGCGCGATAGCGTGGTCCATAGCTGGAATTGTTGCATTCGCCCCAGCCGAGCAGATAGACCGGCGGCTTAGGCATGCTCCTGGCGCGTTCGGCAGAGGTCATAATGTATGCTTTGCCGCCGTTGGCCGGCATAACGCAATCGAACAGACGAATCGGATCGGAGATCAGCCGCGATTTTTTGTAATCTTCGATAGTGATCGGCTTGCGCAAGTAAGCGTTGGGATTGAGTGAGGCATGATAACGCCCAGTGACAGCGATTTTGCCGAAGTGATCTTCGGTCATGCCCGATTCATGCATATATCGGCTCATCACGAAAGAAATTTTGCAGTTGGGTCCCATGACGCCGAACGGCATTTCATAATCGCGGGTATCAGCGGGAGCGCCGCGATGAGCGCCGCGCTCCGAGAATGGCGCGGCCGCAGCGATCACCAACACGAGATCGCAAAGTCCGGCGACGATCGCAGCAGCCGCATGGCCCAACAGCGACACCGAGCTGGCACCGCCATTGCCGCCCGCCAGAGAAACGCCCGGCGTAATGCCGAGAATGGCCGCTACTTCTTCCGGCCAAAAGGGCTGTGAATGATTGGTGGTATAAATCGCCGCTAATCCTTGGCCATCGAAATCTTTCTTGGTTACTCCTGCGTCTGCCATCGCCAGGCGCGCCGCCCATGCCAAGTACTCGGCTGTGGATTTCCGAGGTTCGCCGGGCTTGCTACCGAGTCGGTCCGTCGGCGTTTCGCCGATTCCCACGACTGCTGTTTTTCCTCTTATGCTCATGTCGAATCCTCTCTCTTGTTTTTCGACAGATAGTGCAGCGTTGAAGAGCTGTCAAGTAACGTGCTGATAAAAGCGTGACGAAGGGATTGTTTCACCGCCGAGCCATCCTACCTGTCCCGCCCTGTTGATTGATTCTCCGGTATGCGCGCGCTCAACGGTCATGGTGATGGCGGGCTCGATGAATCGACTGCATTTTTCGTCCATTTGACCGAACCCGGGAGCGCTGACTTCCAATTTCGCCGATCAGAAGTTAAGCTACTTCGACGTGCAATACCAAGCTAGATACGCGACCTTCGGCGGCGGAGCGGTTACGCCTGCCGTCAAATTCTTGTTAATCGCCAACATTTCGGTTTTTGTTCTTCAGACGTTCCTCGACTATCGTTTGATGTATTTATTCGGATTGGTGCCGCAGTTTGTCTGGCAAGATCTCTATCTCTGGCAAGTCTTCACGTATCAATTTTTACACGGCGGCCTGTTTCATCTTCTACTCAACATGCTGGCGCTGTGGATGTTTGGTTGCGATTTGGAGCGCCGTTGGGGCAGCAGTTTTTTTCTGAAATATTATTTCGTTTCTGCGGTAGGCGGCGGCATTCTCAATACCCTGTTAGCTCCACATCAAATGGTTCCCAGCATCGGAGCTTCGGCAGGGGTTTATGGGATCTTGCTCGCCTACGGCCTGATTTATCCGAACCAGATCATCTACTTTTATTTTCTTTTCCCGATCAAGATGAAACATTTCGTGTGGATCATCGGGGCAATTGCGCTTTATTCGTCAATCGCCTCTGGGCAGAGCGGCATCGCCCATATCGCGCATTTGGGCGGCATGCTGTTCGGCTATTTCTATCTCCGTGGTGGGAGTCCCTTCGATGGTTTCAAGCTTTACTTGGCGCAGCGACGATTGGCCCGAATGAAACGACGCTTTCGCGTCCTGGAAGGCGGTAAGGACGACGATTCAAAACCGACTTTGCATTAGTGTTAACGGCTCACTAGGAAAATTTTGCCTTACGGTTTGATAATTGATCAAGATATTGTAGAAAAGGAAAATTATCTTCCGCGAGTCAAACCGCATGAAGAGAAACAAGAGTCGTTTTCGTAATCTGTTCGACCGGCTTCATCCGCCGGAGCAGAGGCGCCGGTCGGCAGCCATGGCTGTGCTGCTCGGCGCGCTCGCGACCGTATACTTTCTGCTGCCCGCACCGACGCTGGAATCGTCGAAAGACGGAGAACCTATTGCGCTTGTCAGGTCGTTGCAAACCGGCAACCAGCCGGATCCTCTTTATCGTCCGCTCGACGAAGAAAGCGCAACCGAGTTCTCACCCAAAACGTTCGACTTGACGCTCCGCCGCGGCGATACCTTGCAGGGCGCGTTGATCAAACACGGGCTGACACCCGCTTCAGCCGATGAGTTGGCTAAGCAGCTGCGACCTTTCTCTAATCCCAGAAAATTGCGAGCGGGCGACACTTTTCGTTTGCTGCTCGACCAGCATAATGGCATTCAGGGGCTCGAGTATTCCGCTGATGGCGCGATCGTTCGCGTTATATCGACCGAGAAAGGTTGGGTCGCCACCCGACAGGAAGTTCCATTCGTACGTGGAAGCAAAGTGATACGCGGCAACATACGCGGCAGTCTGTTCGAGGACGGAGTGGACGCGGGACTTTCGCCGCCGGAGATCCACAAGTTAGTCAACTTATTTGAATACGATATCGATTTTTTCTCGGACCTCCGACGCGGCGACGATTTTTCAGTGATTTTCGAAGAAAAGCAGTATGCCAACGGTCAACGCGAGAAGGGGAAACTTCTCGCCGCAGAAATTCATGCTGCCGGATCGCCGTACCAGATTTTTTATTATCAGGGAAAAAAACAGAAAGGCGCCTATTACGACAACCGCGGCCGGGCTTTGATGAAAGCATTCCTGCGAGCGCCGCTAAATTATCGGCGGATCTCGTCGCCTTTCCGGATCGATAGAAGGCATCCGATCTTTCGCACCGTACGTCCGCACCAAGCAATCGATTATGCCGCCCCCACCGGCACACCCGTGGTTGCGGTCGGCGATGGACAAGTGACGTTTTCGGGGACTCGCGGCGGTTATGGGCGCATGGTGGAGATTCGCCACGACGACGGATATGTCTCGCGCTATGCACATTTCTCGAAAATCCCTCAGGGGATTCTAGTCGGCAGGCCGGTCAATCGAGGTGAAGTGGTTGGATATGTCGGTCAGACCGGGCATGCTACCGGTCCGCACCTGCATTTTGAAATGCTAAAGAAAGGCCGGAAGATAAATTTCCTCGACCTGAAGCTCGCGTCGGCGGACCGGCTCACCGGATCGGAGTTGCGGGAATTTCTGGCGATGCGTGATAGGAAATTAGCTTTGCTGCAAGCTAGCGTAGCGGCCGCGTCCGAAAACCCTCATTCGTAATCAGCAGCATTCTACGGGAGCGGCTGTCGTCTATAAACCCGCTAAACCCGCTCTGCGGGCAATGCTCGCGTTGGATGCAAATGTCGCTGGGCGTAACGCGCGGACCTGACGGAAGTCAGGCGGCGCGCATTTACAGCTTCTCCCAGGAAATCAGCAACACTCCCATTATTACCAGCGTGGTTGCGCCGATCTTGCGCGCGGTCAGCTTCTCGACATCTTTGAGAAAAATCAATGAGAGAGGCAGGACGAACAGCGACGAGGCGTTTACCAGTGGAGAGATGAGCGATACTCGTTCCATGCTGAGCGCGGTATAGATGAAAACATAGGACAGGAAATTCATGAAGCCCGAGACAGCAAAGAAACCGAGGCCGCGCCGCCCGAGTGCACCGAGCGGTTTGTGCTCGGCGAAAACCGCGTAAAACAGCGTCATGGTCACCAGCGACACCACGGATGCAATCGCCGCCGCCGTGATTGGCGAACCAATCTGGAGAACGCCAACGCGGACGAGGTTGTCCCTTCCGGCAAAAAGAAAAGCCGCCGCTAACGGAAAAAGTAGGTCGGCGGTGCGCCACGTTTTGGTGGTGCCGCGCCAGGAGAGGGAAACGATTCCTGCAACGATAAAAAAGGCGCCTAGCAGGTTGGTAACCGTCGGACGCTCGCCAAGAAAGAAGACGGCAAAGACGATTGCAAACAAAGGTGTGCTGTTTGTGAGGCATGCGGAAATGGGCGCGCCGAGGCGCTCCATCCCTTTAAAAATAAAAAAACGCGCTACGCCCGGAACGAAAATTCCGATAATCACGAATATGAGATTGGCAGGAGCCCGGAGATCGATCGGACTGGAGGAGAATGACAGGTAAATGCAGAGACATAGGGCGTTCACGCCAAGATTAGCGAGCAGTCCTTTGAAATAGTCCACTGCCAGAATGCCGCGATTGATAAAGATCATGGAAACGGCAAACCAGAATGAGCCGAACAGGGCTAAAAGAATTGCTAACATGAAATTAAACGGCGACCTTATCTGCAGCGGCAATGATGTTCAATGGTTCGCGGCAAAAGCTTGTCTCGCGCGCTGGTCGTAATGTCACGAGCGCGTTCGTTCGAGAGCGATAAAGAAGATCGCCTAGCCCCATTCAGGCAGGGATGAAATCCGCCTGAGGTTTGTTACAATGGTCTCATGCTCTTCTTTGGCGTGTCCACGATGGTTCGAATCAGCATAGTTTCTTTTATTGTTGCCTCCTTGACGGGTTCTGCGCCGTGGGCGATCGCCTCGGGAGCGCGGGGTTTGAGCCGGTTCGATTCTCACGTCTCACGGCAGGCGCAAGGCGTTGCCAGCTCGAACCGAAGAAACGATTCCAGCGAGAGAGATCCGCATCAGCGCATCCCGGGTTTTCAGCGTCGCCGCCCGTCGCGCATTATTGTCGTGCCGTCGCCGACTTACTACTATTCGCCCTACTATTTCGTGCCCGCGCCAGCCGTTGTGAATGCGTCCTTCTTTTGTCTCGAGCACGGTGCCGGGTTTATCAGCCGCGTCGGGTTGCTCGATCACCTGGGTGGAACTCATAAGTTCCCTCTTGAACATGCTGCGGCGATTTGCCCATCAGATGTAGAGACGTGCGTATTCGAAGGCCTGTGGCCGCTTTACTAGGTTAATAGAGAATTTTCCCTCAGGCTGAGGTCCGGCAATTTCGTCGATCGGGTTTGTGGAGCTTTCCCAGAATCATCGATCCGGCTATATTCAGCCGAGCTAAGCCGATGAAGACTCTGTTAGAAAGGTTCGCCTCGATCACCTCTGCTCAATCGATTACAACCGATCCGGCACTTTTAGATCCTTTATCGTGGGATGCTTTAAGCGAAGGGCGTGTCCATCCGCTCAGATCGATCGCTATCAACTCGCCTGCCTGCGCAGTTTTTCCGGGTTCGGTGGATGAAGTTAGGCGGATAGTTCTGTTGGCCAATGAGCTGAAGATGCCCATTATCCCATACGGCGGTGGCTCAGGGCTCATGGGGGCTGCGCTGTCAGTCAAGCCTGGAATCGTCCTCGATTTACGAAGAATGAATCAAACTCTTGAGATTGACATCGAAGCGCGTTCTGCACGAGTCCAGGCGGGAATCGTGCTGGAGGCATTGGAGCAACGATTGAACGAGCAGAATTTCATTCTCGGCCATGATCCGTGGACCTTGCCCGTTGCCACTGTAGGCGGCGCAATCTCGACCAATAGCGTCGGTTACAGAGCAGGCGTTTATGGTTCGATGGGCGAGCAGGTGCTAGGCTTGGAAGCGGTCATGGCCAACGGAGAAATTCTGCGTAAGCGGGCCGTGCCCAGATCTTCGACCGGACCTGATCTGCGTCTTCTGTTGGTCGGCGGAGAGGGTTGCTTCGGTATCGTCACAGAGGCGACGTTGAGGATCTTCCCAAAGCCCGAGAAGCGTGTCCTTCGGGGGTTGTTTTTCGAATCGTTCGAATCGGGGTTTGACGCTATTCAAAAGCTCTTCGCCGCAGGCTTGCATCCGGCGCTGCTGGACTTTGGCGATGATGATGAAAAAAATGAACAAGGAGCAGTGCTTTATCTGGGTTTCGAAGGAGCTGTCGAAATCGTTGCAGCGGAGGACCGATTGGCTACGGATGTCTTGTTGCGACACGGCGGCAAACATCTACCAACAGTTGATGCGGAAACGTTCTGGCACAATCGCCATGCTATAGCGCGGCGTTTTTTGGCTAATCGCTCGCAGCGGCGCAAGCTCGGGCGGGATGGCATTTATCGGGACTGGATTCATGTAGCGCTTCCCGCTTCAAAGGTGCTAGCGTTCAGACGCGCGGCCATGGTGGTGATTGAGCAGCACGGAGTAGACCTTCATGAGAGCGGCCTGTGGATTCAGCCGGAGCTGTTTTCGATGCGCCTCGGCATTGAAGATCATGGTGAACATCAGGCGCAGATGGCGCTGCAACAAACGGTCGATGAACTGCTCGGGCTAGCACAAGAAATGGGCGGTTCCATGGAGTACACTCATGGTGTGGGAGTCAAACTTGCGCCGTTCATGTCAAAAGAGCACGGTTATGGGTTAGAAGTAATGCGCAGCATTAAGAAGATGCTCGATCCCAATAACATCATGAATCCCGGAAAGATGGGCCTCTCATCGTGAGGACATAAAGCTGTGTCGGCGCATGGAGGCGACCTCGACAGGCAACGCTAGACTTGCTTTGACAACGTTGAAAAATGGATATACATAATAGGGTGGAGTACGAGGATTGAGAATCACACGCCTTCAAGACGTACAAATTACAGACAGGCATTTTTAAACTACTGCACCCACCCGGGTGCATTTTTTTTCTTGAGTGGGGGAGAAGAAGTTGCGCGCACAAATTGAGGTTTTGGCTGCATTACAGATTATAGATCGGGAAATAAGAGAACATGCCGCCGTTAAACAAGGGCTGCTAGGCGAGCTCCAGGAAAAACAGCGACTCATCCAAGAGAGAAAACAGGAAATTGAAGCGTTGACGGCCGCCTGCGCGGTAAAGGAAAAGCTTCGCCTGGAGAAAGATAAACTGCTGCATGACGAAACCCAAAAGGCGACCGACAAGCGAATGCGGATGAATCGCATCAAGAACGTTAAAGAGCTGCAGGCTTTGCAGCGCGAGATCGATCAGATCCGGCAGGCAAATAGTGAGGCCGAAGAAGAATTGCTCAACATGATGGTGGAGATCGATGGCTTAAAGGGAGAGATCAAAGCTAAACAAGAAACGCTTCTTGCAGCGCAGCAGGATTGGCAACAAAAACAGGAAGGTTTGCAAGCGCAGATCGCCGGGATTGAGCAGGCGGTGGAAAAAGCCTCCATCCGCCGGCAGCGCATCGCGCGAAGAAATCGACGCTAGTCTCATGTCCCGTTACGAGTTGATTTTTTCACGTCGCGGCGGCAGTGCGGTGGTGGAAGTTACTGCCGGTATTTGCCAAGGTTGTTATATGAACATCCCGCCGCAGCTCTGGAATGAGATCATTCGTAGCGAAAAGTTAAATCTCTGTCCTAGCTGCCAGCGAATCCTGCACTACAAAGCTCCGGAAGGGCAAGAAAAAACGGCTTAGATAAAGCAACTTACCGAATTCTCGCCTCTCGATTTCACACTGGCCGGTACAGATGACTTGGTTATGTGTCCGGCTGCTCCGGCTGAACGACATTAGGCTTCTGGATTAGGTTAAGCCATCCGTTAGACGATAGATCATTGGCTTCTGGACCGACCGAGCGCCCAGGAAACCCGCTAGGGCGAAGCTGGTTGTGGTGCTGCGATCTTCCCTGCCGACGTCAGTCAATTTAGGACCAAGCCGCTCTCCCTCGCAATTAGGAAAACAGATCGCCGGAAATAAACCGTTCCGAATGGTGCTCAGTCTTGTGCCCGGTAATTACCAAGAAAAACTCCGAAGGGCATCGCAGTATGGTGTCTTTCCCGCTTTAGCGGGTTAACATGAGTTGCTGACAGTCCTCGCGTCAAAGCTATCCTTGGTTTTCGTCGGCTCGACGTTATCGCATCGTTCAGGTATACGTGAAGGGAACAAGATAGCCGATCGGCTGGCTAAGCAAGACGTCGATCACAGATTTTCAGACGGGCTAAAGTGGATTAAGCGATCGCTCCTTACGATTCTGTAATCTAAGGAGAGGAAAGTCCGGACTCCACAGGACGAGGTGGCCGTTAACGGCGGCTCCGAGTGATCGGGGGAAAGTACCACAGAAAAAATACCGCCTGTCCTCATGGCAGGTAAGGTTGAAATGGCGAGGTAAGAGCTCACCGGTTCATCAGTGATGATGAACGCATGGCAAACCCCACCTGGAGCAAGACCAAATAGGAGGGTAGGGTGGTCCGCCCATATCCCTCGGGTAAGGTCGCTCGATCCCAGGAGCAATCCTGGGGCAAGATGAATGATCGCTGTGGCTCTTTTTGAGAGTCATTACAGAATCCGGCTTACGATCCACTTTAGCCTAGCTTAGTTTTCCCTCCTCTACTGCCCCGAGCCGATTGCCCTCAGGATTCTGTTCCTGCCGGTTAACCGCCGTAACCCCGCCTACTTTGGGCCGTCATCCCACTGCAAGGTCTGCCAAATTCCTTCCAAACCGTTTTAGTTGCGCGAGACTATCGTTTCGAGCGATGTCGTAGCCTTCCGGCGGATGCCGCGAGGCCGGATAAAACTTTTAAAAATCAGCGAAAAATCGAACAAATTTATTGACAGTGCGTACTCGTGAAGTTATAAGTGGCGCTGTGGTGGGAGAAAGTGGGATAATCTCCCATAAATCAGTTCTTCGGCCGGTTTGTATATGTTTCGTGGCAGCTTTGAGCACACTCTTGACGGCAAGGGGCGGTTAAGTATTCCGTCGAAATTTCGCGACATTTTGCTCGGAAAGGGCGATGAGCGGATCATCATGACGAACTTCGTCGTCGATGGTTTGCGTTGTCTCGACGTTTATCCCATCGACGAATGGCTACGGCTCGAACAGCAGATCAGCCAGCGACCAAAGTTCGAACGCCGTATGGTGTTGTTTCAAAACTTCTACTTGGGCGGGGCCTGTGAGTGCCTGTTGGACAAACAGGGACGTATTCTCATCCCTCCTTCGTTGAGGAAGTATGCCGATCTCAAGCGCGACGTGGTTCTGGTTTCGGCTCTCGAAAAATTCCGTGTCTGGGACCAAGAAACTTGGAAGCAGTTCTTCGCCGATGCGGAAGGCAAATTGATGCAAGATCCTGATTTTCTCGGCGATCTCGGCTTGTGAGAATGGCGGCGCGGATTCATCGCAGTGGTTGGATGAAAGGAGAATAAGAAATGCTACCGCAAAATAACATTCAGGATATTTCCGTGATTGACGTTTCCGGCGATATCGATTTTCGTGAAATGATCCGCATCAAAAACGTTATCGGCGGATTGATCGAAAAAGACCGTTTGAAGGTGGTTCTTAATCTCCGGGCAGTCGATCACATCAATTATTTAAGTATCGGCGTGTTGCTCGAGCGTTTGAAACTGCTCAGAAATCTTAATGGCGATCTTAAGCTCGCCGGCATGAGTCCGTTTCTCCGTGATATCTTCAAGGTTGTCGGCATGGACCGCTTCTTCGAAGATTATACCTCTCTTGAAGACGCAATCGAAAGCTTCGATGACGATTGGGAGGGGGACGGCACTAGTCATTAATGAACTTTGCCCACACTTCGGTTCTGATTCAGGAATCGATGGGGCTGCTCAAGCCCAGACCAGGAGAGTGTTATCTTGATGGAACCTTGGGAGGAGGTGGGCACGCAGAGGAGATACTTCTCCGCAGCAGTCCCGATGGCCGAGTCTTAGGGCTGGATTGGGATGAGGATGCGGTGACGGCAGCAGGGCAGCGACTGAGTCGCTTCGGAGAGCGGCTGACACTTCGCCGTGCAAATTTTGATCAGGCGAAGGATATTCTGGCGGCTATAAACTGGGAGTCGAGTGGATGGTGCGCTCTTGGATTTAGGTGTCTCATCGCATCAGTTCGATGCCGCGGAAAGAGGCTTCAGCTTTCAAAGGAGCGCTCCATTGGACATGCGCATGGACCGTCGCCAGAAATTGACAGCGCTCGAAATCGTCAACTCTTTTCCCGAGGCGGAGATAGCAAAAATTATCAGCGATTATGGCGAAGAGCCCAGAGCGCGTCGCATCGCCGCCGCGATCGCGACAGAGCGGAAAGGTCGCGCCATCGAGACCACGATCGATCTGGCGGAGCTCATCGTTCGAATCAAAGGAAAGCGGAGCCGTGCTCATCATCCGGCAACGCAGACGTTTCAGGCGCTAAGAATTGCGGTCAACCGCGAACTGGAAACTCTCAAGCGGTTTTTGGAATACGGCTATGAATTGCTCCAGCCTGGCGGGCGTATGGTGATTATTTCGTTTCATTCATTGGAAGATCGACTGGTCAAAACAGCTTTTCGCAAATGGAGCGAGAAATGTATTTGCCCGCCCAGAACTCTCAAGTGCGAATGCGGCTGGAGTCAGAAGGCGCAAAGATTAACCCGCAAACCGATCATCGCATCGGCTGAAGAAGTCAGGGCTAACCCTAGGGCGCGTGCGGCGAAGCTGCGCGCGGTAGTGCGACTATGAGAACGAAAACAGCCGCTGCCGTTGATCTAAACTCACGCCGTGCGGTTCGGCCGGTGAAAGCGAAACAGCCTAACCGGGCACCAAAGCGCAAAGGCCACCAGCATCTTGTTGCTATCTGCGCTCTGGCCTTTTGTTTGTTCATTTTAGGATTGGTTCATGTCTGGTTGCGTTTACAGGTAGTCCATATGGGTTATGTGCTTTCGACCACTACAAAACTGCAGGGCCGGCTTGAACAAGAGAACCGAGAATTGAAGGTTGAACTTGCCAGTTTGACCTCTCCAGACCGTTTGGAAGCGATGGCGCGCCGAAGACTGGGCTTGATGCCGCCCGAGAAGGGTCAGGTTCTCGTATTGCCATGAAAAGAGCTCCGCAGACCAGCCATGTGCGTTTGACCGTTGCCAAGATTCTCTTTCTGGCAATTTTCCTGGTGGTCGGCGGGCGCGCATTTTATTTGCAAGCACTGCAGGGCGATCGGCTCATGCGCTTGGGCCAGCGGCAACATCTGAAAGAATGGACCGTGCTGCCGAAGCGAGGAGGGGTGTTCGACAGGGGCGGCGAAGCGCTGGCATTGAGTCTCGAGGCGCAGTCGGTTTACGCGCGCCCCCGGCGCATTCAAGATGCTGCCAAGAGCGCCGGTGATTTAGCGCGAGTTCTAAAAATCAGTTCAGCGGAGATAAGAGAGAGGCTCACTTCCGCCAAGCCTTTTGTCTGGATCAAGCGACAGATTTCCCCCGATGAGGCGGGTCAGATTCAGAATCTCAAAATCGAAGGCGTAGGCATGTTTCACGAACCGCATCGCTACTATCCGCAGGGTCAGCTTGCCGGGCAGGTGATCGGTTTCGTCGGCCGTGATTCCGAAGGACTTGAAGGTTTGGAGCTGCGCTACAATGAGTACATTCGTGGGGAAACGGGCTCCTCTGTGTCCGAGCGCGATGCTTTGGGCCGCCGTGTGCTCGTGGAAGGCATCGAAGGACTTCAAATCCCCGCAGGCGGCGATATTCATCTAACCCTCGACACGTCCATTCAGCATCTGGCCGAAAAAGAACTTGAAGCCTCCATCGACAAATACCGCGCAAAGGCGGGCGTTGCGATTGCGGTCGAGCCACGCACCGGTGAAATTTTGGCATTGGCCAACTATCCGACGTTCAATCCTAACAATTATTCGGCCGCCTCCCCTGAGCAGCGGCGCAATCGCGCGGTGACGGATAGCTTTGAACCGGGTTCCACGTTCAAAACAATCGTCGCAGCAGCCGCTCTCGAAGAGGGAATCGTCGACAAAGAGGATTTGTTTTTCTGTGAATACGGCAAATTCAGTTATGCGGGCAGAATCATTCACGATACCCACCCGCATGGCTGGCTGCCATTCTCCAAGATCCTTCAGGTATCGAGCAACATCGGCTTTTCCAAAGTTGCCGACAAATTGAAAAAGGATCGGCTCTTCAAATACATCGAGAAATTTGGTTTTGGTCAAGTGAGCGGCATCGATATGCCGGGGGAAGTTCCAGGATTACTGCGTCGCCCGGAAACGTGGTCTGGGATAGACTTGGCAACTCATGCTTTCGGTCAGGGATTGTCGGCGACGCCGCTGCAAATGGTGATGGCTTATGCGGCGATTGCTAATGGCGGCTTTCTAATGCGTCCCTATGTGGTCCGGCGCGCTCTGAGTCCAAAAGGCGAAGTCCTGATAGAAAATCAGCCTCATGTCGTTCGCCGTGTGGTTTCAGAGAGAACCGCCCGCTTGCTCGCCTCCATGCTTCAAGATGTTACCGCCGAGGGCGGCACCGGGAGGATGGCAAAAGTGGAAGGGTTCGATGTTGCCGGGAAGACGGGTACGGCGCAAAAAGTCGATCTGGTAAATGGCGGCTATGACGCCAAAAAGCGTGTCGCATCGTTCGTCGGTTTCGTTCCCGCGGACGAACCTCGCTTGGTATTGATGGTGCTCGTCGATGAACCGCAAAGTAACGTCTATGGTGGTGTTGTAGCCGCGCCGGTTTTCCAAAATATCGCGCGCGGCGCCTTGCGCCATTTTGGTGTTGCCGCCCAGACAGCTGAACCGATCGCCGGCCCGGTGGCTGAAGCGGACATTCCGCTACGGCGCGCGCCGAAGAGGAGTAGCCAGGCTGTCTTCGATACTGGAGCCACCCCGGATTTTGTTGGTCTTAGCCTGCGTGAAGCCGTGGAGAAAGCGCGTGATCTAAATCTCAAGGTAAAAATTCACGGCAATGGCTATGTGGTCAAGCAGTCACCAGGCCCCGGAGGGCGCTGGGATGAAAACGGCATGCTGGTGTTGAATCTGCAAGGATGATTCGAGATGCGTCTCAAGGATTTTCTGACGCTGCAGAAGCCCGAGCAAGCCGAAGGAGATCTTGATCAAGAAGTAGCTGGTCTGGTTTATGACTCACGGCGGGTGACCAAAGGGGATGTGTTTTTCGCCGTGCCGGGCGAGCGGGCGAATGGCCATCAATTTGTAAATCAAGCCATCGAACGCGGTGCCATTGCAGCCGTTGTTTCCGTTACAGCCAATGTGCGCCCGGGAGTGACGTTCGTTCGCGTTCACGACGTGAGGGCGACCATGGGTTTATGGGCCGCCCATTTTTATGCGCAGCCTGGGCGCCGCCTTAAAATTGTCGGGGTTACCGGGACTAACGGGAAGACCACGACCACCTACCTGATCGAGTCCATATTTGCTTCGGCCGGCCTGGAGCCGGGAGTGATCGGGACCATCAATTATCGATACGGCGGCAAAGAAATGCCTGCGCATCATACGACACCGGAATCTCTAGAGCTTCATGCGCTGATGGCCGAAATGACGCAAGACGGTGCGCGGTCGATGGTCATGGAAGTCTCGTCGCATGCGCTGGTTCAGGGGCGAGTTCGTGGGGTCGACTTTGATGTCGGTGTCTTCACCAATCTTTCACGCGATCATCTGGACTATCATAAGAACATGGATGATTATTTCCTCGCCAAGAGCAGGTTGTTTACCGATTACCTACCAGCGAGCGCTAAAACAGCCAAAGCAGCGGTCGTCAACGGCGATGATGCCAGAGGACGCGAGCTTCTGAGTAAAGCGCAACGCGCCGGTGTAACGACCTGGAGTTATGGCTCTGGAGAAGAATGGGATATCAAACCGCTGCAAGTGCATCACGATGTCAGCGGTCAGCGTGGAAAAATCAAGGTCAAAGATCGAGTGATCGAGTTTTCATCGGAGCTGATCGGCTCGGCAAACTTGGATAACATTCTTGCCGCCGTCGGTGTTGGCTTTGCGTTGGAAATCCCGGTGACGGCGATTGTCGACGGCATCAGAAAACTCCGATGCGTTCCCGGGCGCTTGCAACGGGTCGAAAACTCATGCGGGGTTCTTGTTCTGGTGGATTATGCTCACACGCCGGATGCACTGGAGAAAACTCTCGGCGCAGTCCGGCCGCTGACCGATGCCAGAGTTGTGACGGTTTTTGGTTGCGGCGGCGACCGCGACCGCGGCAAACGGCCGTTGATGGGCGAAATTGCCGCGCGTCTCAGCGATGTAGTCATTTTGACTTCCGACAATCCTCGTTCAGAGGATCCCATGCGTATTATCCAGGAGATCGAGGTGGGTATGCAGAAAGCCGGAATCTCCAAACTTGAAGCTCGAGCGGCAAGCGTCCACGATGTTCACGGATACGGAGTCGAGGCGGACCGGCGCAAAGCGATTGGCCTCGCATTGAGCTGGGCCCAACCGGGTGATGTTGTGGTGATTGCCGGGAAGGGGCATGAGGATTATCAGATCCTGGGCAAGGAGAAGATCCACTTTGATGACCGTGAGGTCGCCCGGGAAATCTTGGATTGCCAGGCGAGCGTCCTCCAGACTTGAGTATGGCATGGACGTTAGATGAGATTCTCACGGCTACGGGTGGTAAGTCGGAAGGCCGACCTAAAGCCAGCCGGTTCGATGAAATCGTTACGGATTCCAATAAAGTGAAAACAGGTTCTGTTTTTGTCGCGCTCAAGGGCGAGAGATTCGATGGGCATCGTTTCATCAAAGACGCGATCAGCCGCGGAGCCGGGTGTCTGGTGGTTCACCAACCTCTGCGCCCTGCCGATCTCAGGAGTGTTACCGCCGTCAAAGTGCCCGATACGCTTCGAGCCTTGGGAGACCTGGCCCACTTCCGCCGTGAGCAATACGGGCCGAAGGTGCTGGCGATTACCGGGTCCAACGGAAAGACCACAACCAAGGAAATGTTAGCGGCGATTTTGCAGCGCGCTTCTCTGGACCGCCAGCCGCTCGCCGGAAGGGTGCTAAAAACCGAAGGCAATTTCAACAACCTGGTGGGCTTGCCGTTGACCTTGCTGCGGCTTCGTAAGCGGCACCGGGTGGTGGTTGTGGAAATGGGAACCAATCGGCCCGGCGAGATCGGCCGGTTGGCTGAGATAGCGGCGGCCGATATGGCGATCATTACCTCGGTGGCGCCGGCTCATTTGGAAGGGCTGAATAGTTTGGCCGGTGTCGCGAAGGAAAAGGGCGCTTTGTTCAGCGGTATGCGCGCGGGGGGCACCATCGTAGTTAACCTCGATGATCCGCGGGTGCGGCGCCTGGGTGAAAGATTCAGCGGCAACAAAGTCACTTACGGTAAGGGAGGTCAGATCAGCGCGGAGTCCGGTTCATTGCTGGCTTCAGGAGCAATGCGATTTACCCTGCGCGCCGGGCATCAGCGGGCGCACGTTCGTCTTAATTTTGTCGGCCAGCATAATATCGCCAATGCACTCGGCGCCGCCGCCATGGCCTACAGCTTAGGCATACCGCTGCCGGCGATTCGGCGCGGTTTGGAAAGCGTTAAGCCTTACAGCATGCGAATGCAGATGGAGAGATGGCGCGGCGTCGGCATTATCAACGATGCCTACAACGCCAATCCGGCATCGATGATCGCCGCCATCAAAACGTTGGCCCAAATGAACTCCTGCGGAGAACGAATCGCCGTGCTTGGCGACATGTTCGAGCTCGGCAAACAAAGCCAACGGGAGCATCTGCGTCTTGGCAATCAACTGGCGCGCGCTGGACTGGACCGCGCCTATCTTTTAGGGGAGCGGGCGCCGGACGTCAGAAAAGGCGCGCTGCGCGCCGGCATGAAGCCGGAGCAAGTTATCGTCGGTGAAAGTCATGGCGACATCGGCCGGCGGTTGCGCGCTCACTTGAAGAAAGGCGATTGGCTTTTGATCAAGGGTTCGCGAGGTATGAAGATGGAAACAGTCTTGTCGGAGCTGAAAGGTTAGATTGATATTGCTGTACTACTTGCTGTTCCCATTGCACACGACTTATTCCGGCTTCAATGTTTTTCGCTACATAACTTTCCGGGCAGCGATGGCTGCGCTGGTGGCATTGCTTGTATCTTTTCTTTTGGGACCGCGATTGATTCGAGCGCTAACACAAAAGCATATCGGGCAGCAGATCAGGGACGACGGGCCGGCCTCTCACGCGGTCAAAGCGGGAACGCCGACGATGGGCGGAGCGCTGATACTCCTGGCGCTAACCTTTTCAACCCTTCTGTTGGGAGACATCGGCAATCGCTATGTGTTGCTTGCGCTGCTCGCGACTGTCGGCGCGGGACTGGTTGGATTCGTCGATGATTACCTGAAGCTTACCCGCAGGAGCAGCAAGGGATTGCCGCCTCGGGCGAAATTACTGGGTCAATTCGTGATGGCCTTTGTCGTCGCTCTGGCGCTTTACTATATGCCTAAGTTCAGCACCGAGATCAGCCTTCCTTTTATCAAAAACTTTCGTCCGGATCTGGGCGTGCTCTATGTGCCCTTCGCAATGTTTGTGATCGTCGGCGCTTCTAATGCCGTTAATCTCACTGACGGGCTTGACGGTTTGGCGATTGGACCGGTGATGGTCGCCGCCGGCACCTATGCGGTGATCGCCTATGTTACCGGACATATGAAATTGGCTGAGTATCTGCAGATTCCTTACGTCGCTGGCGTGGGTGAACTGAGCGTATTTTGCGCCGCAGTGGTCGCCGCAGGGTTGGGATTTCTCTGGTACAACGCCTATCCCGCGCAGATGTTCATGGGTGACGTGGGCTCGTTGGCGCTTGGAGCGGCTCTCGGAGCGGTTGCCGTGATGACCAAGAACGAGATTCTATTGGTCATCGTGGGCGGCGTATTCGTTGCAGAGGCGCTCTCGGTCATCTTCCAGGTTGCCTCCTACAAGCTCAGGCGCAAGCGAGTCTTTCTGATGGCGCCGATTCATCACCATTATGAGCTCAAGGGTTGGAAGGAGCCGCAAATCATCGTGCGGTTTTGGATTATCGCGTTTATCTGCGCCGTGATCGGCCTTAGCACGCTCAAGCTCCGGTAAAATGGCATTGGAAAATGGATCTCAGGGGCAAGAAAGTCATGGTGCTCGGCCTGGCGCGCACCGGCCGGGACACAGCGCGGTTTCTCGCGCAGCGCGGGGCCATCGTGCGGGTTAGCGATCTTCGCCCGGCGGCTGATCTGCAGGGCGAGTTGAACGCGCTTGCGGGGTTGCCGATTCAATACCATCTCGGCGGCGAGGATCTAAATTGGCTCGAAGGCGTTGACATGGTTGTGCCGAGCCCCGGTGTGCCGATGAACAATTTGCTTCTCCAGGAGGCCGGCCGTCGCGGCGTCGAAATCATTAGCGAGATCGAACTGGCTTATCGCTCTTTGTCGCTGCCGCTGATCGCCATCACCGGAACCAACGGAAAGAGCACCACCACGACCTTGATCGGCGAGATTCTTAAGGCAAACGGAACAAAAACTTTTGTCGGTGGCAATCTCGGCATGCCCCTGATCGGATGCGGACTGGATAACTGGGATTGGGGAGTTGTCGAAGTCAGCAGCTTTCAGCTCGAATGGGTGAAATGGTTTCGTCCGCGGATCGCCGTGCTCCTTAATATAAGCGAAGATCATCTCGATCGTTATACGGACCTTGCCGCTTACGCCCATGCCAAGCAAAGAATCTTCGCCGCTCAAAGTGAACAAGACATCGCGATTCTCAACCGTGACGATTCGCGGGTTTGGGCGATGCGGCGGCAATTGCGCTCGCAAGTTGTCTCCATCGGCTTTTCCGAGGTGCCCAATGGGGTTTTTGCCGAGCGCGATGCCATCGTTTGGCGCGACGGCCAAGGCGAAGAAAGATTTTCGTTGACCGCGGTTAAAATCAAAGGCGTGCACAATGTCGAGAATATGATGGCGGCAATTGCGGCGTCCAAGTCGGTGGGTGTCGGCTATGATGTCATCCAGGAGACTTTGGATACCTTTCCCGGCCTCGAGCATCGCCTGGAGTTTGTCCGGGAGAAAGATGGGATTCGTTACTTCAACGATTCCAAGGGCACCAACGTCGGCGCGGTCGAGAAGTCGCTGGCGAGTTTTTCCGAGCCGGTGATTCTCATTGCCGGCGGTGTCGATAAAGGCGGCGATTACGGCCCGCTGCAAAACTACATCCGGCAGCGAGTGCGTCGCTTGGTGTTGTTCGGAGCAGCCAAAGAGATCATCGCCGAAGCGCTCGGCCACCTCACCGAAACCGTAATCGTAGCAGATCTGGCCGCGGCCGTAAGCGACGCCGCCGCGCATGCGCAACCCGGCGATGTCGTGTTGTTGTCGCCGGCGTGTTCCAGCTTCGACATGTTTCGCAACTATGCCGAAAGGGGCAAAGCCTTTAAAAGCCTGGTGCACGCCTTATGAGAGATGCGCTGGCGGTTGATAAATGGATTTTCTTCTCGGTTGTCGCGCTGATGGCGCTGGGGCTGACGATGGTCCTCAGCACCAGCTATCTTTATGCTCAGGAGCGATTTGGTGACGGCATCTATTTCTTTCGCAAGCAGTTGATCGCCATGGGCGCTGGCCTGGTTGCCTTGGTCATCGGATCGCTTATTCCGCCGGCGTTGTTGCGCCGTCTCGCCTATCCCTTGCTGGCAGTGACTCTTATTGTCTTGATTCTGGTTTTGATTCCAGGGGTCGGCGCTATGCGCGGCGGCGCCCGACGCTGGCTGACGCTCCCAGGTTTCGCATTTCAGCCGGGGGAGCTGGCAAAGCTCGCCCTGGTTTTTTATCTGGCCCATTCAATGGCGCGCAAGCAAGAAAAGATCAAAACCTTCGCCGTTGGTGTCCTGCCGCATCTGATTGTCGCCGGCGCTGTTCTCGGGCTTCTTTTGTTGCAGCCGGATTTCGGCACGGCTTTGATTCTGACAGTCGTGCTCTATCTGCTGTTGTTCGTCGGCGGCGCGCGCATCCCGCATCTCTTAGGCACCGGTGCGTTGGCGCTTCCGGTGTTGGCTTATGTGATGTTGACCGCGGAATACCGTTTGCGCCGCTTGATGACTTTCATGGATCCGTGGCGCGACGCGTCCAGCAGTGGTTTCCAAGTCATTCAATCGCTCATCGCCTTCGGTTCCGGTCAGCTTTGGGGCCGGGGACTCGGGGAAAGCCGGCAAAAACTTTTTTATCTACCGGAGGCGCATACCGATTTCGTGTATTCAGTCATTGGCGAGGAGATGGGGCTGCTTGGCGCGCTGGCTGTCTTGGCTCTTTTCGGCATCATTCTCATGCGCGGCCTGCGCCTGACGTCGAAAATCGAGGAGCCGTTCGAGCAGTATTTGGCCTTCGGCTTAACCGTCCTGTTGGGCATGCAAGGTCTGATTCACATGGGCGTGGTCATGGGGCTTATGCCCACCAAGGGTCTGGTGTTGCCATTTATCAGTTATGGCGGGTCGGCCATTGTCGTCAATCTGGCGGAGGTGGGACTACTGCTGGGACTCTCGCGCAGGAGATTATAGATGCGCGTTATTTTGGCCGGCGGGGGAACCGGCGGTCATCTGTTCCCGGGGCTGGCGGTAGCCCGTGAGTTTCAACGACGTGATGCAATGACGGAAATCTTGTTTGTCGGTACCGAAAGGGGGATCGAAGCGCGAGTGCTGCCGCATGAGGGCTTCCGTCTTGAAACGATAGATGTGAAAGGACTTAAAGGTCGGGGTGTTCGCGGCCTGTTGGACGCATTGTACGGGATTCCCGCCGGGCTCCTGCAATCGCTCGGAATCGTCAGGCGCTTTCGACCCGACTGCATTCTCGGCCTCGGCGGATATGCATCCGGACCGCTGCTGCTGGCGGCGAAGTTGCGGGGTATCCGCTGCGCTATCATGGAACAAAACCTTCAACCGGGCTTTACCAATAAGATGCTGGCGCGCTTTGTCGATAGGATTTTTACTTCATACCGCGAGACGGCCTGCTACTTGCCAAGCAAAAAGGTGCTCGAGACAGGAAATCCAGTGCGTTGGCAGAGGCTGCCGGATGCAGCCAAAGGTGAGAAGTTCACCCTGTTGATATTCGGCGGAAGCGCCGGCGCGCACCGCATCAATATGGCTGTCCTCGATGCGCTTGAGCAGATGACGGAGTTGGCGTCGCAGCTCCGAATTGTTCATCAGACTGGCGCCGCGGATTTTTCCGCAATCAGCAAAGCCTATCAAGCTTTACCGTTTGACGCGGAGGCGCTGCCGTTTATCGACAGAATGGACGATGCTTATGCGCGCGCCGATCTCGTGCTGTGCCGAGCCGGCGCTACAACAGTGGCGGAGCTCACGGCGTTCGGCAAAGCGGCGATTCTAATCCCCTACCCATACGCGATTTATGATCACCAACGCTGGAATGCTCAAGCGCTCGCTGCCAAAGGAGCTGCCGAGGTGATTCTCGATCAGGAATTGAATGGCGCAGAACTGGCTGTGCGTCTGCGGGGTTATCTGGCGGATCGGAAAAAAATCGAAGCCATGGCAAGAGCGGCGCTCGCCATGGGCAGGCCGGAAGCCGCGGCGCGCATTGTCGATGAGTGTTACGCATTGGCGCAGGTTTAAGAGTGATCAACGTTTCATGTTGCACAAGAAGCATCGAGTTCATTTTGTCGGGATTGGCGGCATCGGCATGAGCGGCATCGCTGAGGTGCTCTTGAACTCAGGATACGTGGTGAGCGGTTCGGATCTGCACGACAGCGAAGCGATCCGACGGCTGCGCAATCTGGGCGCGCAGATTTTCGTCGGCCATCAGGAAGAAAACTTGACAGTGAATCCTTCCGTGGTGGTGATCTCGACGGCGGTTAAGTACTCGAACCCGGAAGTACTGGAGGCGCGCCGCCGGCAGATCCCGGTAATTCCCAGAGCGGAAATGCTCGCCGAGTTGATGCGCATGAAGTACGGCATCGCAGTGGCCGGCAGCCACGGAAAAACGACCACAACTTCGATGACGGCTGCGGTTTTGAGCCTTGCGGGGCTCGATCCGACGATGGTCATCGGCGGCCGCGTTCATATGCTCGGCACCAACGCCAAGATGGGCCAAGGCGAGATCCTGGTTGCCGAAGCCGACGAGAGTGACGGCAGTTTCTTGCTGCTGACGCCGACCATCGCCGTCGTCACCAACATCGACCGCGAGCATATGGATTTTCACCAGACGATGGACCGACTGAATGAAAGTTTCCTGACATTTGTCAACAAGGTTCCTTTCTACGGGCTGGCCGTGTTGTGTATCGATAATCCCAACGTGCGTGCCTTGTTCCCCAAGGTGCGCAAACGTTTCGCCACTTACGGACTTTCGCCGGAGGCCGATTTTTCCGTTGAGGATTTGCAGATGAAAGCGGGTGGCGTGGAATTCACTGTACTGCATCACGGCAAATCACTGGGGCAGCTGAAATTGCAGCTTCCCGGGCGTTACAGCGCCACCAATGCGCTTGCCGCCGTCGCTGTCGCTCATGAGTTGGAGATCCCTTTTTGCCGTACTGCCGAGGCACTTGCGGCATTCAACGGCATCCATCGCCGTTTCGAGATTAAAGGGCAAATTCGCGATGTCCTGGTGATCGACGATTACGGCCATCACCCTGTGGAAGTGCGCGCGACCATTAGCGCGATTCGGGAAAGTTGGAAGCGCCCCTTGACCGTGATCTTTCAACCGCACCGCTACAGTCGGACCCAGGACCTCTTTGACGACTTTCTGATGGCCTTCGAAGGCGCTGACCGTTTGGTCCTGACCGAAATTTACGGGGCCGGAGAGGATCCCATCCCGGGGGTTACCGGGGAAGCCCTCTACCAGGCCATCAAGCGCCAGGGGCATATGGATGTTGAATTCATCGCCGACAAGACGAGCATTGCACCGCAATTGGCCGGGCAATTGGTGGCCGGGGATGTCGTCCTGACTCTGGGGGCCGGAGATATTTATAAAGTTGGAGAAAGCATCGTCGCGGCTTTGGCATGAACGGCAACTAACGCCTCGGAAGCATAATCGGTTCGGGAGCTGTTTAAGATTGAAAGCTGCAGCGCATCGAAAGCTCTTGTGATGTTTGCAATGAATCCGAACTCGCACGAAACAGGCTTGGTGCAGGAACTCCAATCGATCTCCGGTCTGAGGGTTAAAGTTTCAGAACCGCTGGCCCGTTACACATCCATCAAAGTAGGCGGCCCGGCGGATTATTTCATCGATGTAGAAAGCGAAAGCGCTTTGGCGCAACTGCTGTCGTTGTTGAGCTTGCGGGGCATGCCGTTCTGTCTCCTGGGCAATGGCAGCAACGTGTTGATCAGCGATTTCGGTGTTGAAGGCGTGCTGATTCATCTGGTCGGCGATTTCAAACATGTCGAGTGGCACGAACAGGCAAACGAGTCATGGGTGGAAGCGGGCGCGGCCCAAGCGGTGACGCAATTGGTGCGGCAGGCGGCCCGGCGCGGTTACGGCGGTCTGGAGTTCGCCGAGGGGATTCCGGGCAGCGTCGGAGGCGCGCTGGTCATGAACGCGGGAGCGTATGGGTCGGAATTCGAGAAAGTGGTCGACACTGTTTACGGTATGACGCGGCAAGGAAGTCCGCTTCAATTTAATCGAGAACAGATGAGATTCACCTATCGTGACTCACATTTGCCACCAGGAACCGTTGTCACCCGCGTGCGTTTGTCCGTGCATCGGCAAGAATCGTCCAAAGTCAGCATGAAAGTTCGTGAGCTGGTGACCAAGAGAAAGAGCAGCCAACCTTCGGGTTACCCGAATTCCGGCTCAATGTTTCGCAATCCGGCGGACGATTACGCCGGGAGATTAGTCGAGGCTGCCGGGCTTAAAGGGAAACAAATCGGGCTGCGCACAAATTTCCCCAAAGCACGGCAATTTCATTGTCAATCTAGGCGGCGCCAGCGCTGACGATGTGCGTCGACTGATGGAGCTGGCGCGCGCTGAAGTTGCTGCGCAGTTCGGCGTTGTCTTAAATCCCGAAGTGAAGCTGATCGGCAGGTGGCCGTCGGCCAAAGCGGAGTAAACGCGATGCAGTTGGCAGTTTCTCGAAAAGACAATCGCAAAAAAGATAGATTTCCATGGCGCCGCCGGCTCGCGACCCTCGGGATTCTGGTGATCTTCGCCGGCGCCGTTTGGATCCTGTATGGGTGGCGCGAACAGGTCGTTTCAGCGTCTGTGGCGGCGCGGCGGTTTATCTTCGAAAACCCTTACTTCGCCGTGCGCGAAATTCAAGTTCGAGGCGCCGACAAGGTGCGCGGCAATGAGATCATTTCCATCGCCGGATTGCGCCATGGGATGAATCTTTGGAACATCGAGCCGGAAAAAATCGAGAAGAAGGTTTCCAGGCATCCTTGGGTGCGGAGGGTATTGGTTCGGCGCGAATTCCCCCGCCGTGTTGTCATCGAAGTGGAGGAGCGTCGACCCAAGGCGATCGTGGCGGTCGGCAAACTTTACTATGTCGATGCCGATGGAGTTCTCTTTAAAGAAGTAGCGCAAGGAGAAAATGTCAGATTCCCCATGCTAACCGGCATTCGGACCGAAGAACTCGGATCGTCCGATCCCGCCGTAAAGCGAAGAATACAGGATGCCCTTCGACTGGGCGATCTGATGGCGAAGGATTCACACGCGCTGTCCGAGATCCACTTTGATGCGCCGGATCGTTTGGTGGTCTACACGATCGCTCATCCGGTGGCCATTCACATGGGGTGGGGCGATTGGGAAAGGAAGCTTCAACGTTTGGATCGCGTGATGACATTGTGGCGGGGAAAAGAGGAAAGGCTCGGCTCCTTGGATGTGAGTTTCCAGGACCAAGTGGTAACGCGGTTGCGGCGCCTGCCGCAGTAACGAAAGAAAATTCGGCAAGACAGGTATGGCAAAGAAACACAGCATCATTGTGGGATTGGACATTGGTACGTCCAAGGTCTGCAGCGCCGTCGGTGAAATGACCGAGCATGGCGTGGAAATCATTGGAATCGGCTCTCATGGCTCCTCGGGGATGCGCAAGGGGGTTGTCATCAATATCGACAACACCGTGGCATCGATCAAGAAGGCTGTTGAAGAAGCGGCATTAATGGCCGGGTGTGAAATTAATACCGTTTTTACCGGGATCGCTGGAAGTCACATCAAAGCCTTCAACAGCCACGGCGTGGTTGCGGTCAAGACCCGAGAAGTCAGTCAGAGAGACCTGGACCGGGTGCTGGACGCGGCCAAAGCGGTGGCGATTCCAACCGATCAGGAGGTAGTCCATGTTTTGCCTCAGGATTACATTATCGACGATCAAGACGGTATCAAAGATCCACTGGGAATGTCCGGGGTTAGACTCGAAGCCAGAGTTCACATTGTCACCGGAGCGACTACAGCCATGCAAAATATCGTCAAGTGCTGTAACCGTTCGGGGCTTCATGTTGCCGACGTCGCATTGATGCCCTTGGCATGCGCGGATGCGGTACTCACCGATGACGAGAAGGATCTCGGTGTTGCCTTGGCGGATATGGGAAGCGGCACGACGGATATCACGATTTTTCACGATGGCGCGGTCAAACACACAGCCGTTCTGCCGATCGGCGGGAATCATGTCACCAACGATATCGCCGCCGGTCTTAGAACTCCTTTCGCGGATGCGGAGCGCATCAAGTTGCGCTACGGCTGCGCCAAAGCATCCATGGTCGCTGAACAGGCGCGATTGGAAGTTCCCAGCTCTGCCGGTAAGCCGCAGCGGTCCGTCTCGCGGCAAATCTTGTGTGAGATCATTGAGCCGCGAATGGACGAGGTCTTTCAGTTGATCCGCAGGGAGATCCTGAAATCCGGCTACGAAGACTATCTCGGCTCAGGTGTGGTGATGACGGGCGGATCGATGCTCCTGCCCGGAGCCCTCGAAGCGGCCGAAGTTGCCATCGGGTGCCCGGTACGGCTGGGAACGCCGCGGCATGTCGGCGGTTTGGTCGACGTTATCGCAAATCCGGTTTACTCCAGCGCCATCGGCCTGGTTCTCTATGGCATCAAGCGTCAGGAGCGCAGTTTCTTCCGTGTGCGAGAGGATGCCACCATCCTAGCAAAGGTAAAGCATCGAATGTCGGATTGGCTCAGTGATTTTTTCTGAAACAGCAACAGATCTTATTAACGGTATTAGAAGGAGGAAGGCTTATGTTTGAATTTGTCGAGGAGTTTAATCTGAACGCCCGTATCAAGGTCATCGGCATCGGTGGCGGCGGTGGTAATGCGGTGAACACGATGATTGGCGGTAAGCTGAACGGCGTCGAGTTTTTGGTGGCAAACACCGACGCGCAATCGCTGGATGCCAGTCGCGCACCCGTACGAATCCAGCTGGGTGGGGCGGTGACCAAAGGACTTGGAGCCGGCGCCAATCCCGAAATCGGCCGGCGCGCGGCTTTGGAGGATCAGGAGACCATCAAAGAGTACTTAGCCGGTTCCGATATGATTTTTATCACCGCCGGCATGGGTGGTGGAACGGGAACCGGAGGGGCGCCGGTGATCGCCAGGGTCGCGCGAGAAGTCGGCGCGTTGACTGTGGGTGTGGTCACGAAGCCCTTCATATTCGAAGGTAAGAAGCGGATGCGGCAGGCAGAAGAGGGCATCGCAGAGCTCAAGAGCAGCGTCGACACCCTGATCGTTATCCCAAATCAAAGGTTGCTGAGCATCGCCGCCAAAACAACAACGATGTTGGAAGCGTTCCATAAGGCGGACGAAGTGCTGCTTCAAGCAGTCAGAGGGATCTCTGATCTGATCATCACGCCGGGCTTGATCAATCTTGATTTCGCCGATGTCAGGACGGTCATGGCGGAGATGGGCTTGGCGCTAATGGGCGCTTCAACCGCCACCGGGGAGAATCGCGCTATCGAAGCGGCGCAGCGAGCAATATCGAGTCCGCTGCTCGAAGACATTTCGATTCAAGGCGCGCGCGGCGTTCTGATCAACATCACCGGCGGGCCCGATCTCTGTCTGCATGAAGTGAACGAGGCGGCTTCAATGATTCAGGAAGAGGCTCACGATGAGGCGAATATCATTTTCGGCGCGGTTATAGACGAAACCATGCTTGATGAAATCCGCATCACGGTGATTGCAACGGGTTTTGGAGAAGGCAAGGACGACCGCAAACCGGTTATCACAAGTTCCGGCCATGTCTCTTCCATGAACGCCTTGAACACCATGAATCACGTGGCCAACAGTGTGCCTAGTGCGGCAAACGTCAATCCGATCAAGAATAAGAAAGTCGTGCATCTCGGGACAATCGTTGACGATCTCGACGCGCCCACATGGCAGCGCAAGAAGCCCGGCAGCGAGGAAGTAGAAACGGTGACGCTGAGCAAGAGCACTTTGCAGTTGAGCACCGGGCAAGAGGAAGATGACAAGTATGACATTCCGACGTTTTTGAGACGGCAGATGGACTGAACGGGATCCATTTCGTAGGGCCGTTACAAGCTAAGTTCTAATCTCCTATGATGCGGTTCCGCTCGGCGAATGGATATTTTTCCGATCTCGAGCGGCATCCGGTGAACGCCTTGTAACTGGACGGGCGCTGTGTGGGGACGTTGCAGTGATAAAGTCCGACACTTAAAAATGTGCCGGTTCTCGCGGGTGCTCTCGCGTTGGCAGGAACTTCTCAGCGTTTCTGACACTTGGTCTTGAAACATTGAATGCGCGGCGGCCGATCTCGCCGAGCGCTTTACCGCGCTGGTTGGTTGATTTAGACGCTGGTTCGAAGACGTTGCTCCCGCCGGAAACGCTGCAGAGCAAGTTGGATGAGCCGGTCGATCAGCTTGGGGTAGGGAATCCCGCTTGCTTCCCACATCTTCGGATACATACTTATTTGCGTGAAACCAGGGATTGTGTTGATCTCGTTGACCAGAACCTGACCGTCGTTCTTAACGAAAAAATCGACCCGCGCCATTCCTTCGCAGCACAGTGTTTTGTAGGTGGTAATTGCGATCTCCTGGACGGATTTGACGGTCGCTCTGGGTAATTTGGCGGGGATCTCCAAGCGCGACCCCTGGTCGTCGATATATTTTGCTTCATAGGAATAAAAATTATGACCCGTGACGATCTCTCCCGGCAACGATGCGATCGGATCATCGTTACCCAAAACCGAACATTCGATCTCGCGACCTTCGATGAATTCTTCGATCAGGATTTTATTGTCAAAGCGGAATGCTTTCTTTACTGCTGCTTCCAGTTCCGGCCTGCTCGCTACTTTGCTGATTCCAACGGACGAGCCGAGATTGGCGGGTTTGACGAACAGCGGCTGGCCGAGCGTTTTTTTGATGCGGGAAAATTGGATCCGATCCGCGGTACTGCGGTCATAGGCATGAAATCGGCCGACCGGGATGCTCGCATCGCGGAGCAGCCGCTTCATGACATCTTTATCCATGCCGATTGCGGATCCCAGGACGCTTGCTCCGACAAACGGCAGGTTGGCCAGCTTGAGCAGGCCCTGAACCGTTCCGTCTTCGCCGAAAGGGCCGTGAAGGACCGGAAACACGACGTCGACCCCCAGACTAGCACCGCCCAGTGGAACTAAACTGGATTGTTTAGCGCCCGGCAAAATCGCGGTCAACTGCGAATCATCAAATGGCATGACTCGCTTCTGCCCGTTACGCAACAGACGAGCGCCTTTGTCGTAGGACCAACGGCCTTGATTGTCGATGCCGATGGCGATGACCTCATACTTGCTCTTATCCATTGCCGCGACGATATTGCGCGCAGAAATTAGCGAAATTTCGTGCTCGGCAGATCGGCCGCCGAAGAGAATGGCAACCCGCAACTTATTTTTCATGAAGAATTAGGTGCAGAAGCGAGCCCCACTATGTGACCCGCATCGACGTGATGGAAAGCTGGACGACTTATGACTTTTTAGCTTGGGGGGCCTGCTGCTCGATGACTTTGACCACTTTCCCGGGATAGTTTCTCTTCTCGAATTGAAGGACAAAGTACTTGGCTTTCACGGGGTCGCCTTTGTTGTCGAAACTAATCTCACCGGTTACGCCTCTGAAATTCTTGAGCTTTCGAACCGCCGCAGAAACTTCCCCACGACTGGGTTTTTTCCCGCCGTTTGTTTTAAGCGTTTGTTCTACCGCCTTGATGCCGACTTGCGCCGCGTCATATCCGTACATCGCGAAGGATTCGACTTCTTTGCCGAAGCGCTGCTTGAACTTCTTGGCGAAAGCGGCAGTCTCCGGATAGGCGTCCGGCGGCCCGGCGACGGTTGTATAGTAGGATCCGGTTACATGCTGGCCGGCGATCTTAACCATCTCCGAGGAATCCAAACCATCAGGTCCCATGAACGCCGCCTTAACTCCCTTTTCGCGCATCTGTTTTAGCAGCAACCCACCCTGATGATAGATGCCACCGAAGTAGACCAAGTCCGGATTTTTCGCTTTCAATGGAATAATCATAGGGGCAAAATTCGCCCGCTCTTCAGTGCCGTCATAACCCAAGACGCTGAGCCCTAGTTTCTTTGCTTCGTTGCGGAAGTTGTCCGCTACGCCTTGCCCATAAAGGGTTTTGTCATGGATGATATAAACCGATTTGAGTTTTAGGTCCTGGGCGGCAAAGCGGGCGCCGACGGGTCCCTGAACATCATCGCGGCCGCAAACGCGATTGACATTGGCATAGCCGCGATCGGTAATCTCAGTTGCCGTGTTGGCCGGCGAGATCATTGCCAACATCGCGTCTTTGTAGACTTCGGAGGCAGGCAGCGCGACCCCAGAATTGAAGTGGCCTACCAGCACAAGGACATCGGGATCGGCGACCAGGTTTCTTGCGTTGGCGACGCCGACTTCTGGTTTGGCTTGGTCATCGTAGGGAACAAACACAAGGTCGTACCCCAACGACTTGAATGATTTTGCCGCTTCTTCAACCGCCAGCTGGGCACCGAGCTTGATGTGCTCGCCCAGAGCGGCTTGTTCACCGGAGAGTGGCGCTTGAACGGCAATTTTGATCGTGCCCTTCTGGGCTGTAGCGGGAACCGGAATGCTCAAGAGCAGCAAGAACAACAGCAGTAAAGTTCGACGGGGAATCACAATCGTGTGTCCCTCCTTTTGGCGAAATTTACGCGATCAACGTGCGCCAGTCAATGCGAATCTCGGTTCGCGTTCCGGGGGGTCGGTGATTGACACTGGAAGAGGAGCGGGGTTAGTTTCAAGTTCCATGATTATCAGCGTTGGCATTGACTTGGTTGAAGTGGAACGGATTCGCGCAGCCTTGGAACACCCTCGGATCGGTGTTCGATTTCGCGAACGGGTCTATACGCCGCGGGAAATTGCTTATTGCGAGAGACGCCAACGAGGCCGCTTCCAAAGTTACGCCGGCCGTTTCGCCGCCAAGGAAGCCGTCATGAAGGCGCTGGGTCGGGGCTGGGGAGCGCAGGTGCGTTGGCTCGATATCGAAGTTGCTCGGGCCAGCAGCGGCAAACCTGATATCGTCCTGCATAGTAAAACTGCGCAGCTAGCGGAAAAGCTCGGAATCCAACACTGGGCATTGTCGATTACCCATACCGATCAACACGGCATGGCGTATGTCATCGCTCAGGATGAGCGAAGCTAATCGAAAGCCACCGAAGAACCGGCAAGCGCAACCATCAGGGGCCTCATGCGCCGGCAGGCTTCTTGACTGGCAATAGAAAGAGCAGACCCAAAGCCCATATACCAAAGATTAGCCCGCCGATGCTCCATGGCACCGTTCGCCTGCCGCTATGAGCCGCAATGACCGAACATAGAATTGCGTCCAGACTGTGAACCAGCGCTATTGTTCGGTAAAGCGAAGTGGCTTCCATATTGGGCTTGATAAAAAGAAGGCCGGAGAGATAGCCGAGGAGATAATAGAAATCCATCAGTGACCCTTGACGCTTACTTCTTGCGCCTAATATACTCGGTCTTCGCAAAATTGAAATGTTATCATGCGTGTAAAAACAATTGAGTGGAAAAATGATCAGGTGGTCATGCTCGATCAGCGGCTGCTGCCGCACAAAGAAATCAATCGTGTTTGCCGCGACTACAAAGAAGTAGCGGCCGCGATCAGCCAGATGGTCATTCGCGGGGCGCCCGCTATCGGTGTTGCTGCGGCAATGGGAGTCGCGCTGGGAGCCTTAAAGAGCAAAGCGAAAAATTTTGATGAAGACTTCGATGAGATCGTATCAACCCTGGCGAAAACTCGTCCGACGGCAGTCAATTTGTTTTGGGCGCTTGAACGCATGAAGAAGGTTTATCTAGAAAACCGTGACGGCGGAGTGGAAGCTGTCAAGCGGTCGCTTAAGATCGAAGCACAAAAAATCTATAAAGAGGACATCGCCGCTAACAAGAAAATAGGCGGGTTTGGCGCCAAACTGTTGACCGATGCAAAACATGTTATGACCCACTGTAATGCCGGAGCTTTGGCGACCGCCGGCTACGGCACGGCACTGGGTGTGATCCGCGCGCTCAAAGAATCGGGCCAAAAATTCGAAGTTCTGGTCAATGAAACCCGCCCGTTTTTACAGGGCGCCAGACTTACGGCATGGGAGCTCAAGAAGGAAAAGATTGCCGCAACCTTGATTACCGACAACATGTCTGGATATCTGATGCAGACGGGGCGGGTCGATGCGGTAGTTGTCGGTTGCGATCGGATTGCGGCCAATGGCGATGTAGCCAATAAGATCGGCACGTATACCATTGCAGTTCTGGCGCGGCGACACGGCATCCCGTTCTATGTCGCCGGACCGACTTCTTCGATCGATTTGAATTGCCCTACGGGGAAGGATATCCCGATCGAGCAGCGCGACCCCAAGGAAGTGTCGCACATGTTCGGCAGACCGCTTGCGCCTGAAGGCATGAATATCCTAAATCCCGCGTTTGATGTGACTTCACAAGAATTGATCTCAGCGATCATCACCGAGAAGGGAATCATTTATCCGCCGTATCGACAGAATATCGAAAACCATGTCAGACATTGAGAAAAAGGACCAGCTGGAAGAATACTTCCATGCGGCGGGCAAACCCCGCGAACGCTGGCGGGTCGGCACTGAGTACGAAAAAGTTGGCATCGATCGCAGCAGCGGCAAAGCCATTCCTTATTCTGGACCACGCGGCGTCGAGTCGATTCTGAAGAGACTGATCGACCGCTTTGGCTGGGAGCCGGAAGAACAGGATGGGCATATTATCGCGCTGAGCCGCGACAACGCGCAGATCACATTAGAGCCCGGCGGACAGATCGAGCTCAGCGGTGAACCGTGCGACAGCATTCACTGCACCTATGCTGAATTCACTCAGCACATCCGCGAGCTGTTGGAGGTTTCGGAGCCTCTCGACGTTGTCTTCCTCGGATTGGGCATGCAACCGGTGAGCCGATTGGATGAGATCGAATGGGTGCCCAAAAAACGCTACCGGATCATGGGGCCCTATATGCCCAAAGTCGGCAGGCTAGGCCAGCGCATGATGAAGCAGACGGCGACTGTTCAAGCCAATATCGATTACCGTGACGAAAAAGATGCCATGGCAAAGTTTCGCACGGGCATGGGATTGACACCCATCTTTATTTCCATGTTCGCTAATTCGCCCATCTGCGATGGCCAGTTGAATGGCTACCGAAGTTATCGTGAGCATATCTGGACCGATACTGATAAAAGCCGATCCGGGATGCTAAAGTTCGCGTTCTCTCCGGACGTTTCTTTCGCGCACTATGTCGAATACGCGCTGGACGTACCGATGTATTTCATCGTCCGGAATAAGAACTACATCGACATGACTGGAACAACGTTTCGTCAATTCCTGGCGTACGGCTGGAATGGTGAGCGCGCGACCCTGGATGACTGGCATGATCATCTGACGACGTTGTTCCCTGAAACCCGGATCAAGCGATATATTGAGGTGCGCTCCGCGGACAGCCAGCCGCCGGAACTGATGCCGGCCCTTTCGGCGATCGTCAAGGGTGCGTTCTACGAGTCCGACTGTTTAGATGCCGCTTGGGATCTGGTCAAGGACTGGACCTGGGATGAACGGATGCAGGTCTATCTCGATTCACATCGCGACGCTCTAGCCGCGCGCATCAGGCGCTATTCACTCCTGGATTTGTCGAAGGAATTATTACAGATCGCCGTGGAAGGTCTGAGACGCCAGAAGATGTTCAATGCGCTCGGAGAGGATGAGACTATCTACCTTGAACCGCTGGACAAACTCCTATCGCTGGGGAAATGTCCCGCCGATCTGCTTATTGAAAAATGGCAAGGCGAGTTGGATCAAGACATCCGGAAGTTAATTGCGTACAGCGCTTATCAACTCCCATAGACTTCATCGATCAGCCTGCTGTGATTGAGTGCGAGCAGTTGCCCGACGAGTTGGTTAGCCGGCGTGCCCCGCTGCTCCCGTAAACAGCGCATTTTAAGTTTACTGATACGCGCGGAACTTTCGTTGATTCTGGCCCGTAGCTGGGTATCCCGCCGCGCTTCACGGCAAAGCAGCTCAACGATGCCGGCGGCTTTTGTAAGATCATGACAATAAAGAAGCACGTTGACTCCGGCGCGCACGGATGAAACAGCCGCTTCCTCGGTATCGAAGTTTCCGGTAATCGCTTTCATCTCCATATCATCGCTAAACACCAGTCCTTCATAGCCGAGCTCTTGGCGTAAGACTCCGGTGACAATTCGGCTTGAGAGGGTCGCGGGAAATTCTTGGTCAAACGCCGGAAAAACCACATGAGCGGTCATCATGGCTTCGATTCGATTTCTGCAGGCATGGAGGAAAGGCATTAATTCGACTGCGCGCAGTTCGCTCAGTGATTTCGCTACCAGGGGAAGCTTTAGGTGCGAGTCTGTGTCCGTATTGCCGTGACCAGGGAAATGCTTGCCGCATGGGATGATGCCGCCGCTGCGCAGGCCTTCGCTCCAGGCCAGCGCCATTACCGCTACGTGATCCGGTGTTATCCCGAAAGAGCGGTCGCCAATGATTGGGTTTTCGGCATTGGAATTAACATCCAACACTGGAGCAAAATTAAGATTGACGCCGAGCAGAGTAAGTTCCGCGGCGACAGCGCGCCCAACTCTAAAGGCGAGATCGGGGCTGCCCGTTTTGCCGACCAGCGTGGCGGATGGAAAATGGGTAAAAGGCCAAGGCAGGCGATGAACTCTGCCGCCTTCTTCATCGATCGCGATAAACGGAAGATTGCAAGTAGCTGTGGCAAGCGTGCGACACAAAGAATGAATTTGCGCTGGTTCGCAGCAATTGCGGCTAAAGAGAATAAAACCGCCGAAATTTAGGGACCGGCAGATCTTCAATTCGGACGTTGTCAGCTCACAACCGCCAATACCCACCATCAGCATCTGACCAACGTTGGTCTCCAGTTTTTTCACGATCACCAACTCTACCATACGGTGGACGATTTTTGATGGATTGTGTTATATTCGCAGACTTCCATGAGCAATACCAAGTACATTGTGGTCGAGGGACCAATCGGCGTGGGCAAGAGCAGCTTGGCCAAGATTCTCGCCAGTGAGTTTCAGGCTCGATCCCTGTTCGAGCGTATTGAAGACAATCCGTTTTTGCCGAAATTTTATAAGGCGCGGCAAACCTACGCGTTTCAAAATCAGACCTTTTTCTTGCTCAACCGTTATCAGCAACAGATGGAGTTAAGTCAGCAGGATCTCTTTAACCAGAATATTATCGCCGACTATTTGTTTGCAAAAGATAGAATTTTCGCGACTCTGACGTTGAGCGTCGAAGAATTGAACCTGTACCAGCAAATCTATTCTCTTTTGAATGCCCGGGTGCCTAAACCCGATCTGGTGGTCTACCTGCAGGCCCGTCCCGAAGTACTTTACAAGAGAGTTAAAAAAAGGGATAAAAAATATGAACGCGGCGTAACTTTCGAATACCTGAACGAGGTAGCTCAGGCTTATAACCAGTTTTTTTTCCATTATGACGAAACGCCACTGTTGGTGGTGAACACGTCAAAGATTGATTTCGTTGAGAGCAGCAAGGATTTGGCTGACTTGATCAAGGAAATCAACAATATGGGTTCGGGTACGCAGCACTTTATACCGCTTGGATCCAGATAATTGGACTGAGACGGATGCCAACATTGAGTAGCGATTTGCGGAGAGCCTTCTAACAGGTTCTTCGATCCTATTGGCCTTCCGGCTTGTCTGGGGGGCTTTTTTTTTGCGGGAGGGTAGCCGGATGGCGGAAAAGGTCACTGTGCCGGGCATTGTCAAGATGAAGCGAGAAGGAAAAAAAATTACTTCCCTTACGGCTTACGACTACTCGCTTGCGCGAATCCTCGATAATGCTGGCGTGGACGTTATATTGGTGGGGGACTCTGTCGGCAGTGTTGTTCAAGGGCAACCCAATACTTTAACGGTGACAATGGATGAGATGATTTATCATACGCGTATCGTAGCGCGGGGTTGCAAGCGCGCTCTTGTCGTCGGCGACATGCCGTTTTTATCCTTTCAAGTTGGCAGGGAACAAGCGCTGCGCAATGCCGGACGATTCCTTCAAGAAGCTGGCGCGGAAGCAATCAAGCTTGAAGGCGGAGTAAGCATGAGCGACACCATCGCAGCCATCGTTAACGCCGGAATTCCAGTAATGGGACACGTCGGGTTGACACCCCAGTCGGTGCATCAGTTCGGCGGCTACAAGATCCAGGGTCGTGAAAAAGGACAACACGAGATCATTATGCGGGATGCTTTGGCCGTTCAAGAGGCGGGTGCCTTTGCCATTGTAGTTGAAGGAGTTCCAACGGCTCTTGCTAAGGAAATAACGGAACGTATAAGCATTCCAACGATTGGCATCGGCGCCGGTATTCACTGCGACGGACAGGTTCTAGTACTGCATGACATGCTTGGTCTGTTCGACGATTTCACCCCCAAGTTCGTCAAGCGCTATGCCGACATCAAAGGGTCGGTGGCTGCCGCGGTAAAGGATTTCGTCGATGAAGTTCGGGAGCGTAAATTTCCTGGTGAGGAACATTCATTCAAGTGAAGACTGACTAAGCCGTGCATGAGGGATTTCGCGACGGACCGTTATTGAATGCGTATAATCCGGAACACTACAGAGATGGCCGATTGGAGCCAAGCTGAGCGGCAGCAAGGCCAGCGCATTGCTTTTGTGGCGACAATGGGCGCTCTTCATCAAGGGCACTTGAGCCTGGTGCGTGAGGCCAAGAGAAGAGGAAGTCGGATCGTGGTCTCGATTTTTGTTAATCCGACGCAGTTTGCTCCGGCTGAGGATTTCGCCGCTTATCCTCGAAACTTCGTCCGTGATCGCGGTTTGCTCGAGACAGAAGGAGTAGATGTACTCTTCCACCCGGCGGCTGAAGACATCTACCCTCCGGGCAATCAAACGCACGTTGAAGTCAAAGAGCTTAGCAATTTCTTATGCGGAGCGAGGCGGCCGGGTCACTTCCTGGGGGTCGCTACTGTTGTGACCAAGCTTTTCAATCTCGTTCGCCCGGACGCGGCTATTTTTGGAGAGAAGGATTACCAGCAACTGCAGATCATTAGACGGTTGGTGCGCGATCTGTTTTTGGACGTTGAAATTGTCGCCCATCCGATTGTGCGTGAAAGCGACGGAGTTGCCATGAGCTCGCGCAACGCATACCTTAATGCCGACGAAAGAAAGGCGGCGCGCTGTTTGTCGCGTTCGCTGGACTGGGCGGAATGCTTGGTCCGCCAGGGTGAGACTTCGGCGAAAGCCATTGCCGAAGCGATCATTGCGGAACTGCACAATGAACCGTTGGCGGTGGTCGAGTATGTTACCGTTAGCGATGTCGAAACCTTAGAACCGCTCGAGCAAATTCGACAGTCGGCGCTTCTAGCGTTGTCCGTTACCATCGGTCAAGCGCGCCTTATCGACAATAAAGTTCTGCTGCGATCTTCAGGAGAATAGGTGGGGACAGAGGTGCCAGTCAAGACTAGAGTACGGCTGCGAGAGAACTTTCAACGTTATTTTCTCGCCGGGCTGCTGGTGTTTTTGCCGGTAGTGATCACGCTATGGTTTCTCGGATGGGTTATTGGTCTCTTAGATGGACTGCTTGATGTCTTACCGGCTGGTGTCCATCCCCAAACCTATTTGCCTTTTGCAATCCCCGGATTGGGCGCGCTGGTCACGGTGACGTTGATTTTATTTCTCGGGATTCTTACACGAGGCGTGGCGACTCGGCGATTTCTCGCGGCCTGGGAGAATATTTTCGTAAAGATCCCGATTTTCCGTGGTGTCTATACCGCTGTCCAGAAACTTGTCCAAACGTTTTTGGGGCAATCAGAGAACTCCCGCCAGGTAGTCATGATCGAGTATCCACGCAAGGGGATCTATACTGTGGGGTTTGCTATGGGCCGAGCATGGCGTGAGCTTGAAAATAAGCAAGATGCTCAGCTTGTCAACGTCTTCGTTCCGACAACCCCTAATCCGACTTCGGGATTTTACCTTCTTGTGCCAACAGCGGAGATTTCCCCGCTCGACATGACGATGGAAGAAGCCCTTAAGCTCATAACTTCTGGCGGCTTGATTACTCCAGACGACAAGAGCAGGCGTCGTGGCTAAGGAAAAGGCGACGGGCGAACAGAATGTTTGTATTAACCGGCAGGCCCGGCACAACTATTTTATAGAGGAGACCTATGAGGCCGGTCTGATGTTGCTGGGCAGCGAGGTGAAGTCCCTGCGCGACGGCAAGGCGAACCTGACGGACAGTTACGCGCGCATTCAGAAGGGCGAAGCCTTCTTGGTCAATGCTCATGTCAGCCATTACCCGGGAGCTAACCAGTTCAATCACGAGCCGACGCGGACCCGCAAGCTGCTTCTACACGCGCGCGAAATAGAGAGACTCACCGGCAAAACGAAGGAACGAGGCTTGACGCTGGTGCCGTTGAGATTATATTTCAAGAACGGCAAGGCGAAAGTCGAACTAGGACTGGCGCGGGGCAAAAAGCTCTACGATAAGCGCGAAACATTGCGCCGCAAAGTTGTTGAACGTGAAATTGAGCGTTCCTTAAGACAAAAAAGTAAGTCCAGATAGAGAGCTGACGTTCCTGGACTGGCCCTCGCAACCGCCTGCCGAAAGCGGTAACATGATCACATGGGGGCGATGTGGGTTCGACGGGGGTGGGAAGTCAAAGTGGCATGCCGGGGTACTGTTGTCCCGTTAAACAAACAGACTGCAATTTAAACGCAGATAATTTCGAATACCAACTAGCTGCCTAACCGCAGTTAGCGTCCTACCGATCTTCTCCCACGAGATCGGATAGGATGTCATTCAGTGGGATGGGCCGATTTCTCTGCCGGAGGGGATGAGGCTGAGATCTAAACCGGATGGCCCTTCGAAATCCTGCCGTTGGGAGTTCCAAGGGTGACACTAGAACATCGGCTAAGCATGTAGTCGCGGAGATGGAAGACCTTCGGACGGGGGTTCGATTCCCCCCGCCTCCACCAATCATGGTTCCAGGACCAATCGCGGGAATCAAAGCACGCTGAGCTGTTGGGGGGTATTGCGTCGGATTGAACCCAGATTCCGCAGTTGCGGTTGGGATAGGAAGCGCGAGGCAGAACCCTTGCGCCGCGCATTCGATGGGTTTGTGCCTTTGAGCAGTAGCGGTGCTTCGAGGGATTGTGAAAGCCCCATAGCAACGTCGTGCGAGATTCGCAAAATAGCTTTGAGACTTCACAGCCGGACGCCTTCGCTGCTCTAGGATTCCACCTCGCTTCCGGCATTTTTGGTTCGACTGCGGAATCCGGGTTGAAAGCCGCGGTGCCTAGAAACGGAAACCGCCCACCGGGCGATGCAGAACTGCGGGCAGGTATAGCGATATGGGGTCGCAACCGACGGGGCGGTGCGGGACCCAAGTGGCGCTCTGCCTCCACCGACGGTCAGTTTATCCGAACATTGTGGAGTCGCTCAAGCGGAGCATGGATCGGTTGCCACCCCGCAGCCGCACCGACAGTGCACGCACACACATCAAAGAACCTCTAAAGCCACAAGCTTAGCCGGCCTTGACCTGGCCAGACCAAGTTTCGCCGTCAGATACCTGATGAATGCGGATCACTTCGTCACAACCTAAGTACCGTCATAGGAGAGCCAACTCGAGTGATAACGGTCTTGTCTATGCCCCTTTTTGCCGCCTAAAACAAAATGCAGCCTGTCATTTGTCTCTTCCGTTCACTTCACCGCCACTTCTTTCGACTAATGCGAATCTTATCTTGCATTTCACGCCAGCGAGAATCCGGTGATTTGGATTCGGTAAATTAAGCCTAACGCGAAATGTGCCGCTTGCAGGATCGACGACTCGATCGACGATTGCGACCCGCACCTCGTGGGAAGAATGTGCAGGTGCCTCAAGGCTGATTTTGGCAGGCGTTCCCACCTCGACTTTGTTTCGCAATGAAACCGGCGCAAAAACTTCGACTCGTAGAGGATCGATCTGCGCAATTTTAACTATAGGCGAGTCGTTCTTGAACTGCCCGGAAACGAACTCCCCGGCCGACAGGAAACGCTCCACGACCACTCCGGTAATGGGGCTGCGGATGATATTTCGCGACAGCGCCACGTTTGCACGCTCCAGTTCGAGACTGGCAAGGCGCTGGTTGTCCATGGCACTGACGAGAGCCATTTCGGCGAGCTGCTTTTCCGTTTGCGCCTCTTGCAAGTCTGCGAGAGCGATAAGGTCGCGTTGGTACAATTTCTCTGCCCGGGCAAGCTTCAATGAGCTATATGTCAATCTCGCTTCTCCGGATTTGATCGCCGCTTCAACCGTCGCGCGGGCGCGCGCAACGGTTACGTTGGCGCTTTCCAGGCTCGAGTCTAGCTGAGCCACGATTTGGCCTTTTTTTACGAAAGCCCCTCGGTCCACATATACTTTCTCTAAGACGCCCTCGATAGGACTGCTGAGATGCACGACTTCCTGGGGAGCGACCAAGCAATCGAGGTTTCCGTCTTTTTCTGTCGTGTCGCCGCGGCCCAGCTGGCCGGACAACCAGAACATCGCCGCAAAGATCAACGTTCTCTTACGCATTTGTTCCTCCGGTTATTCAAGTTGTCCAGAAAACGCGAGCGCACCTTGCAACTGTTCATCGACTCTGAGGAGATCACGGCGTTTGCAGCCGTTGAACCGTTCCGCGGCACACTGTGCCCAGCGAAGCGCCAAGTTGCCGAGGCGCGGGTGGATGCGCTGACAGGGAGAAAGCGTTCCGGTCACCCACTGCCTGAATATCCCGCCATGCATACGGACGATTTCATCCTCGAGTGAAAAAATCATCTCATAGCTGCCGGGTTCGCCTTGGCGGCCACAGCGTCCCCAGAGCTGTCGGTCAACGCGACGCGAATCGTGCGGTTCAGTCCCGATGACGTGCAGGCCTCCCAGCTCTGCCACGCCCGGAGCTAGGCGAATATCGGTGCCGCGGCCGGCCATGTTGGTTGCCACAGTGATCTGGCCCCATGCCCCCGCCTCGGCTATGACCGCGGCCTCTGCCTCGTCCTGGCGGGCGTTGAGCACACGATGCGGCACCCCGGCGGCGCTGAGTAGCTTGCTGCAAGATTCCGAGGCAGCTACCGACTTCGTGCCGATCAGGATAGGTCTCTGCCCGGTTCTAAGCTCGATGACCCGCGCAACGACGGCCTGCCACTTCGCTTCCGCTGTCGGGTAGACGCGATCACCCAAATGCACGCGGCGCGGCGCATGGTGTGTGGGTACGCGGACAACTGCCAGACCGTAGACCGACCAGAGTTCGCCGCGCACTTCACGGGCCGTGCCCGTCATGCCCGCGAGACGGCGGTAACGCCGAAAAAAGTGTTGGTAACTAATGCGTGACAACGGATCATTGGGCGCCGTGATCGCGCAGCCTTCTTTGATCTCGATCAGCTGATGCAGACTGTGCTCCCACGACCGATCTGCCATGATTCGCCCGGTATTCTCGTCGATGATTTGGATCTTGCCGTCCTTGAGCAAGTAGTGTGTGTCGCGGTGCATCAAGTGAAGCGCCGTCAAGCGCTTGACACACAAGCTCCTCGCGGCGCCAGGAGTTTACGAGAGAGGCATGGGACTGAAAAGATCCGACGGATCTTGCCCGACCGGACTCGGTTAAATGGATCAGCCGTTCACGCCCATCGATGGTGAAATCGATGCCGGTCTCGAGCTCGCCGGCGGCGCACCATGCGGCCTGATAATCGCCGCCGGCCTCCGCGCCATCGCTCGCCGGTTTGGAAATGATCAAAGGCGTGCGCGCCTCATCGATCATCACGCTGTCGGCCTCGTCCACTATGGCGAAATGCAGTCCTCGCAACAGCAACTGGGGTCGGTGCGACGGCGCAAGAGCGAGGCGCGCGATGTGTAATTGAAGCCGTCCTGACTGTTGCTTCAAAGCGATGCGATCGCGTAGATAGTCGAAAACCAGTTCGTTGTTTGTGCAATAGGTCACGTCACAAGCATAAGCTTGTCGGCGCGCCGCAGTGCTCATCCCGGAGGTGACGATGCCGACGCTGAGTCCGAGCGCGCGATACAGAGGGCGCATCAAGTTGGCATCGCGTCGCGCAAGATAATCGTTGACAGTGACCACGTGGACGGGTAACCCCGCTAGAGCCGCGGTTGCACTGGGCAATGTCGCCGTCAATGTCTTGCCTTCTCCGGTATCCATCTCCGCGATCATGCCGTTTAGCAGAATCCAGCCGCCCATGACCTGTACATCAAAGGGTCGCATGGCGAGCACGCGGGCAGCGGTTTCCCGGATGAGCGCGAATGCTTGCGTCACTATTTCAAACTTCCAGGTGTGACCCCGCAGGTGATGGCGCAATTGCTCGGCGCAGGAGCGCAGCTCGCTGCTGTCAAGTGTCTGGAGTCGAAGGCCCTGAATCGACACGGCTTCAACAAAGCGTTGACAATGGAGTGCATGAATACGGAAATAGCGGACTGCCGGGCCAAGCAGGCGCGCGCAAGCCCGGTCGAGGCGATTCTCGAAAGTGTGCCGGCGCTCCGCATATGCGCCACGCGGAAGCCCCATCGCTGGAAAACGCACGTCAGACATGGAACCTCGCAAGAAAAAGCTGACGCAACTGGCGATGCCAGCGGCTCGCTATAGGCTCCCAGCCATGGTCGAAGCGCACATGTACTCGTCCGCCGAACGACTGAATGCTGGCGCTTGCTGGAAGCGCCAGGTCGAACTGAAAAGTTTTTTCGACAGTCCTCAATCCATCCTTGTCGAGCGGATCGACCGCCATCCTGCCGCCGCCCTGATTGCCCAATGCGCTCGTCGGCAATTTTTCGCTGGCGGCAGGAACCTCGCGTTGTACCGTGGTCGTAAAGATCTCGTGAGGACGACCGATCAATCGCAGCTCGATGCGCTTGGTTTGATGGCGCACCAGCTCGACATCGGCTTCGGGAACCACCACACGAGCGGTAAGCGCAGAGGTATCGAGTACGTATCCAAGCGTCGCGCCCTGATTGATAAAACGCCCGGGCAGCTTTGCGGCATCAGGAATTTCAAAAATGCCGTCAGTACGGCTCCGAATCAAAAGATCGTTTACTCGTTCAGTGGCACGAGCGAGTCGTTGCTCGACGTGGACGATCTCGTCTCGCACAATCTGCGCTTGGCGGATGTCAATCAGGAGGAGCGCGCGATAGCGGGTATCCAGTTCGTCGAGCCGGGCTTGAAGCACCCTGACTCGGGCGGTGAGCTGCGGGTCGTAACACTCAATAAGAATATCGCCGCTTCGAACTGGCGAACCGGCGCGTGCGACAATGCGCTTGACGAACCCGTCGGTTGCCGCGCGCAGACGCGCCTGTTCGGGGAGCCAGATCACGCCTTCGGCGCCGGTGCGGAGGGGTAGCGGCAGCCAAAGGATCGCGGTCGACAGAGCAACCGTCGCCAGCAAGCTTGTAGCTAGAGCTCGGCGGCGAACGATGCGAATGCCCGGGTCGGTGCATAAGTAGACTAAAGCTTTGACCAGCGGTCCGAGTATCCAGAGGACGATACCCGCCAGTGCCAACAAAACACCCACGAAGAAAAACTTGCCGGCAATAAAGAGCGTAATCGCCGCGAGGGCGAAAAGCCGATACAGAAACGCGGCGATGGGATACACCGTCAGCCAGACTCGTTCGGCGAGCTCTGCGGTTTGCGCTTGTGCGTCCTGACGGCCGAACACATAGCGCTCGCAGAGATACACCAGATAACGATGCGAGCGGGCACGCAGGTTCGGTATTTCCAGGTAGTCGGAAAGCATGTAGTACCCGTCATAGCGCAGCAGAGGGTTGGCATTGAAGAGGATCGTGGATATACCGGCAAGGAATAGGACGTTATATGCTGCCGTTCGGATCGCACCCGCTTCGATGTTCAACCAAAGAAACAGCGCGCATGATGCGATAAACAGTTCCACCATCATCCCCGCGGCGCCAACTACAATACGCTGCCACTTGGACGGAAAGGCAGAGGCGGACGAAGCATCAACATAGGGTATGGGTTGGAAGGCGATCAGCAGCACTCCCATCTCATGGACTTCCCCCCCATAGGCTCTTGTCGCCAAGCCGTGGCCGAACTCATGGAGAATCTTGATCAGCGGAAATAGCAGCCACAAAACTGCGATATTCTGAGGCGTGAGAATCCGATCGGCGACCGTCAGGGTCAACTCCGACCAGTGGATTGCCGCTTGGCTTGCCGCCGTTCCGACCACAGCAAGCCATAGGATCAGAGCGCCGCGACATAGCAGTGGCCGTACCAGCGGCAGCAATGGCGTCATGATCCGTTCTGGATCGAAGAGCGGAAATTTCGTCGAAAGTGGATTCAGGAACCGGCTCTGTCGCTCCGTGCGGCACTCCCGTTCCTGACGCAGGAGCAGTTCCGCAAGATCCGCAGGGACGTCGCACTGCATCAGCTCTCCAGTGTGCAGCTGAGCCAAAAGTTGCACAACATCATTCTGTGTCGGCGCCTGGTCGCCGAGGTTTGCTTCCGCGGCTTGATACATTTCCTGCACTGTCAGGCTGCCGTTCATCAGGCCTAGGAAAGCGTACGCAGCCGAGGAAACGCGGTGTTGGCGGTATCTCGTATGATCCTGGAGCACGTACCAGCGTTTTCCTCGATACTGATGGCGCCGCACTTCCACGTGGCTGCGCAGGCGCGGCCGGAGAGGAGCAATGCGGTACCAATACGGATGGGATAACTGCGGCATAGAAGAATCAGGCTACGGCGCCCAGGACCAAGCAAAGAGACGCAGCCAATCCAAAGCGCGATGGGTCCAGATCCAAATCAAACGACGACGGCCGATCTCAATCTTAGCGACTCCTTCCATACCGGGCCGTAACTGTGGCAGAGCTTTTTCCAGTGCAGCCTCTACCCGGAAATAATTGCGTCCTTCGCTTGCCGCCGATACCGGTGTGATTTTCTGCACTCGGAAAGGCAAAGGCCTGGTTGGAAATGCAGCCAACGCGAGATCTCCGCGCTGTCCGACCACGACTTCCGCGGCGTCGCGTTCATCGACCTGCAGGACGACGCGGTAGGTGTTCAGCGGCGCGACTTCATACAAAATCTGGCCGCGCTCAGTCGGCGCGCCCATGGATTGGCTCAGGTCGCCGCTGATCACGACGCCGTCGATTGGAGCGAGAAGGTGAGCGCGCGAGATTTGGTCTTCGATTAGGGCGAGCTCTGCCTCGGCTTGGGCGACCTGCGCCGCAGCGATCTTCACCTGGGACGCATTCTGCTGCGCCAGTGCGACGTTGTACTGCTTGCCGTACTGCTCTTTTTGGCTAAGCCATTTGAGCTGTTCGAGATTGAGATCGCGAGTATCCAGGGTCGCGAGAATTTCCCCGGCTTGCACCGTATCACCGGGGCGCGCTCTTGCGGTCGCAATGTAGCCATTGAAAGGCGCGACCGCGACCCGCTGGCTCTGTGCCTCGATCAGCATCTTGGTGGAAACGCGATATTGACCATTGGCGAAGATGAAAAACAGGATTACTGCGGCGGCCACCGCACTGCCGAACTTTGCTGCGGCATGGTCTGGTCCGACGACAGCGTTCCATCGCTCTCTTATTGCGTCCACGCCGCGGATTCTGAGCGGGCGTTCATCGCGCTTTTTCATTTCTAAAATCGGTCCGACGAGCGCTGCAATCGTTTCGCACATTTCGACGGTAGCGCCTTCCAAGGGACGATCGGCAAGCCGCTCCAAAGTAAGCACGCCGTAGATTTCGCCCTCGCGACCCAACGGCACAGAGCAGATTGCGCTGCTGCCGTGTCGTTGTGCGAGTTCCTGATGATGTTGAGCGATTGAACATAGTCTGTCTGAACTGGGCGGATACAGGATCGGTGTCTCCTGATCACAAGCTTCCTCCATAGCGGCTTCTATGGCGCGACTCAGGTTTGTGCGTTTGCCGAAGCGCGCATTGTGGGAAATCGCTTGCAGATTGATCCGGTCTTCGTCGCGAAAGCCCAGACTGACGCGCTCGCAAAACAGCCGTGTTGCCAGATCCGCTACCAACGCGGTGGCGGCCCGATGAAAGCTCTTCTCTTCGACGACAACCGCAAGTGCGTGGAGAACACCCTGTAAGCGCTCCTTCTGACGCTCGCTTTCGAGATATCTCTGGCGCTCCAGCATGACTTCCAGCCAGGCTGCGCCCCAGGAAAGCTGCTGGAGCGCGGTCTGGAGTGCGGCGGACGAACGCGGCGTGAGTCTAAGAACGACAACACCGAAGAGCTGCGGGCCGATCAAGATCGGATATGCGAGCTCATGGAATTCCTGAATGGCGCCGCCCGGACTACTGCGGACTTTACGTTGAATGATCAGCGGCGACCGTTCTCGGATGGTCTGTTCGGCGGAAGCATTTAGTTCATCGGAGACTTTGTCGCCCGGCGGCCAACAGCCCTTGATCTTATAGGGGCCTTCATCGGGAGCGCCGATCAGCACAGATGCTGCGCTCACGCCGCCAATCAGCTGGCATTGATGCACAATCCAGGCTGCACAAAAACCGTCCTCCGTGACCGCTCCGGGGACTCCCGTCCAGAGGGAATCTTGGCTGTTATTCGCTAACGCAGCATGGGCAGAACTCATGATCGTCCGGCCACAGACGGCAAGAACTATGCCGACATTCCAGCAAGCGCGCTCTCTTGGTTGAGTCAGGGTTGTCGTCGCAGAGCGCGCCTCACAAGGAATCCAAGGGTGAAGAAATCCCGAAAGACGAATCATGGAGCCCGGCAAGGTGAGTGAGTTTATGGCGAGACATGACCTCAAATCTGCCAGTTGCTGTGCGGAAACGTACGAAAAATGAGTTCAGGGAGACTCGGCGGCCGGTGCAAGACCAATCTCGATCAGAAAAACAGGACCATGATCGTGATTGCTCACCGTCACCGTGCCGTCGTGAGCCTCGATGATCTGCCTGGAGATCGCCAGGCTCAAACCGGAGCCTTGATGGTGATGCGCGATATCCTGCACGGATAGCAGGTTGAAAATTTCTTCCTGCTGCTCCATCGGAATCTTCTCTCCGTCGTTGGCAACTTCGATCCGCAGTCGGTCTCCAAGTCTATGAGCGCGTACCTCGACGGCACTGCCTTCGCGAGCGAATTTCACGGCATTGTCCAACAGCGCGCTGATCGCAATCGTGAACAGCTTTAGATCTGCATCAATGCGCAAAGTTTCGTCGCCGGAAAACCGCAACGTGCAATGTTGTTCATTTTGCTGAAATGTTTGCCGATACTCTGAAAAGAATAAGCTGAGCGGGGCATTGGCCTTTTCGATCCGAACCTCTCCTAACTTTAGATCGCTTAACAAGAGTGTCTTTTCGCACGATTGCAAGAGTTTTTCGCCGCATCTCTGAATCTCATCGACAAATGTTTTTTCCTCGCCGACGAGGTGTTCGCTTTCACGCAGCAACCGAATGTAGCCAAAGATCGCGGTGAGCGGAGTGCGCGTTTCGTGACTGAGCAGATTGATGAGATTGGTCTTGATTTTGTTGATTTCCTCGGCATTTTTCAGCCGAAGAAAGACCTTTACCTTGGCGAGGAGTTCGCTCGCTTCGAACGGTTTCATGATGTAGTCATCCGCCCCAATTTCGTATCCGAAAAGTCTATCTTCAAGCAACATTTTCGAGGACACGAGAATGATCTTCAGATTCGAAAACACGTTATTGCTCCGAATCCTGCGACACACTTCATATCCATCGATATCGGGCATCATGATATCCAGCAAGATTAGATCGACTTTCGGGCAAGTATTTAAATAAGCGAGCGCTTCTTCGCCCGAGGAGACGAGATGGATGGTATGTTCGTTCTCCAGGATCAGCCTGTAAATTTCCAAAATAATTGGGTCGTCGTCGACCGCCAGGATGGTTGCCGTCATCATATATTGCTCATGCGCATCCGCCGTATCTTAACACGAGATCAGAAGCAGGACTGGAAATTTCAATTTGCTGTCCCTCGCAATCCTGTTGGCTCCGGCATTGCGTAAACCGCACTTCCTTTAGAAGAGGGAACGACAAAACCGTATGAAAGCGCCTTTAAGCGCCATCAGGCATCGTGATCTGGACGGCTGTTCAGTTAAACTACTCCAGAGAGCGGCCAAATTCGTCCATCGGCTGGCTTTAAAACGGATCAGCAAGCACCGAGCAGCCGGTGCCATCCGCAGTCCAAGTGAGTTCATCATTGAACCTTTGGAAGAACGGCTGTTGATGTCGGCGGACCCCATTTCCGGCGGCATCGTGACTGTTGAGCCGGTTTCATTGCCAAGAAGCGATCCGGCGGCGATCAGCGCGCCGCTTTTGGACGAGTTGCATACTACGATTTCGGTCAGCCAGGGAGAAGCGTCATCAATCGGCAGCGCATCACCGGCGAGGCAAGCGCGCAGCGAAGTCGTGTTCCTCGATTCGAGGATTGAATCTCGCGAGGATTTCGTTCGGGATCTCCTCGCCAACTCGAGTGCAATTCGTCAGATTGATGTTTTCGTGCTTGACGCGGAGCGCGACGGCATCGAGCAGGTAAGCGAAGCTCTGGCAGGTTACACGAACTTGGATGCTGTGCATTTTATTTCCCATGGCTCTGGTGGTGTGGTGCAATTGGGTGACACACGGCTCGACCACGATTCGACACAGATTCGGGCGCAGGCCCTTGCTGCCTGGAGCGCGGCGTTGAGCATCGACGCTGACCTGCTCTTTTACGGCTGCGATGTAGCGAGCTCTCCATCAGGAATTGCGCTAGTTGAAAGATTGAGTCTCCTTACCGGTAGCGATATCGCCGCGAGCATTAATCGGACTGGTTTCGGCGAGTCCGGGGCCGACTGGATACTTGAGCATCGGGTGGGGGAAATAGAAGCCGCAATCGCTGTGAGTCCATCGCTGCAAGCGGCTTGGGCAGGGATTCTGGCGACGCCGACCGCCTCCAACCTGAACACCGCGGAGAAGTACACCCTGAATACGCCGCTGAACCTCGCCGACATCGTGGTCAATGATGCGGATGGCGATGCCGTGACGGTGACCCTGACCGTGTCGAACACTGCGGCGGGGCGCCTCTCGACGGGCGCTTCGGGCGCCGTCACCTCCACCTACAATACGATCACCGGAGTCTGGTCGGCAAGCGGCGCGGTTGACGACGTCAATGTCCTGCTGGCCAATGTGAGGTATACCCCGAGCCTTCTTTTCCTCGGCAACTTTACGATCGCCACTCGTGTCGATGACGGGGGTTCTCCGCCGCTCAGCGGCGTTAAGAATATGTCCGCGGCACTTATCAACCTGCCGCCAACCGCAACCAATCTGAGCGCACCCGAAACGTTTACCGAGGATTCGGCGATCAATTTAACAAATATCGTCATCAGCGATCCTGACAGCCCCAATGTAACGGCGCGGTTGACCTTGTCGAATCCTGCGGCGGGAAGTCTCAATACAGGCAGCTCGGGAGCGGTGACTTCAACTTTCAACCCGGTCACGGGCATGTGGTTGGCGAGTGGCGCGATCGCCGACGTCAACGCGCTGCTGGCGGGGCTCATCTTTACGCCGGCCGCCGATTACGATGATAACTTCACGATCAGTACCCGGGTGGACGACGGCGTCGCTGCCGCGATCACCGGAACAAAGAGTATGACGGCAGTTCCCATCAACGACGCACCGACGGCCTCGAACCTGAATGCCGCGGAAACCTACACAGAAAATCAGTCGTTGAACCTGGCGGACATTGTGATCGTCGATGTGGATGGTCCGAGCGTCACTGCGATCCTGACTCTTTCCGATACCTCGGCCGGCAGTCTCAATACCGCAACTTCCGGCTCGGTGACCTCGACCTATACTGCCGGAACCGGCGTGTGGTCGGCAAGCGGCGCTCTCAACGACGTCAATGCGCTTCTTGCGGGGCTGACCTTCACACCGACCGCTCTTTACAGCAGCAGTTTCACTATCGCCACAAGCGTCGATGATGGCGTGGCGCCGGCGATCACCGGCACGAAGAGCATAACGGCAAATATCATTAATGTGGGGCCGCTGGCGTCCAACTTGAGCGAGCCGGAAACGTACACAGAGGATATTGCACTCGACTTGATCGACATCGTCGCGAGCGATCTCGACAGTCCCAACGTGACCGTCACGCTTACCCTCTCCGACCCTGCGGCGGGCACCCTCGCTACAGCGACATCGGGACAAGTGACGTCGACATTCGAATCGCTGACCGGCACATGGTCGGCAAGCGGCGCGATTGCCGATGTGAACACGCTGCTGGCAGGCCTGACCTTTACTCCGGCAGCGGACTACAACAGCAACTTTACTATCGCCACCAGCGTCGATGACGGCGTGGCGCCGCCCGTCACTGGGCTTAAAATCCTGACCGCGGTCGCCGTCAACGATGCACCGGTGGCGAGCAATCTCAGTGAACCGCAGACTTACACGGAAGATACGGCGCTCGACCTGACCGATATTGTGGTGAGCGACGTGGACAGCGCGAATGTGACGGTGACTTTGACGCTGTCGGATCCGGCCGCCGGCAGTCTCAATACCGCCACGGCGGGAGCCGTGACCTCGACCTACAACGCAGGGACGGGGGCGTGGAGCGCGAGTGGCGCGGTGGCGGATGTGAACACGCTGCTGGCAGGGCTGACGTTTAGTCCGGCGCTGAACTACAACAGCGACTTCACGATTGCCACCAGCGTCGATGACGGCGTGGCGCCGCCCGTCACTGGAGTCAAAACCATGATCGCCGCGGCCGTCAACGATGCGCCTGTTAACAACCTACCACCGCCGCAAGCGACACCGCAGGATACTTCGTTGAGCTTCGGTGCGGGCGGCGGAAATGCCATCTCCGTCACCGACGTCGATGCGGGAACGGATCAAATCGAGGTGACGCTGACGGCCGGCAACGGAACGCTTACGCTGCATTGGCCGTCCGGGACCGCCGCGCCCGCGGGTAGCGAATTCCGGATCAACACGATCACGACCGACCGTCAGGCAATGCTCAATGGCGAGTTCTATGGTGCCACCACCTCGAGTTCGGTGGGCCCCGAGCAGTTGCCACGGATCCGAACGGCAATTTTGTTGTGGTCTGGTCGAGCAAAAATCAAGACGGTGACGGCTGGGGGATTTACGCGCAAAGATACAACGCCGCCGGCGCGGCACAGGGTGGCGAATTCCGCATCAATACCACTGTCGTGAAAGATCAGCTGCATGCGTCGGTGGCCATGGACGATGCCGGCAACTTCGTCGTTGTTTGGGCGAGCAAGGACCAAGACGGCGACAATTGGGGAGTCTACGCCCAACGCTACGATTCGAGCGGTGTTGCACAGGGCGGCGAGTTTCAAGTCAACACAAACATCACCAAGGAGCAACTCGGGCCCAGCATCGCCATGTCCGCCGACGGCGACTTTGTGATCGTATGGTCGAGCAATGATCAGGACGGAGACGACTGGGGCGTTTACGCCAAGCGCTATTATGCGGCCGGAATGGTGCAAGGCGGTGAGTTCCGCGTCAATACCACCACCACCAAAGATCAGACCGCCTCCGCGGTGGCCATGGATGCCGAAGGCAATTTCTCGTCACTTGGTCCAGCAAAGACCAGGACGGAGATAACTGGGGAGTTTACGCTAAGCGCTACAATGCCGCCGGACTGGCGCAGGGCGGTGAGTTCCGCGTCAACACGTATACCGGCAAAGAGCAAGAGTTTCCCTCGGTCGCAATGGACGCCGCCGGCAATTTCGTCGTCACCTGGTCGAGCAAAGATCAGGACGGCAACAACTGGGGCATTTATGCCAAGCGCTATGACGCCGGCGGCGTCGCCCAGGGAGCCGAGTTCCTGGTCAATCAGACGACAGCAATGAGCAGCTGCACTCGTCGGTCTCGATGGACGCCGACGGCGATTTTGTCATCACCTGGTCGAGCAAGGATCAGGACGGCAATGGTTGGGGAGTCTACGCACGCCAATACACGGCAGACGGCACGGCCAAATCAGGTGAGGTGCTGATCAATACGACGACTGCGGGGGACCAGCATCTGTCTTCTGTCGCGATGGATGCCAGCGGCGACTTCGTGGTTGTCTGGACAGGCGCCGGGCCGGGCGACTCGCTGGGCGTGTTCGGACAGCGCTTCACTATCTCCAGCCCTTTGACGTTCGCCGCCGGCGATGGAACCCGCGACGCAACGATGACTTTTCGTGGAACGGCGGCGGAGGTGAATGCGGCGCTCGATGGCTTGGTCTTTACGCCGACTGCCGGTTTCAACGGCCTTGCTTCCATTACGGTCAGCACAAGCGACTTGGGGAACAGCGGCACCGGCGGTCCTCAGTCAAGCAGCGCCACCGTCAACATCGCTGTCGGAAATGGAAATCTCCCTCCTACCCTGAACCTCACAGGCGGTGCGGTCACTTATACCGAGAACGACCCGGCAACCGTGATCGATCCAGCTGCGACCGTGGGTGATCCCGACTCGGCAGACTTCGACGGTGGGCAGCTGAGTGTATTCCTGAGCGCGGGCGGCACGGACAACGACCGCCTCGGTATACGAAACGAGGGCACGGGCGTGGGACAGATCGGCGTCTCAGGCAATATCGTCACCTATAACTTCGGCGCAGGCGCGGTGGCAATCGGCACGTTCGACGGCGGCATGGACGGTGTCACGCCTCTGGTGGTGACGTTCACCGCGAGTGCGACACCGGCAGCTGTCCAGGCGCTTGCGCGCAACATCACGTACCAGAACCTGTCCGACGATCCGTCTACTTTGAATCGCATCGTGGAATTCACCCTGACGGACGGCGACGGCGGCACGAGCAGCGCGGCGAGTCGAAACATCAATGTAACCGCGATCAATGACGCGCCTATGGCAACGAACCTCAGTGCCGGGGAGACTTACACAGAGGACACGGCGCTCGATCTGACCGATATCGTGGTGAGCGACGTGGACAGCGCCAATGTGACGGTGACTTTGACGCTGTCGGACTCGGCCGCCGGCAGTCTCAATACCGCCACCTCGGGAGCCGTGACCTCGACCTACAATGCCGCAACCGGCCTCTGGACAGCGAGCGGCGCGGTGGCGGACGTGAACACGCTGCTGGCAGGGCTGACGTTTAGTCCGGCGCGGACTACAACAGCGACTTCACCATTGCCACCAGCGTCGATGACGGCGTGGCGCCGGCCGTCACCGGAGTCAAAGCCATGACTGCCGTCGCCGTCAACGACGCGCCTATGGCAACGAACCTCAGTGCCGGGGAGACTTACACAGAGGACACGGCGCTCGAATCTGACCGACATTGTGGTGAGCGACGTGGACAGCGCCAATGTGACGGTGACTTTGACGCTGTCGGACTCGTCCGCCGGGAGTCTCAATACCGCCACCTCGGGAGCCGTGACCTCGACCTATAATGCCGCAACCGGCCTCTGGACAGCGAGCGGCGCGGTGGCAGATGTGAACACGCTGCTGGCAGGGCTGACGTTTAGTCCGGCAGCGGATTACAACAGCGACTTCACGATTGCCACCAGCGTCGATGACGGCGTGGCGCCGGCCGTCACCGGAGTTAAAACCATGACCGCCATCGCCGTCAACGATGCACCGGTTCTGGTCAATAATACGCTGACCATCAACGAGGGCGGTAGCGTGACGCTTTCCGGCACTGAGATGTCGGCGACGGATGTGGACAATGCGAGTGGGACTCTGACGTTTTCGGTATCCAACGTCACCGGCGGTCAATTTGAGCTTGTTGCCAGCCCGGGAGCAGCAATTACCACCTTCACGCAGGCCCAAGTAACGGCTGGCGCAGTTCGTTTCATCCACGACGGCGGAGAGGCTGCGCCGAGCTACAATCTGACCGTGTCTGACGGCTCTCTCACCGATGGTCCCGCCGCTGCCAGCATCACTTTCGCCAATATCAACGACGCGCCTATGGCAACGAACCTCAGTGCCGGGGAGACTTACACAGAGGACACGGCGCTCGATCTGACCGATATCGTGGTGAGCGACGTGGACAGCGCCAATGTGACGGTGACTTTGACGCTGTCGGATCCAGCCGCCGGCAGTCTCAATACCGCCACCTCGGGAGCCGTGACCTCGACCTACAATGCCGCAACCGGCCTCTGGACAGCGAGCGGCGCGGTGGCGGATGTGAACACGCTGCTGGCAGGGCTGACGTTTACGTCCGGCAGCGGACTACAACAGCGACTTCACGATTGCCACCAGCGTCGATGACGGCGTGGCGCCGGCCGTCACCGGAGTCAAAGCCATGACTGCCGTCGCCGTCAACGACGCACCTATGGCAACGAACCTCAGTGCCGGGGAGACTTACACAGAGGATACAGCGCTGGATCTGACCGACATTGTGGTGAGCGATGTGGACAGCGCCAATGTGACGGTGACTTTGACGCTGTCGGACTCGTCCGCCGGGCAGTCTCAATACCGCCACCTCGGGGGCCGTGACCTCGACCTACAATGCCGCAACCGGCCTCTGGACAGCGAGCGGCGCGGTGGCAGATGTGAACACGCTGCTGGCAGGGCTGACGTTTAGTCCGGCAGCGGATTACAACAGCGACTTCACCATTGCCACCAGCGTCGATGACGGCGTGGCGCCGGCCGTCACCGGAGTTAAAACCATGACCGCCATCGCCGTCAACGATGCACCGGTTCTGGTCAATAATACGCTGACCATCAACGAGGGCGGTAGCGTGACGCTTTCCGGCACTGAGATGTCGGCGACGGATGTGGACAATGCGAGTGGGACTCTGACGTTTTCGGTATCCAACGTCACCGGCGGTCAATTTGAGCTTGTTGCCAGCCCGGGAGCAGCAATTACCACCTTCACGCAGGCCCAAGTAACGGCTGGCGCAGTTCGTTTCATCCACGACGGCGGAGAGGCTGCGCCGAGCTACAATCTGACCGTGTCTGACGGCTCTCTCACCGATGGTCCCGCCGCTGCCAGCATCACTTTCGCCAATATCAACGACGCACCTATTCTAATCAACAATCACTTGGTCATCCGGCAAGGCTCGTCGGCCGTGCTCAGCAGCGCAAATCTTTCCGCTTCGGATGTAGATAACCCTCCTGCCGGTTTGACCTTCGACGTGTCCAATATAAACGGCGGCCGTTTCGAACGAACTTCAGGCCCGGGTGTTGCCATTACGAGCTTTAGCCAGGCAGAGGTAACCGGCGGCGGCATTCGCTTCGTACATACCGGCGGTAACACAGCGCCGAGCTACGATGTGACTGTGTCTGATGGCAGTCTTTCCGTCGGCCCGCTTCCAGCGGCAGTGGCTTTTGAGCCTCTGGATGACAGCGGCGAGGATCTCACGCCTACACAGACCACGCCGCTGGCACCGATAGCTCCGACGCTGCCCATACCGGAGATAACTCCACCGCTCGTGTTGCCTCCGAATTCCACCGGTGGCCCTGTCGGAAAGACTGACGTTGACACCAATCCTTCGAACGCGTCGCTCGGGGTGGATACGTTGGCTGAGGTGCAGCCCTATCAGAGTCCCGATAGCACGCAAGAAGCGAGTACGACAAGCAGGCCGCTGCCGGCCCGGACCACCGAAAAGGGGGCTGAGATTCGGGACGGCCTCTCTCTGAAAACAGATTCGTCTGTGACAGCGACCGATGTGACTGTCGATGAAACTGAGACAGACACGGTTCAGCGCGGCGAACTGGGTTCAATCGTCGATGGGCAAAGTTTTGTGCAAGAGTTGAATAGGCTGCGAGAGGAACTTGCCGAGGAAATCGATTCGGAGAGACTTGTTGTCGGCTCCTCGGTTACCGTCGCGACGGGCTTCTCGATCGGTTATGTGCTCTGGCTGCTGCGCGGCGAAGTGTTGCTGACCAGCCTGTTGGCGTCCTTGCCCGCCTGGCGCCTCATCGATCCGCTGCCGGTGCTCTCGTTTGTAAGCAAGCGTTCCGAGGACGATGACGACGATGACTCCATTGAAGCCGCGGTCCAGAAAGGTGCAGCTATTGCTCCGGCCGAAGCCGACTCTGCGCGCGTGCCACAGCAAGGAACCCGATCGATCCGCTGGCGCATGGTGGCGGAGCCGGCTGAATAGAAAGCGGAGTGCAGTTCGTGAAACGTCTGAGCGCAAAATGCCACATTGCTTTGGGGCTGACGTTTTTGCTGGTCAGCCTAGTGCTCGCTTGTTTCTATCTGGGGCTCATACCCGATCGCCTCGGCGCGATCCGCGCCGGTCGAGCGGCTCTCGCTGAGTCGATTGCTGCCAATAGCTCGGTGTTCATCAGCCAATCGGATCTACGGCGGTTAGAGATGACGCTTCGATTTGTCGTCGCACGCAATCCCGAGATTCTCTCGGCTGCGATGCGGCGCGCCGACGGCGAAATCGTTGTGAATATCGGCGACCACGGTCGCCACTGGCGTAATTTGCACGATGAACATTCGACTGACTCGCAGCTGCGAGTGCCGATAATGGCCAGTAAGCAGAAGTGGGGAAGCCTGGAACTTCGTTTGCAGCCTCTGACCCCGACCGCTTGGTACGGCTTCGTTTTCGACCCGAGATTCAAGTTGCCCCTATTTCTCGCGCTTTGCGCTTTTCCCCTATTTTACTTTTACCTGGGCAAAATGCTCCGCGAACTCAACCCGTCGCAGGCAATTCCAGCCCGGGTGCGCTCCGCGCTCGATACGATGGTGGAAGGTCTCCTGGTGATCGACGCCAACGGCCGTATCGTATTGGCGAACCAGGCTTTCGCTTCCATAGTCGGCAAGATACCCGATGAACTCATCGGCCTGAGCGCGTCCGAGTTCTCATGGTCAAACAGCGACGGCACGGCGCTCGAGCAGGATTCAGCACCGTGGCTCAAAGCGCTTCGTGATCAGTGCCTGCAAAAGAATTTGATGGTCGCGCTCAGCGACTATCAGCAGAAGCGCCGCGCGTTCATCGTGAACTGCTCGCCGATCTTTGTCGGCAAAGGGCGGACCGGCGGTGTCTTAATCAGCTTGGACGATGTTACGGAACTGGAAGAGAAAGAGATCGAACTCCGCCAGTCCAAGGAAGCCGCCGAGATTGCCAACCGCGCGAAAAGCGAATTCCTCGCGAATATGAGCCATGAGATCAGGACGCCGATGAATGCCATTCTCGGCTTTACCGAGGTGCTCAGGCGCGGCTACGGCCAAAACGAGCAAACCTGGCAGAAGCACCTGCACACGATTCACTCCAGCGGCAAACATTTGCTCGAGTTGATCAATGACATCCTGGATCTGTCCAAAATTGAAGCAGGCGGCTTGCGGGTCGAGAAGATCCCGTGCAAACCGCACGAGGTCGTCCGAGACGTGGTTCAGGTCTTGTCGGTCAAAGCGCGGGAAAAATCCGTTTCGTTGGATATCGAGTTCGCCAGTGCCGTACCGGAAACAATTCTGAGCGATCCTTCGCGCCTGCGTCAGATTCTCACGAATCTGGCCGGCAACTCCATCAAGTTTACCGAAGAGGGTGGGGTCAAGATTGTGCTTGGTCTGTCGCGGAGCGATAGTGACGCGCAACTGACTCTGGCGGTGATCGACACTGGAATCGGCATAGCCGAAGACAAGCAGCAAGCGATCTTCGATCCTTTCGTCCAGGCGGACACGTCGGTTACCCGGAAATTCGGCGGCACCGGACTCGGACTCGCGATCAGTCGCCGGTTCGCGCAGGCTCTCGGCGGTGACATAACGCTGCGCAGCGAACCCGGCAAGGGGAGCGTCTTTACTGTCAGGATCGACACAGGACCGCTTGATGGCGTTCGAATGCTCCAGCCCGCCGAAGCGTTGGCGGCGAGCGAACAGATTTCTACCGAGACTCGCCCTCGCTGGGATTTTCCTCCCGCCCGAGTGCTCGTGGTCGACGATGGCGATGAAAACCGGGAGCTGGTCACGGTGGTTCTGCAGGAGATCGGGCTCAAAGTCGAGGGCGCTGAAAACGGCCAAGTGGCGGTTGCAAAGGCCCTCCAGGAGGAATTTGCGGTCATCTTTATGGACGTGCAGATGCCGGTGATGGATGGTTTGACGGCCACCCGTCAACTGCGCCTACGTGGGCTCAAGACCCCAATTATCGCGTTGACCGCGCACGCGATGAAGGGCTTCGAAGAAGAGATTCTGGCCGTGGGATTTTCCGGCTATCTCACGAAGCCGATCGATATAGATGCCTTGATCCACAAACTGGCCGAGTTGCTGCGAGCGCGCAGCATCGAAGCCACGCCTCCCGAGACTCAAGTAGCCGCAGGTCCAATTTCTGCGGCAATCGGCTCGGCCCGGCAAGCGGACGAGCCGCCGCTGGTCTCGCGTCTGGCAGCAAATAATCCGCGTTTCGTTCCAATCATCGAAAAATTTGCGCGACGTCTTACCGATCAGCTCGATGCCATGGCGAAGGCTTGGGAGGAAAAAAACTATGACGAGCTGGCGAGCCTCGGGCACTGGCTCAAAGGAGCCGGCGGCACCGTCGGATTCGATGCTTTCACCGAGCCTGCCTACGTTCTTGAGCAATCGGCGAAGGGGCGCAAAGAGGAAGAGACCGAGGCGGCACTCGCGGAACTTCGCCGACTCGCCGGTCGCGTCAGGGTTGGCAGCGAAGCCCTGTCGCCCTCGATTGCTGTCGTTGCCGGCTCGGCCAACGGCTAACAACTGCAAGGAGCAGCTTTATGAATGCCCAACAAATTCAAATTGATTTTGCCGTAGGCGAACAGGAGGCATTGACCCGTACCGACACACTGGGGAACGCGGTGTCAAATAGCTCAGACGTCGACTACGGCGATCTTTATGAGCCATTGCGCGACGCCACCGTGATGATGGTCGATGATGAGCCGACGACAATCGACGTCTTGCAGGCATTTCTTGAGAACGAGGGATACACGCGATTCGTTACGATCAGCGACTCTAGTCGTGCGATGGATCTCGTTGCGAGCGAAAACCCCGACGTCCTGCTCCTCGATTTGCACATGCCGCAAGTGACCGGATTCGACATTCTGACGCTGCTCCGCCGCGATGCCCGCTTTCGGCACATGCCGGTGATTGTTCTGACGTCCGCCTCCGACCCCGCCACCAAGTTGAAGGCACTGAAGTTAGGCGCCAGTGATTTTCTGGCCAAGCCTGTGGATCCAAGTGAGTTGGCGCTTCGGTTGCGCAACACCCTTGCCGCTAAGGCCTATCAAGATCGGCTTACATTCTATGATTCACTTACCGGTTTGCCTAATCGGCGCCTGTTCTGGGATCGACTCCTCTGGTCGCTGCGATGCGCCATTCGTGAAGGAACGATGGGTGCGGTGCTGCACATCGACCTGGATCATTTCAAAAAGATCAATGACAGCTTGGGGCATGAGATCGGCGATGGCTTACTTGTAGAAGTTGCCCGACGGCTGCAGTCGTGCATACCGGAGTTAAACGTCACTAGTGATAAGGGCGCCGCAGATTTGCAGCCGTTCCTTTCCCGTGTTGGCGGTGACGAATTCAACCTGTTGCTGCCCGAGATGAGGCGGGTGGAGGAAGTTGTCCGCACTGCCGGCGCGCTCCTCGCAGCCATGAAAGAACCTTTTTTCATCGATCAGCACGAAGTGTTCATCACTGGGACGATCGGGGTAGCCGTTTTCCCGAATGATGGAGAGTCCGGCGACGCACTCCTCCAGCACGCAGGCGTGGCGCTGAACCAGGCGAAGCAGCGGGGACGAAACACCTATGAGTTCTATTCGCCGAAAATGAACGCGCGGGCGCTCGAGCGCCTGAAACTTGAAAATGACCTGCGCCGTGCGTTGGACCGTGACGAATTGCTGCCGTTTTATCAACCGAAGGTGAATTTGCAAACCGGAAGAGTCGTCGGAGCGGAAGTGCTGCTGCGCTGGAACCACCCCTTCCGAGGATTCATATCTCCTGCGGAATTCATCCCGTTAGCGGAGGAGAACGGCATGATTATCGACTTCGGCGCCTGGATACTCAATGCCGCGTGTATGCAAAACAAGGCATGGCAAACTGCGGGTTTGGAAAATATTCGCGTCGCAGTTAACGTCTCTCCACAGCAATTCCGCGACAGTAGCTTCTTGGCAAGACTGCGCGCGACGCTGGAGTCAAGCAAGCTTGCTCCGGAATTTCTCACTCTTGAACTCACCGAAAATACTATAATGGGAAATGCCCAACGCAACTTGGACCTTCTGAATGAGATTCGCGCGATGGGCGTCAAGCTCTCGGTCGATGACTTCGGAACGGGATACTCTTCGCTCAGTTACCTGAAAAGGCTGCCTCTTGATGAGCTCAAAATCGACCGTTCATTTATCATCGATATCCGGTCAGACAAAGATGATGCGCCGATTGTCACAGCGATCATCGCCATGGCACACAGCTTGAATTTACGTGTCGTGATGGAGGGAATCGAAACTGAACATCAGCTGGTGTTCTCGCGCGATCGCGGCTGTGATGAATATCAAGGATTTTTTTTCAGTAAGCCTGTACCTAGCCAAGAATTTGAGACTCTTCTTGAGAGATCGCTGACCCATGCCTCACAATAGTCAAGCTAATTGATTTTCTGCTCTACGGAGACTTCGTAGCGGACAGCCGCATTTGCAATAACCTCCTACATCTTCTGTCGTCAAGCATGCTAGATCCAACGACCGAACCCGTATTCCGCAGTCGAGCCAAAAATGCCGGAAGCGAGGTGGAATCCTGGAGCAGCGAAGGCGTCCGGCTGTGAAGTTTCAAAGCTATTTTGCGGCTCCCGCCCGACGTTGCTATGAGGCTTCCACATTCCCTCGAAGCACCGCTGAGTGATCGCTGCTCAGAGGCACAAACCCATCGACTTCGCTACGGAAGGGTTCTGCCTCGCGCTTCCTGTCCAATCGCAACTGCGTTATCCGGGCTGAACAGAATAATTCACCGATACTGCTGCCGGGAGTTAGGGTTAAAGATGTGCATTGGTATCGTGGGGAAATGGATTATTGGAGTGGTCGAAACTACCTTTTAGGTTGAGTCAAAGCCCCCGAGCTAATTCCTGCCCCAACTAAGTGGAATTTGGTGCGCAAGGGATCGTTGAGCATCTCTCTAAATAGGATCAGATGAAAGTCCGAAGAGCAACTATAGCGAAATAACGATATTAGCTTCGGGGCAACAAGCGCTTTTCTTGCCTGCAGTATGTAAGTAGTTCAGGTAAATATAGCCACGCCGTTCCCCCCGCCAATCGAGATATATACTGACTGAAGGTCAGGGCAAAAGCAGCGCAGCCTCTGCTCCTAGGAGCAGAGGCTGCGCTGCATGTCACGCTAGCTCTGATACAGATGCTGCGAGCGTTACGCCGCATCGCTGGTCGGCGGTATTGGTTTCCGCCGATTAGGATTGCGCAGAATCTGAAGTGATTTCTGCTCGATCTGTCGGATTCGCTCTCGGGTAACGGCAAAGATCTCACCGAGTTCCTCTAATGTATAGTCTCTTTCTTCCTCGATACCGAAGCGCATTCTCAACACGGTTTCCTGCCGAGGTGTCAGAACTGCCAGAGCTTTTCTGACATCGGTTCTCAGGACTCCTTCCATTGCTTCTTTATCAGGTTGAGGATTGATACGGTCCTCGACGAAATCGGCGAGCTGATCACCGTCTTCCCAAACCGGTGTCTGTAGTGAGACAGGTTCTCCCTGTGTTTGCATGACTCTAAGCATTTCTGGAACAGACATGTCCATCTCTTTTGCCAGTTCTTCCGGCTTAGGCTCCCGGCCCAGGGTCCGTTGTAAATGATGAGCCGTCTGAATAACTTTGTTCCTTAGTTCAACTCGGTGGACCGGAATGCGAATCATCCGTCCGGTATCGATCAAACCGCGTGTGATCCCTTGTCGGATCCACCAACTTGCATAAGTAGAGAACCGGTACCCTAAGCGGTAATCAAATTTCTCAACCGCTCTCATTAGCCCGAGGTTACCCTCCTGAATCAAATCCAATAGACTCAAGCCTCGATTCGTGTACTTCTTCGCGATGCTGACAACCAATCGGAGATTAGCTTCGGTGAATTCAGTTTTAGCTACATTCACCAAGCTCTCGGTTTCAGTAATTCGGGTAGCAAGGGCGTGTATTTCGCCCGCTCTGAAGCCCGACATGGGCTTCAATCTGCTCAATTTGAGTTACAAGCCCGGCGCGTCTGGACTTGGTAGCCGCATGTGCGCGTTCCTCGAGTTCAGTGATGCTCTTGGACGATTGTTTTAGTTTCTGCACCATGGATTCGAGACGGGAAGAGGAAAGTCCAACCTCGCGCAGCAGGCCGACGATTCTGTTGACCAGATTTGCGTGGGTTTTATTGAGAGCATTCCGGCGCTGTTCCGATACGCGTTTTTGATTCAGCTGCCGGCGAACCTTATCTTGCTCGTGCCTGAGACGCTTGAGTTTGCTTATGGCTCTCAGAAAAGGCTTGGGATCGAAGCTTATCCGGTTCTCGTCTTCCTCGGCGTCCGATTTTTCTAAAACTTCTCGGAGATCGAGTTCGCCACTGGCCACGGCATCGCCAAGGCTGATGGTGTAGTGCAGGCACATCGGAGCATTAAACAGGGCTTCAATGATCGCATTTTTGCCCAAATCCATTTTCCTGGCGAGCTCGACTTCTCGTTCTCGGCTAAGTAGCGGAATGGATCCAATTTCATGTAAGTAGGTTGTAATTGGATCGACTGTCAGTCCTTTTTCTTCAGGCTGCGCTTCTGCTTCCCCGCCCTGTTCCTCCTCTGTCGCACATCGGAACCGAGCTCCAACTCGGGTTCATCCGCGTCTAGCTCGTCTGATTCATCTTTTTCGATTTCCAACAATTCATCGTTGGGTCTATTGGTGGGTTCGATATCTGTCCGCATGGTTTCTCCTCAAATCTTTAGACGATAAGGGCCGTCACTTCTCAGCCCGGCGGTATCATTTCGCTGATGCGCGTCTGCTTTAACTTAAAAATTCAAGCGAATTCGATGCCATTTTGCCTTCTTCAATTGTTTCGTTGTTGTTTCTTAATAAATTCTCATAACTGAGACACGGCCACAAGCGATGGTCTCCTCTAATGTGAGAATCGACAGGATGATCACAGGAACTTTGGCTTTGAGTTACGGCGCTGGTCTGGTGGCTACTTGGTTCGCGTCGCGGGCATCGTAAAATCTAAGGATCGTCACCTGGCATGTCAAGCTAAAGTATTAAAAAGTTTAATTAAGATGCCTCTTTCAAAGGTATTTCGACGAGAATTCCGCGCCGAGGTCATGTAAGAGCGGTAACCCCGCCGCGGCTGAAGCCGCTTGCGTGGCGATTTCTGGGTGAAGCCAACCCCCAAAAACTCAGATCTCGGCGTCAGCAGTTAGCTATGACAACCCGCAAACGCGAAATTTAAACGGAGTTAGATAATGCCTCGCCGCCTGTCGGTTTTACCAGCAGCGCGGCACCGAGTTGCAATCCTACTTTGTAGTCGCGGGTGATCGGGTTGGGCTGGATGACGTGAACCATTTCAATTAAGGTCCGATGAGCGGCGCTTCGCGTCCCTCATTCGGGCGCCTTCCCGCTGCGCCGTGGAGCACACTGCCATAGGTCTTAAATCCGTTTTGTTTAATTACCGAAGACGCGGCGATGAGTTCCTCGCTCGTAACACCGGGCCGGCAAATACTTTTGACATTTTCGTAATACTCTGGAGCGACATCAAAGAGCTTACGATAGAGCGGCGAGGGCTCGCGCCGCACGGCAAAGGGACGGTGAATTGAGTCGAATAGCCCAGTAGCTCACAGTCAATTCGGAAATAACGACGCTGCCGGTGTTCAAGACTCTTTCGGTTGCGTGCTGTCAAGGGACAAACCGGTCGGGCTCGTCCATACGGGTGCTGGCTATGAAGTGGATGCCTGGGTCGCCGCCGTGTTACGGCAGGCATCACAGATGACCCCAAGAATCTCCTGGTCGTTCATTCCAGGATGAAGACGCTGCTCAAACGCGATGCAGGCGAGATCGGTCAAGAATCCGCTGCGCCTGAGGTAGATTAATTCCTCCTCGCTACGGACTCCTCCGGATTCGGTTAAACAAGGGACCGAACTCTCTACGAGATCTGCTTCGGGAAGGAGACGCTTGAGTTCCGTAACGTGGCCATAGGGAATGGCGCGCAAAGTCACGAGACCAATTCTGCACTTAGCGAGGGCTTTACACCGGATCTCTTCAACGAGCGTCGGTATAGGCGAAGGCCTGTACCAGCGCACATCGGAAATTATCGATCGGGCTTTAGCACACGGCTGATGATTGAAGAAGTGAATAAAACAGGTCGCTTCTCCATCGCGGGGAACCAAAACCCAGCAGGGTGATTGCGCGAGATAATTCGAAATGAAATATAGTGGACCTCGGAAGAGCCCCGTGCACCGACGATTAGAATCGCGTGAACGTCTTGTTCTTCCATGGCCTGCCGCACGGCGCGGATAGCGGCGACGTACTCTTCATCGGAAAAGCATGGGAATAAGTTGGTTTGCTTTTCAACTGCCGTCATGTTTGCTCCTACACCGATTTGCCGTCTCGTGGTCTTGTTTCTTTAGATCAGCCGGCTGGCACTTTACCGACCTAAGCGCCTTCCGGAATATCAAGCATTCGCAACCGTTATGGGTTCGCCCCGAATACTTGACAATCCTTAAACGGATCGGCTAGTGCTTACAACTGATTGCCGAGATTGTTGACCATGGGGGCGCGGCTTTTTGCGGCTATCTTGCATTGCGACGAATCTCATTTTGATTCACCCCTTAGGAGGACCTTCCATGAAAGCACAGGAATGGCGTCAGGAATTAGGTGAATGTGTGCGCTACTTGTTTCGATCTTCTGAGATGGAGCACTTCTATTCCGTCGCAATGACCACGCAACGGGCGCGGATTTATCTCTTGCAACTGAGCCTTTACGTCCGGCAGCGCCGTAACTTCTGGCCGCAAGTGGCTGCAAATTGCCCCGAATTCGACGTAAAACAGCGAATTCTGTCTCATGAGTACGAGGAGTTAGTTGAGGACGAGCACTCGAAACACGGTCATCTCGATCTGATTTTTCGTCAAGGCAAAGAGGTTGGGCTCAGTTTGGACGAGATCGTGAACGCGGAACCGTTACCGACAACGACAGCGGCGATTTACGCTTGGTTCTGGATTGCCCGTAACCGCCCCTGGCAGGAGGCAATCGCGGCATCGACGATTGCGGAATGGACCAACGATGATCGGCTACTGGGGGACCTTGGCGGCGGGAATTGCAGTCGTTTGTATAAAATCTGGAAAACGGATTTAAATCTTAGCGATGCGCAAATGCCGAATTTTACAGCCCACAGCAAGGCTGATGTAAAACATTCCGACATGTTTATCGATGTACTGGAAAGATACGTCGGGCCCGGGCGTGAGCAAGACGTGCTGAAGACTGCGAAAGAATCGATGGACATCCATCGGGCGTACTTTGGAGGAATGGCTCAAGCTATGTCGAAAGCGCCGTAAACCATTCAGGAGAATCTTATGAAACTAGCCGAATTAGACGGCCAGTTAGCAAAAAACCAACTAGCCGGCTTCTGGAACACCCGTGTTCCAGGTCATTCCGCGGAAGCGCCGTACCTCTGGAAATGGGAGGCGCTGCTGGATGGCTTATTGAAGGCAAGCGAGACGATTGGGATCGAGCAGGCGGAGCGTCGCGCCATTCGGCTGGTAAGCCCGCACGTACCAAACAAATCGACTTCTCACACCGTGCAGCTCACATTCTCAATCGTCAATCCGGGAGAGGTCGCGAGAGCGCATCGCCATAACATGGCTGCGATCCGCTTCGTTGTCCAAGGGAAGGGTGCCTATACCGCAGTTCAGGGTGAAAAGTTTCCCATGGAAGAGGGTGATTTGGTGCTGACACCCAACTGGACCTGGCACGAGCATCACAACGAGTCTGAAGATCCAATCATCTGGCTCGACGGCTTGGACGGCCCATTGATCCAAGCGCTGAACGTTCTGTTCTTCGAGGAGTCTGAAAAACCCGAACTACCGATCACACGCGCAACCGGCGAATCGCTGAGCCGTTTAGGCTTTGCCCGCGCGCCGAAAGTGGATAACACGCCGGCTCGCGGTGTTCCCTTCCGGTATGGATGGCAGGATACCTACAAAACGCTCAAACTCCTGAGCAGAAGCGAGCAGGATCCATACGACGGAACTTTGCTGCGTTACATCAATCCCGCCACGGGCGGGTATACTTATCCAACGATGTCGTGTGAGATACAGCTTTTCAAGCCGAAATGCATAACCAACTCACATAGGCATACGAGCACGGCAGTTTACCATGTTTTTAAAGGCCGGGGCCGGACTGCCGTAGGAGAAAGTCATCTCGAATGGAAGAAAGGCGATTCTTTCGTGATCCCGCTTTGGCAGTGGCATTCACACGAAAACCCATTCGAAGAAGAAGCAATTCTTTTTTCGATCAATGACCGTCCGGTGATGGAAACACTGCAACTCTATCGCGAAGAGTTCAGCAACGGCAACAAGAGTGCTGAATGAAGTACATTCTTTGCTTTCATGGAGCGTGAACTTCATCCGACGTTCGTTTCTAGACAGTGCCGCCGACTCCTGCGCAGCGGTAGTCACTAAGAGACAATTATGAACTAACTCCACCTGGTTAACTGGATGGCTTCTACAACAAGCATTAGGCTCGCGAGTCGAACTTACGATGGCATTCTGCCGATCCTGCGCGGCCAAATGCAGGTTCCGGGATTTGACCTGCATATCACCGAGACGAGCGATGTCGCTGGTATGTTCGCCGGGATGTTCAAAGGTCAGTATGACGTTGGCGAAATGTCGCTGGGCGAGTTGATTTACTATACTTCACGATCCAAAGCTGAATTCATCGGCATCCCGGTCTTTCCTTCCAGAATGTTTCGGCATGGGTTTATATTTTGCCGCCGCTCTGCCGGGGTGAACAGTCCCGGTGATCTGAGCGGCAAAAGCGTAGGATTTCTACGCTGGGTGCAAACAGCGGCGATATGGATGCGCGGCATGCTTGTCGATGAATACGGTATTTCGGCCTCTGCCACTAAATGGTGCATTGCTTCGATGCATCATTGGGACGATGTGGATCCCGGTGCCACAGTCCAGCCGCGCGACGGTTCGATTATTCATCGGATCGAAAGCACGGGAAAGAATGCATCCGAGCGCGCTTGTCGCGCATTGTTCGACGGCGAAGTTGACGCCCTCGGAGTAACAGAGTCGCAACTGCCGACGTTGCTAGCGAATGATGCAGTCTGCCGATTATTCAATAATCCGCGGGAGGTGGAGGTCAGCTACTTCCGCAAGACGAGAATTTTGCCGATTATGCATGTTGTCGCATTGCGAAAAGATTTGGCTGATCAGCATCCGAAACTGCCGGAGAACCTTTTTCGCCTTTACTCAGGTGCCAAAAGGTGGGCACAGCAGTGGCGAAGGACGATTCCGAGTTTGGTTGAGGCTTGGCCGGTTCATTATTTGTCTGAAGAAGAAAAAATTTTTCAGACCGATCCCTGGGAGTACGGCTTGGAGCCGAATCGGCACGTGATCGATAAGTTTCTTGCCTACTGCTACGCACAAGGCGTTAGCGCGAAGCAAATTGCGCCTGATGAGTTGTTCTCTCCTAGCACTTTGAAACTCGTGGAATGAGTTTCACAACCTGAACGAAAGGAAATCCTTGATGTCTACTGCACTGGCCAGCAAAACTCAAAGCGTTGCCGCCTGCGATCTGCGCGATTGGCTCGGACAAGTGGAAGCCATGGGACAATTGGCGAGCATCTCCGGCGCTCATTGGGATGTGGAACTCGGCGCGCTTACCGAGATGATACTCGAGCGAATGCCTACGCCACCGGCCGTCATGTTCGATTCTGTTCCCGGTTACGAGCCGAATCGCCGAGTTCTTGCCAATATGCTGGAGAGCTTGGAACGCACTGCGGTGACTCTGAATCTGCCGATTGAGCTCAACACGATATCCTTAATCGATGCTCTGCGGGCAAGGCTTCGAGCGCTTCAACCGATCAAACCAAATGTCGTCTCCACTGGCGCTGTAATGGAAAATGTTGAACGCGGCGATCAAGTTGATTTGCTCAGATTTCCTGTGCCGCGCTGGCACGAGGGCGACGGAGGACGCTATTTGGGAACAGCGCATCTCGTGATTACTCGTGATCCGGAGAGTGGGGTGGAAAACGTCGGCTGTTATCGCGTCATGCTTCAGGATAAGGACAAGGTCGGCCTTTATATCTCGCCGGGTAAACATGGACGAATGCACTATGAGAAAGCGATGAAAGCTGGTAAATCATTTCCGGTTGCCATGGTGTTTGGGCAACATCCATTGCTATTCATCGCCGCGTCCCAAGCAGTGCCATTCGGCGTTAATGAATATGACTGGACCGGCGGGATCCTGGGTCAGCCCATCGACGTTATCAAGGGGCCTCTCACTGGACTCCATTTCCCGGCCTCGGCGGAAATTGCAATCGAAGGCGAAATTACACCCGGGGAAATGCTTCCGGAAGGTCCTTTTGGCGAATGGCCTGGTTATTACGCTAGCGCTCGCCGCGCCGAGCCGTTTGTACGCGTTAAGGCGTTATATTATCGAAATGACCCGATCATTTGCGGTGCCGCTCCTTTCAAACCGACGATTCATGGCATGTATCGTTCCTGTTTGCGCGCCGCTACAGTATGGAACGGTATGGAGCAAGCCGGCGTGCCGGATATTCGTGGTGTTTATCTACCACCGCCGGCGCAGCGCTTCATGATTGTTGTAGCGATCAAGCAACGCTATCCAGGCCATGCAAAGCAAGCTGCCTTGGTGGCGTCGCAATGTCATGCGGGTGCCTACCTGGGTCGGTACGTGATTGTTGTCGATGAGGACATCGATATCACAAACATAAACGAAGTGGTCTGGGCCATAGCTACTCGCTCAGACCCGGCAACCTCGGTCGATATCCTGCGCCGCACATGGAGTGGTCCCCTGGATCCGATCATTCAGCCGGGTCAAAAGGGACATAACTCGCGCATGATCATTGAAGCGGTACGGCCTTATGAGTGGCGTGATCGTTTTCCAGCGACCAGCGCGATCAGCGATGAAACCCGTAAAGAATACTCCGCAAAATGGGCGAAGGAGCTGGGCGAAATCGAAGGTCGATATACGCGAACGCGTGCGCGACCCGTTTGATACTGAGCAGACTGAGAGCCAACGTCAGTATCGCGCATCCTCACAGCTTCCCTATTGAAATGCAGTCTTATCCGTTCTCGGAGAATCTCGAGTAGACGAAAATTGTAATATTTGGTCAATATTGTCCATAGCCAGAGATTCTCAGCGCCTCTTGCCCCTGCCTAGCGTTCCCCGCCTACTAGAGGAATTATTTGGAATTATCGGTCCTTACGCCAGTGAGCCTGTGGCTCGACTTCTCTGGCATGCCTTGTGCTCCATGGCATTACTGAACTCGCGAAAAAATTCGGAAGGAGAACTACGGATGGAAGAGATAATGACCCCCTCTGAGGTTGCAAATTTACTGAAAATCCACCTGAAGACTGTCTATAAGCTAGCGGAGAAGGGAGTTATTCCCGGTAACCGTATTGGGCGGAGTTGGAGATTCAGCCGAAGCGATGTACTCGAATTAGTCTCCAGTAAGCCCATCAATCTGTCGGACAGCGACACCGACGATCAGGTCGGCAGACTAGCCGCTGTAAAGTGACGCAGAGTCCCCAGACTCGGGAGTAGATTACGCTGCCGGCGTTGCTCGACTGAGTTTTGTTACGCCCCTACTCAGGTGAGGTAGATAAACGTTTTGGGCGCTCGGTCGAGGCGAGACTAGGAGGCATTGATGCCTCGCGTGAACCAGATTCGGAAGCGCTCTACGCTGCCCAATCGCCTCGACGAGCACAAGCAAGTATTCGGTTCTGACTGCATGGAAGAGAGACTTGGGAACTTGGGCGACAGCGGCTTGAACTGCCATCGCATGTCGTTCCAACAAACCCCGATGCTTTGATCTTGGCGCGAATCGAAACCTTAGAACTGCAAGGCAAATATCGCCTAAAATATCGCCTAATCAGATAACGTCGATTGCAAATGGAAACATTAATCGCTGTTTTCAGTGGCGTGGCCTTCCTGGCACTCATCGTCTATCTGTGGAACTCCGATCCTGCTGCGAAGCATGACAAAAACGAAGCAATCAAAGAAGCACGTTGGCCGGCGGAAGTTAATCAAGCCAACGAAAGTACTTCGCCCACCCTCCAGTTCAAACACGTCGCGCAGCTAGAGGAGAAGATCCAATCATCAAAAAGCGAGCATGCTGAAGCCTTCAACGAAGTTGCTGACTGCACGCAAAAAGCTACGACTAATCATTTGGATTTACAGGAGGCGCAGGCAAGTGCCGACCGTAGTTCGCAACGAGTCGTCGAATTGGAAACGAGAGAATTCACTTTTGCAGCGCCGATTAGCTGAACTCAGCAGTCAACAGAGCAGTCGCGAGAGTGAGATGGCTTCACTCAAGCAGGAACTAGCGAAACTCCGCGCGTTTGGACATGAAGTTGAGAATCTTCAGAAAGAAAAAGCACAACTAATCGAACAGCTGGCAAAATCCGAGATCGAGAACGCGACGAATGCGCGAGCATCGGTCGCGCTACAAGATTTGGCAGCGAAGCAATCCGAATTCGAAGACAAACTCAGGAGCTTGCGCGAGGAAAATACACGCCTCCTTGGCGAAATAACCGCGCTCCGCTCATCCCTTCGTGACAAAATCAAAACTCAACTGGATGGACTTCAGGAACTCTATCGTAATCTCACTCCCGAGCTGAACTAAATCCTTTCGCGCGACGCTCACGATTACTGACTGAACTCTCCTCTCATCGATGCGTGACGTGGTTGCCATCGCGCCGTAATAGCCAAAACACATCAGTTTAGACCATAACCGTAGCTGGTGCGCCCGACAGGAATCGAACCTGTACTTAGGGTTCCGGAGACCCTCGTGATGTCCTTTTCACTACGGGCGCCTTCAATTCTCTTACATCCGCGACTTGTCAGAGTCAATGTGAGAATGGCTCGCTGCAATGGCGTGTGACATGTCTCACAGCAACAGCGGTTCAATCGGTTGAGGAGAGTCGAATTCGCGCTTTTTCATGCTTGTGCTGCCTTGGATTGGGCACTCATCTAAAAATAGTATTTGGCTATCGCAAGTTGCTTATGCTACCGATAAGCGTGAGGATTCGAGCTCCGGCAAAAATCAATCTGGGATTACGCATCGTAGGCCAACGAGATGATGGATATCATCTGCTGGACACCATTATGGTCCCGGTTTCTTTGTATGATGAGATCCACATTTTTGCTAAATCCGCCAGAGAGGTGTGCGGTAGCAGTTCAAAGTTGACTGTGACCTGTGATAATCCCGCGGTGCCGAGCGACGAAGGGAATATTGTTTTCCGCGCCGCGAACCTGATCATCGAGGAAAATTCGATTCGGGAGAGAGTAGAAATTCACATTAAAAAAACGAATTCCCATTGGGGCAGGATTGGGAGGCGGCAGTTCCGATGCGGCGGCGACGCTCATTGCAATGAATTCTCTCTTTGGGCTCAACTACTCTACGCGGCAGCTTAAGAAACGAGCATATGGGCTAGGCGCTGATGTTCCGTTCTTCATCGATTGTAGACCTGCGCGCGCCAGAGGTATCGGCGAACGCCTTACGCCAATCAAATCTCTGCCCTGGAAATGGGCAGTGATTGTCTACCCTGGATTTCCTGTGGCGACTAGTTGGGTATACCGGGAATTTGCTGCTAAGTTGACAAAACTTATGGCAAATACTAGCATTATTTCACCACTTAGGAAGTCATCTGGTCAACAAAGATTGCTAGTCAATGACTTGGAAAGTGTAACTATGGCTCGATATCCCCGTATAAAATCGCTGAAAAGAGAATTGATTGCGGAGGGCGCAGCCGGAGCTCTAATGTCGGGTAGTGGCTCTGCGGTTTTTGGCCTATTTGATTCCAGAGGAAACGCTGCACGGGCGTTGTCCCGATTGCAGAAGGAGGATGGGGTAGATACGTTTCTAGTGCGTTTGTTAATCTAAAGATCGATATAGGCAAAGCCCAATCAGAGCAAAAGTCAGGAAGTCGGTTAACCTGTCAAAAGAGGAGGTCTCGATGCAGGTTACGGAAGTAAGAGTCTTTCCTGTCGACGAAGATAAGCTGAGGGCTTACGTAACTATCACTCTCGATCATTGTTTTGTGATCAGAGATTTAAAAATTATCAAAGGAACCACTGGATACTTTGTGTCGATGCCCAGTAAGAAACGAAAAGATGGGACCTATAAAGATATCGCGCATCCCATCAATAACGAAACACGTAGAATGTTAGAAGAGAAAGTAATCGCCGAATATGAGAAAGTTGCTGCGGAGGGTGGGAGCCAGAGGGCTCTAGGAAATGGTTAGTTGATCCTCTGCCCCAGGGCCGGATTAGCTTCTCTCGAGAAGTTTGGGGATTGGGCGGTCGCCAAGCGGTAAGGCCCCGGACTTTGGATCCGGTATCGAAGGTTCGAATCCTTCCCGCCCAGCCAGTCTTAATCTTGTAATCATCAACAGATTATCATAGTTTAGGTTGCGCCGTTCATAGTCGAACGGCGCAATTCGTTTTGGCAGTAGACACTTTCATTTTACTCTCCGTCTGTTGTGTTGGAGCTGTAGTGCCAGTGATGTTGTAGGGGAAGTATGTAAAAAGCGGAAATGGGAATTCATCACTATGAGCCAGCAGAATACCGACATAAAGATCTTTGCCGGAAACTCCAATCCTCCCCTTGCCAGGGAAATTAGTAATTACCTGGCAGTGCCGCTAGGAAAAGCGACAGTGGAAACCTTTAGCGATGGCGAAAGCAAGGTCGAGATTAAGGAGAATGTGCGCGGCGCTGATGTGTTTGTTTTGCAATCTACTTCAGCGCCAGGAAATCATCATTTGATGGAGCTCTTGTTGATGCTGGATGCGTTCAAGAGAGCTTCGGCAAAGCGTATCACCGCCGTGATGCCTTACTACGGTTATGCGCGCCAAGATCGGAAAGTGCTCCCTCGAGTTCCAATCAGCGCTAAACTGGTGGCCGACTTGATTACAACAGCGGGCGCCTCACGAATGCTGACATTGGATCTTCACTCGGGACAGATTCAAGGTTTTTTTGACATTCCGGTGGATAATTTGTATGCGACGCCAGTTTTACTCCAGCATCTTGAAAAAGCAGCTGAACCACAACGAAGTGACGATCATTTCTCCTGATGCGGGCGGCGTTGAGCGGGCTCGGGCCATCGCAACTCGGCTGGACGCATCGTTGGCGATTATCGACAAGCGGCGAGTAGGGCCAAATGTAGTCGCCGAAATGAAGATCATCGGTGAAGTGCAGGATCAGGTCGCGATTTTAGTCGATGATATGGTGGATACTGCTGGAACATTGACGATGGCCGCAGAAGCGCTCAAAAAAGAAGGTGCCAAGAGAATCATCGGTTGTTGCACTCATGCGGTTCTTTCCGGCCCGGCGATCCAGCGGATTCAGGATTCACCCCTAGAGGAGCTAATCGTTACCAATACTATTCCGTTGCAATCTGAAGCGACTCATTGCGGCAAGATGAAGGTTCTATCTGTCGCGCATCTCATCGGAGAAGCCATCCGGCGCACGCACGAGGAAGAATCCATTAGTTCTTTATTTGTGTAGCCGGATCTAACAGGAGGTCAGTTTCTTGGAAACTTTAGATATTGAAGTCAACGCCCGCGAACCGGGAAGCAAGCACCAAGCCCGGCGGTTGCGGCGGGAAGGAAAGATCCCTGCGGTTCTGTATGGACCGAAAGTTCAACCACTTGCAATGGAGCTAAACCGGAAAGAGTTTTCGAGTCGAGTTGCCGGATTAGAGGGGTCGCATTTAGTTCGATTGAAATCGGCTTCCAGCGCGCTTGCTGACAAAGTCGCTTTGGTGAAGGAGATGCAATATCATCCGATTACCGGGGATGTGATTCACGCTGATTTCTATGAGGTCGATCTCTCAGCAAGAATTGAAGTCAGTGTGCCTCTTCACTTCGTCGGCAAGGGCGCAGGGGTTGTGCGAGGCGGGATACTTCAACCCATCGTGCGCGAGATTCAAGTAGAATGTTTGCCGCTGGATATCCCTCAGTTCTTCAACGTAGACGTCAGTGGGCTGGATATCGGAGACTCCGTTCATATAGAAGATTTGCCGATGCCGGAGGGCGTCACGGCTGTTTACGAGTCAAATTTTGCCCTAGTAACCGTCGCGACACCCACTGTGGAGGAGGAGCCGACCGCGGCTGCTGCCACAGGCGGAAGCGGCGCCGGTAGCATCTCCGGAGGAAAAAAAGGAAGAGGCGTAATTGCTACCTGGAAGATTTTCACGGATTAGAACCGACGTGTGAAGTTGATAGTTGGGCTGGGAAATCCGGGTAGGAAGTACGATCAAACCCGACACAATATAGGGTTTCGCGTCGTCGATGATATAGCTAAACAGAATAGGGTTGCGATCAGAAACAGAGCTTGTGATTCTCTGGTAGGTGAGTTGATCGTTATGGGTGAACGGGTATTACTTGCCAAGCCTCAGACCTACATGAATCTAAGTGGTCAGGCTGTCAAAGCACTGCTCAAAGACACTCGATCTTCACCCGAAAACCTGGTCGTTATATACGACGAATTGGATTTACCGTTTGGTCGCATACGCGTTCGGCAAAAGGGTAGTGCTGCTGGCCATCGGGGCGCGATGTCGATCATGGAAAGCCTGGCAGGGGCGCCATTCTACCGCGTTCGAGTAGGGATCGGACGGCCGCCAGAGGGCGTTGAGCCAGCGGATTTTGTATTGGAACCCTTTTTTCGCGACGAGGTCGACCAATTGGATGCGCTTGTTGCCCGCGCCGCCAAAGCAGCATTGTCTATTATTCAAGAAGGCGGTCAGCGCGCAATGGAAAAATTTAACCGAGTCGACTAAGTATTCGGCTAACGCTACATCGAATTTTAAACGGGAAACGGAGCTTTATCATTTGAGGGGAAATATGACTGTGACAAACTATGAAACCCTTTTCATTGTCCATCCGGAAAAGGGACCGCGGATCAAAGAATTAATTGAAAGATTCAAAAAGGTTATCGAGGGGCAAGAGGGAGTCGTCTCTCAAGTCGAAGAATGGGGATTGCGAGATCTTGCATACCGTATTCAGAAACAGGGGAAGGGCTATTATACCTTGCTTCAGTATCGCGCATCCGGACGGGCGGTGGAGGAATTAGAACGCAATCTGCGGCTCACCGATGGTATCTTGCGTTACTTAACCGTGCGCGATGACGAAGCTAATCAGGCTGCCGCTCAAGCTCCTGCCGTCGATGGGCCGGAGCAGGGCGATAATCCGCCGCCTGCGACAGATGCGACGACGACAGATACTCCGGTGTAACGAATCGGCCTCGAGTGTGCCTGTGGCTGGGTATAAGGTATTGCAGCGATTATCTGTCGAGCCCAAACTTCATTGAGACCGCCCGGAAATGAGATTAATCCTTGATGAGTGCCGCTCGGGGGAGCTTGAGACCTGATAGAGTTACTGAAGAAAGCCGTCGGATAAGCTCCTCGAGGTGGTTTGACACGCAAAATTGGACGATTGTAGCAGCGTCGCGAGTTCTACTTGCCGCGGCTACCGGAAGCATATTGTTGGAAGACTAAGAAATCATAAGGAAGAAGGTAGAATAGCTTATGGCTCAGAGGGAATCTGGCGCGAGAGTCAACCGCGATCGCATGGATGACGATAAAGGCGGTGGTTCACGTCGGCGGCCGATGTTTCGGCGAAAAGTATGTCGCTTCTGTGCGGACAAGACACTCAGAATTGACTATAAGGATGTTCGGACTATTGCTTCCTTTGTAACGGAACGCGGGAAAATGACTCCCAGCCGCATAACAGGAAACTGTGCTCGTCACCAGAGATTGCTAACAACCGCAATCAAGCGAGCGCGCAGTGTCGCGTTGCTGCCGTTTACGACTGCAAAAAGCTAAGAAAACGATTCTAATTCGATCGCGGCTGGAGATCATTGCCAGGGGTTTTCTCGCTACGGCTTTCACGGCAATGCTTTTCTTAGGCGGCGTGACAGCTCCACCGTTCGCCTTCGCGCTCTTCCCCCTAGTGCCGCAGCCGGTACTCTGGTTCGGGATAAAGTATGGTCTTATGCGAGGGATGAGCGTCGCAGTCCTTGCTCTGGTGATTTTGCTGTTATGGGGCGGAGAGCAACTCGGGTATGTTTTTTCAATGTTCGTTCTGCTGATCGGGCTATTGTTTTTCTTTCTCGGCCGCATCCGAGTACTCGAAACGTTAGTCTTTTCAACCGCGGCCTTAGTGTTTACTGCCTTCAGCGCTTTGTTATTTATTCTATATGGCTCCTGGCAAGCGATCTTTCACGATGTGAGTCAAAGCCTCAATAGTAGCCTCACGTCTGCTGTTGAGATGCATGAGAAAATGGGGTTCCCGGAGGAAAGCATTGCGGTTCTGAAGGAACGCGCTGCCGAGATCGCCGGGACGATTCTCCAGCTTCTCCCGGCGGCTGCTTTCGTCAGTCTCAGCCTAGTAGTATTATTCAATGTGGTTTTGTTATGCCGTCGATTCCCTGAAAAAAGGCCGCATTGGCTGACGCTTGTCAGCCTACGAGAGTGGAAAGCGCCTGATTTTCTGGTTTGGGGTGTGATCGTCTCTGGCTTCATTATGTTTATCCCCGGATTGGAATCGGTTAAGACGCTCGCAGCCAATTTTCTGCTGGTTTTTGGCGCATGCTACTTTTTCCAGGGACTGGCAATTATCGCGTTTTATTTCAACAAAAATAATGTGCCCCGATTTGTTCGCGGGGTGGTTTACTTGTTTATCGTTTTTCAGCAGATATTCACATTATTAGTGGTCGGCCTTGGTTTATTCGACTTGTGGGTTGATTTTCGCCGGTTGAGAAAGCGGGATCTAAATCCCAGTCAGGCATCGTAAGGGAGGGGATATGGAAGTCATTTTAAAAGAAGACGTCGCCAACGTCGGCAAAATCGGTGAAGTGGTGCGTGTTCGCGACGGCTATGCGAGAAATTACCTTCTGCCTCGCGGCCTCGTCTTATTGGCCAATAAGAAAAATCTGAAGACATTCGAGCATCACAAGAAAGTTGTCGCTGATCAAAAACAAAAGATCACAAGGGAGGCGCAGTCGGTGGGACAGAGCATTAGCGCCGTTTCACTGACCATTCGCATGCGAGTCGGCGAGGAAGGGAAGCTCTTCGGTTCGGTGACCAATATCCAGATCGAAAAAGCTTTGAAGGCGCAAGGACTCATCGTCGACCGACGCAAGATCCAATTGGAAGAGCCGATCAAGGTCGCCGGCGACTATGAGGTGCCCATCCGTATGACCGCCGATCTTACAGTTCCGCTAAAGGTATCCGTCATACCGGAAGAATAGGCGGTGTGGGCAACCGAGCTCGAGCCGATACGCGATGACATCGTGCGCGCCTGGTTTAGCCGGTCACATCGATCCCATCTGAGTTGTTGAAATCTTCAGCCGCAACGGTAGCCGCGACTTTGACTCACGGCTGAAGATGGTGATTTCGACGGCCATAGGCTCCAAGCGCGAGCTAGATCGCAGCCGACTTCTGATTTTTCTGGCCGCTTTGCTCTGGAGTCTGGCCGGGGTTTTCATCAAGCTCCTCGAGATCCACGCATTGACGATTGTTTTCTACCGAAGTTTCTTTGCGTCACTTGTTTTCGTCCCTTTTCTAAAATCCTCGAAGTTTCAGTTCAACGCGCCGATCATCGTTTCAGTGATCAGCTATACGGCCGCTATTACCGCCTTTGTGTCCGCAAATAAGTTGACGACGGCCGCCAATGCCATCGTTCTGCAGTACACGGCTCCAGTTCTGGTTTATATATTTTCTCGTTTGGTGCTGGGCGAAAAGATTTCGTATCCCAATGCCCTGGCATTGGCGGTTAGCATGGTCGGCGTCGGATTTATTTCCTTCGATAACGCCGGTCAGCCGGAGATGTCCGGGGTTCTGCTAGCTCTTTTGAGCGGGGTTCTGTTCGCCATTTACATGGTGAATCTGCAGCGAGTAAAAGAATTCAGCGCAACTTATCTGACCTGGTTGAACAATCTCGTCTGCGCGCTGCTGGTCTTGCCGTTCGTAAAACAGCCGTTGGCGCTTTCAATCGATCAACTTCTGATCGTGGCGATCATGGGAGCTGTGCAGCTGGGACTCCCGTACTTTCTTTTTTCCAGGGGGTTACAGAGAATTCCACTGCAGGAAGCGGCGCTGATCGCATTGATTGAACCCGTACTAAATCCTGTCTGGGTGGCGCTGACCGTTGGCGAAATTCCGTCGTTCGCCACCTTGCTAGGGGGTAGCATGATTCTCGTCGCTCTGGCAGTTCGTTATCTGGGTCCGCTTCTAAGTAGATCACGGTAACCGGTCAAAGTTTTGACGGTGCTGGCTTAGATCCTAAGTCGTTCTGTGATACGGTTGCTTAACTTTACACTCTGACACAAGGAGGATGAGATCTATGAATTGGGGAATGGAGAATCGATTAGCTCGAATTATCAAGCCGGCGGATAAGCGCGCGGTTATGCTCGCCGTAGACCATGGTTACTTTCTCGGTCCTACCAGCGGCTTGGAAGATCCGCGGCAAACAATTGAACCACTCATGCCGCACGCCGACTCGATCATGTTGACTCGCGGTGTGCTAAGAACGTCCGTCGATCCCAACTTCGACAAGCCTGTTGTTCTCCGGGTTTCCGGCGGCGCTAGCATCCTTAAAGAACTTTCCAACGAAGACATCACGGTCTCAATCGACGATTGCATTCGTCTCAACGTATCGGCGATGGCGCTTTCGATCTTTGTCGGATCGGAGTTCGAGAAGGAGACGCTGGTGAGTCTGGCCAAACTGGTGGATGAGGGAGAGAAGTTTGGCATTCCGGTGCTCGCAGTAACGGCGGTAGGCAAGGACATGGCGCGTGATGTTCGCTACTTAGGCTTGGCCTGCCGCATTGCCGCGGAGCTTGGCGCTCACATCGTCAAAACCTATTACTGTGACGAATTCGAGCAGTTAATCGAGAGCTGCCCAATCCCGGTGATCGTAGCTGGTGGCAAAAAGACGCCAGAGCTTGAAGCTTTGGAACTAACCTACAATTCCGTTAAGGGCGGCGCCGTCGGGGTTGACATGGGGCGAAATATTTTCCAGTCCGATTGCCCCGTGGGGATGATCCAAGCGGTGCGGGCGATCGTACATGACAACGTTTCGGTCAAAGAAGCATACAAGATTTATGAGGGCGCCAAAGGAGCCATCGCGAAGCGGGCAGCCGGCTAAAGTATTTTAGGAGCTCTACGTATCTCCGCCTGAATTGAGCACCACCTCGAGCATTCTCGCGCGTTCTTGGTCAGAAGACCAAGAACTTTTGCTCGGGAAACAATTCGGGCGGGCAGCTTTGTGATAACCGTATGTCCTCATCACATAAGCATCTGAATAACTCTAAGCAGAAACCTCGCCGCAGCAGCATGCGAGTGGCCATGTATTACAGTAATCACGACGTGCGGCTTGAAGAGATGCGCGTTCCGAAGATCGGATCCGGTGAGTTACTGGTGCGCATTCGCGCCAGCGGCATTTGCGGCAGCGATCTGATGGAATGGTACCGCATCAAAAAAGCGCCGCTTGTCCTGGGGCACGAGATTACCGGGGACGTCATCGAAGTCGGCACCGGTGTTGGAAACTTCCGTGTTGGGGACCGAGTCTTCTCCTCGCATCATGTGCCGTGCGGGAAGTGCCGGTATTGTCATGCCGGTCATCAGTCGGTATGCGAAATGCTCCGCACCACGCATTTCGATCCGGGCGGCTTCTCTGAATTCGTCCGTGTGCCCAGGATCAATGTAGATCTGGGGACGCTTCTTTTACCTGACGAGATAAGCTTTGATGAAGGATCATTTATCGAACCGCTCGCTTGTGTGGTCCGTGCGCAACGATTCGCTCGACTTGCAACCGGCCAAACTGTGCTAGTGATCGGCAGCGGGATTTCGGGTTTGTTGCACATCCAGCTTGCGCGTGCTCGCGGCGCGCATCGAATCATAGCCACCGACGTCAGTGATTTTCGGTTGACGGCAGCGGCACGGTTTGGAGCGCATGCAACGATTCACGGTGCCGAGCAGGTTCCGGATCGATTACGTGAGCTGAACGAAGGCCGGTTAGCTGATGTGGTAATCGTCTGCACGGCCGCCATGCCCGCCATTCAACAAGCTATACAATCCGTTGATCGCGGTGGTACGCTGCTATTCTTTGCGCCAACGGCGGCTGGAGTTGATGTGCCGATACCCTTGTTTGAATTTTGGCGAGATGAAATTTCCGTCGTCACTTCGTATGCCGGCAGTGGCGATGATTTGCTTGAATCGCTGGAACTTATCCGAACTCGTCAAGTGCGGGTTGGAGAGATGATCACGCATCGATTGCCGTTGTCGCAGGCGGGTTTAGGATTTCAACTTACCGCCAGCGGCTCGGAATCGATCAAAGTGATTCTCGATCCTTTGATTTGAGCGGCGCGTGCTTCCGGTCATTTCGTCACCCCTAACTCTTTGCGAGCTTTGTTTAGAAAAGAAAAATCGACGATATCGGAAACAGGGATCGGTTTTGTCACGTTGGCGTTTTCGCGGGCGAGGTCAATGAGCACTTGGACGGATTCCGGCCGAACATAGGCGTCCTTGGTTAACACCCGGCTCACGTGCCGGAACATTTCTCCGGCCATTCTTCTATCGTTTATGTTCCATTGCTTCATCAGAATATTGGTCACCGCATCGCTATTATTTCTGTCCCAGATAAACTGCAGGCCGCGTACTGTGGCGCGCACCATTCGATAAACCTCGTCGGGGTTCTCACGGATCCTCTTGTGTGAAGTCCCGAAGCCATTTTGGGCAAACTCCACAATATCGCCAAGAAATAGCAGCTCATTGTAGCCCTTCTCAAGTGCCACGATGTTCTCCGGGACGGAAAGCAGCGAGGCGTCGACGACGCCGGACTCGAGAACCGCGAAGCGGCTGGCTGCGTTCCCTGACATCTGCAAAACCGAGACATCTTTACCAGGCTCGAGTCCGATTTGTTTCAATGCTTGATTGGCGAGAAGTGTGGCTGAGCCTCCCGGCGAGCTTCCGGCAATTTTTTTGCCCTTCAACTGTTTGACGTCTTTGATATTTTTTTGACCAACGAGAAACAACAGTGGCTTAGAGACGGTGAAGAGCAAAACCTTCATCGGCTGATCCCGAACCGCCGCGCCGATGGTGCCGGTCACAGCGCCGTTGTAGTCGACGTCTCCATTCAACACGGCCGTGCTTGCCAGGTTCGCGGGCATAAAGATGATTTCCAAATCGATCCCTTCATCCTTAAAAAATCCACGGTGGAGCGCCGTATAAATAGCCAGGAAGGAGACATTGGTGGAAGAACTGCCCATTCGCACTTTCTTCAACTGAGACTGGGCATGGCCAGCAGAAGGAAAATGAACAGCACCCAGCGCCACGGCGAACATTAAAACGACTCTTGTCATGGGTTGGAAAAGTTTCATAGCTGCATCCTTGCTTAGGTTGGTCTCTGAGGATCAATCCAGTTGACTCCATTGTTTGAACTCTTCAAGCCCCAAGCGGGTTAGTGTGTCCACATAGGGCCGACCGGTTCTTTCATGCCGCCCGGATAAACGATAGTACTCGAAAATGAGCTCGGGCAACCATTTCGCAATGGTGAAGCCCTTGTACTTGCCGTCAGGAATTGGCTCGAGAAAGCGCGGTCCCACGTCTTGCCAATCATGGTCGGCAATCCACCCGCGCTGAGTGCCGAAAACGCTTTGAAGGATGATGCTGCGGTGACCGACGTCAATGGTTTCGTCGAGGCTGACGTTCCACCCTGTGGTCGCATTGAGCGCGTCCACCATGCTTTTCACGCCGTCCGGCGGTTTGTCGTTTAAGGCGAACCAGCAACCACCCATGACTCCACAGGCCTGGCGAATTTGCTCCGTTAGAAGATGCGAATTCGTCCAGCCATCGGGCTGAGTCGGATCGAGCGGACCCCACCTCTCTCGATATAACAGATCAGCGGGCGGCTCTGTGCCGCCAGCACCCTGCGGTTTCATGCCGCCGCTTGCCACCAGTTCGCGCAACATTTGGCTGAGCAGTGGCCGCCATTCATGTTGCGCCGGTGTCCCGCCCTTTGTGTGCACCACCCAATTTTTTGCTTCGCCCCCCAGTGCTTCGGCAAGTTCTTTAGGTCCATCAGCGAGAATATTGCCGAGCCATGTTTCGCGGCGCGCGCAGCGTTCCAGCAGAGTTTCGGCTGCGCGCAAATTGCCCCATTCCAATTTCAAACCGTCGGTACGATCTGGCCCAAGAACACCCTTTTCCCAGGCCTCGAAGGCTAGTCCGGCGCCGCAGGCGAAATGGCTGCACTCGATTCCCAAATCGTTGATGCGCTCTGATAGATAGAGCACGTCGTTACCCTTGAAACCAAGATTGTAGAAAGTGTCCATCCATTCGCTGCCCGCGTTGAAGTGTCCGATTGCGCCTTTGAAGCGGCCTTCGCCGACTTTCACGTCCCAGGGGCACATGCGCGGGCACTGGAAGCAGGGCCTCAAGACGACTTGGTTCTGATCCAGGCCCTTGGCCTCATCGGTGATGACGGTACTGCGCCAATTAAGTTTCGTAATCGCGCCCCAATCCTCGCCGTGGCCGACGCTGGTCAGACGTTTTTGTACTGTCGTTGTGCGCGCCGCGATTGCTTTGCGCCAGCGCAGTCCGGCTTCGATCAGCGTATTCTTGTCGTGCACCCGGGGACGCTTGGTGCCCCACGCGACAATGGCCTTAAGTTTTTTCGAGCCCATCACAGCGCCCAGGCCATGGGCTGCGTTATGATTGTAGTCATTGACGAACATAGCGGCACGAATCAGACTTTCGCCGGCCGGTCCGATACACCCCACCCGCGCGTCCTGATGACCGGATTCGTCTCGGAGCAAGTCTTCGGTGTCGCGCGACCCTTTACCCCACACGCGCCCCGCATCGCGCAATTCAACCTTGTCTTCGCCGATATAAAGATAGGTCGGCGCCTGGGCTGCACCGGTGATGATGACACCGTCATAGCCGGCTGCTTTAAGTGATGTGCCGAAATAGCCGCTGGTTGCGCCTCGACCTAGGGTGTAGCGAGTTGCCGGGCTGAGATAAACGAAGCACATTTTCGTGCCCCCCGGGGTAAAGCCGGTTCCGGTAATGGGTCCGGTCATGCCAACGATGACGTTGCGGGCATCATAGGGATCGATATTGATCGGCAATTCGTTAAGGAGAACGTACTCAGCGAAGAGTTGACCGCCCCAGTATTTTCGCAATATCGGCTCTTCCGGAAGATGCAAATCGATCAGTTCTCCCGTGCTGAGATTGACGCGCAGGATCTTACCCATATACCCGCCGGGCAAGCGCGTCCGGCGTTGGACCGGAAAAAAGTTTCTATAGTCGGAGCTCTCACTCATTGATGCCTCACTCGGGCTTATAGTTTGAAATTGCCTAAAACGTTCAAGCCGTTAAGTCCAATCTCCGCGCAAGCATGAAAGTGATTCCTGTGAGACCGTTCTCGGCGGGCTCCCAACCTTGCTCGGGTTTGTCACCGGTAAAAAAACGCGCGCGCTGGCGACGTAATATCGATCCATTCGCGTCGGCAGATTGGCGATGAAGTGGATATCCAGATAATCGCTGCCCTTGCTGACATCCTCCCAACTCTTACCGCGGTCGAAGCTGCGCACCATACCGCCATGTTCGATGGAAGATAGACGATGCTAGTGTTGTCCGGATGGATGAAGATATTGCCAATGCGGCCGTTATGGGGCGGCTGTGGACACCACCAATTTTTCGCCAAATTATCAGTCCAGCCTGCGTTCCCGCGTAACCACGAACTCCTTCGTTCATCGGACCTCTCCTTGTCTGCCGGTGATTGTTCACCGACAGTGATAGTCAATGCATTGGGACTGACCCTTGGTTTCTTCAAACCGTTCGAGCAGTTCAAAAGTTTTCAAATGACCTCGGAAAAATATTGAGGTCCTGTTTGAACGGATTTCACGATTTGAATGACTTGGACTGTTTCTCCGCTTAAGGAAAGAGCTCCATCCTTCCGGTTCCGCCTTGCCGATCCCAGGTGGATTCCAAGCGCGTGAAAAATTCCCAAGCGCGCCGGGAACGGCGTTCGAAATCAATTTCGGCGTTAAAGCCACGGCATTCTTCTGCGCTGAAATGATCGATAGGACCGAGGGTCAAGGCCTGCATGGTCTTTTTGCTATCGTCTTCTAAAATCATCGAGGCAAACAAAACTTCGGCGAGACTCTTGCCGGCAACTACGATACCATGCCCGCGCATAAGCACGGCGCGATGATCGCCCATCGTCTTCAACAGATTGTCGCCACGTTGGGGCGTCGTCACCAGATGAGCTTCTTTGTAGAGTGGCACGCCTTCGCCGAAGATCGTCCCTTGCAAAGTGACCGGGTGAAACTCACGGCGAGCTATGCTGAACAATGTGGCATAAGGCGTATGGAGATGAGCCACGGCTAATGCGTCCGTGCGGGCACCATGCAGCGCCGTATGAATCGGCCACTCGACCGGAGGCAGTGTCTTGCCGTCGAGCGGTTTGCCATCCAGGTGAATGGGAATCATGTCACCCGCCTGAAAATGTGGTTTGTCCGAACCTGATCCGGGTGTGACAAAGATCGTCTTGGTCTCGCGTTGATAAACACTGACGTGGCCGAACAGGCCAATTAGCCCCTGCATCGCGAAGATGCGCGTACACGTGGCAAGCTGCTCGCGTAAGTCTTTCTCCGGTGTCATCGACTGGGTCTCCTTTGTACGGCTTCCAATTCCTTCTTTACTTCTTCAACGAGTTGCAGATGTAATAACCGCTCCGGAGGGACATCTTCTTTGATCTGCAGCGGGACCTTTATGTCGTACTCAAGAAAGTTTCTTATTCCTTGAGCCGTGGGAAGCCCCGGAACACCCTGCGGTAAGGCACGGGCATAGTTTTTCGTTCCTTCGACAATCATCGGACGAGTAGCTTTGCCTAGTTGAAGGTTTTTAATACCGAGATTTACCGCTTCCTCAGGTTGGTCGCGCACGAACATAAGCCCGCGAATCGCTGCTTTGAGCCAGCGCTTTATTTGACCTGGGTCTTCGCGAATTTTTCTATCGAGAGTAACAAAACCCTGAAACGGCATGGGAAAGAGATCACCGAGAAAACCCAAAGAAACCAGTCCCTCTTTTTGAGCAAACACGAGGCCGCCGGGATCTACGGCGCTGGCGTGGGCGGCGCCTGACTTGAGTGCGAGAATTCGACTGTTGGTGTCCGAGCCCATGGCGATGCGGGTAATATCTCTGCTGGAGACTCCGCCGCGCTCCGCAAACATCGTGATCATGCGGTCCTGCGTATCGCCTGAACTCCCCACCGCGACCTTTTTGCCCTTCAGGTCGGCGGCGGTCTTAATGCTTGGATCCGCAATCAGGTAAAACGTAACTTTTTCTGTTTGAAAAAAAATGCCCTTGACCGGGGCGCCCTTGAGCGCCGCGCGCATACCGCTGCCGCCACCTCCGCTAAAATCGATATCGCCGCTCAACAGCGCCGCAGTGGCAAGTGGTCCCGAGATCACGACCGTTTCGTTCTCAAGGCCCTCATCGCGGAAGAAGCCTTTGCCGTCAGCTACGTAGATGGAAAGATAGTTAAGGTTGGCCTGCGGAATGGCGGTTCTTATTTTCTCGGCCCAAACCTCGGACGTAAATGGGATCATTAATACAACCGTGAAAATCCATTTGTACGCGATGGAAGAACTGCTGAAGGTGGATGTTCTCATGTTTGATGGTCCCTATGTTTGCGCTTCTTGAATTTAGCGGGCGGGCTCGCGTCAGCGGTCGTGACGCTCACGAGAAATAACGATAGATCAGCCGCCGCGGATGGATGATAGCCAAAAAGAGAGCGCGCAACTTGCCCCTGATACCGCAGCGCGTTGTGAACAGATCTTTCAGCATCAAGCCGAGCGGTATCTTGTGTTTCGGAAACCTCTGCTCGCCGATATGGCGCAGCCCGTATCGTTCCTGGTTTTCTTTGAGGACGTAAATCACGTTGCCGCCGCCGGCTTCTTTGTCGCCATACGTGTAACCGCCAACGGTTTCCGCCTGCTTCTTTGCCTTCACGGTAATCTCTTCCGTGAGACCGAAATCCAACGCTTGCGTTGGGCAGGCTTGGACACAAAATGGGTGCTTGTCTTCGCTGATTCGGTCGCTGCACATGGTGCATTTGCTGGCTTTATGCGTAATGTCATCGTTGGTAATGACATCCCATGGACAAGCGTGAATGCAGTACTCGCACCCGATGCAGACTTCCTGATTGATTACTACCGGGCCTTCTTCGTACTTGGTGATCGCTTCCACCGGGCACACCGCCGCACAGGCGGCGAACTCGCAATGCATACAACTGTTTCGTGCCCACAGCGGCGAGAGCCCCTCGAGCACAGGCGGCTCCATAGTTATCCAGTTGGTGCTGGAGAGAGCATAGAGGTTGGTGCGGTCGTGATCGTTCCAATCCTTACAAGCCTGGACACAGTGACGGCAGCCGATGCATTGGGTCGCATCGAATAGAATGCTTCTTGCTTTGCCATCGCGGAGCCTCGCCGTCGGCACCAGGCTGCCGTATTGTTGAGTTCAGAGTATCGGTCGGACTGTTCGCCATGAGCTTCCTTTTTAACTTATCGCTGATCATGCACCGGATGTATCACTTCTTTTTATGTCGTCATAACTGCGGCGAAGATGAATACTGGAAATGCAGAAAAGGGAAGGTAGTGACTATGTTTGCTAGCAATACAACAACCTGCATGAATGCGCTGACGGCAGAGCGCGGCTATCTGACTGAGAAGACTTTGAGTCAAGCTGATAAGAAGCGATGGAGCTTTTAGGCCGACGCGTCCTGATTTCTATAAGGGTCCTTACAATGCAGATGTCTTACATGTCGGCATAGAGGCGCGCCAGGCCGTTCCGCAGGGCAATTTAAACACTCAGTGCAGTCACATTCGGCACGCTTGCTGAGATACAGTACTACCAGATTCAACGGCACAACCAGTGCGATGGCTGCTCTGTACAAGACAGTGTACGCATGAGTGGACGGCGGATCTTAGTGGTCGGCTGCGTCAAGACCTAATAGAGAAACGACGAAAGGAAATGAGAGAGGCGAAGTTTTCCACAAAGATGTATCAGAGAAACGGCATTGAGGGAACACACAGCGAATTGGTGCGCGGTCACGGGCTTAGACGGACGAAATACCGGGACTAAGCCGAGTCATCTTATCGCATTACTTCACGGGGGCTTGCAATGAGAAACGATAGTTAGATTTGCGGGCTTCCAAATGAGCATGGCCGCTCTGAACACCTTTTCAGGGCTAAGAACAGTTCATGTTCGTGAGTTAGGAGAAAAAGTCGATGAAATTTGTTTTATTCTCAAACTTTGCATTTGAATCGCAAGCATTCTGCGCGTTGATCAAAAGCAAGAAATCGGGTTTGCAGCAGAATCAAATGCGTTCGTTCGCAGGCCTCCTCCGCCTGTTCTTGGCTGCTTAAAGATCCGAGGCAACACAGAGCACGCGATCCGCCGGCAGCTCCAGGGGCAATCGTTCCCAAGTGTCTCTTTGATCTTTGCTGACCAGGATATCTCCACTGCCTTTCTGTGAAGCGTCTGCTGAACGGCCGCGGGAAACGGCGCCTAAACCCGCATAGACGATTGAAGGATCCTCCGGATGTTGCGTAAGCGCTCAGACCATCTGCTTCATGTCTTGCGGTAGCCACTGTCCGACACCGACGCGTTCCCAAGTATCTGCCAGGCTGCGACTGCGAAAAACGGCTCCCTGGGCCTTCTCCGGTCGATCCCAATAGCCCGGAGATTTGTCCGCTGTCGCCACTAGCATGACGGGTGGAGTTCCAGGTAGGAACACAAAATCGTGAAAATAGTCTCGCGTGAATCCGTTCTCAGCGCGCCTCCAGCCATTGCCCGGATCAGTGCTGCTGAAAAATCCCCTGGCAGTGGCAAGGAAGTAGAGATCGTTGCGACCCGGCGCGCTGCTGATGTGGTGAATGTCGAGGTAGTCAATTCCACCGCTTACATCCTGCCATGACTTGCCCCGATCAAAGCTGCGAATTACTCCGCCGTGTTCCAGACAAACATGGAGCAGATTCGGATCATCCGGATGCACGAAGATATGTCGCACGTGCTCTCTGTGCGGTGGCAGCGGATAAGTCCATTGCTTCTTGATCTCCGGCGGTAAGTCGTGGACGCCCGTCAGCTCTTCCCAGCTTCGCCCGCCATCTTCGCTCCTGTGGAGATGGATGGGTTCGGTGCCAACGTAAACGACTTTTTCATCCGTTGGATCGACGGTTACTGCCCTGATATTGCCCTCGAAGACTCGCCCCCAGCTCTTGCCGGCGTCTTCCGTGCGGTAAACTCCATCACGAGTGAGCTCTAAGTAGACAACGTTCGGCTGTTGCCGCGGCCCATCCATGGAATCGATGGTTCCTGTCTCAAATGAAACCGACACTTTGTCGCAGGAACCATTGCGCGAACGCCAGATAAATAATCCCTCCTGGGTACCGGCGTAAATACGGATGCGACTTGCCATGGCTGCTCCTTCTTTTGGTGCGTGGATGTTTTCGGAACCTACTCTAAATACACTTCCTGTGTCGGTAATCGCTGTGGCTTTGCTCTCATGGAAGCAAGGGGCACGCTCCCGTGCCTGGCTGGCGGTCCCATTGAGCCTCCACCTCCGCGAAGTAGTCCCAGGTTCGATGCGATCTACGCTGCAAACCGTCTTCGCCGTCGAAAGCGTTGCATTCCTCCAAGCTAATGAACCCAACCTCGCCGAGGCTCGCTGCTTGGAGAGTTTTTTGTGCGTCGTCCTCAAAGATCAGCGAAGAGAACAGCGCCTCTTCAATGTCCCTGCCAACTATGACGACGCCATGGCCACGGAGGAGCGCTGCCCGCTTATCGCGAATCACATCCACCAGACCGAGGCCCTGATCCGGAGTTTTTATCAACTGAGCCGTCTCATAAAGAGGCACTCCGCGGGCAAAAAGAGCTCCTTGCAAGGTGACCGGGCGAAACTCGCGGATGGCAATGGCGAAGAGTGTCGCGAACGGCGAATGCAGATGAGCCACCGCCAGAGCGTCGGATCGCGCCGCATGCAGGGCGGTATGGATGGGCCATTCCACAGGAATTCCTCCCTCGCCTTCCTCCAGAATTTTTCCTGAGTGGTCGAGCACGAATATGCTCTCTGCACGTGTCTTTGCTCTGTTGCAGCCCATGCCGGGAGAGAGCAGGACGCGGCGAGTGGCGGGCAGGTACATGCTGATGTGCCCGAATAGCGTCAATAACCCTTGCATGGCAAAAATCCGGGTGCAGGTCGCGAGTTTTTCTCTAGCTGCGCTATCATCGCTCATGAAAAGTATTTCTCCTTCCGGTGACTGTGGCCGGGTTTTTTTGATGGCCGACAGCTTGTCGTCATGGGTCCAAATCTCGACTCTCATTTATCGCGCCGCCGCTATGTCCTTCCTGGCTTTGTCGACAAAGCGAAAATCGGCGATCTCGGAGACCGTAATCGGCCGAGTCACCTTGGCATTTTCCCGAACCATGTCCACCAAAAACTGAACGGATTCCGTCTTGACTGAGGCGTCTTTCGTCAGCACCCGGGTGAGATGCCTGAACATCTCGGCCGCCATAGCGCGATTGCCGATCTTCCATTGACGCATGACAATATTCATAACCTCGTCATAGTTCTGCTTGTCCCAGACAAACGCGAGCCCGCGCAGCGACGCGCGCACCATTTTATAAACCTCGTCGGGGTTTTCACGGATTTTTTTCTCTGCGGCGCCGAACCCGTTTTGGGGAAACTCGGCGAAGTCTCCAAGAAAAATGAGCTCGTTATATCCTTTTTGTTGCGCAACGATATTATAGGGCAGCTCGAGCACCGCGGCGTCTACGACGCCGCTCTCCAAGGCGGCAAACCGGCCGGCCCCGGTCCCTCCCATAGGATTAAGCTCGACATCGCGATCGGGGTCGAGGCCGACTTTGCCGAGAACCAGCCTAGACAGCATCGTGGCTACCGCGCCTGGAGAGCTGCCGGCGAGTTTTTTCCCTTTCAGCTGGGCGGGTTCCTTGATCTCGTTCTTGCTGATAAAGAACATGAGCGGGCGTTCAGTCGTGAAAATTAGGGCGCGCATCGACCGCCCCTGAATTTGCGCCGTGATCACGCCGCTGATAGCGCCGTTGTAGTCCAGATCTCCTGAAAGAACCGCGGTGCTCGCCAAGTTGGCCGGCATCACAATTAACTCCAGATCTATTCCTTCTTGCCGGTAGAAGCCTTTCTCCAGCGCGGCATAGAAAGCCAAATAACCTATGTGCGAGGAAGGAAGCGACATGCGAACCTTCTTGAGCTCTGTTTGGGCGAAAGAAGTTCCTGAACCAGTGATGGTTAACGTTACGATGGCAAGCGGCATGATCACCTTTAGCGAACAAACCACTCGCCGCACTGCTCTGATTTGCAGTAACATCGTAAGCCTCCTTGGGTCTGTCAAGAATTCAGTCTAAGTGACTCCAGGACGCGAACTCATCCAAACCTAGCTGGATCAGTGTATCCCGGAAAGGACGCCCCGTCTTCTCGTGCCTCCCGGAAATCCGGTAATACTCGTGCACCAGATCCGGAAGCCATTGTGCTATGGTAAAGCCTTTGAATTTGCCGTCAGGAATCGGTTCTAAAAACCTCGGCCCTACATCCTTCCAATCATGCTCGGCTGTCCATCCCCGCTGAGTCCCGAAAATGCTCTGCAGGATGATGCTTCGGTGGCCGGCCTCCAGAGTCTCATCCAGAGTGACGTCCCAACCGGTCGTAGCATTAAGCGAGTCCACGAGACTATGAAGTCCGTCGGGCTGTTTGTAACTGAGCGCAAACCAGCAACCTCCCATCAGCCCGCAAGCCTGGCGGATCTTTTCTGCGAGCAGGTGAGAGCGCGCCCAGCCGTCGGGCAAAGTCGGGTCGAGCGGTCCCCACTGCTCCCGGCTTGCCAGATCCGGCGGCGGTGAATTGTCTCCCGAACCTGTTCCACCCCCTTGCGGTTTCATGCCGCCGGTCGCGGTTAGTTCACTCAGCATGCTGCTCAGTAACGGTCGCCAGTCGTGCTGCGCCGGGGTCCCTCCCTTGACGTGTACGACCCAGTTCAGCGCTACTCCGCCGAGAGCCTGATGCGAGCTCATATGGCCTATCAGCCAACAAGTTCCCTAACCAGCGGATCCTGCGAGCGCAGCGGTAGAGCAGAATCTCCGTAGCTTCGAGGTTCCCCCACGTCAATTCCAAACCGTCCGTCCGATCAGTTCCCAGGAGGCCCTTCTCCCAGGCTTCAAACGCCAGACCAGCGCTGTTGGCAAAATGACTGCACTCGATTCCTAAATCATTGATTCGTTCAGAGAGATAGAGCACGTCATTTCCTTTGAACCCGAGGTTGTAGAAGGTGTCCATCCATTGCTTCCGGCATTGAAGTGGCCGACCTTTCCCCTGTGCACTCCCTCTCCGATTTCCACATCCCAGGGGCATAAACGAGGGCATTGAAAGCAAGGGCGGAGAGTGACACGGTTCTGATCAAATCCCTTGTTCTCATCCGCGATGAGGGTGCTACGCCAGTTATATTTGGTGAGTGCTCCCCAGTCCTCCCCATGACCGACACTTTTCTTGCGCTTGGCTACCGTATAGATGCGTGGAGTCAGCGCTACCTTCCAACGTTCCCCCGCGTCAATCAAAGCGAGCTTATCGAACAACTGCGGGCGCTTGGTTCCCCAGGCTACAATGGCCTTGAGTTTTTTCGATCCCATGACCGCGCGCAAGCCATGCGCCGCGCTGTGATTGTAATCGTTTACCAACATGGCCGCCCGAACCAAGTGTTCGCCTGCTGGCCCTATGCAGCCGATCTTCGCATCGCGATGGCCGGCCTCGGAGCGCAGACTTTCCTCCGTGGCCCGGGTGCCTTTGCCCCAAACGTGAGAGGCGTCGCGCAACTCCAGTCGGTCCTCACCCACATATGAAATAAACCGGCTGCTGCGCAGCGCCGGTGATGATTAGACCGTCATAACCCGCCGCCTTGAGTGTCGTCGCTAAAAAACCACTCGTCGCTCCCCGCCCCAATGTGTAACTTGTGGCCGGGCTCAAATAAACAAAATTTATTTTGGTGCCACCGGGAGATAAATCCGGTTCCGGTAATCGGACCCGTGATTCCCACGATGACGCTTTGAGCATCATAAGCATCGGTGCCGATCTAGAGTTCGTGAAGTAAAATGTATTCGGCCAGGAGTTGCCCGCCCCAGAGTTTGCGCAATACCGGCTCCTCAGGAAGGTTCTCGTAAAGCAGCTCACCTTTGCTCAGGTCCACTCTGAGTATTTTTCCCATATAACCACGGGAAGACGGGTGTGCCGCTGCGCTGGAAAAATATTCTGATGCGCTCTGATGCTTTGAGCGACTTTCATAGGAAGTTTCCGCTAAGCGTCAAACGCTTACAAATGGCGGTCTGAAGACGCATAGGCTGCATAGCTTCGTGGATTGAGAGAGGTTTCCGCATCCGGCCGGCAAGCGGAAGGGTGGCCAGTTTATGTGTACCTTTAGCTTTCGCTAAATATGACTAGCCTGTAGCGTAGCGTTCCAAAGTTGTCAACGACTCTTCCCAACTCTCAGTGGTGAGCAGCGTTAGTAGGAGGCAGCTGAGATAACAATCGACCATCATTGGATAAGCATTTTGTATGGACACAAGATCACAACTCTTTTTTGAGATATCGAGATTGCCGCCAGCTTGGCGACGCGCTGCAGTATCGTCCTGCGAGAAATAACGATAGATAAGGCGCCTCGGATGAATGAGGGCTAAGTAAAGAGCGCGCAACTTGCACTTGATACCGCAACGCGTTGTGAACAGATCTTTCAGCATCAAGCCGAGCGGTATCTTGTGCTCGAAAACTTCTGCGCGCCGATATTGTGGAGCCCCTATTGTTCCTTTTTTTCTTTGAAGCACAAACTACGTTGCCGCCCCGCTTCTTTGTCGCCGTAAGTGTAAACACCAGCGGTTTCCGCTTGCTTCTTTGCTTTTACGGTAATCTCATCCGTTAAACCGAATCTAACGCTTCGGTGGGGGCAGGCTTGGACACAAACGGTTGCTTGTTCTTCGCTGATTCGATCGCCGTCAACTATTGGCGGGCGTACGAAAAGCGGTACAGGCGATTAGAAACGTCGAATCGAACACTGAACGAAAGTGGAAAACAATTTTTGGCTAGTGAGAAGGGATGACGCAAGAGATACTTCCGATTCGGCTTGCCGGAGCATGGCGTTGCGCGCATCCTCGGCAAGCCGAATCGGTCGACGTTAGTCCAAGAAAATTAACCCTTGTCCAACAATTTAAACATCATCACGGCGGCGAACGGTGCCGGAGGCATCACGCGGAAGCGGCTTGTCGGTTTCCGCGAAATCGGCGCTGGCCTCGCCGGCAGAGGACACATCCTGAGCTCCGGTTCTCTCCAGTATGTCTTTAGCGCGGCTGGTCCATTCAGAATTGTCACAATGAACCGAGACTAGAATCCCGCCGTCCTTGATTCGACCTTCATACCTCTTGGCCTCGTATTCGGGGATACCCGCGCCGACCAGAGCGCCGGTCAGGCCGCCCACCGCCCCGCCGACTCCAGCGCCGGCAAGTGCAGCCATGATGGGACCGGCCGCAATGAACGGACCGACGCCCGGGATTGCGATCGCGCCTATGCCAGCTAACCAGCCCAAGACGCCGCCGGCTACTGCTCCTGTGCCCGCGCCACTCGCCGCGCCTTCAGGAGCTTTGGTGCCCTTTCTATGCGCAAAATCCTTGGTGCCTTCGTTCTCTGGAAACAGGACCGAAATGTCTTCATTCCTATAACCGGCGCTTTGCAGAGCGCTAATTCCGTTCTCTAGAGCCGTTTCATTCGGGTATATTCCGAATGCCGCAGTATTTTTGCCTGCCATAATATTTACTCCTTTCCGTTTTTCGCTGTCATAGCGAAGAGCGAATCACGTGCCAAGCACCGCGGGGTAAACGTGCAGGCAATGGACGCGCGTTTGTGAACCCATGTCCCAAAGAGGAGAAACATACTCTTAGATAGAGCCCACAACTGGGACAGAATCTCAAGCTGATGTGAAGCGTAACAATCGTTGGATGACTTTCGTCGTCAGAGCGCACAACCTGCGTGCTCGGACGCGAACCCGGACAGCTCGTTGCTTCCTCTTCTATCTCTGATTATGATCTGGCATCTATGGCGCAAACCTTTTTTAAAGTGCTAGCTCCGCAAGAGGCGTTACGTTTGCTGGTCCAGGTAAATCCCGTAGGCACAGAGCATGTTGCAACGGTTACAGCGCGCGGCCGGGTGCTCTGCGAGGATCTTCGTTCTGGGGTTGACTTGCCGCATTTTAGGCGCGCCGCAATGGATGGCTATGCTGTTCGTTCCAAAGATACCTTCGGCGCGAGTCAGAGCCTGCCGGCTTATTTGAAACTGGTCGGGGTTGTTGAAATGGGCAAAGAGGCGATCCAGCCGGTGCAGGCGGGCGAAGCGATTCGCATTTCAACCGGCGGCATGATGCCGCCGGGAAGCGATGCCGTAGTCATGGTCGAGTATACCAACGAAGTTGAAGGCGGCCTGGTGGAGGTTCAGCGCGGTGTGTCGCCGGCGCAGAATGTCATTCAAGTCGGCGATGACATCAAAAAGGGCGAGACGGTTTTTCAATGCGGCCGACGATTCAAGGCGCATGACATAGGCGCACTGACGGGCATCGGCATGTCTTCGGTGCCTGTGTTCAAGCGACCGCGGGTTGCGCTTATTTCCACAGGCGACGAAATCGTCGACGCTGATGTGACACCGTTGCCAGGGCAGGTGCGCAATATCAATCAGCACTCACTGGCCGGTTTGATTACCGAGTGCGGCGCCGAATTGAAAGATTTGGGAGTCACCCCTGATGATCGGCAGCGGCTCACAACCGCGTTAACGCAAGCTTTGGATTGGGCCGACCTCGTGCTGTTGTCCGGAGGCAGCTCGATGGGCGCAAAAGATATTGCCCTTGAAACAATTCTTTCGTTTCCGGATTCGGAGTTTATCTTTCACGGCATATCGGTGGCACCAGGTAAACCGACGATTTTTGCCAGGGCCTGCGGTAAGCCGATCATGGGACTGCCCGGATATCCGGTTTCCGCTTTGGTAATCTTTGATCTTTTCGCTGCGCCCCTGATCCGCAGATTAGGCGGCGAAGTGATTGCGTCACACGCTCGCTTTGCTAGAACAGCCAAAGCAACCTTGAAGACCAACATTGCCTCCCAGGTCGGCCGTGAAGATTACATTCGCGTAGCTCTCGAGCAAGAATCTCAAGGACTTTTAGCGACTCCGCTACCGAATAAATCCGGCGCGATTTTCACTCTTGTGAAAGCCGACGGCATGGTGCGAATTGATCTCAACCAAGACGGTCTGGAAGCCGGAGAAGAGGTCGAAGTCATTTTGTTCTAGCTCTGCTGACCGCCCCCGTTTTTGTTACGAGTTGCGGGTGTCATCGTAAGCCTGATTTTCCGGAACAGAATTGTTGCAAACACGTTAGAGGATTGGATTGCCAGGAGAGTGATGGCTCGCAAACGTTATCTTAAGAAAACTCCGTTGAAGGAAGCTCAAGAACTCTTCCTGGCCAAAGTCGAGCCGTCACGCATTGGCAATGAATTTATTACGGTAGAAGAGGCTCTCGACCGAATCACTGCAGAGCCAGTCTTCGCCAAGATTTCCTCGCCGCACTACCATGCTGCCGCCATGGACGGCATCTGCGTGCGCGCCGAAGATACTTTTGGCGCTACTGAATTCAATCCCAAAAAACTCCTTAGCGCGAGCAGCGACTCGCCAGGTCCGGACGCGTTCGCTTACGTCGATACCGGCAACTCGCTGCCACCATGGGCGAATGCGGTAATCATGATCGAGAAAGTTCGTCAGCTCAAAGATGGGTCGTTGGAGATTTTTGAATCTGTCGGCCCCTGGAATCACGTCCGTTTGGTGGGCGAAGATGTGGTCGCGACTGAATTGCTTTTGTCGCGCTATCATCGGCTTCGTCCCTATGATCTTGGCGCTTTGCTGGCCTCCGGGCATATTCGGGTAGAGGTGAAATGCCGGCCCAAGGTCGGGATCATTCCAACCGGTGATGAGTTGATCGCTCCCGGCGAGCAACCCCAGCCCGGAGCCGTTATAGAATTCAATTCAACAGTTCTCGCGGCGTTTGTGCGCGAATGGGGTGCAACACCGATCAAATATCCTCGCGTTAAGGACCAATCCGAGCTGCTCGAACAAGCTGTGCGCCGGGCGGCCGCTGAATGTGATCTGGTGACCATCATCGCCGGTTCTTCCGCGGGGGAACATGACTTGACGGCGGAGGTCGTGGCTGATGCGGGCGAACTCTGGGCCCATGGAATCGACATCATGCCGGGGAAGCCAGCAGTCTTGGGAGCAGTCGGCGGCAAGCCGGTAATCGGTGTTCCCGGCTACCCTGTTTCCGCCATTGTTATCGCGCGGGAAATCTTGCGGCCGGCGCTGGAGAAGTTTCTTGGAGCCGCGGCGCCATCTTATCCGCGTGTTCATGCGGTGGTGCCGAAAAAGATCGCCTCGCACCTCGGTCTGGAAGAATTCATCCGGGTGTCGATGGGGCGGGTAGGAAACAAGCTGGTGGCAGTCCCGCTTGCCAGAGGCGCAGGGGTGATTACAACCATGGTTCATGCCGATGGATTATTACGGATTCCAAGTCTCGTCGAAGGATTAAACGAAGGTGAAGAAGTTGAGATCGATTTGCTTCGGCCTCGAGAAGATATCGAAAACACGATTCTCTGCACCGGCAGTCACGATCTTGCCATCGGTGTAATCGAAGATCAACTTAAGCAGCATCATCCGGAACTCAAGATCGCCGCTGCGAATGTTGGCAGCCTTGGCGGTTTGCTTGCGCTGCAGCGCGGCGAGACCCATTTGGCCGGCACACATCTGCTCGACCCGGAGACCGGCGTTTACAATATTGCTGATATCAGACGAACGATTCCTAAACTGCCGGTGACGCTTGTGCACCTTGCGCAGCGCGAACAAGGGATAGTCGTTGCTCGCGGTAATCCTAAATCGGTCGGCAGCCTGAGCGATCTCACCTCTGGAATTCGATTCGTCAATCGGCAAGCGGGATCCGGGACTCGCGTGCTGTTAGACTTTGAGCTCAAGAGACTGGGGATTAGTCCGAGCTCAATAAATGGCTATGAACGGGAAGAGTTCACGCATATGTCTGTAGGGGTTGCGATCGCCAGTGGCCTGGCGGACGCTGGTCTCGCGGTGCGGGCTGCTGCGCAAGCGCTGGGGCTCGACTTTATACCGATCGCCAGTGAACAGTACGACTTGCTGTTTTCCCGCCCCTTTTTCGAATCGGAGCGCGGCCAGCGGCTGATGTCGGTGCTTCGATCCGGTGCATTCAAAAACGCTGTGGCCGCTCTGGGCGGATATGATAGTAGCGCTTCCGGTAAGGTACTCTACCAACAATAGCTATGGTGATTTTAGGTCGGTTCGCACAAATCGACCGTGTGCTGGACCGGTAACCCTCAGTGCCTATGGCGTTCACTAAGACGCAATGGCGCTTAAGAGACGTCACTAAATAACTGATCGGTTCCTGATACCGTTTCCTTACTGACGACCTCTGCGTCGCGCCGTCGCAGATTGTCCAGATTTGTCCACCCCCGCCTTCGCAGTCTTGTTCGCGATCGTAAATCGCTTTTTATCTCAAATACTTAGGCTGCTGACGCAATGGCATTGCCATTGCGTCAGCAGCCCCCGGGAGTTTCTTCAGATTCATGGACCAGAAGTTCGAGAGTATTCGTTTACTGACGCTCGACGAGGCTGCGGCACTGCTTCAGGTCTCCAAGCGCACTCTCCACCGGATGATCAAAATCAACGAGCTGCCGGCGTTCAAGGTCGGCGGTCAGTGGCGGGTGCGAGAGAGTCAACTTAGGCAATGGGTTGAACATCGAGAATCCAGCGGGTCCGAACGAGAAAGAAAAGACGATTTCGGAGAGAATCGTTAATCTCTCACCAGACCTGGATGCTTTACTCGTAGAAATCCAACGAAGATGAATATGTCGTAATCGGCCGGGAGATGTATCGCTCTCGCGCGTCTTGGACGTGACAGAATCGGTCGGTAGATCTTTGCTGGCAGATAAACACCGTAAGAACTGACGTTGCAGACGTAGTAGAGATGCCCAAACTTAAGAGCTTGGCCACCCCCAGAAGCTTCGCGCGACCGAAACCTTCCGCCGCCCTGCAAGGCTTGTGGGAATTTCTGCCTTCCGGCGAATCATTGCCGGCCCCCGTCTGGCAAACCCGGCACCGATTTTTACTTCGACTTACGTGGCTTCATGCGTTGCTGATCGCAGTGATTGCGGTCGTATTTGGTGATAGCTGGGAATTTACCCTTGCGGCCCTCGTTCGCGATGGCACAGTGCTCCGTACGACCGCGGAAGCGATGATAGTGGGTCTTTTCGCGAGCGTTGCCGCTCTAACCACCGGCCGTGCTCTTCCGTCTGTAGCGGTTGGTTTTGGCCTTATAAGCGCCTCCGCAATTCTCGTTCAACTCTCCGGTGGCGCCATCGAGTTTCACTTTCACTTTTTTGTGGTGCTTGCCTTTTTGGCGCTATATCAGGATCGGATTTCGTACCTCCTGGTTCTTGTCTATCTGGTGATTTACCACGTTCTTGTCGGTGCGATGTGGCCTCACCACGTTTATAACCATCCGGCGGCTTTGGCTGCTCCGTTGAAGTGGGCCGCCATCCATTCTTTTTTTTTCATCGCGGCGGCGGTCGGCAACATGTCCGCCTGGCGCTTCAATCAGAAGGCATTCGCGGAAAGCACCTTAATCCTCAATTCTGCGGGCGAAGGAATTTTTGGAATTGACCTGCAGCAAAGAATTCTCTTCATGAATTCGGCAGCGGCGGAACTCCTGAATTGTCAAGCGGACGAAGTGCTTGGAAAAACGACGCAGCAGATACTGCGCCACACGCGCGCAGACGGCAGTGAGTTTTCCAACCAGCCCTCGTCCATTGTCGCTTCGTTAAGAGACGGTGCCAAGCACCAGGCCGCCGATGAGCTATTTTGGCGCATTGACGGCACGAGCTTTCCGGTCGAATACAAGTGCGCTCCAATTTTTGAGCGAAACGCGTTGGCGGGAACAATAGTAACGTTTAGCGATATCAGCAAGCTAAAGAGCAGAGAGACGGCCTTGCGCGAGAGCGAAGAGCGGTTTCGTCAGATTGCCGAAAACGTCAAAGAGGTTTTTTGGATTACGGACCCGTCGAATAACGAAAAGCTTTACATCAGCCCCGCATATCGCGAAATTTGGGGACGCGATCCAGCCAAGATCGGTTCTTTATCTAAATCCTGGCTGGGCCTGCTTCATAAAGATGATCGCACTCGGGTACTTGAAGCGGTAAGCACGAAGCAGTTTACGGGGCAGTACAGCGAGGAGTATCGGATCGTCCGCGATGACGGCTCTGTACGTTGGATCAAGGATCGCGCTTTCCCGGTGCGGAGCGAGTCTGGAGAGATTTACCGCATGGTCGGGTTAGCGGCAGATATCACCGAACCTAAGCAGGCACAGCAAGATTTGCTGGACCGGTACACTGAGCTGGCGGTTCTGCACGATGTGAGCCAAGCGATCTTGAGCGCTACAGATCTGGAGCCTGTTTTGGAAAACATTGTCGATCGAGTGCTCGCCACTCTCTCGCTCGACATTGGTAATATTCGCTTGTTTGAGCCTATCGGCGGTACGCCAATCGGAATTTATCGAGGCTATGGCAATCAAGAGAATACCCGCGTTTACGCCGACATGAAGAACTCCAGAAGCGATGCTCTTTCAATGCGGATCATCGAGTCGGGAAAAAGTCTAGTACTGGAAAATCTCGCCGCAGGGGACGGGCTACTTGCCTTTACAAAGGAACAGGTGTGCTCGGCTATTGTGGTGCCGATCATCCTGGAACGAGAGACGCTCGGAATGATGGAGGTGGGAAGCCGCAGGCCCTCAACGTTCAGGCCCCAAGACGTTCGTCTGCTGAATGCGATCGGCAACCAAGTGGGCCTCGCCATTCAGAAGGCCCGGCTTCTCCACGACACCGAGCGGCGCGCCAATGAACAGGGAGCTCTCAATCTTATCGCCAAAGCTATCAGCCAGTCGCTTCGTACCGATGAACTTCTGAAGATTGCGTTGGAAAAAGTCTTCGAAGTGACCGGACGCGAGCGCCTATCAATAAGGCTCAAGAATTCCGCTAATAACGGCATGACCTTGGCGGCGCACCGGGGGTTTTTGCCGGAGGAGACCGAAGAACTGGTTCGGCCGTCAACCGACTCCATCATCCGTGACGTGTTTGCAAGCGGGCAGCCGCTAGTTATTAACAATTCTCCCGCAATCGGGAACTCCGAAGAACTGTTACCGCAAAAAAATCCGGCCGGCATGATTCCGATAAAAGCTGGCACTCATGTGGTGGGTATCTTGGCGGTATCTGCCGCCCGGCCGGTTCCTTTCGAACTGCGCGAATTGGAACTATTGGAGGCTATCGGAAACATGATCGGTGTGGCGCTCGAAAAGGCGCGACTGTTCAGTGAAACCGAGGCACGTTATCGAGAACTCAAGACGCTGCAGGCGATTAGTGCCACTATTCTCGAAACTCTTGATGTAACAGTCATGATGGAGCGAATCCTTGACAAGGCATTTGAGGTCGGCAGGTTCGATTGCGGCGTGATTCGCCTGCTCGACCGCGACCCTAATAGGTTAAGACTGGTGGCCAGCCGTGGACATCGCGACCATGAAGGCATCGTCAACCACTATGAAACCAGTGGGCAAAAGTCCACCGCAAGAATTATCGCCGAGGTAATGGCCAGCAAGCAGACCAAGGTTAAGGACCTGAGTGCATCAGACGGCATGCGCACGTTTAGACGAGAAGGAGTGTGCACGGTCGTGGCTATTCCGCTCCACACCCAGAACGACGTGCTGGGGATTATTCAGCTCGGTAGCCGGGCAATCAGAGAGTTTCAGGAGAGTGAGTTGCGAGTTTTCGACGCCATCGGCGGCCAGGCTGGAATCGCCATTCAAAAGGCTCGGCTCTACGAAGAAAGCCAACAGGCACAGGCGGCGCTGAGAGAGAAGGCTGCGCAGTTGACTCTCTCCAATACAGATCTTCAGCATTCAACCGAGGAGGTAAAATCGGCGAAAGAGAAACTTGAACGGGTGAACAGTTTGCTAACCGTCCAGGCGGCTGAACTGGCTCGCTCCAATACCGAGTTGGAGCAATTTGCCTATGTGGCATCGCACGATTTACAAGAGCCGTTAAGAATGGTCGCGAGCTATGTGCAACTGCTTGCCCGGCGCTACAAGGACAAACTCGACAGCGAGGCCGAAGAATTCATCGGCTTTGCGGTGGATGGGTCCAAGCGCATGCAGGACCTGATCCAGGCTTTGCTTGCTTACTCGCGTATCGGAACCAAGGGCCGCCAGTTTGAGCCGACAAACTGTGAGGTTGTTCTTCAAACCGCTCTCAAGAATTTGCAGATCGCCATCGAAGACAGTCAGGCGAGAATAACTCACGACCCTCTGCCGACCGTCATGGGCGATGCCATTCAACTCGGGCAGCTCTTCCAGAATTTGGTCGGTAACGCGATTAAATTTCGCGGTGAAAAGCCTCCTTCCGTCCATGTGACGGCGGAGCGGCAGGCTGCCGACTGGCTGTTCTCATTTCGCGACGATGGAATCGGAATTGACTCTCAGTATGCGCAGCGGATCTTCGTGATCTTTCAGCGCTTGCATACCAAGGAGGAATATCCCGGTACGGGGATCGGTCTCGCGCTGTGCAAAAAGATCGTTGAACGACACAACGGGCGAATCTGGGTGGAGTCAGAGCCGCACAAGGGCTCGACCTTTCGCTTTACGTTGCCGGGGGAATCCGCTGAAGGAGATAAACCCTTATGAGTGTGTATAACGGCTGCATTCAGGTACTGCTGGTAGAAGACAATCCCGGCGATGTCCGACTGACGAAAGAAGCCTTGAAGGAAGGCAAGCTGCTGAATCAATTGACGGTCGTTGGCGATGGAGTGGAGGCGCTCTCATTTCTTCGCAAGCAGGGTATATACGCCGACGCGCCTCAACCGGAACTGATTCTTCTGGATTTGAATTTGCCGAAAAAGGACGGCAGGGAGGTTCTAGCCGAAATCAAAGCCGATCCCAAGCTTCGGCGAATTCCTGTTGTTGTACTTACAACATCTTCCTCGGAAGAGGACATACTCAAAATCTACGATTTGCATGCCAACTGCTACATCACAAAACCGGTGGATCTCGAACAATTTATGGGAGTGGTGAAGTCCATCGAAGATTTCTGGGTGAGCGTTGTCAAATTGCCGTCGCACGAGGCGGCTAAGTGAGCAGCGCGCCTATTCATGTACTGTTGATCGAAGACAATCCGGGCGACGCCCGACTTCTACGCGCGCTCTTGCAAGAGACGGGAAGCCCGCAATTCGAACTGGTTCACGCGGAACGGTTTAGCGACGCCTTAACGCGGCTGAGCGAGCGGCGATTTGACGTAGTGTTATTGGATCTTTCGCTTCCCGACGCGCAGGGTATCGAGACGATCAGCCGTTTGGGCGCCCAGGCGGAAGGCACGCCGATTGTAATTTTGACCGGTCTCAATGATGAGGAGATTGCCATCAGAGCGCTGCAACAGGGAGCGCAAGATTATCTCGTCAAGGGGCAGGCGGACGGTCAGTTGTTGGCGCGTGCTCTGCGATACTCGATTGAGCGACATAAAGCCGAAGAGAGTCTGAAAGCACGAAATCGAGAACTGATGGTGCTGAGGAAAATCAGCGAGGCCATATTGGCATCATTGGACCTCAATTCAGTGCTCGAACACATTCTTGAGCAGGCGATTTTTATAGGTTCGTTCGACCTGGGTAATATCCGACTGCTTCAATCCAACGGTGATACGCTTCAGGTGGTGGTTGTTCGTGGCTACCGGGATCCGGAAAACGTCGCGAGCCACCGCGCAATCTCCCGCAACAGCGCCACCGCGCAATCCTCTCATTTCAAGGACCAACTATTTCAGCGGCCGTGCGTGGAGGAATCGGTGCAAAGCTGCGGCGGTTTAAGAACTTTCAAAAAGGAGGGGGTGCAATCGTTCGTCCAGGTGCCGGTTCGCGCCGATGGCGCGGTCCTGGGAATTATTCAATTGGCAACGCGAACGCCGCGCAAGTTCAAAAACGAGGAAGTGAGTCTGTGGGATACCATCGGCAATCATGTGGGAGTTGCGGTGCAGCGAGCGCAGCTTTATGAGGAGACCAAGCGGCAAGCGCGCGAGCTCGAGAAGGCAAGCAAGCTGCAAGCCGACTTCTCGGCAATGATCGCTCATGATCTGCGGTCCCCGCTGATGAACATTACCGGAGTAACGGAGGTAATGTTGGACGGGATGTTCGGCCCTGTGACCGAGGAGCAAAAAAAATGGTTGTTACGGGTTCAAGCCAACAGTCACAATCTGATTGACCTAGTGAGCGACTTTCTTGATCTGTCCAAACTAGAGTCTGGCTACGTCAATGTCAGCAAGCAGGTCGTCAGTGTCACCGACCTGGTTCGAAAAAGCATCGAGAGCTTCCAGATGGTGGCGCAGAACAAAAAAGTGACCGTTGCGGAGGCGATCGATGCGTCGCTACCATCGATTCTGGCCGATCCGCAGCGCCTGGAGCAAGTCTTAAGTAATCTAATCAGTAACGCCATCAAATTTACTGGCGACGGCGGAGAGGTAAAGGTCGGGGCAGATTTCGCTAAGACGAGGAGCATTCGGGTTTGGGTTCAGGATAGCGGCGAAGGCATTCCCAGCGAGGAGATAGGTGAGCTTTTCCAAAAATATCGACAGGGAGGGAATGCCAACAATTCCAATCACAAGGGTACCGGGCTCGGCCTAGTGATCTGCAAAATGATTGTAGAAGCCCACGGCGGGACAATATGGGCCGAGAGCGAACAGGGCCACGGGAGCATCTTTTCTTTCTCGCTGCCGATTGACGCTTAAGCCATCGCGCCTCACATTTAAAGTCACACCGGCATCAGGCCATGTTTCTTCCTTGGTCGCTCTTCTCTTTTGTTGCGTAGTATCTCTAGAGAACGAATCAGCCGCCGGCGGGTCTCCGCCGGACGAACGGCTGCGTGCGCAAACTGTTTGGACAAGGCTTCAAAGGGGCCGCTAAAGCGCTCCTGGAACTCGGCGATCTTCTCTCTGCGCGTTTGCTCCGGATCCGCTGATCGTTCGATTTCTCTTTTATAAAGAACGTTGACCGCTCCGCCGCCACCCATCACCGCGAGCTCGACGCCTGGCCAAACGAACAACTGATCGGCGCCCATTTCACGGGTACAGAGCGCCTGTTTGGCGCCCCCATAGCCCTTGCGTAAGACAACAGTGATCTTTGGCACCGTCGCCTCGGCATATGCGTAAAGCATCTTAGCGCCGTGGCGAATGATGCCTTTTTCTTCCTGTTGTCTTCCGGGAAAAAATCCCGGTACGTCCATCAGTGTGATGATAGGAACATTGAAGGCATCGCAGAAACGAATGAAACGAGCGGCTTTATCGGATGCGTCGACATCCAAACTGCCGGCGAGAAACATTGGCTGATTGGCGACGAACCCGACCGGGTGCCCGTCCAACCTGCCGAAGCCGATCACCAGATTGCGCGCGAATTTCGCTTTCAACTCGAGAAAATCATTATCATCGACGATCGCTTTGATGACTTGTAGAATATTGTAGGCGCGGCGCATATCATCTGGGACGATTTGGTTGAGCGAATCGAGGCTGCGCTCCGGATTATCGCTGTTGGATTTGTGCGGCGGCGGCGATTCAAAATTGGCTGGCAAGAAACCGAGCAGCCGGCGAACTGTCGCGAGACATTCTTGATCGCTTTTGACCACCAAGTCCGCGACGCCTGAGACTTCGGAGTGAATCTTGGCGCCACCTAACTCTTCCATGGTGACGGTCTCGCCGAGAACTTCTTTGATCACGGCCGGACCGGTGATGAACATCTGGCTGGAATTCTGGACCATTAAAATGAAATCCGTAAGCGCCGGCGAATAGGAGCCGACGCCAATACACGGCCCCATAATTGCGGAGATCTGCGGGATGCAGCCTGATGCGATACTGTTCTCGAAAAAGATCTTGCCGATGGCGGAAGTGACCGAAAGTCCCTCCTGAATTCGTGCTCCCGCGGAGTCATTAAGACCGATCAGAGGAACGCCCAGTCTGCGCGCCGTCTGAATCACGTAGGCGATCTTTTCCGCGTGGGCGCTGCCAACACTTCCGGCCATGATGGATCGATCCTGTGAGAAAACATAAACCGGGCGGCCGTCGATCTTTCCGAAACCGGTCACTACGCCGTCGGACGGCTGTTTTCGCTCTGCCATGCCGAAGTCTGTACATTGCGTTTCCGCCAGCATGAACTCCTCGACGAACGTGCCGGGATCAAGAAGCGTCTCGACTCGTTCTCGCGCGGTGAGCCTGTCCTCGTCGGGTTGTTTGCCGGCCGCTTTTGCAGCGCCTTCGATGGCTTTTTTTTCTAACGCGGTAAGTTTTTTTTCGAGATCGTCTCTGGAATTAGCCATAATGGTTCCCGTCACCCGCCGACGATTCCCATTCCCGTGAGCACCGACAGCATCACCGCGGCTGCAATGACGGAACCGATCTGCCCACCGGCGTTGGCGCTCATCGCGTGCATCAAGAGATAATTCTTCTTGTTGTACTTCTGACCTTCCGTTTGGGCGACGCGGGCGGCCATCGGAAATGCTGAAATTCCCGCCGCGCCGATAAGCGGGTTGACCTTGCCGCCGGTAAGTACGCACATCACTTTGCCGAAGAGCACCCCGATGACGGTATCCAGGCTAATGGCGATGAGCCCAAGGCCCAGGACGAGCAAAGTCTCCGCGCGCAGAAACTTATCCGCCTCCATTGTGGCGCCAATCGTAAGACCCAAAAGGAGGGTGATGATATTGGCGATCTCATTTTCGGAAGCGCTTTTAAGCCGCTCCACGACACCGCTTTCTTTCATGAGATTGCCTAACATGACGGTACCGATCAAAGGTGTGCCGATGGGCGCGAGGATTGAAGCGAAAACCGTTACAACGATCGGGAAAAGAATCTTTGTGGTCTTTGAAACCGGCTGCCGGCTCACACCCATGACGATTTTTCTTTCTCGATCGGTGGTCAGCAGGCGCATGATCGGCGGTTGGATCAGCGGAACCAAAGACATATAGGAATAAGCAGCGACTGAAACCGCTCCCAATAAGTGCGGCGCATATTTGGAGCTGACATAAATCGCAGTGGGGCCGTCACAGGCGCCGATGATAGCAACGGCTACGGCGTCGAGCTTGTCGAAGCCCACCGCCAGAGCAAGTAGCAGAGTCAAAAAAATCCCGAACTGTCCGGCGGCGCCAAGCAAAATGATTTTCGGATTTTCCAACAGCGGCGAAAAATCCGTCATCGCGCCGATGCCCAGAAAAATGAGCACCGGAAATATCTCGGTCAGGATACCATTCTCGTAAAAGTAGCGGAGGATGCCGTGCTGATCCATCAAGCCGGCTAACGGAATATTCACTAAAATGGCGCCGAAGCCGATGGGGAGAAGGAGGAGAGGCTCATATCCTTTGCTGATTCCAAGATAAAGCAGCAGCGAACCAATCAGGATCATGACCACATGACCTAAAGTCAGATTGGTGATCCCGAGTAAAAGACCTTGCAGGCCGGAAGCGATCGCCGATTCCATCAATCTGTCTAGCCTTTCTTCGGTGCCGTTGCTTCGGGTTTATACGGAAAGATTTTCCTAAGGAGCAGGATAAGCAAGCTCAGGCACCACAACACCAGCATGGTTCCAGCCATGCCGATGACCGACAGCGTCCATCCGAAAGACCAGATGTCCATCAGTTGAATTCCTCCAAGATTGCCGGGCGTGTTGATCGGGACGGATTATTCGATTTCAGCGAGCAGTTGATCCACTTCAACGGCCTGCCCGGCTGATACCTTCATCTCTTTGAGCACTCCAGAAGCAGGCGCAACGACGGGGATTTCCATCTTCATCGCTTCCATCACAAGCACTACCTCGTCTTCATCGACGCGGTCTCCGACGTTTTTCTCCACCTTTAAGATTTTCCCCACCATCGGAGCGGTAATCGGTGTCGCCAAGTTGGTCTCCTTGATTGTTGAAGCAGCTTGAATATTGCCATTTAGTAGAGTTTTAGCGGGATATTGTCAATGCTCCTAATGGCGAAGTTGACCATCCGCCAATCACAACGCCGCCCTAGTACCAACTTGTCGGGAAACCGCGACTTTGCTTCGGCCGCGCCAAGATCTCTTGACAAAATACCGCGGCAGATCAGGTTTCTCCGCCTTGCTTTTGGCAATTCGATGCGATAGAAACCGAGCATAGTTTTCTGGGAGGGTCTATATGGCTAAACCGGCTGTTCAACAAGATGTTTCGATAGATAACATTCCATATTATGAAAAATGGCAGCTTGGGGAGGGAATCCCCGTTGTCAAAACTTTCTTCGTCCAGGACTTGAGAAAGGTTGAATTAAAACCGTGGGACCGAACCGGTGGCAACGGCGCGTTCATCAACATGGAAGGCGCGGAGGGAACCACCGGCGCCTATGTTTTGGAAATTCCCGCCGGAAAGAGCCTCAACCCGCAGAGGCATCTCTACGAAGATATGCTTTACGTTCTCAAGGGCCGCGGCGCAACTACCATTTGGAATGACAAAGGAGCGAAGCAAACTTTCGAATGGCAAGAGGGCAGTCTTTTCGCATTGCCGCTTAATTCCTGGTACCAGCACTTCAACGGCCAGGGCGACGAGCCAGCGCGGTTTTTCTCGGTCAACAGCATGGCCATCACCTTTAACCTTTTTCATAATGAAGACTTTATCTTCAATACGCCTCGTGACTTCGTCGATCGTTTCGACGGCGATCCTGAATATTTCAGTGGCAAGGGCAAAGCCCATCCCGGACGTGTTTGGGATACCAACTTTATTGCTGATGCCCGCAACTTCAAACTTGAAGACTGGAAAGAGCGCGGCGCGGCTGGCAAGAACGTCATGCTCGAAATGGCCAATGGCTCGATGGCCGCGCATATTTCCGAGTTTCCCGTCGGCACCTATAAGAAAGCCCATCGGCACGGACCAGGTTTCAATGTTATGATCATCAAAGGTCATGGCTTCTCACTGTTCTGGAGAGAAGGAGAACAGCCGAAGCGCTACGATTGGCAGGACGGCAGTGTTTTTACGCCGCCGGCAATGATGTTTCACCAACATTTCAACACCGGCGCCACAGGGGCGCGCTATCTGCCGCCGCGTTTAGGCGGGATCAAGTACAGCTTGGGCGAAAGCTTCGGCGACATCACCAAGGTCGATAAAGACGTCAAGGCCGGTGGCAACCAGATCGAGTACTATGACGAGGATCCTAAGATCCGAAAAATGTTCGAGGAGGAACTGGCTAAATCCGGGACAACCACGAAAATGAATCCGGATTTCTATAAGAAGCCGGCCTGATTGGTTGTTGCCCGCCAGAATTGGCATAAATATCCAAAAGCCCCGCACGGTTTTCACCGTGCGGGGCTTTTTTTTGGCGTCGCACTGTGGTTGGTCGCGAGAGTGGTTTTGAATTTAGGTAGCTTTAAGTGGAAATACTTCTAATCTTGTTTGGTTACTTAATGGGATCGGTACCGGTGGGCTTCATTCTCGGAGCGAGGTCAGGGATTGATGTGAGAGCGGTCGGTAGCGGTAATGTCGGCGCGACAAATGTCGCCAGGGTAGTAGGCAAGCGTCAAGGTATCGTGACCCTGATCGCGGACACGGCGAAAGGGTTCCTTCCGGTCATTCTGGCTATGCAACTCGGCGCGAGCCTGGCCGCAACAGTTTTGGTTGGGGCGGCAGCGTTTCTCGGACACCTCTATCCAATCTTTTTGAAATTCAAGGGAGGAAAAGGGGTGGCCACGGCGTTGGGTGTTTTCTTGGCTGTAGCTCCAATGGCCACGCTGGTGTCGGTTGCGCTGTTTGCCGTTGCGGTTCTAGCCAGCAGGATCGTTTCCCTAAGCTCGATTTTAACCGCAATAGCAGCGCCGATAATATTTTGGCTGTTTTCCTACCCGCCGTTAGTAGTCGGAATGGCTGCTTTCATTGCAGTGGCAATCACATGCCGCCATCGCAGTAACATTCGACGTATGATGAATGGAAGCGAACCTCGCTTCGGATCGGCTAATTCTCAATGATCACTTCCACCCGGCGATTCTGCCTTCGACCGTCCTCGGAATCATTACTGGCGATCGGTGCGCGAGTGCCTAACCCTTGCGATGAAATGCGCCCGCCGTTGACGCCATTGCGCTCCAGTGATTGAGCTACGGTGCTTGCCCGCCGCTCCGATAGCCGCTGGTTGTAAGATTCTTGCGCGGCGCTTTCGCGGCTTGCATGGCCTTCCACGGTGACCTTACGATTCGGCGCTTCTCGCTGAAGGATATTGGCGATTTGATTTACCCGATCTCGCCCATCCGGGGTTAAGTCAGCGCTATCGAATTGAAAGTTGACGTTGGGAAGATTGACGGTTACGCCTCGGCTGGTTTCTCGCGCCTCGATGTTACGCTTTTTCAATTCATCAATCAGCGCCTGGTTCTTAGCAATCTCGGCTCGCTGCTGATCGATCGCCTTTTGCTGCTCCGCTTGTTTGATGTCCTGTCCCTGGAGTTGGTCGCCAATCAGCGCTCCCGTACCCAAACCTAGCGCTCCGCCGACCGCCGCGCCGACCCCGGGGCGACCGACCGCCGCGCCGACAATCCCACCGGCAGCCGCGCCGCCGAGCGCACCTATTCCGGCGCCTTTTTCACGGGTGCTTAATGATCCACCGGAACATCCGGCTGCGGTGATCGACAACGCGATCACCGCAGCCGTCATAAATTTAGGAGAATTATTCATCGTAATCTTCTCGATCCATGTCATGTTAGTATTCACCGGTTTTTTTGAGCTTTTCCAGGTCCTCTCTTTGCCGCTGCAACTCTGCTTGGTTGGCATCGATCTGGCGCTGCTGCTGCGACTGTTTTTGCTCTTGGCCTTGTAGTTGATCTCCAACTAAAGCGCCCGAGCCAAGACCCAGCGCGCCACCGATTGCCGCGCCCGCGCCTGGCCGTCCGACAGCGGCGCCGATGATGCCGCCAACTGCAGCGCCGCCAAGCGCGCCAATCCCGGCGCCCTTTTCGCGCGTCGTCAAACCATTGCTCGAGCAGCCTACAACGGTCGAGAAAAGACAAAAACCAAAGATAAGCGTGAGTCTGCGTACCATATAACCTCCCAGTGGATCGGGGGATAAAAGACACTCCCGTGGAGTGGAACAAGTGTAGCAAAAGGCCTTCACCCCGGCAACGCAATCGCAGCACTGGTCAATTATGTGAATATTTAGACTCGTTTATCAGTTTTCTGTTAACACGCTAGTCTGTTGACATCATAGACCTTATAAGTCTAGAGTTTATCAAAGGAGTGCCATTGGAAAGTTTATCTCAGGAAAGAATTCTAGGCGTACTAAAGAAGGTTCAGGATCCTGAACTTCACCGGGATATTGTAACTCTTGGAATGGTGAAGGACCTCGTCCTCAATGACGGCAAGGTCAGTTTCACCGTTGAATTAACCACCCCGGCTTGTCCTTTGCGCGAGACCATCGAAACGGATTGTAAGAAGGCATTGGCGGAAGTTCCCGGAATCAAAGAGCTTGAAATAAGCTTCGGTGCGCAGGTGCGCGGTAGCAAGGCAGGCGAGGGCCAAACAGATCTGCTTCCGTCGGTTAAAAACGTGGTGCTGGTTGCCGCCGGCAAAGGTGGTGTCGGTAAATCCACCGTGGCGGCTAATTTGGCCGTGGCTCTGAAAAAGCATGGCGCCGCAACCGGATTACTTGACGCCGATATTTATGGCCCTTCTGTTCCGATTATCATGGGGGTCAAAGGTGAGCCGTCGAAAGTCGAGGTAAACGGCGCTTTCAAGATCGCTCCGACGATCGCTCATGGCGTACCGGTGATGTCCATTGGTTTTTTCCTCGATTCCGAACAGGCGGTTATTTGGCGCGGTCCGATGCTCGGCAAGGCGCTGCACCAACTCATGGCCGACGTTCATTGGGGCGAGTTGGACTACCTCGTCGTTGACATGCCGCCGGGAACCGGCGATGTGCAAATTACCTTTTCGCAGCAGTTAAAAGTCAGCGGCGCGCTGTTGGTTGCAACGCCGCAAGATGTTGCTCTCGCCGACGTCATTCGGGCTAAGAGCATGTTCGACAAAGTGATGATCCCAATCGTCGGCATCGTGGAAAACATGAGTTATTTCATCTGCGATGGTTGTAACAAGAACCACGAAATTTTTTCCCGTGGCGGCGCTCTCCGGGCGGCGGAGCGGTTTAACATTCCCTACCTCGGCGAAATCCCAATTACTCCCTCGCTCCGAGAAGGAGGCGATAAGGGCTTACCGATTCTCATTCAAGATCCAAACTCGGAGGTAAGCAAAATTTTTCTAGAGATTGCGGCCAAGTTGGCTGGGCAGCTCTCGATTGCTTCGGAACGCGCGAAGCAAACTCAAGGTTTGAAAATTGTATCGAGCTAGTCTGATTCCGTATATATTTTGCCGGAAAATCCGGAGGAGTAAAATCATGGTCACTAAAGAACAAGTCTACGAAGCGCTTCACGAATGTTACGATCCCGAAATTCCGGTCAATATAGTCGATCTGGGCTTGGTTTATGAGGTCGAAGTGAACGACGACAATGTCGCGGTGAAAATGACGCTGACCGCACCCGGATGCGGCATGGGGACGATGATCGCTGCCGATGCCAAAGAAAAGATTCTCGCTTTAGAGGGTGTTCGTGATGCCAGCGTTGATCTTGTATGGGATCCGCCATGGGATCCGAGCAGAATCAGTGACGAAGCAAAGCAGAGACTCGGAATCGGTTAACAACTGCTCGCGAGCTCGCTATCCGGCAGCGGTCCGGCTTCCCCCAGTTATCGAAGCTTGATCGCAGGCACTTTCGTTCGTAACGATGAATAGTTTTCCCCGTTTGCGGGCCGTTGAGGCCTTTCCTGTCCAACAAAACGGCAACAACCTGATCTATCTGAAAGATCCCCTCAATCTAGCCACTCCATTGGGAGTTTCTCCGGTGGGCTATTTCCTCATGGCTCATTTCGACGGCCGTCATTCTTTTATCGACATCCAAGAAATCTACTCGAAGCAGTTCGGTACGGTCTTGCTCACCGATGAACTTAAAAATTTTCTCGACATGCTCGATGAGCACTATTACCTCCTCAATGAACGATTCGCCGAGTATCAGAAGAGTGTCATCGAAAGTTTCTGCCGCCGGCCGACGCGCGCGCCGGCGCACATGGGTGGAGTATACCCAGATGATGCTGTTGGCCTGAGGGCTCAGCTCGACGGATATTTTACTTCAGCCGATGGTCCCGGACTGGATGTAACGAAATGGCAGGAGAACGGCCCCGCGGGCGATTGTCGCGCCGCATATCGATTTTCATCGTGGTGGCTCTTCATATGCGTGGGCCTACAAGCGGCTTCTGGAGAGCGATGGAGCTGACTTGTACATCCTGCTTGGAACTTCTCATTGCGGCGGCGACAATCCTTTTATCCTAACGCTCAAAGATTTTGAAACTCCGCTCGGCATCGTCGAAACCGACAAAGCGTTTGTTTCAGAGCTACAGAGCATTTGCGAGCAAGATCTGTTCGCGGACGAGTATCTCCATCGCGGTGAGCATTCACTCGAGTTCCAGGTTGTCTTCTTGAAGTACCTAGCACAGCGGCGCGCCGAGTTGCTATGTCAACCCGAGAGACCCTTCAAGATTGTACCGATCCTCGTTTCTTCGTTTCATGCGATGGTGGCGAGCAAAACGCTGCCGGAAAGTACTCCGGCGGTCGGCAGATTTCTCGTCGCGCTCAAGAGCTTGGTTGAAAACGAAAGACGAGAAGTGTGTCTGGTCGCTGGCGTGGATCTGGCGCACGTCGGACGCCAGTTCGGCGACGTTGAGCCAATCACGGAGAATTTTCTCAAATGGGTTGAAGCCGAAGATGATTCGTCTGGTGGAGCGTCTGGCGGCCCGTGACGCGCCGGGATTTTTTCATGAGATCGCAAAAGATCAAGATAAAAGACGAATCTGCGGGTTCTCACCGCTGTACTCGCTGATTCACCTGCTCAAGGACGGCAACGGACAACGATTAAAATATAGCCAAGCCTTTACTCCCGAAACAGCCTCAGCGGTTACTTTTACCGGTATGGTATTTGACTGAGCCAAGAGGCTGGACACCGTGCCTGCCCCTTGCACCGCTCTCTGCAAGGGCCTCTCTGCCGTACATCTTTCCGGTTCAATGCATATTCATGCCGCCGTCGACGCTAATCGACTGGCCGGTCATGAAGTCGCTGTCATCTGATGCGAGAAAGATCACCGTGCCTACCAGATCCTGAGGGTACTGATCGCGCTGGATCGAGCGACGCTTTCTTCGATCTGCCAATTGCTCGGCGGTCATGACGCCTTCCTGGTTTGCGCCGGAAATGGTCAGACCCGGCATTATTGAATTAACGCAGATGTTGTCGCCGCCGACCTCCCGCGCGAGCGCCCGAGTGAAGCCGATCACGCCAGCTTTGGATGACACATAATGGAGAAAGAATGGCGAGCCGTTCAAGGTTGTTCCGGAGGAGATATTGATTATCTTTCCTTTGCCCTGTTGTTTCATGGCGGGGTAAACCGCTTTGACGCAGTGAAACAAGCCTTTCACGTTCACTGCCATGACCCGGTCCCACTCGTCGCTGTCAATTTCCATGAAATTTTTCTTTTTCAGTGCTGAATACAATCCGGCGTTATTGACTAAGATGTCGATCCGGCCATAGGCCGTAAGCGCGGCTTGGGCCATCGCTTGAGCTTTGTCGAATGAAGTCACATCAACCGGCACTGCTCTCGCTTCGCCGCCGGACTGTCTGATGTCCGCGGCGACTTTTTCTGCCTCAACTTCTTGAATATCGGCAACCACGACCTTGGCGCCTTCTTTGGCCAAACCGTGGGCGTATGCTTTGCCGATGCCGACGCCGCCGCCGGTGACGATCGCAACTTTATCTTTTAAGCGCATGTGAGTTCCTCCATTTCAATCTCATCAGATCTCCAGCCGGTAAAAGCGTGCCGGGTTGTCGTGCAGGATTGCCTTTTTGTTTTCCTCGCTGATATCCCTGCGTCCTAAGAACTCCGGTAGGTCGTGACTGAACATGTCAGGGAGACGCTCATGGGGAAAATCCGACGGCCACATCAGGCAAGCAGGATTGAATTGCTTGATGACCTGCGGCAGCGCTTGCTCTTCGACTTCACAAGTAGTCCAAACCTGACCCGATCGAATGATCTCACTGGGCTTTTGCCGGAGCAAAGGCGCCTGGAAACGATACGGCTTCTCCATCTCTTCATCCATGCGGTCCATCATGTAGGGCAACCAGCCCGAACCGGCTTCGAGGAACGCGACTCTCAGCTTGGGAAAGCGATTGAACACACCTTCAAACACCATGTGCGTGAACTGGATCAAGATTGCAAAGGGATGTTCCAGCGTATGGACGTGGAGAAACTTGTTGAAAAAATCGAAGCCCATGCCGCGGCTCGGCGCGCCATGCACCGTGAGCGGCATGTCGAGCTTTTCAGCGGCCTGGTAGATCGGATCGAAATCGCTATGCCCGTAGCCTTTGTTCAGGACCGTCACCGCCGGCAGGAGCCCGGCCACGAGGCCGAGCCCTTTGGTGCGCTCCAGCTCTTTAGCGGCTTCGACCGGCTCATGCACCGGCAGGAGCGCGACCGCTTTCAGCCGCGAACTTTGTTTGGTGAAGCGCTCGGCGATCCACGAATTGTAAGCGCGCGCGATCACACAGGACCACTCAGAATTCTGAATCAATCCGAGCGAGAGGCCCCCTGTGGGGTAGAGCACCGTGGTATGGACGCCAAGTTCGTCGAGAAACTCGAGCCATTTGGGCGCGGGGGTCTCCGGAACCTTGCCGGGCACACCGAATCCGCGGTTCCAACCATCAAGGGAAGGAAAGTAACTATAAGTTTTGAAGTGCGGACCTTGTCGATAACGACCTTCAAGGAACTCGCGCAGCTCGGCGTCTGTCTCCATCACATGGCCATCGGCGTCGATGATCGGATAGTTCACGTTCATTGCCTCATCTCCTACTAACTGATTAGCCCAACGCGGGCCGCGATTCTAACCGCCGCAAACCCCGGGTTGCCATCAAGGAGAACTGGAGTTTATCACGAGATCCGACGGCAGAGCCGCAGCCGAAGCCGGAATATGTCGCATACACGCAAAGGCGCAAGACAAGAAAACAAGAACTTAGCGTCTTAACGACCCGGCGCGAAGAAATCCTTATCCTCACGAGCTACGGCGATCAGAGAATTTGCGCAAGCTGCGAAAACTTCGACGATAGCAGCACGACGCGCGCGCATCCGGAGTGTGAAATCACAGAAATTGCCGATCCGGTCTTCGTGCGCTTCGCGATTCAAGTAAGCCCTTTCATTATACTTACAAAAATGAAATGCCACCGTCGACATTCACCGTCTGGCCGGTGATGAAGTCGCTCAGCGGCGAGGCTAGAAACAACATGGCGCCGACCACATCCTGCGGCATCTGTATGCGCTTCAATGCGCGCAAGCCGGCAGAGGATTCGCGCAGACGAATGACCTCTTGGCTGGGGTTTTCTTCAGACAGCGTATTTCCCGGGGCTAGAACATTGACGTTGATATTGTCATCGCCGACCTCGCGAGCCAACGTCCTGGTAAAGCCGATGGTGGCCGTTTTAGATGTCACGTAGTGAATCCTTCCCGGGCTCCCCGCGAACACCGTTCCCGAAGCGATATTGATGATCTTGCCGGATTTCTGCGCCCGCATGCTCGGCAGCACGGCGCGGCAGCAGAAAAACAATCCTTTCAGATTCACCGCCATGAGTCGGTCCCACTCGGCGGGCTCGATGGTCTCTATGCGCCCGCGGTTCATAGGGATAGTTGCGAAGATCGCAGCGTTGTTAATCAAAACATCGATTCGGCCAAAATGTTGCACTACCGCGGCAGCCATTTCCTTGGTTGATCTCTCGTCGGCAACATCCGTGTGCAGCGCCAGCGCGTGGGCGCCTGTTTGTTGTACGATTTCCGCGCTGACTTTGTCTGCGGCCGGCCTATCTATGTCCGCCACCACCACGCGCGAGCCTGATTGGCCGAAGCCGAGGCAGTAGGCTTTGCCGATGCCGTGGCCGCCGCCGGTGACGATAACGACTTTATCCTTGAGTCCTTCGATCATTGCCGAATATGAGAGTCTTCTCGGTTATCCCAATGCAGGGTTGATCAGCGCTTTGGTCGGGAACATCTCGGGAATTTCACCGCCGACCGCGCGAATGCACTTTTCAATTTCTTTTAATGGAAATGTATGGCTGACCATTTCTTGAACCGGGAACTTCGTCTCTTCAATCAGCCGCAGCGCTGCCTCGGTGGCGTCGTTGTCTGCGGTAAAGCAACCCTGCAGCTTGATCTCATTCCAAACCAGTTTATCCATCAGCATGGGTGTCACTGTGGTGTCACCCGTCAATCCGCCCAGAACCAGTGTCGATTGCCGATGGAGACAATCGACGGACTTTAAGATTGCGTTAGGATTGCCTGACACATCAACGACTACGTCGCACATCTCGCCATTGGTTTCCTTGCGAATGACCTCGACGACGTCTTCTTCTTCGACATTGATGGTACGGGTGGCGCCGAACTTCCTGGCCAACTCGAGCCGCGGTTGGTCGCGGCCGATGCCGCTGATAAAGACTTTCGCGGCGCCGGCGTGGCGCGAGGCAAATGTGCAGGAGAGCCCTTGCTGTCCGGGACCTTGGATCAAAACATAGTCGCCCATTTTCACGCCGCCGCGGCGGATCGCCCATTGAAAGCCGTTGGCCATCACCGAGCCGATTAGCGCCGCCGCTTCGGCGGGCAACGCATCGCTTACCTTGGTGGCAAGAACGTCAGGGGCCAGGTAAATGTAATCCGCAAAGCCGCCAAATAGGTGTGGCGGCTGATCGCATTTGGTTCGGCCGCCGTAGTTGGTCCGCTGACGGCAAAAGCGCTGGTTGTTGCGCCGGCAATCCGAGCAGCGGCCGCAGCCCAGAGCGCCCTTTAGAATGATGCGGTCGCCTTCTTTGACGTGGTGAATCGCCGCGGCGTTCTTGCCGAGCTTCTCAACCCGACCGAGAATTTCGTGTCCAAGAATGATTGGATAATCGACCTTGAGCTTACCATGCAGATACTTCACATCGGTGCCGCAAACGCCGCCCATCTCCACTTTTACCAGCCCGCCCTCGGCAGGGATTTCGGGCATGGGATACTCGCGAAGCTCCAGCTTATCCGGACCGAGAAGCGTTGCGCCTCGAACTGTCGCCATAGGATCCTCCTCAGGTTTCCGCTGTGTGATACAATCGACTACTCTGTTGGCTCGTTATTTGACTTTATATTCCTTAGTTAACTTGTCGATAAAGCCGCTGGCATCGAGTTCTTTGACCAGCGATTGGTCGGCGAACCGCTCAGGATCTTCCTTGAGGACCTTCGGATCCTTCTTCCCGACTTCCTGGATCGGCAAGTCATAGTATTCTTTGGCAGGGTAGGGTTTCAAAGGGAAATCATATTCGCGGAAGTTTTCTTCGATCACTTCCCGGTCTTGGACTTTCATGTATTTGCCGATGACTTTCATGCTGAATTCTTTGTTGGCTTTATAATAATGCACCCCTTCGATCATGGCTTTGGTGAAATTCACCAGATCGGCGCGATTCTTTGCAAGATAAGGCCGGCGTGACACGAAGAAGAGACTTGAATAAGGGATGCCGAGCTTGGATGCGTCGGCGATCAGGGAAAATCCGAGCTTGCGCGCTTGCAAGGTCATGGGTGGGGTGAGCATGGCGGCGTCGGCATTGGCGGTCTCGACGGCGGCAATTCGATTGGCCTGATTGCCGACCTGCAGTAACGCCACATCGGTATCGGGTCTGAGTCCTTCGCGCTGCAAGAGATAGCGCGCGGCAAAGTCGGCGTTGCTGCCGAAGCGGCTGATCGCGATGCGTTTGACTTCCTTGAGGCTCTTGATGCCTTTCCTGGCGTAAATACGATTGTCCATGGTGTTGCCAAGCCGGCCGAACATGACCAGTTCCAACGCCGGCGTTGAAATTACTACTTGTGGCGAGAACATGCCGACCTGAGCGTCGTCGGAAGACAACGCGGCAGCGGCAGATGCGGCGCCTTGGATAAAAATGAGCTGAACTTGATTGCCGTACTTTTCAAACAGTTTGGCTTCCTTGGTAATCCAGAGCGGTGCGAACTGGCCGACTTCGCTGGTCCAAACGACGTTGATGTTTGCCGCACCTGCAGCGGCGGATTGGCACAGCGCTCCGAGAGCAATTAGGCTCGCGGCTAAAAAGTGACGGCCATATGTCATTCGCAGCTCCTTTGTTTGCATGCCCGGGCAACAAGATTGACGCTGATGGGTTAATCCTATACTGCGATAGAGACCTGAGAATCAAGTAAGGGAGGGGAAAATGAGCCGACTCTGGATAGCATTTTTGTTGCTGCTATCGACCAGCGATGTCACAGCGCAACCATTAACCCGGGTGATGTCGGGATATGCTGCCACGTCAGGACCGCATGCAGTCCTTTGGCTGGCTCGTGAAGCTGGTCTGTTCGAGAAAAATGGTTTGCGCACTGAGGTCGCTTACATACGCAGCGGGTCGACAATGGGCCAGGCGTTGGTCGCCGGAGAGATCCAGTTAGCGCAAATGGGCGGTCCGGCGGCTCTCGCGGCAGGTGTCGCCGGCTTTGACGTCACGATGGTCGCCGTTGCACTGAATACTACGCCCATCGTGATCATGGGCAAGGTTTCCAAAATGGAAGAGCTCAAGGGCAAAGCAATCGGGGTGACGCGCTACGGTTCCAACACCGATATATCTGCGCGTTTCGCGATCAGAAAAGCGGGGCTGCAACCGGAAAAAGATGTGGCTCTAGTCCAGTTGGAAGACTATGCGGGGATTATGGGCGGCATTCAGTCCGGGCGGATTGCCGCCGGCGCGTTGGCTGATCCGTTTACCGATCATGCCAAGAAGTTGGGCTATAAGGAAATCGCCGATATCGCGGCGCTCGGCCTGGAGTTCCCCTTTGTCGGGATTGTCACCAAAAAAACTTTCATCAAGGAACAGCCGGATATCGTCCAGAGATTCGTGCGCGCCTATACCGAGTCTATCAACTCTATATAAAAACAATCGTGAGCTGGCGAAGCAGGTAACCAGCAAATACACCGGCATCAAAGATCCTGAAATTCTGAACTCCACGGTGGATTTTTACGCGCCCAAGCTAGCCAGCGTGCCCTATCCGACAATCGGCGGAATACGATTTGTCTTGGACCAGGTCGCGACTCGCGATCCCCGCGCCAAGAACTTCAATCCTGAGACTTTCATGGATCTGCGGTTTGTAAAGCAACTCGAGGACAGCGGATTCATCCAGGGATTGAACCGGAAGTAGCGAACCGATTTGACGAAAGATATGACAGTTGAAGATATCAGCCGGAAGTAAATAGGACATGCCTTGCAGCACGGAGATCAGCAACAGCACGAAGCTTAAGAATATCCGGCACCCGTCAAAGCCTTCGTGACCTGCGGTCGTGGTGAGTTCGTATTTGTAGAGCGCCCGTTATTCTCCCAGATCGCGTCTACCGCCTGACGAGTGCCAGGCCCAGTAAGGTTGCGATTGGGCCGATCGTAGCGTTGATCTTTAGCAGCAGAAACCATTTTTGCCAGTCGGCGCGTAAAGCCTCCGGCCACGAGTCTGTGGTGATTGCTGCCTGATTGGTATTGGAAGCGATCTTGGGGCCATACTTGAACACTTGCAGCGCATGATGAACCAACATCGCGACAAAGAGCAGCAGCTTGACTGACAGAATCGTCAGATAATATTGTCCCAGGTGAGCGCCGGTCAATTGACTGCGCAGAACCAGGTTCAGTATTCCTGTAACGAATAACAGCCCGATCGCCGTCCAGGACAGCAATTCAAAAGTTATCCGCCCGCGATTCAGAAGTTTTAAACCGAGCCCTGCCTTTAAATCGTGCACCGCCGGTCCAAAAACGATCAGAAAAAAAGCTATTCCGCCGAGCCACATCGCCAGCGCCAGGAGATGCAGCAGGAGATTCACAGAATGTAGTCGGGTCATGGATTGAAGTAGCGAGTCACAGCAGTCGCACTGTGATTAACATCGCTCCCTAGGCTTTGCAAACCTGACCCGCCGAGTGGTGGCGGCTGCAACCTGGCGAGTTGTATTCAAAAAGCTCGATGCAGCTTTCTACCGTATTGTGAGTTTCAAAATTCAGCTCGTCTCGGATGACGATCACAAAGGCTGATGTCCTGTTAACGATCGACCATCGGCCGTTCTTTATCTTGACAATTTGAAACACCCTCTGTTACGAAATCTCATTCTTTGGAATGGGGAGACGCCAATGCGGCTAATCGGCAAAGCAGCGGTACGGAAATTATGTGCAATGCATCATGCTTTCTGTGGCGACGGTGGCATTCTTGCGTCATTCGTCGCCGGGCGATGCCCAGAGTATCGAAGAGACTTATCAACGGGCGTTGAAGGAGGGCGGCGCGCTCAACGTCTACGGTACTTTAACCCCGGACACCGCGGCTAAAGTTCTGCCGCTATTCGAGAAACGTTTTCCCGGTCTCAAGACGGTCAACACCGGAGCAAGTTCCGACAAGATCGTCGCCCGAGCGATTTCCGAGGCGCGCGGCGGCAGAACCATTGGCGATGTTTTTCACATGAATCTGGAAAACATCATGCAGCTGCATGAGCAAGGCTTGGTGCTGGAGAAGCTGCCGGCGGAAGCCGACGTGTTTCCAAATCATCTCAAGGGCTCCTATTGGATCGCCACCCGTTTCAACACCTTGGTGGCGGCCTGGAATACGCAACTGGTGAGTAAATCGGACGAGCCTAAGAATTTCGAAGAGTTTGCCGATGCGAAATGGAAAGGCAAGCTGTTGGCCGAACCTCGTGATGCCGAATTTTTGATCGCCTTTGCCGAACAGAGATATAAAAGCAGCGATAAAGCGATCGAGTTGTTTAAAAAAATTGCCGCCAATAATGTCGAGTTTCATAGTGGCCACCCGCAGCTGGCGGAACTGCTGACGGCTGGGCAGGGCGCGGTTTGCTTAACCTGTTACACCCATCATCTGCTGCCAAGGATGCACAAGGGAGCGCCGTTGAATTACATGCGTAGTTTCGGCGTCGGTCTAATCAGCGCCACCGCGGTCTTCAAAAACGCGCCTCACCCAAACACCGCGTGGTTGTTTCATCGCTGGGCGGCCTCGGACGAAGGACAAAGGGCGTTCGGTATCGAGGGGCGGGTGCCGGCGAATCCGAAAGTCGAGCCCGCCGAGGCTATCGGGCTCAAAACCGTCTACGGCCTGGGCGAGAAAGAATACCGGGAGTTCTCCAGGTACGAACAGCTTTGGAAGCAGATCTTTAGCTTGCGCTAGGATTGCGCAATCCGAGATGTGATCCGCCCGGGCTATCTCCATGCGTCGATAGAGACGCTCTTGTCGTAGTTGCAACCCATCACTCGCCAGTAGCCGTTGGTTTCGCCGCCGACCACCACCACCTTTATCTCATCTAAGCGAAACATCGGTACGAGTTCATCGGCAGCCGCTTTGAGCTTGGTGGCGTAGGGCTCCTCGCCCTTGAGCGCCCGTGGGTGAATGTAGTTTTGAACAAGTTGATCGTCCCAGTAAATGCCGGCCGCCATGGTGGCATGCTCGTAGATCCATTGAATCAACTTATCCTTGGTATCGAAGCCGCCCCTATCAATAAATTGCCGCGCCACGATCGGATCGAGTATGAGAGTGGGCGGTGTGTGTGGGTTTAGACCTTGAAGCAGATACTGAACATGATCGCGCCAATGTTTTTCTCGAAGTCCCATCTGGAACGACGTGGTGCGACAATGCCTAAATAGGCTGACAACGCTGTCGCTAGGATCAAAGCCATGCTCGACGTGGAGCGGCATCCAGGGACTTCTTTCCTCATTTTCCGCGTAGGTGATGCTGTTATAGGCGTAGTTATTTCCTTGGGAGCCCATGTAGGTTTCGCCCGGCACGGATCCGCCTTGCAAATTCTGCGACAGCAGTCCGAAAGCCCTGCCGATGGTGGCGTTGGCGTGGTTGTAAGGTCCCATCGCGCCAATTCCCCAGTTCATGCCGATCTGATGCCGGACCGGTCCATTCACCACCGCCATGGTGGCGCCGGAAGTGGTGGTGCTCGGTCGGGCCGTGACTTCTGAGGCCGCAAGGGCCAGGATGACTGGGAGGTATTCAGGTTTGGCGCCGGCCATGACCGCGTTCACCGCAACCTTCTCTACGGTGAACTGCCATGCCTCCCGGGTGCGTGTCGGGCGCATAGTGCCCACCACTTCATCCGCTTTGCGGCGGGTGCCAGACAGCATCGCTGCCACCCTCTCTTCGGTCGGGACGACGATTGGCAAATAGTCGGTCCAACCGTTATCCAAGAACAAACGCTGCAGATTACTCTCGTTGTCGGGATCAATCAGCCTCGGCGTTGACCGATCGATCTTGATCTTCTGCTTCTCCTGATCGCTTAGCGGCTTTGTCAGCGCCTCAACGATTTCTTCCATGAAGGGTTTGCCGGTTACCGGATCGCTGCCGTCGATGTAGGCTTTCAGTTCGGAAGAGGTCTTGCCCATCACAGGCATCGGTACAAAGGCGAACCTCTGATGCGGCATTCCTTTGGTATAAGCGACGGATCTTACGACCGAAGCGAAAGGTTTGGCGTGAACACCCACCGTGGGCACGCCATACTGGTTTTCCAGAGTAATACAATGCACGGCGACCGCCGGCGCGCACGTGCTTCAATGCCCGACCGCCATAACGGCGGCAGCATCGTGCGCGCGGATTTCGCCAAAGAGCTTTGGATCATCTTCGGTGTAAACACCCGCTTTGCTCGCCAAGATCGTTTTTGCTTTGGGCAAGTGTTCGGCGAACCAAGCTTGCATCTGTTGCAGCAGTTTGTCGCCATCGACGAAATGAACATCGACCAAATAAATCGTTTTGCCGTTTAGACTCTCAAACCGCGGCGCCATACCCAGCTGTTCGATGGTTGGCGGGTACCCCATCGGGTTCAAAGCGCTAACTTTTCCGTCGGCGGACGCAACGAACTCGACTGTTTCACTTTGATTCATGTTGAAGCTCTCCTGCGATTTGACGATTTATTTCGCGACCGGACAATGCCCCGGCGGTATCGACGCATTCATTGAACTCAACTCACGCTTTATGCCAGCGTCGCTCCGATGGCAATAGCGAAACGCTGACAACTACCGATGAACGGTGATCCAATCCGATTGCGGCGCGAAAATTTTTTCTAGACAATCCATTGCCGTCTGGTCATCTTGATTTGCTTAGCCTCGGAGATCTGCGAGAGCTGACATGGATTGGAGTAAAAGCAAGCGCGGCAAAGTGGCATTGGCGCCGCGATGCGGGCTTTTCCCCTTGAAATGGCCAGGTGCCTATGTTAGCTAAATTTAAGTTTTTCTGCCCATTCCCCAACACAAGGATGGATTGCTAGAGATGATGCGCTGGTTGCCAGAAGATGTATCGACCTATGGTCACGAAATAGACTCGTTATTTTTTCTTATTTATTACATCACGGCCGCCACTTTCATATTGGTCACGGTGTTGATGGTCCTGTTTTTAGTGATGTACCGCGAGAGACCTGGCCGGCGAGCGACCTATAGTCACGGCAACACCACGCTTGAGATCATTTGGACGATTATTCCCGCCGCTATACTGATCGTGCTCTCGTTCATGAGTGTGAATACCTGGGCAAAGTTGAAAAACACCGTGCCGCCCAGTGACTTCGCCATCCAAGTTACCGCCAAGCAGTTTAACTGGGGCATTGCTTACCCGGGCGCCGACGGCAAACTCGGCACCGAGGATGACGTCAAATTCGACAACGATGTCCATGTGCCGGTTAATAAGGTCGTCCACGTCCATCTCGGATCTGAAGATGTGATTCACAGCTTTTTCATTCCCAACCTTCGGTTCAAGCAGGATATGGTTCCAGGACGAACAGTGACGGGTTGGTTTGAAGCGACTAAACCCGGAAGGTATGAACTGCCCTGCGCGGAATTGTGCGGCTTCGGCCACTCCGGTATGAAGGGTTGGCTGCACGTCCACAGCGCCGAAGATTACGCCAAATGGGCGGCGGAAAATTTGGCCGCCAAGCAGCAGTAACTTTCCATTCTAGATCGGATTCATCCGAAGAGCAGATTCACGGAGGATTATATTACGATGAGTCAGACAGTAGCGGCCGGCGCGGCGCACGTAGCCCACGCGCATCATGAAGAGCTTGGCTTTTGGCGCACCTACATCTTTTCTACGGATCACAAGATGATCGGCCGGCAGTTCTTGTTTATGGGCCTGTTGATGTTGATCATCGGTGGATTGCTGGCGATGATGATGCGCTGGCAACTGGCATGGCCGGAAACCGCCGTTCCCGGATTGAGCGCCATTCCCGAGCCTTATATGTACGAAGGCATTATTCCGCCGCAGACCTATAATGCGCTCTTTACCATGCACGCAACCATCATGATCTTCTTCGTCGTCATGCCGATCATGGTCGGCTGCTACGGCAACTTTCTTATTCCCTTGATGATCGGCACGCGCGACATGGCTTTTCCACTCTTGAACATGCTTTCGTTCTGGGTCGGCGCCGTGGCCGGTGTCATCATGCTGGCGAGTTTCTTGGTGCCGGGTGGGCCGGCCGCAGCCGGATGGACCGGCTATGCAACCCTGTCAGCGAGGGCCGCATACACGGGCGTGGATCTAGGCCAGGATCTCTGGATCATTAGTTTGCTCGTGCTCGGCATATCTTCTCTGATGGGCTCGATCAATTACATCACCACCATTGTCAATATGCGGGCGCCCGGAATGACCTACTTTCGCATGCCGTTGACCGTTTGGTCGCTTTTCATTACCGCCATTCTGCTTTTGTTGGCTTTGCCGGTCTTGACCGCCGCATTGGCCATGCTGCTCTTCGATCGCACCCTGGGCACCAGTTTCTTTCTTCCTCAAGGCGGCGGGCAGCCGCTTCTCTGGCAGCATATGTTCTGGTTTTTCGGTCATCCGGAGGTCTACATTCTGGTTCTTCCAGCCATGGGAGTGACTTCCGATCTGCTCTCGACTTTTTCGCGCAAACCAATTTTTGGCTACCACGCCATGGCCTTTTCCATGATTGCCATCGCTTTTCTCTCCTGGGTTGTCTGGGGGCATCATATGTTCATCAGCGGCATGAATCCGCTGCTCGGTACCGCCTTCATGATGACGACTATGGTGATCGCGGTTCCATCGGCGATCAAGGTATTTAACTGGCTGGGAACTCTTTGGGGCGGAAGCATTCGGCTTACTTCGCCGATGCTGTTTGCTCTTGGTTTTGTTTCTAACTTCCTGATCGGCGGTTTGAGCGGCATCTTCATGGCGTCGACGCCGGTCGATATTTTCATCCACGATACCTATTACATCGTTGCTCACTTTCACTATGTGGTCGCGGGAATCATTTTCGCGCTGTTTGCCGCTGTCTATTACTGGTTTCCCAAAATGTTCAGCCGGATGATGAGCGAGCCTTTGGGAAAAATTCATTTTGTTTTGACTTATATCTTCTTCAATTTAACTTTCTTTCCGATGCATTTTCTCGGCGTCGGCGGGCATATGCGGCGAATCTATAACCCGACGCAATACGAATTCCTCCAGCCGCTACAGGACTGGAATGTTTTTATTACCGTGAGCGCCTTGTTGCTGGGGCTTTCTCAGGTGCCGTTCTTGATTAATTTTTGCTGGAGTCTTTTCGCTGGAAAGAAAGCGGAGCGCAACCCCTGGCAAGCCAACACCCTGGAATGGTCGGCGCCGACACCGCCGCCGCACGGCAATTTCGAAGCCCAGCCGACAGTTTACCGCGGGCCCTACGAGTATAGCTCGCCCGAGGTCAAAGAGGATTGGCTGCCGCAGGACAAGGCGCTAGCCAAAACGGTCGCTCGGGCGCACTGAGAACGGCAATGAAAGCTGAAGGGACAAGGAGCGCATCATCCATCTCGGTGTGGCCCCATCGGCTGGCGGTGATCACGGCTTGCGCGACATTTCCGTTATTGTTTATCGGCGGTCTTGTTACCAGCAAGGGCGCTGGGTTGGCGGTCCCTGATTGGCCCACCACCTTCGGCTACAACATGTTTCTTTATCCCTGGTCGAAGATGGTCGGCAACATCTTCTACGAGCATAGCCACCGACTGGTTGCTTCAGCCGTAGGATTCTTGACCATTGCGTTAGCCGTGTCGCTATGGTTACAGGAGCGCCGCAAATGGTTGCGCTGGCTGGGAGTGATCGCGCTCGCGCTGGTCGTCGTACAAGGCGTGCTCGGCGGTTTACGGGTAACCTTGTTGGAACAGTCCCTGGCGATTGTTCATGCCTCGTTGGCTCAAGCTTTCTTTGCGCTTACGGTAAGCCTGGCTCTGTTTACTTCTCCAGAGTGGCGCGAGAAGATCGCCGAACCGCCGCTCGCCGCTTATGGACGTTTGCGCCGCCTTGCCAGCGTGACAACCGGACTCATCTACCTGCAAGTGTTGTTTGGCGCGCTCCTGCGGCATACCGGGGAGCGACTCGATGCCCATTTGTTGTTTGCCGCCCTGGTAACGTTGCACGTTATCCTTCTCACCGCCAGGATTATCAAAGACCACAGTGATCATCGTCGGCTTACCCGTCCGGCGCTGTTTCTCAGTGCAATGTTGTTGCTGCAGCTATTCTTGGGGACGGTCTCGTATCTCGCTAAATTTACCACCATACTAAGAGTACCCGTCGATGCGACGGTGTTTCTTACCACGACGCATCTGGCGGCAGGCGCTCTGATGCTCGCGACAAGTCTGATACTGACATTGCGATCTTATCGTTACCCAACCGTCCGGTCTGCCGCGGGACAAGAAGTTTTTACGGAGCAGTATTCCCTGTGATGAACTCGAACGCTCAAACCCTCGACTTGCCGACGGCGCGTGTGATTCGCCGGGTAGCGGATTTCTGCGAGCTTGCCAAGCCGAGGGTTGTGCTCATGGTGCTGATTACGGCATTTGTCGGTTTTTACGTCGGCTCTTCCGATGTGCCGGATTATTCTCGGCTACTTAAAATGCTCCTCGGCACTGCGCTGGCGGCTGGCGGTACATTGGCGCTGAACCAGTTTATCGAGCGTCGAAGCGATGCTCTGATGACCCGGACGCGCCACCGGCCGATTCCGGACGGGCGGGTCACGCCGGTAGAAGCTTTTTGGTTTGGCTTGGCGGTGACTATAGCCGGGCTTGCCTATCTCGCTGTAGCCGTGAATGCCATCAGTGCCGCAATTACCGCGCTGATCACGGTGACTTACTTACTCTTCTATACGCCGATGAAGCGAAAGAGCCCGTTGTGCTTGATCGTCGGCGCGATCCCCGGCGCCCTGCCTCCGGTGATCGGCTGCGTAGCCGCCAGAGGCATCTTGGATGTCGATGCCTGGGTCTTGTTTGCAATTCTATTTCTCTGGCAGGTGCCGCATACATTAGCGATTGCCTGGTTGTACCGTGACGATTATGCGAAAGCAGGAATTCAATTTCTACCGGTCATTGAGCCTGGAAGCTCCAGCACCAATCGCCAAATCGTTTCTCACTGCGCTGCTTTGCTGGCCGTCAGTCTGTTGCCGACCCTTCTGGGCTTAGCGGGTGCAGTTTATTTCGTAGTCGCGTTCGTTCTTGGCGTTGGATTTCTCGTCAGTGGGCTCCGCTTGGCAATGGAATCGACCTTGATTGGCGCTCGCCGGCTATTATACGCTTCATTGATTTATCTGCCGGTGCTGTTGTTAATGATGGCCCTGGACCGGGTGCCGTCATGAGTAAGACGATGAACGGTATTTTTTCAGTAAGAGAAGATCGGGGAAAGAATCGGCGTCTTGGATCTGTCTTGGCGTTAGCGCTGGTGCTCTATATCGGCGCGGTTATCGCCTTCATCATTGCATATTGAGAAACCAGATCGGCGAGAGCTGATTGACGAGCGGGAGCATTTCGTAATCTTAATCCGCGACGATTATGGCAAGAACTTCGACGGCACGACGACTCGACGAAGCGCCGATTGCTCCGGCGACTCGGCTCGAGTTTGGCGGCGGTGATCCGCCGGCGCCTCCGGTGCAACCCAATGCGCCGATTGCTAGTAATGCTTGGCTCGCAACCGTCATGTTTCTTGGCGCTGAGGCGATGTTCTTTGCCGGGCTCATCGGCGCGTTCATCGTCTTTCGAATCGGCAGTTCGATATGGCCGCCGCCGTTTCAACCCAGATTGCCGGTCGGTATCACCGGTGTGAATACAATTGTTTTGCTTGCCAGTGCGGTGACCATGCATATGGCACTCCGCTCGGTTCGTGCCGGAGCGATGCGCCGTCTAAAACGTATGTTGGCCATCACCGCCGCGCTCGGCGGTGTGTTCCTGCTGATCCAAGGGTACGAATGGGCTCGGCTGATTCACTTCGGGCTGACGCTTTCGAGCAGTATTTACGGCGGGCTATTTTATACTTTGATCGGATTTCACGCATTCCATGTGGCCGGCGCGCTGGCCTGGTTGATTTTGGTGTTTGTGCGAGCCGACCGGGGTTACTTCTCCCGACAAAAATACACCGGCGTGCAAGTCTGCGCCATGTATTGGACGTTTGTTGTCGCCTTATGGCCGGTCCTTTACGGTCTGGTGTATTTGTACTGATGGTTTGTTGACAGCGAAAAGATGATCCGTTAGCTTCGCCTCGTTATCTGACGATGACTGCATCAATGAAAAAGATTCTGCCGCTTGCTTGCCTGGCGCTTTTGGCGCCGACGCTGGCGCATGCTTGCGCGGTTTGCCTGACCGGCGCAGGTGATGACTCGGTCGCGGAAGCGTTCAACATGAGCGTGTTGTTCTTGATGGCAACCCCCTATGCCGTTGTCGGCGGGATTGTCAGTTGCCTGATTTATGTCAAGCGTGGCAAGGCCGCGGACGTTAAAACGAAACCGGACGGCGAGCCGGCAATGCCTTTAGCAACGATTCAGAAGGAGAGTGCAACAAGATGAGTGAAGCTGCTGCGGCGCATCCCGGAGTTGAACCGGCCGAGTCGCCTTTGACTCCCGACAGCTGGGGCAAACTGGGCATGTGGAATTTTCTCGCCGGTGATGCGATGTCTTTCGGTGGATTGATCGTCGGCTACGGGATCCTCCGTTATTCGAGTTCCAGTTGGCCGCCGCCCTCGGAAGTCCTGGGCATTAATTTGACCGCCCTGATGACTTTGTTGCTGATTATCAGCAGTGTGACGATGGTTTTGGCATTGGCCGCGGTCCAGTCAGGCGACAAGGCCAGGTTCAAGAAGTTTATGGCGTTTACGATCCTCGGCGGCGCGCTCTTTCTCGGCTGTCAAGCCTATGAGTGGACGCACTTGATCCATGAGACACTGCCTCACCATAAGCTTTCGTTCTCGAGTCACCTATTTGCCACGACATTCTTCGTTCTGACCGGCTTCCACGGCCTGCATGTAACCGGTGGTGTCATCTACAACACAGTGGTGCTGACATTGGTCAGCAAGGGCCGATGGGGCGCCAATCACGTCGAGATTGCCGGTCTTTATTGGCATTTCGTCGACCTGGTGTGGATTCTGATCTTCACGTTTGTCTACTTACTGTAGGTTCTTAGGGGAACGACATGGCTACGACAACTCATACGCATCCTAATTACATGGGGATTTTTTGGGTGCTTCTGGTGCTCACGGTGGTGGAGGTAGGGATTACCTTTTTAGGACTGCCGAAAATGTTGCTGGGTTCTCTGCTCGTGATCCTGGCGGTATGGAAAGCCGCACTGGTGGCGATGTATTTCATGCATCTGAAGTTTGAGCGAAAAACTCTGGCAATGATCGCGATTGTGCCGTTTATCCTCTGTCTGTTCTTGATTTTGATGCTGCTGCCCGATATCGGTCCCGCTTGATTGAAATCACTTCCTTGCCGGCGCTTAACGCGGCGCTAAATTCACTCAGCGCCGTTCTGTTGTTAACCGGCTATCGGTTTATCAGAGCTGGCAATCAATCAGCGCACCGCGCCAGCATGCTCGCAGCATGCGCTTGCTCGACCCTGTTTTTGATTTCCTATCTGGTTTACCACTTTCATGTCGGTTCCGTGGCTTTCAAAGGTCAAGGCTTGATCCGGCCAATCTATTTTACGATTCTGATTTCGCATACCATCCTGGCGACCGCGGTTGTGCCGCTGGCGATCATCACCTTACTTCGAGGTCTGCAGGAAAATTTCATCAAGCATCGTCGTATCGCCCGATGGACCTTTCCGATATGGATGTATGTTTCCGTCACCGGCGTAATCGTCTATTGGATGCTTTACTGGTTGGTTCCATCGCGTTGATTGCTGATCTGGCGGCGGTTGTGTTCCGCGCGGGATCCGCAGTACAGATGAGCGACATCACTGAGAATGCGCAGTCTGACTTCGCATCAATATCTTTGATCTCGAGATTGTGGAGGGTTTTCGTGAAAACTATTGGAATCGTCGGTTGCGGCGCCATCGGTCGCGCGCTGGTTGCGGCCAGGGAAAGCGGCAGTTTGCCTGTGCGCATCGCGGGGATTACCAGTCGAAGCGAGCAGCATGCGATTGAGTTTCTCTCTAGGTTCAAAAGCCCTCCACCGTACCTGTCGTTGCCCGAGCTGATCGACGCTGCCGATTTGCTCGTCGAAGCGGCCGGCGGCCCGGTCGTGCCTGGATTGGCAAAGGATGTCTTTGCAGCGGGCAAGGATCTTATGGTGATCAGCGTTGGCGCTCTGCTCGACCATCCGGAGATCATCGAAACCTCCCGCCGCACCGGTTGCCGCTTATATATCCCATCTGGAGCCATCGTGGGTTTGGACGGCATCAAATCGGCTTGTGTGGGGCAGATCACGCATGTCACGATGACCACGCGCAAGCCGCCTGGCGGACTGGAAGGCGCGCCGCATCTCGTGCAAAACCAGATCTCGCTAGACGGACTGGCTGAAGAAACGGAGGTCTTCTCCGGCACCGCCCGCGAGGCGTGCAAAGGATTTCCGGCCAACGTGAACGTTTCGGCCGCGGTGAGCCTGGCCGGCATTGGTCCTGATCGAACGCGAATTCGCATCCTGGCCGTTCCGGGGCTCAAGCGGAATTGCCATGACATCGAAATCGAAGGCGAGTTCGGCCGCATGCTGATGCACATCGAAAATGTTCCCAGCGAAAATCCGAAAACCGGAAAATTGACTGTGCTGTCGATCATTCGCGCGCTGCGCGACGTCGTAGATCCCGTGCGCATCGGCAACTAGAGTGGCTGATGAACAATAGCGATGTCATTGTCGGCATGCTGGAGAAAGCAGGCGTGCGCTGGGTTTTCGGTGTACCCAGCGGTCCGGTCCTTCCGCTGATCGAGTCGTTGCAGCGAAGTTCCATTGAATTCATTCTGACGGCGAGTGAAACGTCAGCAGGGTTTATGGCATCGGTGGTTGGATACTTGACCGGGCGCCCGGGTGTTTGTGTTTCTACGGTGGGGCCCGGAGCGACCAACCTTACCACTGGCGTGGGTTGCGCCTGGCTCGATCGGGCGCCGGTGCTGGCGCTGACGTGCAATGTTTCGAGCGCCTGGCTCGGCCGCCGCATTCAGATGCGCATTGATCATCAAGCCTTATTCAAGCCGATTACCAAGGGAACTTTTTCTTTTAGCGAAGGCCAGGTCAGTCAATTATTGGCGCAGGCCTTGGCGATTGCCGGTGACGAACCGCCCGGACCGGTTCATCTGGATTTCCCTGAAGACGTGGCTCTAGCGAGTGGAGCCGAGGAGTGGAATCACGCGATTGAGGCGAAACTCCTTGCGGATTGTTCCGAATCGATCGCTCAAGCGCTTTCGCAAGCTCTCCATAAATCGCAGCGGCCGCTGGTGGTCACCGGACTTACTTTCGCCCGCCATAACAATTCGGACAAGCTGCTGCAGTTTATCGAACGACAAAAGATACCTTTCGTGTCGACGCTCCATGGCAAAGGCTTTTTACCGGAGAGCCATTTGAATTGGGCGGGCGTCATCGGCCGCGCGCGCCGAACCGACATCAAACGTTTCACCGCTCAGGCCGACTTGATTATTGCGGTGGGTTACGATCCGATCGAGATGAATTATGAGGAATGGGTTGGCCAAACTCCGGTCATCCATATCAGCACCGAGCCGGCTGAGGATGATGGCAGTATCACATTTATCTGGAATCAGTCTTGTAATTTCGATGCGGCGGTTACCGCGATGGCAAAGGCTCCGCCAGTTTCCAACATATGGTCTGTCGAGGATTGGCGCGAACATCGTATGTCATTCGATCGCGCGCTGCGTCCGGCCGGCAGCCGGTTTGCCGCGCATCACGTGTTGGATATTCTGCGTGAGAAGCTCGCATCCGATGGCATCCTTGCCTACGATGTCGGCGCGCATACGCATCAAATCGCCAGTCAATGGCGCACCGATTGTCCGAAGTCCTTGCTTGCCACCAATGGCTGGTCCTCCATGGGCTATGGCATGCCGGCGGCATATGCGGCCAAGCTGGTGTTCCCTAACCGAGAAGTTGTTGCGGTGGTAGGCGACGGCGGCTTTCAGATGACCGCGGGCGAACTATCGCTTGCGCGCCGCTTGCGCTTGCAAGTGCCGGTGATCGTTCTGAACGACGGCTGGCTGGGTTTGATGAAAGTGAAGCAGGAGCGCAAGCACTACCATCTCTCGGGAGTTCATCTCGGTCCGCCGCCCGAGTCGCCGCCACATTATTTCGGTGTGCCATGCCGGCCGGCTAAAACTCCTGATGAATTCAGTCAGGCGCTGCAATGGGCGTTGACACTGGACGGTCCCAGCATCATCGAAGCTTTCATCGATGTCGAGCCTTACTCCCAGACCGTCTTCGACTGAACTCAATCCTCGTATAAAAATCAGCAACTACTACCAAGCGACGGGTCCGGTGGCGCAAGGGCATAGAACCCATAGTATCCAATTCCAATTCCTTATGGTGCATGGTTCAGGGTTCATAATTTTCGCGTCACCTGCAGCATCGGCTGCGGTTTCTAACCGGGGATCGGCCACGGACGCATTGCTTTGGCGCCTCAGAGTTAGCGGGCTTCTCGCTGTCACTTCGACCGACGGAGCCTGGCCTGAAAGCAGATGCATCGATGGATGAATCATTCGTCAGACGGGATCGCTTTCGCTGGGCGATTCTCGCGTTGATCAGCGCTTCTCACGTGATCGGCGCGGCGGCGCAATACGGCATCAATACTTTAGCGCCTTTCTACAAAGAAGAACTGAGTTTGTCGCGCGCGCAAGTCGGTCTATTTTTCTCGGCGTTTTACCTGGCGATGACCGGCGCTTCCTTCGGCACAGGATGGCTCGCCGACCGGCTCGGCGTGCGCAAGACGTCCTTGCAGGGACATCTGATTCTAGGCCTGTGCACCCTTGCGGCTGCGCTTGCGCCTTCCTTCACTTGGGCCTTCGCCAGCTTTTTTCTTGCCGGGTTTGGCTATAGTTTTCTTAATCCGGCATCGACCAAAGGCGTGATGTCGTGGTTTCATCGCGATCAACGGGCCACGGCAATGGGCATCAAGCAGACTGGAGTACCGGCGGGCGGTGTCGTGACCGCGATGCTCGCGCCTGCGCTGGTCTTGCTCATCGGCTGGCGCGGCGCGCTGGCTGCGCTGGGCATGATCAATTTTCTATTCGGCTTTTTGTTCTGGTTTTTCTGGCGCGACCCGGTAGGAAATTCGCTCAAACAAGATTTTCCGGAGCGTGCGGCGGATGATGCGACAGCGCCGCTCGACATCTGGAGTCTTCTTCCAGTCAGCTGCGGCACCGCCATTTACCTGGTCGGGCAAATGGCTTTGATCACCTATACACCGCTCTATTTGAAAGATGCGATGGGCTTTTCCCCGTACTGGGCGAGCCAGGCTTTGGCCCTAACACAGGCCGGCGGCATGGTAGGACGCATCGGTTGGGGCGTTGCCAGCGACCGGCTGTTTGACGGCCGGCGCAAAATCGTTTTGGTTGTCATCGGCGTATCGTCGGCACTTCTGATTCTGGCGTTGAGCCTGATGACGCCGGAATCGTCGACTTACCTGTTGCTACCTCTATTGTTTTTAGCGGGCGTCTGCCTGGTCGGGTACCAAGGCGTTTCCTACGCGCTTATCGGCGAGATCGCCGGCAAAGCCAGAACCGGGGCGGGTTTGGGCCTGATGATCACGATCAACGCGGGATGCGCGACTCTCGGCACACCGATCTTCGGCTACATCGTCGATCGCACCGGATCGTATGCCATCGCATGGCAGGTGCTGGGGGCGTTTCTTACGGTGGGTATTATCGGATTGGTTACTTTGCTAAAGGATCCACGGGAGTGAATACTGTTGAAACGTCAGATCGTTCAACACGGACTCAGTAGGCTTACAGCACCCTGGGGTCTACCAGGTCTCTATATTTAGGCGAGCAGGCTATGTGTGTCACGGCCCGCGGTGGTAATGTTGTGTCCGGTGCTTTGTCGAACTCATCTGATAAAGAGTGCGGCTCCCGCCGCCTTGGTTGCGGTGAAAACACCCAGCTTCGTCACTGTATAGTGGCCAGAAGCGTAGACAGGGCCTTCATTCAAGCGGTATCCGAAGCCCATCGTTAGGTGAAGCTGACTGCGATATTCCATATCCATGAGGTGATCGATCTCGACGTAATAGCCCTCGAAAAGACCGGCTGGAGTGTCAAATTGAGAAAACGATGGCGGCTTTAAAAGATGGGTGACACGGCCGCCACGCTTAAGTTTGCCGGTTTCAAGATTGTACATTTTGTATCCTGTCTCGCTCCTCATGACGGATGAATTGATGTTGGCCGGCATGATTGGCAGCGCCGGTTCGTAGAGGATGTAACTGTCGTTCTTAACCAAATCGAGTCGCTCCATCATCAGCGCACCGTCTGATCCTCGCACCACGTGAATGGCCGCGTAATCTCCGAAGATAAGCTTCCATCTTTTTTCGTTTGAAAGATCAGGTTGGGATATCAGCGAGACCACTCGGCCACGGTCCTTGCCTTCGGTGATTTTGAATTGCTTCTGCCAACTAGCAAGCGGGATAAGCTCGCGGACAGTTGCCTCGTTCGACATCGGAAACGACCATGCGACCTTGGCGCTGGCGAACGTCACTAAGAAACAAACTACGAGATTTATAACCAAACAGGGAAAGCGTCGCATCTTTCGTTTTTCCTCTATAACGATCTTTATCCACCCTTCAGGAAGCAACTTTAGAGAATTGACTGGATTTCCAGGTTCCTAGTACAAAATGTTGGATTGACCCGCCAGAGGCTAGAAGCACATCGTGATGCAGCGCCACCTCTTGATAACGTCTTCAAAGCAGTACAAGAAGCCGAAAGGCCGGAGTTATCCGGCCTTTCGCATCGTTGATTCGGTCTACTTGGTTGATCTATTTGGCGCTCGATTTGCCAGTGGATCCGGTCGATTTGTCGGTAGATCCGCTTGGCATGCCGCTCGAGCCGGTGGATTTATCGCCTGCCTTAGTTGATGAACTTAGATTTACTCCTAACGCTGCCGCCGTTTTTTCATCCACGGTACCGGTCAAGGTAAGATTATTGGCCTTTTGAAATGCTCGAATCGCATCGCGGGTTTGGTCGTCCATCTTTCCGCTCGTCCCCGGCTTATGACCCTTAGCTTTCAAAGCGTCTTGTACCTTTTTAATATCCTGAGCAGACATTGCAGCGCCTGTTTTACTCTCGGACGCCCTCGGCGGTAACGCTTGATCATCGTTCGGTTTTGTCGGGATTCGGTCCTGGGCCGCGGGTACGCTCTTTTTTTCGACGGTTTGTGCCCACAGTGGATTTGCTGCCAAGCCGATTGTTCCTCCAAGGATTACTGCGGTCAGCATTGATCGTTTATTTTTCATCTTTATTCCTCATATGCCAGGTTGAAAACGTAGACAATCGGATAGGTGTGCGAAGTAAAACTCCTCCACTTCGCGGGGAATGAGTGAAAAATGGAGAAATACAGGAGGTAGTAACGGTTGGCCTAATCCACTTCTGGTATCAAGCTAAGCATGAAAAGGGGCTTGTCAATCGCTCTCTCACGATTGACCGGCAGCTTCTTAAAACCTCATCCGAACTGAGTTGGAGTGTCCTATGCCATCATCGGCGAGATTGCCGGCAAAGCCAGAACCCGGCGCGGGTTTGGGACTGATGATCACGATCAATGCCGGCTGTGTAACTCTCGGCACACCGATTTTCGGCTACATCGTCGATCGCACCGGATCGGATGCAATCGCCTGGCAGGTGCTGGGAGCATTTCTAACGGTGGGTAGTATTATTGGGCTGATAACGTTGCTCAAGGATCCACGGGATTGATCAAGGTTCAGACGATCCAATGGCGCGAGCAGTTGAAGATTCCAGAGAGATATGACTCGAACGTGCACAAAAAAAGGCGCCTCCCAATGGAGAGGCGCCTTTTTGCGCTTTTGACGCTAACGTTCAAAACTTTTTTAACTGCCCGCTGTTCGCATCTTCGAGCATCCTCGGACACACACACTCGCTAATGAGCATTTTGCCGATGAGCGCTTATTTCAGTCGCGGGGCGACTATTTGCCTTCAGGCAATTTGTTGAAGCGATCGGACAATAGCTCTACCGCGAGAACTTCTTCGTCCGGTAGAATGCTTGGCCCGCAAGCAGCGGGCTTTGATGACCCGGTGGAGTTTCGTCTTGCATAGCGAAGACCTCCTTTTCCCGTGGGGGCCCTCTGATCTGCAATCCACCTGGCCCCCTGCGCCCGGCGGCGCTCAGTGGATCCACTTATAATCTGTTACTGGCCGGATGATTTGTCAAGCGAAAAATTTCGTGCGTCAAAATTTTTTTTGGGAATCTTGGACCGCTAAAAAGAATCGGCACTTGAATCTACTTGATGAGCCGGGGAGGTTTGACATCGAGCGCGTAGAAGCTCAGATTTAACTTCGTCGACTGCCCAAGGAGGGACCATGAAGATATACGCAAGTTTAGGATTGCTGCTGACGTTAATTTTGATAGCTGAGCCCAATAACCTCCCGGCGGCCAATGAATCGATTTTTGGCTCAGAGGATCGAAGTTTAACGCCGGAGAGTATCGGCCGCAAATTGCGCGAACTACTGGACCGGTTGAAAGACAATTTCATCTTTGAAATTTCGGCGGAAGACCGGGCGCCTATTTCACTGATGCTGCGTAATCGCGAACGGCTGGGTTTAACCGCAGATCAGGTTAAACACTTGGAGCAGATTCGCAATGATTTTGCCAAAGAGTCGATTCGAAGCGAGGCAAATCTTCGCATCGCCGAATTGGATCTGACCAGTTTGCTCGAGGCGCAACCGGTCGACATGCCACGAGTCGAGGCCAAGATCCGCGACATCGAACGGATTCGCGCCGATTTACGGATCGCGCGCATTCGTTCTATCGAAAAAGGAAAAGCGCAGTTGAGCGCTGAACAGCGCCGCAAACTACAGGAGTTAGAGGCAGATCAGAATTTCGCCGGCATTCGGTTCAAGAATGAACCGTCAACATGGTTCAAGGAGTCAAGATAGCTTCGGCGATGGGTCTCGCGCGCTGCGACGGCATTCGGGCAATCGACTCACTTGACTCCCAGCTCTTTATTGATTTCTCGCTGCAAGGTGAAGTCGAAGACGCTCGCCGCCGGAACCGGCTGCGGCAGGCCGATGATTTGCGCGTCGAGAGCAAGATACTCTTTGATCTCATCATCGGTGGGAATGCCGGTGCCGGTGAACGCTGCTTTTGAGGCCCGGTAACTTTCGTTGGCGATTTTAAAATCGGAATTCCAGATGCTGGCGAGAAGCTCGCTGGCTTCCTTTTCTCGCTCCAAAAAATACTCTATTCGCCTGAGCGCGGGCGCGCAGAAAGCGCTTTAAAAAGTCCGGCCTCTCCTGGAGCATCTTCAGGTTCACGGCCGCGCCATTCTGGATGCTGGCAAATTTATCGGTGGACGTTTCGAGAATCTTCATGTTGAATTTGTCGCGGGCAATTTGCGCATAAGGCGGGCTGATGGCCGCCACCTGGATCGCATTGGTCGTCAAAGCCTGCAGCTGCATCGATTCTTCGCCAACCTGAATCGAAGTAAGCTCCTTGTCGGCATTAAGGCCGTGCAGCGCGATCAAGCGTTTGGCAGTCGTGTGCTGGCTGCCGCCGAAGGTGACGATGCCCAACGTCTTACCCTTGAGATCTTTGACCGTGCTGTACTCCGGGCGGGCGACGAGAAAGAACAGCGGTCGGCGCAAGGTTACCGAAATAACCCGTAAAGGCGCGCCTCGCTGAATCGAACGGATCGCGCTGCCGATGGAACCGAGAACATCAACGTCTCCGGAAATGCCGGCGCTGATGGCGAGATTGGCCGACATTCGAATCAATTCGCCGTTTAGATTCTGCTGTTGGAAATACTTTCGATCTCGCGCGATGAAGAGATCGATGGAGGTCATCCCGCCGCTGGAATAACTAATTCGAATCCGCTCAGGCGCGCCTTGTGCTAGGACGGCAGGTTGAAACGAGGAAAACTGACAACAGCAGAACTGAAATAACCATGAAAGCTCGAATCTTCATAACTGCATCCGCCCTTCGCAAAATAACATCTCCTGAGCTGTCAAAGCACCGGCTTAAACCGTTATCATCCAGGTATGCGTATTCATTAACCTGGTGTTTAGCCGGTGTCCGCAGCTTTTTAGTTAGCGGATTTTATCTTCGAGGAAGCCATTCCACTTCTTGCCTATCTCACTTTTCAACTCTCGGCTGGCGCCGCTCACCTTGGGAAATGTCTCGCGCCATTCATAGGGGCGGGTCGCATCGATGATGGCGCGCGAGCTGAAACCCTTCTCTTCGGCGGGAATTCGCGGGTCCAATGGTCCGCTCCAGCAGCGCCGCAAAATATCGATCGACTGAGCCGGATCCGAGCGCGAGCTGATCGCCCAGATGACTTCTTCCGAATTGGTGATATCGATGTCGTCGTCAACGACAATGACGTAGCGGCCGAGATACGCGCCGGAGCGGCACTGGCTGGCGATCATCGCAGCTTGTTTCGCGTGGCCGGGATACCGCTGGCGGATCGACAACACGGTCATGAAGCGGCCGCCCGACGGGTGCGCCCATACCGCTTGCACGTCCGGAACTCCGGCTTCGTCCAGCGCATTCCAGATGAGCGCCGAGCGCATCAGCGAAAAGTGCAGATTGTCGCCGCTGGAAGGCTTCAACAATGGGAAGCCGCAAAGAATCGGATCATTGCGGTGGTAGACCGCTTTGACACGGATCACCGGCACCGCCGGTTGATTGCTCGCGTAGTAACCGGTCCATTCGCCGAATGGGCCTTCCGGCATGAAATCGTTCGGCAGCACTTCGCCTTCGATTGCGATTTCGGCGTCCGCCGGCAGCGGCAGTCCGGTCAAAGGTCCTTCGACGATGTCGAGCGCTTTGCCGGTAATGCCTCCGGCGTAAGCGTATTCGTTGATCCGGTTCGGCACGTCGGTTGAGGCAACCAAAAAGTTGATCGGATGATGACCGAAGGAAACCGCAATCGGCAAGGGCTTGCCCGCTTGGTGGTATTTGTCGCGATGGACGCGCCCATGTTTTCCCGGCGACATGTGCAGACCCAGATGATCGCGTCCGTGGATCATAATCCGGTAGGTGCCGACATTGACCCAGTTCTCTTCAGGATCCCGTGTAACGACAAGATCGTCCGTGCCGACGTAACGCCCGCCGTCAAGCTCATGCCAGCGCGGCACCGGAAACTTGAGAAGATCGATGTCGCCGGCTTTTTGAACATTTTCAAACAGCGGCGCATGCTTAAGTTTGCGCGGCTCAATCGGTTCGATCGATTTGACCTGGCGGCGCCATTGCTGAACGAAATCGAACTCGCTGATGCCCGGATCCATGCCCATGGTAAGAGCGAGACGTTGAAGCGACGAGAGCAGGTTGACGGCGACGCGGTAGCCGTCGGGATATCCTTCGATCCTATTAAATACAATGGCCGGACGAATCTTGGATCGCTCGTTGATTATTTCCGTCAAAGTCGACAGCTCAAGATCCCAGTGGGCATCGTTCACGGTCATCAGTTGGTCCAGCTTGTCGACTTCGTCAAGCCATGTTCTTAAATCTGCCATGGGTATTCTTCTTCCACTTTAAAAGTTCAAATGGTTCAAGCCGCTCAACCGCTTCGCTCCGTTCAAACTGTTTGGAACGTCTGGAGCAATTTGAACGGCTGTCATCTTTCTATCGCCGGGACCTGCGGCGGTGCCAATGTGTGCAAGGAATCTTCCGGTTCTTCACGGTACAAATGAAAGGCGCGGACAATCGGCGTGTCGTTAACAGAAAACAGAATCGCCTCTTCCGACTTCGAACGGTTCGCATGCTCATGCCATGCCCAGTTGGGCACCGCAAAGGAATCGTGCTTCGTCCAGTCCATCGCCTTTTCATTGACAATCGTCGTGCCATTGCCGCCGACTACGAAATAAACCGCGCTGGAAGTATGACGATGTTTTTTTGTGCGCTCGCCAGGTCGCAGTAATTGAATCCAGCAACTGAGCGTCGCCAGGGTCGGACCGCCGGTCATCGGATTGACATATTCCAATGCCACGCCATCGTAGAGACTTCCAGGGCTATCCGCCAATACGCGCAGCTGCGGCTCGATGTCTTTCCAGCGGTAGCGCAACGGGATGTTTCGTTGCTTGGTATTTTCCCAGGACGGCCTTACCCACCCCGTGCGATGCTGCAGATGATCGCTCGATTTTTCGCGAACGGCTTGTACTTTGTTGCCCGGGTAGGGTTCGTAAAAGGGTTGATTGAGGCCAAGCAGAAAGGGCACGTCGAGCACGTCGACCCATATGGCGCTTTCCCCGGTGGGATTCTGGTGATCATGCCAAGTCCACTGCGGCGTCAGAATCAAATCGTTTGGCTCCATGGGACACTTCTCGCCATCGACGACAGTAAAGACCTTGCCATCGCCTTTGACGACGAAGCGGATCGCCGCCAACGTATGGCGGTGTGCCCATGCGATCTCGCCGGGCTTGATCATCTGAATACCCATGAGCAAGGTATGCGTCGTGCCGCCTGTTGGTAGAGCGGGGTTGTTGAATAACAGACTGCGCCGGGCCGTGAAGCTCTCCTCCAAGACGTCGCAGGCCTCGAGTAATTTCTCATGCACCGTTTTCCACGGCCAGATGAAGGCCTCGCCGCGCGGCTTGGGCCCGCCGATGCACGCGGTCAAAAGCCCTTCGTAAAGCCACTGACCGCTGATGTGCTGGCGCCTGAGTTCCTCGTCGAATTGCTGAAGGGTTTTGTTGGTTTCGGCTTTTGCCATAGCTCACTCCCGAAAAATTATCGCTTCGCTCCCGTTCAAGTCGTTCAAGCTGTTCAATACGTTCAAACTGTTTTTCGGAAAGTCTTTTGGGTTAACTCATAGCCGATTTGAACGGTTTGATCGCTTTGAACGATTTGAACCCGTTCCGTCATCGGCGCGCCGCCGACCTCTTGAGCCCTTCATAGTAGAAGCCGTCGAAGTAGACCGTCCAGGCCATCATCGATTCTTCAGCCGCGCGCAGCGCCGCCTGCTTCTGGTCATCCCGTGTCAAGTATTTTTCCAACAGTTTCAACGAGCCGTCGCCGTGAATCTGATCCACCGAATCGTGCATCCACCAAAACTCCGTGTCCGCTTTGGACAGGTTTAGCTGGCGGGTCCAGTAATCGGCCTGATGATGGGAAAAGTTGCCGCAGTTCGGATTGTTAGTTCGCTCGAGCACGGACTTGGCCGCAAGGCCCTCGTACCAGGAACGATTTTTGGTCATCGCTTCCCACGCATTCATCGCCACTACCGTGGTCGGCAAGGGCTTGGCGAATTCAATATCGTGCCGCGTCAGCCCCACGGCCATTCCCATGCGCACGAGAATTTCGAAATGCGAGTGGCCCTCCTGGGCCTCCTCCTCATAAAGGTTTTCTGTGACGATGAATTTACGCACCTCGATAATCGGACAGTTGCCAACGACATGCGCCCAGCACTGCCGGCTATGCCGCGTGAAATTTGACCATTGCTCGATCAATACTTGAGCCGCCTCACGGGTTAGATGATCTTTGGAAAATGACACCCACTTCAAGCGATCATTATAGTCGCCGACGATCTTGTCGACAGCCGCGGCAAATTCGGATTGGCTCATGAACATCCCCCGGAACAAAAAAGCTGGAGTTGGAGGATTGGAGTATCGCGACTCCCAAACCCTTTACTCCACCACTCCATTACTCCATCACCGTGGTTACAATCCTCTGAGACTGACACCCAAGCCCTCGCCTTTAGGCACCTCTATGGCGCCTTTTTGGACCGCGAGGCCAAAGAATGGGTCTCCGGAAACAACCTCAAATTCTCCGAGCTCGCACAGCGGCGAGATCCCCGGCGTGCTCGCGGCTAGATGCACCGCCGCCGCATCGCCCACCATGCTACCGGCGGTATTGGAGAGCGCGCAGCTTATGCCGGCCTGTTCGCACAACTCGGCAATTTTCCTTACTTCCTGGATGCCGCCGATCTTTTGGATACCGGTGTTGATCGAATCCACCATGCGCTCTTTGATCAAGTAGGCGGCATCGGCTAGTGTGCGCACCGACTGATCCGCCTCGATTTTTACCGGCGCATGCTTTTTAACTTCCCACAGCGCGCCGAGTTGATCGCGCGGCACGGGTTGCTCAAAGATTTCCACGCCATGATCGGCCAAGCCCTTGGCAAGACGGATCGCAGTCTTGGCGTCGTATGCTTCGTTGGCATCGACCTTGATGAATACATCATCGCCGACGGCCTGGCGCACTTTGGCGACCCGGGAGAGGTCCAGGCTTATCTTGCCGCTCATCTTGAGCTTTAGCGCGAGTCCTTCATCGGCCAGTTGTTTGGCTTCACTGGCCATCATCTCGGGCTGGCCGACGCTGATCATTTTGATCACTCTGATTTCATTTCGATAACGCCCGCCGAACAGCAGATTCAAGGGAATTTGGACGCTGCGCGCCAGCGCATCGTACAAAGCGCATTCTAATGCGGCTTTGGCTCTGGGGTTGCCGGTCAGCGTGTGATCCACGTCCGCCCGTATGCGAGCCAAATCTTCTAATTCACGCCCATTGATTTTCGGCTTGAGGACCGCGTCGATGACGTGGCGCGCGGTCTCCGGTGTCTCACCGGTGCGCGGGAAAAGATCCGAATAGCCATAGCCCTGGGCGCCTCCATCGGTAACGACTTTGACGAGCAGCCCGCGAGCGACGGTGAAATGGTTGGTCGCCGTAATCAACGGCTTGCTGTACGGCATCTCGAGCACGGTGGTTTCAATGGTTTCGATCTTCATCGACTAGTTGCCCCCGATTTCGCGCAGCTTAGAACAAAAGTCTCGTCTGACCGATATCACAACCGCGTCAAGATCCGCCACTGATCGGACATATTCGCGGCTGAGAAGCTTATGTCGCGCGTAGGAACTCGCGTTAGCAATGGTGCCAATTGCGGCGACGACGCTTGGCACGCAGCTCGTCGTGCCGATCTAATGAGAGAAGGTAAATCGATCGCGGCAGTCAAGTTTTACCAGCCCGCAGAAAAAATCTCGCACCTCAGGAATGTTCATGAAGTGGTTGTATTCATAGTCCGGACCGTAACTCGACCAGATTTCCTCTCCGGGTTCGATATCTCTCACGGCAATATAGATAAAATACGGATATTCGCAGATTTGTTTGATCGTAGCGTTTTGCAGATGCGTTGCTATTCCGTTGATCTCGCTTGGGGCGAAATTGATGCGGCTGACATGACCGCCATGCTCTTTAGAGTCGATGTACTTGTAAGGGTGGGTTTTCTCCCAGGCGCATTCAGGGATCGATGCGATATAGTGATTGCCATGGGACTCATCGTCATCAGAAACCAGGCGGCCACCCAATTCACCGATAATTTCGTCCTTGTTGATTTTCACCGCCGCATATAACCCGTTGCCGGCACCGGGAATAGTCGATTTCTTTATTACCGTCTTTTTTTCGTACTGTTGATTTATCTTGAGAAGTGCCGCCTCTTGGGCGAATCTTTGGGTGTAAATCAGCGCCGATATGCCTGAGATGAACACTACAGTGAGCGGCACTATCAAGAGGTATTTTCGCCTTTTCATAAGGTCCCAGCCTAAACTTTGGAATTTGTCCCCGGCCCATGAGCGGCATCAAGCCAGGCGCATCAGAATACATAACCTCTTTTCTCCGCCTTTCCCACCCGACCGAGGCCCGTTGCAGCTTGAGCAGCTCCTGGGGCGTTTTCTATGCGAATTTTCGCGTCAAGATTGTTGAGAGGCTCGTCAACAAGCAGCACTCGCGGCTGGATCACCACTGTGCGCGCCGGAGCGACTCTGCTCTTAGATAAGACTGGCCCAATCGCACCTGGCACATCGGGATAGCTACGCACGAATCATGAAAAGACTTCGTCTATTGGATCGAATCTTGCCGAGAGACATTGTAGAAAATCCCCTCAGCTCCTTTGCTGGTCCAAGTGGGCCAACTTACAACTTCACGGACAATTCACGGACAGCCGATCAATACTGTTTGCTACTGCAGTTATTTACCGCGACCACTTGAGCAGCAACCAAGCGTTCTCGTGGAAAAACCTCAACGATCACGTCGCCTCGCTATGTCCAGCTTGGGAATTTCTGTTACTCATCGTGAAGGTTTGCCTGATAGAATGTTAGGGACGTCTAATTCCGAGTTTGTCCATCCGCGACCGCAACGTGCTGGGATTTATTCCGAGGATCTCGGCCGCGCCCTTCTTGCCATGGATCACCCAACCCGTCTCGTTCAAAGCCCGGACGATGTGATGGCGCTCGATGTTTTCAAGCGTGTCAATCGACTGTTGGACGGTACTATGAGACTGAAGCACGGAATCATCGATATCCACGATCGAACCACTGGCGAGAACCACCGCCCGCTCGACGACGTTTTGCAGTTCCCGGACATTTCCCGGCCAGTTGTAGTTCGTCAGGCTCTCCATCGACTTTTGTGAAACACTGCGAACTTCTTTGCCGAGCTTCTTGGCATATTTTCCCAGAAAAAAGTGGACCAGGAGCAGCACGTCTCCCTTGCGCTCCCTTAGCGGCGGAGCCTCAAGAGGCAATACATTGAGCCGATAAAAAAGATCAGATCGGAACGTGCCGTTGGCCACAACCTCCTTGAGCTCACGATTGGTGGCAGCGATCACTCGCACATCGACCTTGATTGTTTCGCTGCTACCCACTCGTTCAAATTCCCCTTCCTGCAGCACGCGAAGCAATTTCACTTGGGTATCGAAGGGTAATTCCGTGACCTCATCAAGAAAGATGGTTCCGCCATTGGCCAGTTCGAATCTGCCGATGCGGCGCTGTGTTGCTCCCGTGAATGCGCCTTTCTCATGGCCAAAGAGCTCGCTCTCGACCAAGCCGGACGGTATGGATCCGCAGTTGACTTTGACCAGCGGCCGATCTTTGCGCAGGCTTCGATTATGAACCGCTCGGGCGAGGAGTTCTTTGCCGGTGCCCGTCTCACCTTGAATCAATACGGTTGCTTCGGTGGGCGCTACCTGTTCGATAGTGCGCAGCAACTGACGCATGGGCGCGCTCTGTCCGATGATCTCTTCAAAGTTATGTTCGGTTTTGATTTCCTCCTGGAGGTAAACGGTTTCGGAGTGAAATCGCGCTTTCAGCGCGTCGATCTCTTCATAGGATTTCATATTGTCGACGGCGATAGCGATTTGGTTGGCAACCTCCATGAGAAACTGAGCGTCCCCTGCGCTGTAACGGTTCTTTGTCAGACTTCCTACAGTGATAGCGCCGATACTCTTGCCGCGAACAATAAGCGGCAGAGCACAGACGGAGCGAAACCCGTGCCCATACGCGCGTTCCTCCGAGGAAGTCCGCCGCCGGGCTTCAAGGTCACTGCGCAGAATGGGTTTTTGACTTACGAATGCCATCCCGGCGGGGCTATCGTGCAACTCAAGCACCCGACCGATGGGGGTGTAATCGTCGCGCCGGTATGGACCGGCGTAAGTGACCAGTCGCAGGACAGCGGCCGCCGGGTCGTAGAGTGAAAGTGAGAGTCGATCGAACGGAATCGCCCGGCCGAGGACCTCTGCGATGGCGCAGAAAAGCTCGTCTCGCGTTAATTTAGTGACAATAGCATTGTTGATGCCTAGTAGCGTGCGGAGATGCTCTTCGCTCTTTTTCAACGCCTCGTCGGCACGTTTTCGCTCCAGCTCGACTGCAGCCCGGGTGGCGAATACTTGCAGGATCGATAGCGCCTGTTCGCTGAAAACTCTGGGTTGGGTGTCGATCACGACCAGATGCCCTAAGATACTTCCGGCTGAATTCATGAGTGGAACGCCCGCATAACTCTGCGCCCCCAGTGTGATGAGTCCTGGATCCGCCGGAAAGAGAACTTGTAATCGCTCCGGGTAGGAACAGATATTTCCTTGGATGACGCGTTCGCAAGGCGTGCCCGCGAGTGGAAAATCCATGTTTTCACCAAAGCCTTGCCCTGCCCAAAAGGCCAACATACGAACTCGTTTGTCGGTCTCATCTGCACATTCGGCGACAAAACAGTAGCGGACCTGAAGCGCTTGAGACACGTGTTTGACCAACGAACGAAAGAATTCATCCCCCGTGCTGCCGGCCGTTCCCTCGGTGATGTGCCGGAGAGTTTCTTCTATAGGCCGGCGCTCGCTGATGTCGCGAATTATGAAAGTGGCTTTTCCGATGCCGACATTGTCCTTATAAAAACCACTGCAAACTTCGCCAAGAAAAACCGAGCCATCTTTGCGCTTGAAGTTGAGCTCGCCTTTGAAGCGGCCTTTTTGCTCCTGCTCTGTTAGCAGCACCGACAACCGGCTATCAGTGGGATCCACCAGCGCGGTCAGGCCGATTTGGCGAATCGCCTCCTTGGGCCAGCCGAACAGCCGGCATGCCGCGGGATTGGCGGCTTCGATGATTCCCTCGGCGCCAGAAAGTAAAACCGCATCGTTGCTGTTCTCAAACAGCAGCCGGAACGGATCTTCGCTGTCGCGCAATTCGGCATCGCCCCTGGTCGGCTCAATCGTACCAACGATCATAGTGGATCATCCCTAACTGTAGTCTTTTGCATGACTCTTGTTCTGCGTATTACGACGGGCCGCGACATTTCGCAAGCATTGCGAAATGTCGCGATAGGTCGGCTCGCCGTAAGATCCGTTTCTAGAACGCTTCTCAACAGAATCAACCGCTTACATTGATGGCATCACCTGTGCTCTAGGATCGCAATAGTTTTAGGAGTCACAAGCTCTATGCTGCGAATCACTCAAAGCTCTCCGGATGAGGAAACGATCAGTTTACGTTTGGACGGCACCCTTACGGCGACGGCGTGCGGCGAGCTAGAAGCACTCTGCTCCGAATATCGGGAGAGTGGCGGGAAGATAATCCACTTGGACATGACCGGCGTGCTTTTCATGAACGAAGAAGTTGCAAAAAGATTGATGGAATTACGCAGCAGTCGGCTGAGCATCATTAATTGCTCCCCGTTTGTCGAAATGCTCTTAAAAACCGTAGCAACATAGGAGATCAACTCATGCAAGGTTCATTTGTCGGAACCGAGATCGATAGAAGAAACTCTATGGCTTCTTGCGGTTCTATGATGGCGTTGGGTGACACCCGCGCCGCGAGAAAGACAGGGTCGGCGACCGGTAGGCTCGAATCGTCGAGCAGATCCAACGCATCCAGACGGAAACAGACCTCCGATAAAGACGATCCGTCGCTGATCGAGCGGCTCAAAGCCGGTGATCACGAGGCGCTTGAGACCATCGTCGATCTCTATTCACCAAAGCTCTACAACGTAGCGCAACGAATTCTCGGCGACAGCGCGGATACCGAGGAAGTCATCCAAGACGTCTTCTGGACCGTCTTTCGCAAGGCCAAGACTTTCCAGGGGAACTCCCGGTTTTCAACCTGGCTTTATCGCTTGACCGTAAACCAGGCTTTGGGAAGAATCCGGCGCCGCAAAAATCATAAAAGAGAGATCGAGTACGAAGAATACCTGCCCAAGTTTACCGAGGATGGTCACCATCGGATCCGTCCCGTGGTCGACTGGTCCGATACTCTCGATCGGAGTTATCTCGAACGAGAAATACAGCGGGTCGTTGAAGCTGCTTTGGAGGGATTGAAACCCCTCGACCGTAGCGTCGTCGTTCTCAGCGATTTGGAAGGCATGTCGGACAAAGAGATCGCGACTATCTCGCATCTGACTGTGTCTGCGGTGAAGACCCGGCTTCATCGCGCCCGGCTTTTTTTGCGCGGCCGATTAGCCACATATCTCGGCCACTCGGCCGAATAATGGAGACTGCTGAAATTTGAAACCTTTGCAACCTTTATCGACAAACGAGCATCTAAAACCCAAGCCTGAGATTACATCGGAGGCATGATCATGGAAAAAACCCGAACCCCGTACATACAGTTTCCGCCGAAAAAGAGTCCCATTCAGACTACTTTTATGGACCTGATCCAGGAACTCAGCCAACTCACCAACGACGACGGCATGGTCGTCGCGGCGGTTAAAAGAGTCTTCAATTCTCATACTGTACGGTTCGCTCACTCGCTGACGCCCGTGCGCCTGGTCGCCGGAGGGAGAACCTTGAAATCACGCATCCGTGCGCGCCGGTGAGCTGCCGATTGCCGGCCGGTCACAATCGATTGGAGGATTTGCAAATTATTGCCGCTGTCGAGATAAATAGGAGGATGAAACGCCATCGCTCCTCTCCGAGCAGAAAACGTGTCGGCTCGTCAAACAACAACAAGACGGGCGAAAGCCGATTTCGGCCGCTGACCTGCGAAAAAGAAACCGCCCTGATCGCCGACTATCTCGCGTCGAATCTCGGCCCCGCAGACCTCGCGTCGTTCGAAAATCATCTCGAAGAGTGCCCCGATTGCAAGGCGTTTTTGCGGACCTACAAGAAGACTATCGAAATCACCCGCAGCTTCCTCGAGCTTGAATCTGCCAAAGCGCGCCAGCGCAAACCGGCGCGGCGCGCCGCGAACAGCCGGCAGCGCCGGAACTAAATAATCTGTGCATCCTTTTTCCATCGACCCTCATCCAAATGTGCACAGGATTCTACTGAACCCGGATTGCGCAGTTGAAGGAGAAGTCATGAGCGAGGAGCAAACCTTCCGCAGCGCAGACAATGCGTTTCTACCTTTGAGAGGCGACAACTGTCGGTGCCGTGCGTAACGACGTCACGCAAATAGAGGCGGCGAGCCAAGCATCAAAAAGGACTTTGAAACGGAACACTCCGGTGTCTTCGCTTCTCCAGGCTTGCCCCTCGCTCAATTTTTAACTGCGGAATCCGGGCTGACCCTTCCGGTTCGCTAACATCGACCATTCACCGTTTTCAAGGAGCTCGTGCATGAAAGCTATAGCCGTTACGCCGAGAAAAAGAACCGTCGAAATTATCAATCAAGCCGAACCGCAGATTTTTTCCCCCACGGATGTCAAGCTGCGCATGCTGGAGGCCGGAGTCTGTGGCACGGACAGAGAAATCTGCGCCTTCGAATACGGGACCCCGCCTGCCGGTTCCGAGCAGCTGGTGATCGGCCACGAATCTATCGGCGAGGTGATAGAAACAGGTCCGAAAGTCACCCGCGTCAAAGCAGGAGACCTCGTCGTCCCAATGGTCCGCCGGCCGTGCCCGCACGACCATTGCGCGGCCTGCCGCGCCGATCGTCAGGATTTTTGCTTCACCGGAGAATTTCAAGAACGGGGTATTAAAGAAAGGCACGGGTTCATGGCGCAGTTCGTTGTTGACGACGAAAAGTACATGAATCCCGTTCCGAGGGAAATGCGTGACGTTGCCGTTTTGGTAGAGCCGCTGACGATTGCTGAAAAGGGGCTGACTCAAGTATGGCAAATGCAACAGCGCCTGCCTTGGGGCTGCCCGGTCACAACGGCAAAAGCAGCGGCTCATTGCCACCGGGCTGTTGTCCTGGGCGCGGGACCGGTGGGATTGCTTGGGGCTATGGCCTTGATCAACTACGATTTTGAAACGTATGTTTATTCGCGAGAGCCCGCTCCGAATCCGAAGTCTCAACTACTCGAATCGATCGGCGCGCACTATATTTCGTCTGACAACATCGCTCCCGAAATGTTTCCCGAACAGATCGGCAACGTAGATTTAATCTACGAAGCGACGGGAGCTTCGAGCCTGGCCTTCGAAACGATGAAGTACCTCGGCACCAACGGCATCTTTATTTTTACAGGGGTGCCCGGCAGAAAACGCCCCATTCAAGTCGATACCGACCTCATCATGCGCAATCTGGTTCTGAAAAACCAGGTCGTCTTCGGCACGGTCAATGCCGGGCGCGACTCCTTCGAAAACTCGATCCGCGATCTCGGCACTTTCACCAAGCGTTGGCCCGAGGCGGTGCAGTCGCTGATCACCGGGCGCTTCCCAATGGAGGCTTACGGCGATCTTCTTCTCGGCCGCTCCGGAGGGATCAAGAATGTCATCCGACTCAATTGATCCGACGGATGGTTGTTAGAAGCATGTAGCGGGAACTTCGAAGAGCAGAGTGAGTTCGATATGCACCGTTTCGGATGATCCCGACCTGGAACGCTGTGACCTTGAAGTCTACTGAGAGCACATGACGGACGCCTTGAAACGCCATTGGCCCGAATATCTGATGGAGGCTGCTTGCCTCGGCCTGTTTATGATCTCGGCCTTCACCTTCGGCGCGATTTTGGAATATCCTGGGTCGGCCGTTCATCAGGCTATTCCCTCCTCACTGCTGCGGCGATTCTTGATGGGCATCGCGATGGGATTGACTGCTATCCTCATCATATATTCACCGTGGGGCAAACAATCCGGCGCCCATATCAACCCGTCGACTACCCTGACGTTTTTTCGACTCGGCAAGGTCGCCAAATGGGATGCGATCTTCTACATCGTCGCGCAGTTCGGAGGCGGCATAACCGGGGCTCTTCTGGCTTCGGCCGTTCTGGCTGCATGGGTCTCCCATCCCTCGGTGAATTACGTTGTGACAATGCCGGGGAGCGCCGGCATCGCCGCCGCATTCGTCGCCGAAGTAGCGATTACTTTCATCCTGATGAGCGTAATTCTCCGTGTTTCAAACAATACCCGACTGCATAAACTCACCGGCTTGTGCGCGGGAGCGTTGGTCGCCGCCTACATAACCCTCGAAGCGCCGATCTCGGGAATGAGCATGAACCCCGCGCGTACCTTCGCTTCCGCAGTGCCGGCGCAGTATTGGACGTCGCTATGGCTTTACTTCACTGCTCCTTTGATCGGTATGCTGGCCGCCGCCGAGGTCCACCTACGAAGCCGGAGTCCCCGTGTCGGTTGCGCCAAACTGCACCACGAAAATCCGAAGCGCTGTATATTTTGCGGCAAACCCGCCTCTAAAGCATAGCGCTTGATAGCGCCGCGGCGCGGCATCGTTTTCGTTCACGCCGGGCATTCAAGATTAGCCGGGACGAACGCTCGCCTGCCCGGAAAGACGGCGTGAAAGTTCAGTTGTGATTTAACCGCAGCGCCGCTCGGATGCACCTTTTCTCGCGCGAAGCGCATCTAAGCAGCACGTAAAAAGATCCAGATAACCGGAGGGAAATCGATGAAGCTCATTACGGCTGCCCTCGTAACAGTGACGCTACTGGCACTCTCTTCGGCCGGAGCGGAGCAGACCATTGAGAAAAAAGGGCTGACTCTGGACGGCGCGAAAAAAGTGATTGCGGCCGCGGTCGCCGCGGCTAAGAGCAAGAACGCGCCGGGCGGCGCCATCGCCGTGGTCGACGAAGGAGGCAACCTCATCGCCGTCGAGCGGCTCGACAATACTTTTGCCGCCGGCGCCAACATCTCGATCGGCAAGGCGCGAACTGCAGTCCTGTTCAAGCGGCCGACGAAGTTCTTCGAAGATGTGATCAACAAAGGGCGCACCGCGATGACTAGTCTTAGTGATTTCACGCCGCTGCAGGGCGGCATTCCGATCAGCGTCGATGGACAAATCATCGGCGCGGTAGGTGTTAGCGGCGCGGCCAGCGCCCAGCAAGACGAGGAACTCGCCATCGCTGGAGCCGACGCTTTGGCGACGAGCTCGGCGAAAATGCAATAGACCGCCAATTCAGGAGACGTCATGAAATTCTTCAAGATTCTTATTGCACTGTCGTTTTTTTTCCTGCCGGCAACCGGAGCTCAGGCTCAACTGCAAGAGAAAAAAGTTCTAACTCTAGAGGCAGCCGAGAAAGTCGCCGCCGCCGCCGAGGCGGAAGCAAAAAAGAGAAATGCCACCGTCGTCATTGTCGTGGTGGACGACGGCGGGTATCCGATCGTCCTCAAGCGGCTCAATGACACTCAAGTCGCAAGTGTCGATGTAGGCATCGGCAAAGCGCGCACCGCGGCCATCTTCCGCCGGCCCAGTAAGGACTTTGAAGATCAGATCACGCAGGGTCGCACAGCGTCGCTCGTTCTTCCCGGGGCCACCCCGCTGCAAGGAGGCCTTCCCCTCGTGTTTGATGGCAAGGTCGTTGGCGCGATTGGCGTCAGCGGCAACACGCCGCAGGAGGACGAAGACATAGCCAACGCTGGCGCCGCCAGCTTCGAAGCGTCTAATAGAGCCGCCGCCGTATCGATAACCCACCTGCCGGCGAAGCAAGTAAGCCAGGCATTTGTTAAAGGAATGCCGCTGGTCAGGGGAAAGAATTACAAAGTTGACGCCAGCCACCGCAATGAACCGGGAATCGTGGAAGTTCACACGCGCGATACGGATATTATCTACATGCTCCAAGGCTCGGCGACTTTGGTAACCGGCGGAACTCTCGTTGATCCGAAAAATATCGAACCTGAAGAGATTCGCGGCCGGGAATCTAAAGAGGGAGAAACTCGTATGATTACCAAGGGCGACATCGTCGTCATCCCAAACGGCACACCGCACTGGTTCAAGGAAGTCAAAGACCCGATCGATTATTACGTCGTCAAGGTCAGAGCAGCTGACTAATTGAGGATACAAACATGACAAGGATCTTTCTGATAACCAGTATCGCCGCCCTTTTAGCTCTGCCCACCAAATTTGCCGCCGGAGCGGCGCCGGACGAATCGCTCGTCGGACGGAAGCCGGAAGCGACGATCGACCTTGCCACTCGACAAGGCGTGGAAACGGTGAAAGCCCAATGGCGCTACAGCGACACAGAGATTGTCGAAGTCGATTTCAGATCCGCGGGACCTGACGGACAACCGAGCGGGACGCCAAATAAAGCCTACGACTTCACGCCGCATGCGGGCGGGGCCGACTTCGACGACTCCAACTGGGAAGTCATAGATTCCACGACTTTGGATCAACGCCGATCCGCTGGCAGACTCGGCTTCAACTGGTACAGGATCAAGATCACCGTCCCGCAGCGAATCGGCAGTTTCGATCCAGCCGGCTCGACACTGGTCTTCGCCACGTCCGTCGACGACTATGCCGAAGTCTGGGTGGATGGAGAGTTGCCGCGCGCTGCCGGTCAGAGCGGCGGGTCAGTCGTCAAAGGCTGGAACGCAGAGAACCGGTTGATCGTCGGCCGTGACGTGAAGGCCGGCCAAAAGATCCAGCTCGCGATCTTCGGCATCAACGGTCCAATCTCCAATTCACCGACCAACTATATCTATGTGCGCTATGCGAAGCTCGAATTTCACAAAATTCCGGGCGGGCCTGTTGCGGTGATGCCACAAGAGGTCAACGTGGAAATAACGCCGGCTCGATCCGGCAATCGACGCTATCGTTCCACCCAACCCCAAAATTTTTAAGCTCGCCGAAGGCTTTCAATTCACCGAAGGACCCGTTTGGTTGCAAAACGGCGATTTTCTCTTCAGCGATCCGAACGCTAATAAAATCTACAAGTATGCGGCCGACGGAACGCTCTCGGTGTTCAAAGAGAACAGCGGTTACTCCGGCAAAGACATCACTGAATATTTCCAACCGGGCTCCAATGGGCTGACGCTCGACCCGGATGGGAGACTGACGATCAATGAGCATGGTAACAGGCGGATCGTGCGGGTGGAAAAAGATGGAAAGCTAACGGTCCTCGCCGATCGCTTCGAAGGCAAGCGACTCAACAGTCCCAATGATCTCGTCTATCGCTCGGACGGAACGCTCTTCTTTAGCGATCCGCCTTTCGGCTTGCCGAAATTTTACGACGACGCGGCCAAGGAACTTCCCTACAGCGGCGTGTTCGCCCTCTATAAAGGCCAACTCAAGCTGGTGACAAGCGATCTGAAAGGGCCCAATGGAATCGCCTTTTCACCGGATGAAAAGTATCTCTATGTCGGCAACTGGGATCCGGAAAAAAAGATCGTAATGCGTTACGAAGTCAATCCCGACGCAACGCTGTCCAATGGAAAAGTCTTCTTCGACATGACCAGCTCGCCGGGACAAGACGCGATCGACGGCATCAAGGTCGATCAGCAAGGGAACCTCTACGTCTCCGGGCCCGGCGGGTTGTGGATTCTTTCGCCGGCGGGCAAACACCTCGGGACAATTAAGGCACCGAAGCATCCGCACAACCTTGCGTGGGGTGGGGAAGACGGAAAAACCCTGTACTTGACGGCACAGAGCACGCTTTACCGGATGCCGCTCAATATTCCCGGCATCCGTCCGGCGGATGTAATGAACAAACTCGCCGCGCAGCGTTAGGTGAAAGAAATAGAAACGCCCAAAGAAACGGGAAGAATGGCAATCGCGACCTTAAATTCACTGGGCTCAGAGCAGAATATGCACCGGATCAAATGCGACTCGTTGCGAGTCCGAAGACGGCAGAAAATACAATTAGGAGAAAAGGGACAATTTATGAGAGAGAGCACACCCTTAAACATCCCCGTCATATTGGGAACCACGCGCAAGGGCCGCATGAGTGAGCACGCCGCCCGCTTCATGGCGGGGCAGATCGAAAAGCGCAACGGGGTCAGAACCGAACTGATCGATATTTCCAAGCTTCCAATGCCCATCGATGATGCCGGGGAGGACATCAAAGATCCGGCGTTTTCAGAAAAGATGACGATGGCTGATGCGCTGGTGATCGTGACTCCGGAATACAATCACAGCTTTCCCGGACTTGCTCAAGCATGTTCTGGACAGCTGCCTGAAAGAATACATCCACAAGGCTGCCGGGATCGTCGGCGTGTCGGCCGGTCCTTTTGGCGGCGTACGGGCAATCCAAGACTTTCTGCCGGTGATTCGTGAGCTGGGCCTGGTGAATATTTTCTGGGACGTCAATTTCGGCAACGTAAGCAAGGTCTTCGACGAATCCGGCAAGCTGCTCGACGAAGCCTTTGTTGCGCGCGCCGACAAGTTTTTGAACGAATTGGTTTGGATGGCGAAAACCTTGCGCTACGGGCGCGACAATATTGCTCTGGATAGCTGACGGGAGGACGACATGGCGAAACAAAAGAGTGTGATGATTTGTTCGAATTGTGGCAGCGAGATGAATCATCACGCGGATAAGTTAATCGATCCGGTGAAGCCGGAAGATCTGCGGCAGGTAAATTCCCAGCTCGGCGGCGTCATCGAAGAAATACACTGCTGTCCCGGATGCGGCGCCGCGGCTTCGCTTAGGGCAGAATGAGGGAGGGTGAGATTCCATGAGCTTCGATACGACGAGCTTTGAAATCGGTAAAAACCGAATTGAGGCGCTCAGCGATGGCATATTTGCCATCGTCATGACCCTTCTTATCCTCGAGTTTCACGTCCCAAATCTGCCGTCCAACGCGCCCAATGTCGAGGTTGCGCCGGCGCTGGTTGCTTTGTTGCCCAAGTTCGCAAGCTACATCGTCACCTTTGTCAGCCTGGGATTCTTCTGGGTCGGTCATCATATCATGTACCATGCCATCCGGCGCGCCGACCGGACGCTTCTCTGGCTCAACATCTTCTTTTTCATGTTCGTTTCCATGCTCCCGTTCTCGACCAGCGTGCTGAATGCCTTTTCAGAAGCTTTCATCGCGCCGCTCTTCTTCGGAACCAACCTCGCGATTATCGGTTGGATGTTGTTCTTTCAATGGCGCTATGCAAGCTCGCAACCGGAGATGCTGGCTGCTTTTGTCAGTGCCGAATACCGCAATTCGGTACGATCCCGCATGTTGATAGTCCCGGTGGCGACAACGCTGACCGTGTTCATCTGTTTTTGGAGCGTGGGGATTAGCCTGGCGATCTATCTCTTGCTTCTTCCTCTGTACATGCTTCCCGGAAAATTAACGGGGCGGCTAAAACTGCTCAAGATTTCAGGCCCGCTTCGTAGAGCGGATTGTTCCTGCTCAGGAGGAAACTAGTTCCGGCGCTTTCGGGTGAGAGTTCAAAATCATTCTACGGAGGATAGCGATGCGGAATCTTCGATTTTTCCTTGGAGTTTTAACGATTGTTCTTTCGATCGCAGCATCCTCCGGGCATCTCTACAGTGAACAAGACAGTCTCCATATCATCGATGTCGTGCGCCTTGATTCTCGTTTCGACAAGCTCGTGCCGTCGAATCTGAAGATCGAGAAGATCGCCGGCGGCCACAAATGGGTGGAAGGACCGGTGTGGAACCGCCAAGAAGGCTACCTGCTCTTCTCGGACATACCAAACAATTCGATCTATAGATGGCAGGAAGACAGAGGCGAAAGTCTGTTTCTAAAACCCAGCGGTTATACCGGCAAAGCTCCATTCGGAGGAGCCGAGCCGGGCTCGAACGGGCTGGCGTTCGATCCCGCGGGACGGTTGGCACTGGCGCAACACGGTAACCGCCGCATCGCCCGCCTCGAGAGAAGCGGCCGCATGACCACGCTGGTGGATCGTTACGAGGGAAAGCGTATCAACAGCCCGAATGATCTGGTCTTCAAGTCAAACGGTGACCTTTATTTTACCGATCCGCCATTTGGCTTACCGAAATCCTTCGACGATCCGCACAAAGAACTGCCGTTCCAGGGCGTCTACAGATTCTCCAAAGATGGCAAACTGACGCTCCTGACCAAAAACATCAAAGCGCCGAACGGCATCGCGTTCTCGCCGGACGAGAAAAAGCTCTATGTCAGCAATGCCGACGCCAGTAATGCCATCTGGATGGTCTATGACGTGAAACCGGATGGCACCATCGCGAATGGAAAAACTTTGTTCAATGCTACGGCATGGACGAACAATAAACCTGGCGTGCCGGACGGCATCAAGATCGACAAAGACGGCAACCTGTTTGCCGCCGGGCCAGGGGGTATTCATGTCATCGCGCCTGACGGCACTCATCTCGGCAGCATAGAGACAGGCGTACCGACGGGCAATCTGGCGTGGGGCGAGGATGGATCAACTCTTTTCATCACCTCGAACAAAACCGTTTATCGCTTGAAGCTCGGGACCAAAGGCGTTGGATTCTAGCCGGCATCCTTGGCGCCGCCAGATCTCGTGCAATCCAGACGCATCCTTTGCCACAGTGCCGGCATCTAATCCTGTACGCACCATTTCGAATGATTCAGCGCGAGTATGCAAAACAAAAACTCACAAGGAGGAAAATCATGGTTACGAAGTTAATAGGTATATCTGCGGGCTTGATGTTGAGTGTGGCCGGGGTTTCAGCGGCAGACGACGGCATGGCAACAAAATTTACCGTACGGATCGAGAACATCACCAAGCCCGACGCATTTACGGCGTCGAACGGCGAAAAGTGGTCGCTTGCATTCTCGCCCGGCATGGCAGTGGTGCATACTGAGAAGGCGCCAATTTTTAGCGCCGGGAAAAAGGACCGCAGCCAAGGGCTCGAAGCGCAGTCCGAGGACGGCGACCCAAGTATGCTCGCCAAGTCGCTTCAGAGTGTCAAAGGAATAAAATCGATCGTGGTTTTTACCACGCCGATTGGCGCGGCCGGCCCAGGCCCGATCACTCCAGGGGCAGCTTACGAATTCACGTTTTCCGCAATCGCGGGCGATCGACTATCGCTGACGACGATGATGGGCCAGTCCAATGACTGGTTCTACGCTCCGGCGGAATCCGGCATCGATCTGTTCGAGAACGGCAGGGGCATCAGCGGAGATATCACGTCGCAAATGGTTCTCTGGGATGCCGGCACGGAAGTCGATCAGGAACCCGGCATCGGCTCCGACCAAGGACCGCGGCAGAAAGCGCCCAACACCGGCGCCGCCGAGAATGGCGTCGTGCGCAATGCGAAGGATGTGAAATACGGCAGAGCTTATGCGAAGATGTCTCAGCGTCATGCGCGTCACCATCACGCCGGCGAAAGCGCCAGGCTCTAATTAAGACGATCGATTATCATGCGAAATGTTTAATTCCGTCGGCGCGCCTCGGCGCGCCGGCGGATAAAAGCTTCATACGGTTTGCAAGTCGTGCTACGAACCACGGCACCACAGCGCCGATGGGACTCACGCTGTTTAACGCCAAGGCTGAGAAGCGACGGTCCGCGAGCTTTGCGAGCGGGGCCGTACGTCTTTCTCAAGCCGCTGGTTAGGGGCTGCAAGTCGGTTCACGTCAGCTCTTCGAGAAACTCGACGTCTTTTTTCAGCAATTGATTCACCATCTCGCCAACATCCTTGCCTTTCCTACGGGCAATGCGCTCTAGTTTACTCTGCAGTTTAGGTTCTAGATAAATCGGTAGCCGCAGTTCGGCGCCTTTCCGATAAAACTTCCCTCGGACGGCTTTCGAAAAATCATATTCTCGTCTCATAGTTTATTTCCTCTGATATTGCTTCGTTTCGTTCTTTGTTGCTTTTCGCGCTGATATCAGGCGTACTCGCGCACTGTTTTCCGCTTCTTCACGATACGTATGGGAAATAACCAACAACGCACCAGTCTGATCCAACCCCAAAGTTATCCACCTTTCCTCCTCTTCACTATGTTGCTCATCGAATAATGACAAAGCGTTTGGATCTAAGAACACTGTGGCTCCGCGTTCAAATGTAACACGATGTTTTCTTGCATTTTGCCGGGCCTTAGAAGGGTCCCATTCAAAGTGGAATTGAAACGCCACGCGGGAATTATCTCATAAAACGCGAGAGAAAAGCACGTTGGCAGCAGTCGCGATCAATCCTAACGTGGCGCTCAGGCGGCGCTCTTAACGATCGGTCTGAAGCGCTTAGTTATGTGGTGGATTCCGTCAGGCTGTGCTTCGCGGAGCCCCATTTCGTTGCTAAAGCCGTGAGCGCAGGTCCTGATTCGGGCCAGTTATGTAGAATCGCTGGGTCAAAATCTGCACCATTTGGCCAAACAAGCGTGTGAATCTCTGGATCAATACGAACCTGATCAAAAAGTGTGGGCTCTTGCAGAGGACCGTATAGTTCCCCCTTCAGGACAGGACGGAAATCAATAATTTGAGACGTGCCATCGTCAAACTGCACCCGCAGGGTGAACGGCGCTACTTTCTGGAACGAGGAAACCCGATAAATCTCATGACCCATATGGTAGACCCTCTCACTTTAACGGTTCAATCTTAATGGGCGGACGACCCTGTTGCAACGTCTGCCAGTTCGACAATAACTCTTCCTGATGAAGCTCTGCCCAGGCCAGAACGAGACGCTCCTGCCGTCTCGGAAGGGAACCAGCCAAACGCTCGATCTTGCCGATATCATAGATTCCCACATGGTCCTGATAATACGCGTGGAAGTGAGGCATATGATGCTGTCCTCCTGCCTCGACGAACATGCGAATGATAATGCCGAAGAATCTAGAAACCTCTGGCATTACTTATCCAGTTCATAGACCACATAACGTGAGCGCTCAGCCGGCGCTTTTAGCGACCGGTCTGAAGCGACGGGTTAGGAGGCTTTCAGAGCCAACATGAATTACGATCCCGGAACTCGCGATGAGTGGTGATCAACGATTAACCATTTTCCGTTACGATTTCGGTAAACAAATGTGAAACGGGCAGGGTTCGCAAAAGTATAGTAGCCGGTGTTTATGGCCACATCACCATATACCCGAATATGCTGTTCGCCGAGAGTAACTCTCGCTTTTCGGTTTTTGCCGGCATCCTTCGAAATACTCAGCAACTGCAGCCGGATTTGCAGCGATAGTTTTCGCCGACGTTCCCCAAAACACTGCTTCGGGGTCATACAGCGAGGTGATACGCGCAGGATCACGGCGATCATACGCCCAACCCACGCGGAAGTCGCCTCGGCCACTGTTGCGCAGTGTCAGTGCGATCCGCAGTTATAGTCCCACATGCCGCAACCAAAGCGACAAGAAAAAGCGTAATCAGATTTCGCATACTGTTAATAATCCTCTAACCATTGAGTATACTGACCAGTATATTACCGACTCCGAAAATCATAGCGCAGCAAAATTGAGCTTTTCAATCACGCCGTTATCAACTGTTTTCTAGTAACGGTCATTCAATATACCAGGTCAGTATATTACGAATATACCTGCATAGACCGCCCTTGCTCACAATGCGTCTGCAGGACTCCGAACTCCCTTCCACCTCGATTTAACACGTGCGTGTAAACCATAGGGTAGCACATCATTGTGGCCCAAAAGTTCCTGGAAGTCCGAATGTCGTATCCATTCTCTAGCAAGTGCGTAGCAAATGAATGGCGCAAACTGTGCGGACCGGCGGGCTTGAACACGCCGGCTTTAAGCCGAGCTTCTTTAAACGCCCGTTGCAAAACGGTCTCATGGAGATGATGCCGGCGGTTTTCTCCTGTCGATCTGTCAAGTAATGACTTGTGGCGGGGAACACCCGCTGCCATCCCCATTCTTGGCCGGCGTTCGGAATTTGTGGTCGAGGGCCATTCGGTAAAGATACTCCGCCTGATCCTTTTGCATCACCGTTAAAGCGGTTGAACTCCAGCAGCCAAGCTGTTTCTCACCGCGAGAGAGTATCCCGCTCTAAACACGATTCAGGGTTTGCGAAGTCTGCATCGTTTCACTCCTTGGCGACATCTAACCCACAGAATTTCCCCAGTCATAGTCACAAACAAAATTAACGGAGGATTATCATGAGTAAACGTAATCTTATTATCGGGGTCGCTGGCGTCGCACTGGCAATCGCTTGGTACGCGTTCCGGCCCGAGTTGCTCTTCATCAACAAAACCGTCAACGAGGAGCTGCCGGTTGCTCAGGCAGGCTCAGTATCGATGGCCAAAGAAACAGAGACCATGGTTTTGGCGAAGGGCGATTTTCGCGGGCTGGCGCACGAGACCAAAGGCGAAGCGACGGTTCATCGATTGGCGGACGGCAAGCGCATACTGCGGCTGAGCGATTTTGAGACTTCCAACGGTCCGGATGTCCATGTCTATCTGGTTGCCGCCGAAGTGGCCAAGGACAATGCGACTGTCAAGCAAGCCGGCTTCATCGATTTGGGTTCACTCAAAGGCAACAAGGGCGATCAGAACTATGATGTGCCGGCGGATGCCGATCTCAACAAGTACAAGTCGGTGAGCATCTGGTGCGCGCGTTTCGGGGTTAACTTTGGCGCCGCTACTCTTGGTTCACAGAGCAGCTAGAGGACCGCTATTCCTTGTCGGCTGCTTTCCCTGCGGGGGAAGCAGCCGGTTTGAGAAAGTACGAAAGGATTCGAGATGGCCAGGGGCAGAAAACAGATTGTGATCCTCGGCGGCGGCTTCGGCGGTCTCTACACCGCCCGAGAACTGGAAAAAAAGCTCGGCGCGGATCCGGATGTCGAGATAACGCTGGTGAACCGCGACAATTTCTTTCTCTTTACTCCGATGTTGCATGAAGTAGCCGCCAGCGACCTCGACCCTGCCGACATCCTGAATCCGATCCGCAAGCTTTTGAAGCAATCTCGTTTCTTCGTCGGCAATGTCGAGGCGATCGACCTCGACTCCAAGAAAGTCAAAGTCTCTCATGGAGAGGGCCAACATCCGCATGAGCTGGCGTACGATCAACTGGTGATCGCGCTGGGCTCGGTCAGCAATTTCTTCACTCTCCCTGGAGTTGAAGAGCGCGCGCTGCCCATGAAGTCACTCAATGATGCAGTGACCTTGCGCAGCCGGCTTATCGAGCAGTTGGACGAAGCCGATTTTGAATGTTGTCCGGCGATGCGAGCTTCGTTGATGACCATCGTTGTAGCCGGCGGCGGTTTTGCCGGCGTTGAGACGGTTGCGGCAGTAAATGATTTTTTACGCGAAGCCTTGAAGTATTACCCGAACCTCAGCGAAGAAATGATTCGCGTCGTGCTGGTTGAACACGGGCCTGCGGTCTTGCCGGAGCTCGACGGCAGCTTGGGTGCATATGCGGCGGAGAAGCTTTCCCGGCGCGGAGTTGAGATACGGCTTCAAACCGCCGTGACTTCCATGTCGGAGCGCGCTGTAACCCTGAGCGACGGCACGTCTATCCACACCCGGACTCTCGTCTGGACGGCGGGCACTGCGCCGAATCCTTTGCTGGCGGCGCTTGCCTGCTCAAAGGAGAAGGGCAAGTTGATCGTCGACGAGAATCTTGAAATTCCCGGCCGGCCGGGCGTCTGGGCGCTGGGCGACTGCGCCGCGATTCGCGATCGCCAGTCCGGCAGGCTTTATCCGCCGACAGCGCAGCACGCCTTGCGCCAGGGAAAAGTTGTCGCACACAATGTCATCGCCGCGATTCGTGGGACGGCAAAACAACCCTTCGTTTTCTCCACCATCGGCCAACTCGCTGCCATCGGCAGGCGAACCGGTGTCGCCAACATCTTGGGTGTCAACTTCTCCGGCTTCATCGCCTGGTGGATGTGGCGAACCATTTACCTGAGCAAGCTGCCGCGCCTTGAGAAGAAAGTGCGAGTGGCGCTGGGCTGGTCACTCGATCTGTTTTTTTCGAAGGATCTCGTACAGCTCAAAACCAACGACGCGACGGTTTGCCGCGGCGCTGCGGTTAAACAACAATCCGCTGCCTGAGAAAGGAATAAGAATATGCCCAGCCAAGACCATTACGATGTTGTCATTATCGGCACCGGCGCAGGCGGCGGCACGCTGGCGCATAAACTCGCGCCCAGCGGCAAGCGCATTCTGCTCCTGGAACGGGGCGGGTATGTGCCGCGCGAGAAAGACAACTGGAATCCGCGCGCCGTCAACCTCGAAGGAAAATATCAGACCAAAGAGATGTGGCATGACAAAGACGGCCACGAACTTCATCCGCACACCAACTATTACGTCGGCGGCAACACCAAATTCTACGGCGCGGCGCTGTTCCGCCTGCGCAAAGAAGATTTTGGTGAAATCCGCCATCACGGCGGCCTCTCTCCGGCATGGCCCATTGTTTACGATGACATGGAGCCCTACTACACCGAGGCGGAACAGCTTTATCACGTACACGGCAACCGCGGCGAAGATCCGGCCGAGCCGCCTGCGAGTGCGCCTTATCCGCATCCGGCGGTCAGCCATGAATCGCGCATTCAACAATTATCCGATGATTTCGCGCAGCTCGGCCTGCGCCCGTTTCACACGCCACTTGGCGTGATGCTCGACGAAAAGGATTCGCATGCGAGCCGCTGCATTCGCTGCAATAGCTGTGACGGATTTCCTTGCCTGGTTGGTGCCAAATCCGACGCGCAGATTTGCGCCGTCGATCCGGCGCTCCAACATGCCAACGTGACTCTCAGAACCGACGCTTACGTCGAACGGCTCCAAACCAGCCCGTCGGGCCGCGAGATCAGCAAGGTAATGATCAAGAGCAACGGCGTTCGCGAGGAAATTTCGGCAGATATCGTGGTCTCGTCTTGCGGCGCGATCAACTCGGCGGCTTTGCTGCTCCGTTCCGCCAATGAGCGGCATCCGAACGGGCTAGCCAATGGTTCCGACGTCGTCGGCCGCCATTACATGGGGCACGTCAACTCGGTCCTGATGGCTCTATCGAAATGTCCCAACCCGACGATTTTTCAAAAATCGCTTTCGGTGAATGATTTCTATTTCGGCACGGCCGGCTGGAATTACCCGATGGGCCATATTTCGTTTGTCGGCAAGCTCGATGGCGAGACTCTGAAGGGGGGCGCGCCGGCGCTCACGCCCGGCTGGACTCTTGACATGATGGCGCGCCATTCGCTCGACTTTTGGCTCACGTCGGAGGATCTGCCCGATCCGGACAATCGGGTCACCGTCGATTCCTCCGGCGGTATTGTTCTCAGTTATAAACCTAACAACGAAGAAGGTCACAAGCGGCTCATCGTCAAGCTGAAGGAACTCATGCAACAGCAGACCGCGTGCAAGATCCATGGCCGCGAATGCCATCAGGGACTGTTCGGCCGCAACCTCTACGTCGGTCAGCGCATTCCCCTGGCAGGTGTGGCGCATCAGGTAGGAACGGTTCGCTTCGGCAACGATCCAAGAACCAGCGCGCTGGACGCCAATTGCAAAGCGCACGATGTCGATAATCTTTATGTCGTCGACGGCAGCTTTTTCTGCTCGAGCGGCGCGGTGAATCCGGCTCTCACCATCATGGCCAATGCCCTGAGAGTGGGGGAGCATCTGATTGAAAGGATGAAGTAGGACACAGCAAAATGGAAAAACTGCTGCGGCGAAAGAAAACATGCGATCGAGCGCTCGTGTTCATGGCCTTCTTGGTGCTCGGGCTTTACGGATCTTTGGCGCCGGCATCGGCGCAGCTCGTCAAGTCGGTCGACGCGGCGGGAATCACCGTCTCCGACATTGACCGGTCGGTAGAATTTTTTTCCAAAGTGCTCTCGTTTGAAAAAGTCTCGGACGTCGAAGTCGCAGGCAGCGAGTACGAGCGGCTTCAGGGAGTTTTCGGCGCACGGATGAGGATTGCGCGCATGAGGCTCGGCGAAGAATTCATCGATCTCACCGAATATCTCACACCCAGAGGCCGGCCGATCCCGGTGGACTCGCGCAGCAACGATCAATGGTTCCAGCACATCGCAATCGTCGTAAGCGACATGGACAAAGCCTATCAACAGTTGCGCGCGCATAAAGTGCGGCATACCTCTACCGGTCCGCAGCGGATTCCCGACTGGAACAAGGCCGCGGCCGGAATCAAGGCTTTTTACTTCAAGGATCCCGACGGTCACAATCTCGAGTTGATTTACTTTCCATCCGGCAAAGGCAATCCAAAATGGCAGCAAGCAAACGGGCGTCTTTTTATGGGTATCGACCATACCGCAATTGCAGTCTCGGATACGGCCCGGAGCTTAGATTTTTACCGCGATGTTCTGGGTCTGAAGCTTGCCGGTGAAAGCGAAAACTACGGCACCGAGCAGGAGCATCTAAACCACGTCTTCGGATCACGGGTGCGTATCAGCGGACTCAAAGCGCCGTCCGGTTTCGGCATCGAGTTCCTCGACTACTTGACGCCGCGCGATGGCCGGCCGATGCCGCCCGACACGCGCGCCAATGACCTCTGGCATTGGCAGACAGCAATAAGGGTGGGCCGCGCCGACGCGGCCGCCGACAAGTTAAAAAGCGCGCGGGTGCGCTTTGTCTCCCCCGGCGTGACGACACTCCCGGACCGAGCCCTGGGCATCGCCAAAGGATTTATCGTGCGTGATCCTGATGGCCACGGGCTTCAGTTGATCGAGAGATAATCCGGCAGAGAGTTTATGATGAACGATCTGGTCAAGATGAAAGACGACGAATGGCTCGAAACCGACGGGCTTGGCGGCTTCGCCTCCGGCACTGTGGCCGGCATCAGAACGCGGCGCTACCACGCGCTTCTCCTCACCGCAACCAACCCGCCCTCGGGCCGAGTCGTTCTCATCAACGGCTTCGATGCCTCGGTGGAAACGGCAGGCGGATGTTTTTCACTCTCCTCCCAGTTATATAACCCGGACGTGGTGCACCCGGACGGCGCCGCAAGAATAGAGCAATTCAAAGCCGATCCCTGGCCGCGGTGGATCTACCGGTTGGAAGACGGGAGCAAGATTCAGTTTGAGATTTTCGCCTGCAACGGCGCTTCCGTGACGGTGCTCGTGTGGCGTCTGCTTGCGGCAACGAAGAAAGCCATTCTTTCATTGCGGCTTTTTTTCTCCGGACGGGACTATCATTCCATGCATCGCGAGAACGGCGCTTTTCACTTTGAGCCTCAGCTACAGGGAAAACGCCTCATCTGGCATCCCTACTCGGGCCTGCCGGGAATCATCGCTCTTGCCAACGGCGAATATCACCACCAGCCCGCCTGGTACCGTAATTTTCTCTACGAACAGGAACGTGCACGCGGGCTCGATTTTATCGAGGATCTCGCCGCGCCTGGATTGTTCCGTTACGATCTCGCGCGCGCACAGGCGGTCTGCATCCTTGCTGCCGAGGGATTTGAAAATGAGTTGCTGGTGCCGGACGATTCCGCGGAAGAACTGGCGGCGGATCTGCGTGGGTCAGAGCTTCGCCGCCGGCAAAAATTTTCTTTACCTCTGGAACGCTCCGCGGACGCTTACCTGGTCAAGCGCGGCGGCGGCAAAACAATTGTCGCGGGCTACCCTTGGTTCACCGATTGGGGCCGCGATACGTTCATAGCGCTTCGTGGCTTGTGCCTTGCCAACCAGCGATTCGATGAGGCCCGCGATATTCTTTTTGAATGGGCCGGCGTGGTCTCCGAAGGGATGCTGCCAAATCGATTCCCCGATCGGAGCGATCAACCTGAGTACAACTCAGTCGACGCCTCTCTCTGGTACATCATCGCAGTCCACGATTTTCTCGACGCGATGAAGACGCGCGGCGCCAACGTCTCCGATTCGGATAGAAACGCGCTGCGCCAAGCGGTCGAAGCTATCCTTGCCGGCTACTCGCAGGGCACGCGCTTTGGAATTCACATGGATCAGGATGGTCTTCTCGCCGCCGGTGTCCCCGGTGTGCAGCTTACCTGGATGGACTCGAAGATCGGCGACTGGGTAGTCACGCCACGAATTGGAAAACCCGTCGAGATCCAGGCGCTGTGGTTAAACGCCCTGTGGATCGGCAGCCAATTCTCGGAGAGCTGGAAGGAATTCTTTATCCGGGGTCAAAAAAGTTTCTCTACCCGCTTCTGGAACGAACGGGGCGGTTATCTCTACGACGTCATCGACGTCGATCATCAACCCGGCAAAGTCGATGCGCTGTTCCGGCCGAACCAGATTTTCGCCATCGGCGGGCTGCCGATTTCGCTCATCACAGGAGAACGCGCCGAAACAATTCTTGAGGCCGTGATTCAACGGCTATGGACTCCGCTCGGTCTTCGATCTCTCGCCCCCGGAGAGCCCGGCTACGCGTCGCGGTACGAAGGCGGCGTGCGAGATGCGCGACAGCGTTTACCATCAAGGCACGGTATGGCCCTGGCTCCTCGGTCCGTTTGTCGAGGCCTGGGTGCGCGTTCATGGCGAGAGCGACGACGCTAAGCGCGAAGCTCGAACGCGCTTCCTGGTGCCGATAATGGAGCACCTAAACAGCGCGGGCCTCGATCATGTCTCCGAAATCACCGACGCCGATGCGCCGCACATACCGCGCGGGTGCCCATTTCAAGCTTGGTCTGTGGCGGAGCTGATTCGCCTGGACCGGCTGGTTCTGAGACTCGCTGAAAAACAAGAAATCTCCGCATCCTCTCGGGCTCGAGCGGCATCTAACAGGTAGGCATCGCTGCGGCAGGACGATCCGGTACTTCGATTCTTCATACAGAAGCGAGACGATCAACCGGTTTTCATCTACCGGTAATTACCGCGTTAGGAGAAGCATCGTGACCAAAGAAGAGCTTAGACTAGAGGAAGATCGAGAGCGCAAGGCGAACTGGAAGCGCTGGGGCCCTTATCTGTCGGAGCGTCAGTGGGGCACCGTGCGCGAGGATTACAGTCCGTACGGAACGGCATGGGATTCGTTCTCTCACGATCAGGCGCGTAGCCGCGCCTACCGCTGGGGCGAAGACGGCCTGGCAGGGATTTCAGATAAGCACCAGTTCATTTGCTTCGCCTTGGCTCTCTGGAACGGTCGCGACCCGATCCTCAAAGAACGCCTGTTCGGCCTGACCGGTAGCGAGGGCAACCATGGCGAGGATGTGAAAGAGTACTATTTTTACCTGGACTCGACACCGACGCACTCTTACATGAAATACCTGTACAAGTACCCGCAGAGCGAATTTCCCTATGCGCAGCTGGTGGAGGAAAATCGCCGGCGGGGGAAACGCGATCTCGAATTCGAGCTCATTCATACGGGAATTTTTGACCAGGACCGGTACTTCGATATTTTCGTCGAATACGCAAAGGGGTCGCCGGACGACGTTCTAATTCGAATCGAAGCAATCAATCGCGGACCCGAAGCCGCCGAACTTCATCTGCTGCCGACGGTGTGGTTTCGCAATACCTGGTCTTGGAGCGCCGAGCCGCAGCGGCCCCGGCTAATGCGGGGTGAGCCGGCCGAAGGCGTCATTCCCATAGAGCTGCATCACTCCTATTACAATAAACGATGGTTTTACTGCGAAGGGAATCCGGAGACGCTCTTCACCGAGAACGAGACCAACCATCGCCGTCTGTTCGGCGCGGATAACGCTTCATCCTACTCCAAGGATGGCATCAACGATTACATCGTGAGTGGCGCAAAAGACGCGGTGAATGCGGCCGGCGTGGGAACGAAAGCGGCCGGCCACTATCGGCTCGATATCGGGCCGGGAAAAAGCGCCGTCGTCAAGCTCCGATTGACGGACAATGAAATGGTCTCCTCCGCGAGTCGGCCTTTCGACGCGCGCTTCGATCTCACTGTCGCGGAGCGAAGAAAAGAAGCCGATGAGTTCTATGCCAGCGTCTCCCCGCCGAGTCTTTCGGCGGATTCACGAAGGGTGATGCGTCAGGCTCTCGCCGGCATGCTCTGGTCGAAGCAGTTTTATCATTACGTGGTCAAGCAATGGTTGGACGGCGACCCCGGCAACCCTCCGCCGCCGTCAGAGCGGGTCAACGGCCGCAATCATGAATGGCCCCATCTGTACAATGCCGACGTGATTTCGATGCCCGACAAGTGGGAATACCCGTGGTATGCAGCCTGGGACCTGGCGTTTCATTGCATTCCTCTTGCATTGGTGGATGCAGACTTCGCCAAGGAGCAACTCTGTTTGATGCTGCGCGAGTGGTACATGCACCCCAACGGGCAGATTCCCGCGTACGAGTGGGCCTTTGGCGACGTTAATCCGCCGGTTCACGCCTGGGCGGCATGGCGGGTCTACAAGGTCGAGAAGAAGCGCCGAGGCAAAGGCGACCGCGAGTTTCTCCAGCGCGTTTTTCACAAATTGCTGCTGAACTTTACCTGGTGGGTGAACCGCAAGGACGCAAACGGTATGAACATCTTCCAGGGAGGATTTTTAGGCTTGGATAACATCGGCGTATTCGATCGCAGCGCGCCGCTGCCCACCGGCGGCTACATCGAACAGTCCGACGGCACGAGTTGGATGGCGATGTACACTTTGAATCTTCTGGCCATTGCGCTCGAGCTATCCAAGGAAGACCGTGCCTACGAAGACGTGGCAAGCAAATTCTGGGAGCACTTCATTCACATTGCGCATGCGATGAGCCATCGCGGTCAGAACGGCACGGGACTATGGAACGACGAAGACGGCTTTTTCTATGACGTGCTCAGGCTGCCGGATGGCAGTCACTTTCCGATGAAGATTCGTTCCATGGTCGGGCTGATTCCGTTGTTCGCCGTGGAAACTTTGGAGCCGGAGCTGTTACAACGGTTGCCGGGCTTCAAGCGACGCCTGGAGTGGTTTATCGACAATCGGCCGGACCTCACCGGCAATGTCGCCTGCATGAGGACGCCGGGCATGGGTGAGCGACGCCTGCTTTCGATCGCATCCGAGGATCAGCTCCGTCAGATACTGAAGTATATGCTGGACGAACGCGAGTTCCTTTCGCCCTACGGAATCCGAGCGCTCTCCCAATATCATCGCGACCATCCTTACAATTTATCGGTGAACGGGACAAACCACCGGGTAGAATACGAGCCGGCGGAATCGAGCACCGGACTATTCGGCGGGAATTCTAACTGGCGCGGACCGATCTGGTTTCCGGTAAATTTTCTTTTAATCGAGTCGCTGCAGAAGTTTCACTATTATCTTGGAGACGATTTTAGGGTCGAATGCCCTACCGGCTCCGGCAAAATGATGACGCTCTGGGAAGTTGCCGGCGATATTTCGCAGCGACTCATGCGAATCTTGTTGCAGGATGCGGATCAGAAGAGACCGGTTTTTGGCGGCACGGAAAAATTCCAGAACGATCCGCACTGGCGCGATCTGATCCCATTCCACGAATACTTCCACGGCGACAACGGCGCTGGAATCGGTGCGAGCCACCAAACTGGTTGGACCGGCCTGATAGCGAAATTAATCCAACAATACTCCGCGTAAGCTCAACTCTTACGCGGAGAAATCATTGATATGCTCTCCGGATATCATCCGAACAGCGCACCTCTGGGAGAGATGAGCGCTTCTATCGCGCATGAAGTCAATCAACCGTTCACTGCCGCCGTCACTGGTGCTAGCGCCTGTTTGTGTTGGCTTGATGCGCAGAAGCCGGAGGAAGCTCGACGGTCCGCCTCGCGGGTGATTGCAGAAGTTCATCGGGCCGGCGAAATCATTGGCCGTCTATGCTCGTTGACCAAGAAAGCGCCGCCGCAAAAGGACTGGCTCGACTTTAACCGAGACGATACATGAAGTCATTGCGTTTGCGCGCAGCGAGATCCAACCAAACGGTGCAGGGTTAGAGACCGAACTCTCGGACTTGTACCGGTCATTCGGGCGGACCGCATTGAATGCAGCAAGTGATTCCGAATCTGATGATGAATGCCATCGAGGCGATGAGCGGACTTAGCGCGGCTCCACGAGAGTTGTTGGTTCGATCCGGCACTGATGAATCGACGGACGTAGTGATCTCAGTGCAGGACTCGGGTTCATGGGTGCGAAACTCGTGGGGGCAAGCCGAGATCAGATGCTCGCCATGGGCTAGGAGTCTAAGACGAACTCTCCTACGGAGCGGGACAGCCGAGTAGAACCCTCAACAGGATCAGCCCAGCAAGTTAGATCATACTAGCAAATCGGGTGCTCTTTGGAGACGCACAGCACCCGTTTAGAAGATCGCTAAGCAAGCATCGACTAATGGGATTATCACTGCTCATCAGACGACATCGAAAAAGTTCACAGCGTTTTAACAGCACTCTTGAATCCCTCCAGCAAACCCGCTAAGTAATTGTTTTCACGCGTATGGCCAGGTAGCTCAGTCGGTAGAGCAGAGGACTGAAAATCCTCGTGTCGGCGGTTCGATTCCGTCCCTGGCCACCTCTAACACTCACCACCGTTATATAACTCCTAATCATTCTTGCAGCGGACGAAATGTTTTTTCCAAATTCGTTTTTTTAAGTCCCGCCAGCGGCAAGTGACGGTGCTCATGATCGTCCTAAGAAGAGTGCTCCATCAATTGTTGGATCCGAGGCACGGCCGAGTTGGACTGTCGTTAGCCTCGCGCTAAATAGGCACGTACATATCGCCGGAGCGCAGCAGAATACCGGCAGCTATGCTCGCGAGAGAAATAGCAGTAGATAATTTGCCAGATGTTGCGAAGCCAGGAGGAGTAATTGTAGTTGGAGGCGTAAGGGCGCCACGAACCCTGACCTCTCAGACAAGGAAATGCTATCATGCGAGTTGCAAAAACATGTTGACAGTATTGACGGTTGTAGCGTTAGGCCTTCGTCATTTATCTATCGCACTACCTTCGTAACTCTAATCCTTTAGCAGTGAAAGCACAGTGCTGCAGCAGCGATCTGATAATCGATGCTATAATCAACAGCAATGACCCGCTTGTTGGATGACTATTCAGACACGTAAAACGGATGATATTTCATTCAGAAAACAAAACTTTAAAACTAAATATTTTACGATCGATCGGGTAAAAATAAATTCGACCATAGCCGTTCCATAGGTAATTACCACACGTGTTAGATTACGGCTGACCGATTATGGCATAACCATTGCTCCCGTCTTGCGAAATCGATCAGGTAGTCAGTGCCTGCGCCGTTAAGCATCGGAGCCAATCTCACCTGTTTTAGACAGCGACGATCCTTTGAGACGTTTACGGACGACAGTGGGATGCTGCGGATGCATCGGGTGCTTGGTGTCATCACTTAGACCCTGCCAACTATTATGTTAAGGAGATCATTCGTGGGAAAATTAATCGTAACCTGCCTGGGCTCTCGTTTCGGACACTTCTGCGTTCTTATAACGCTTGCGGTTGCCGTTCAATGGGTGAGCGAGACGGTTTATGCCGCCGAGTCGACCTGCGCCTCCGGTCGGGAATCTTGCAATTCTCGGATTAATGAAGATGCGCTCTCCTCCGGTTCCGGACCTGGATTGCTGCGCGTGCATCCGTCGAATCCGCTCTATTTCACGAACGGTTCCGATAAAGCGATTTATCTCGGCGGGCATCAAATATTCGTCGATTTGCAAGATAATACGTTTGGCAAGTACACGACTTACAGCGAGCAAACCCAACTAGATTGGTCGTGGTATCTTCAGTTTGCCAAAGCGCGAAGTCTGAACTATCTGCGAAATTGGACGTTGATGAGCACGGGCTGTGGAGTGCCCTCAGCATGCGCGGTTGCTTACCCGATGCCGTATAAGCGGGTTTCGGGATTTGGCAGTGCGAACGATGGAGGGGACAAGTTCGATCTGAATCAGTTCGATGAGGAATTTTTTAATCGGCTACGCTCACGGGTCATAGATGCGGGCAGCCACGGCATGTACGTGAGCATCATGCTGTACGATGTTTACGCATTCTCGAATTTTTCTGCGCCTCTCGATCCGATGTGGGGGGGCAATGTCTTCAATGCTGCAAACAATATCAATGGCATCACGGCCGATATCAATGGCGATAGCTGGGGGGTGGAGTTCTTTACTGCCCCATCGTCTGAAATCCGCGCGTTACAAAAAAGTTATGTCATGAAAGTTATCGATGCCGTCAATGATCTGGATAATGTCATTTTCGAGATTGGGAACGAAGTGGGTGCACTGCAATGGCAGTACGAGATGATCAACTTCGTCAAGAGTTATGAGGCCTCAAAGGCCAAGCAACACCTAATTCTGATGAGCCCTGGCGGTTTGAGTGGTTTAGACGTTTATACGAGTGCCACGCAGCGTGAAGTCATCGGGAGCTCTGCGGATATCTTCGCTGCCTCAATCGTTTGGGCCGATTATTTGGAGAATCCCCCGGCCAACAGTAACGGCAAGCCCGGTATTTTGGACAGAGATCACGTCCGGCCGACGCATACTCTGGCGCCCATGCTTGTCTGGAAAGCATTTGCCCGAGGGTATCACTACAGCCTGTATGACCAACCTTTCGAGGTCCATTCGTTGGAGAACGCTGCATGGGAGCTAGCGCGCATTAATATCGGCGCAGTCGTCACCTATGCCAACACCGTATTTTCTGATCTCTCTAAGATGCTCCCCAATGGCGATCTTAGCTCAACGCAGTATGCACTTGCCAATCCAGGGTCAGAATATTTGATAGTTCAGCCTGCAAACGGGGCTTTTACCGTAGAGATGGAGGCCGGGGCCTATAACTACGAATGGTTCGACCCGAACACGGCTGCAACGGTGGACAGTGGCGTGGTCAGCTTAATAGCTGGCACCCACACTTTTACGCCACCGTTTAGCGGAAGCGCCGTGTTGTATCTGAAATCGCCATCGCGAACCGGTGCCGCTTCACTGAGCGGAGACGATTTCTCGATCCCGGAGATTGATGTACCAGAGGCATCTGCGACGTCGGCCAATGAAACCGCGGCGTCGTAAAGATCCGGAAAAACGAAAATCAGATCGTATCAGGTAAACACCCAGTTATAGAATTGCCGCTTCATATAGAACCCTGGCTGTGATGATCAATTGCGTCAGCATTTCTGTTGTAGGTCCGTATGCGACGAGCTAATCAGCGCAAGTGCTTATCATGTTGGTTGCCATGCTTCTTCTGATCCCGTAACGTTGCCGCTGGCTAACTTGACAATAACCTTACGATTTTCCTGTTGCATCTCTCTGATGATGCTAGTTGACAATCTTTAGCTAGCTAGGCTCTTCAATTGAACTCTATTCAGGCCAAGGTCATATCATTTCGGCCTTAGTCTCCCCACGGCTGTCGATGTCAGCAGCCGCTCTTGTGCGCTGGCAAGGATTGTCACATCTCTTCGTGGCTTGCCTGAATTGTTAGTGCTCGCCGGGCATTTTGGAAGTTAGCGTTGAAATCCAGCTCCGGCTGCCATACGAGCTTGGGAGATAGCCAAGCAACCCACGCTTCTCGTAGTTCAGAGTGGTACATCTTGGCGGTGTGGTTTGACATCAAATTGATAAGAGTGGTTGAAAGTGGTTGAAGGGGCCCGACGGTGGGAAGTGTTGACTGCGTTCCGGGCTCAAGATTATTTCCACGGCTTCTGATCCAAACGCCGACGTAAAAAGGTTTCTGCATTGGCGGTCCAGTCCCCGTTTGGTTAAAATGCTCAGGCATTTGTCATGAGTAGTGCTCTAGAAAGGGGCTGCGGATGGACCGACTCGAAAAGCTTTTTGACTATACGTTGCGGTATGCACTTGAACCCGGGTTGAACTGGGTTATAGCTCATCCCATCATCTCAGTGGTTGTCGTTTTCATCCTTGTTTACTGGTCAGTGAGGGGTTATCGGATGCTATAGATTGCGTCCAGTGCGCTTGAGTTTTCACCGACTGATGATTTTGCTATAGCTTTCTTAATACTATGGGGTCAATTGAGACCAGAGAAAGAGACGGTGAGCCGGCAAAGGAGTGCGAATCATGCCGCTAGTCTCGGCAATGGCTGCCAGTCATGCGCCAAATATTCTGTTAGAGCCCGGTGCCGAATGGGAAGACTTCATGGATTTGCACTACAGCATGGCGCCACAAGGGACAGCGTCAAGACCGACGCTAGAGCAACAGAAAAGACTCAGACGTGACGCCGAAGCTGCGTTCGCTGCTTTACGTACGGATCTCGAAGAAGCCAAGCCGGACGTTCTCATCGTCGTCGCTAATGATCAGTTCGTAAACTTTTTTTGGAACAACATTCCAACTTTCTTCGTGACGCTGGCCGACGAGGTGCACGGCCGTTTTACCCGGCATAAGTTTCGCTATCGCAATCACAAGGAGCTTGGACAGGCCCTCGTCGCTGCGGGCATGGAGAAGGGAATCGATTTCTCGTTCGGCGAACATGTCGAGTTGCAGCATACGCAAAACGTGCCGCTTTATTTCCTTTTGCCAGAACCCACGATTCCAATTTTACCAGTCTATGTGAACACCTGGGTTGCTCCGGCGCCGACGCCGAAGCGTTGCTATCAGGTTGGTGAGCTGATCCGAGAAGTCGCTGTCAACTCATCGGAGCGCGTCGCGATTCTTGCTACGGGAGGCTTATCCCACTTCCCGGGCTCGCCGAGAATTGGTGAGATCGACACGCAGTTCGATCATAAGCTGTTGGAAATCATGCGCCAGGGAAAGGGACCGAGCTTGGCCGACTACTCGGTCGACGAATTGTTGAAAGCGGGAGACAGTGAATTTCTCAACTGGATGGTTGTCGTTGGCGCTGTCGGAAACGCGAAAGCCACTTACACTTCTTACATGCCCGACTTTGTGGCCACCGGCTGGGGATTTGTGAGTTGGCGGCTTTCCTAAGCCTTGGTTTGTAAACGGCTGCGCTGGAGGTGCTGTGAGCTGTTATCATTTGAGCCGTCTGCTTTTTGATCTCAAAATGAACGAATCGTTCTATCAGCGCGCCTTGGCTGATTTCGAAGGAGTCATCGGCGAGTATGAACTAACCGATGAGGAAAAGGAGGCGCTCCGAGCCGGTGATCCGCGCAAGTTACGGCAGTTAGGCGTCCATGGGATGCTGTGCCTGTATATCAAGCGGCTCAACCCTGAGTTCCGCGATAATATCTACTGGGCGCAGAAGTAGAACAGGCCATCAGGTTTGTCATCCGAGTATTCTCGATTTGCAGCGACTTTCTTCCAATCTTCCTCGTCATCTCTCATCATCACCTAGCTTTCTGACGATTGTGTTCCCGTTTTGACCCGTTGGAACCGGTCTGGTAGTATCCGGGCACACGTCAAACGAGGGGGAACAAAATGGATCTTGGATTGAAGGGGAAAGTTGCGCTTGTTGCAGGCGCTAGCCAGGGAATGGGTAAAGCGACAGCCTTCGGGTTCGCTCGTGAGGGAGCGAACGTGAGTATCTGCGCGAGAGGTGAAGCAGCGCTGAACCAAGCCGCTGACATGATCCGCAAAGAAACTGGAGGCAAAGTGTTAGCGATGACGGCCGACATGAGCAAAGCGGAAGACATCCAGAGATTTGTAGAAAAGAGCGCGGAGCACTTTGGGCGGATCGATATCATAGTGAATAATGCGGGCGGTCCTCCTCCCGGCGACTTCTTAAATTTTACCGACGAAGATTGGAACAACGCTTTCAACTTGAGTTTTATGAGCACGATGCGGATGACTCGTGAGGCGGTGCCTCATATGCGCAAGGTCGGAGCGGGCCGTGTCATCAATATCACTTCCTATTCTGTCAAAGAACCAATCGCCGGTTTGGTTCTCTCCAATGCGATCCGCAGCGGCGTCATCGGCATGGCAAAAACCCTCTCCCGGGAGTTGGGCAAGGATAATATTCTGATCAATAATATTTGCCCCGGCCGCATCGACACCGAACGCGCACAGAAACTAAATAAGGCCCGCGCCGATCGTCTTAAACGGCCGGTTGAGGAAATCAATAAAGAAATGGCGGCGGAGGTGCCTCTGGGCCGCTATGGAACGGCTGATGAAACCGCCGATTTGATTGTTTTCTTGGGATCGGATCGAGCTAGCTATATTACCGGCACCACCATTCAGATCGATGGAGGTTTAGTAAGGGGGATTCAATAAATGGTTCACTTCGTGATTCAATGGGATCTTCCGGATCAAAAGGCCAATCTGACTATATACGCCAACAAAGCCAAGAACGACTGGTTGCCGGCTACGCTGTCACATCAAGGTGTGATCGAAATCCGCAATTACCGCAACCCGCTTGAGATAACCCCGCATGTCGCGATCACGATCGATTTCGAGAATATGGAGTGCTGGCGCGACTACATTGATTCACAGGATTACATTCGCATCATGCGCGAGCTCCGGATTCTGGGCTGTAATAACTTCACCGCCAATGTCTGGGCGCCCTCGAAGTATTTCGCTGAATCGATGAAGCCATAAACCACTGGGATGGCGCAATCGCTGTACCTCGTGCGAACGGCGCTTCCCGACATCGCGTTTATGTCGATGGGCGAGCCGGATCAGAGGTATACGGTGACCAGGTCCGGGCTCGCTGAAAATCAGAGGATTGCCCGGTATGAAGAAGGCTTCTTACCCATCATCAAACGAAACCTCAGCTTGGGTGTGCAAAGAATCGTTCTAACTTTGCCGTGCTCTTCAACGTTTCACAGTCACACCGATTTGACTGCAATACTTCGCCACTGGACATTGACTGCATAGCGGTGAAATCGGCCGGCATAACTGCTGGCCAAAACTCACCAGAAGATCGTTGTACTCGATCCAATACTGTTTGGGCAGTTTTTGGCGTAGAGCTACCTCGGTCTTTTCCGGCGTAGCCGTCTTCACGTAGCCCCAGCGATTTGAAATTCGGTGCACGTGGGTATCGACACAGATGCCGGGTTTGTTGTACCCCAGGGTGACTACCAGGTTGGCGGTCTTGCGGCCGACGCCTTTGAATTTGATCAATTCGTCGATCTCATCGGGAACTCTTCCGCGATAGTTTTCATTCAAGTTCCTGCAGATCTCCAAGATAGTTTTTGCTTTGGTGCGGTAAAACCCTACCGGGAAGATCACTTGCTCGATCCTCTTGGCGCTCAGTCGCACCATGGTCTCAGGCGAGTCTGCCAATGCAAAAAGCCGCCGTGAAGCCTGTGCGGTGGTGCTGTCCTGTGTGCGCAAGCTCAGAATGCAGGAGATGAGAACCTTGAAAGGACTATCCGATGCCTCGGCGATGAGCGTGACCACCGGCGTTTGCCATTTTGGCGCTTGCCGACGCAGAATCCGCAGGGCGGCGTGAATCTCACGATCTTTCACTGAGTGGTTTTTGTTTTGCCGATTGGCTAAATTGAACCAGGTTCATATCACAAATCGCTGTCGGGTCAACATTTCTCAACCATGGTTGTTCACAAGATATCTCAAGCTCTCAAAATTCGTTCGCCGAAAACCATTTCAGGAAATCACTACAAACCAGCGGCGGTTTTGATCCCCATACAGGAACGGGAAGACGACGATTATCTGGTCTTAACCAAGCGCGCCGAGCGGATGAGCCATCACAGCGGCCAAGTGGCATTTCCTGGCGGGCGGGTGGATCCCGACGATCGGAGCGAAGCGGAAGCGGCATTGCGCGAGAGCTATGAAGAGATCGGCATCCATCCCGATGAAGTGCGAATTCTGGGACAATTGGATCAAGCAGAGGCAGGCTATGGATTTCTTGTTACCCCGTTTGTCGGCGTGATACCTGCTTCTTGTGACTTCGTACTGAATCCGGCGGAGACCGCGGCGGTGTGCTCGGTGCCGATCTCAGCTTTACTATCGCCGCCCAACTTTACCATTGACCAGTATCTTTCGCCTCGGGGCAATCCGAGCTATCACTTTCATGTGAACGGTTGGGATGTTTGGGGCGTCACCGCCAGAATCATCGTGCAGTTCCTGGAGCTTGTTTATGACTTCGAAGTTAAGAAACCCTGATCCCGTCTCCGACGGCGGTGTTTGGACCTATCCGCCAACATTTCCGGTAATCTCAGGGTCATGGCTTAGGGCGCTCTGTCGTCGGTATTTATCGTCACCGCTTTCACCCGCGTGTAATCAAGGATGATGATCAGCGAGGATTGTCGCTCGCCTGCTATTTGAGCTCCTTCTGTGCTTCACGGAGAAAAGAGAAATCGACCAGGGAAGGCGCACTTACGGTTACGGTATCTTTTTTCCCGGTATCCTGCATCATCGCTAAAATCTGGCGCATTTTTTCGGCGCTGATCTCGCCGTCCGGGGTCAAAATATCCAGTCCATTGGCATACGATTTGGCCGCGATGTTCTTCGGAATTTCGAAATGGGCCGCGAGGAATTCAATAGCCGACGCTTTGTTGCGGCGAAAGTCATAGAGCGATTGTAGGCTCGCGCGCACGATGCGCCTCAATTGATCCGGGCTCGATTTAATCCTTTGCGCGCTGGTGACGATGCCGTTCGAAGAGCTGGCGTCAGGCACGGAGTCGCCAAGAAAGGTAAGCATGGTCAGCCCTTTCTCGGCGCCGATTACGTTGAACGGTGGCGCCAGTACCGCGGCGTCCAGGACGCCGCCCAAGATACTCTGCAGAGCCGTGGGCGAGAATTGACCTGAGACGTAGGCAACATCGCGATCCGGATCGATCCCCTGGCGGCGCAGAAAGCGTTTGAGAATGATTTGCGGGGTGTCACCCGGAAAGCTGATGCCGATTTTCTTTCCGGTAAGCTGACGGACATCCTTGATTTGCGGCCGCGCCGCCAGCCAAAACGGTGTCTTATGATCGAGGGCAAAAATAAGTTTGAGTGGGAAACCCTGGGCGGCGGCGCGCAGCGCAGCGCCGCCGTGCACGATGTAATCGACATCACCCGTACCCAATGCGGCAATCGCCAGATCCGTGCGCAGGGTCATAAATTCCAACTCAAATCCCTCGTCGGCAAAAATCCCGTGATGGACACCGAAGTAAAGCGGTGCGTACATCATCGCGATCACCGGTTGAGCCATGCGAATCTTCGTCGCCGCGGCGCACGGCCATGCCGCCATCAACAAACCGATGACGAAGGCTTTTGGAACATTTCGTTTGAAAGTGTCTCGAATGCCGCTGCAAGATTTCATGGTTGTTCATCTCTCGCGATGAATTTGGGCTTTAATAGCGCGATCAGCGCCGGCAACAGCAGCAAGCCACCCAGCATGTTCATTGTCAGTATGATCAGGAGCTGAGTGCCCATCTCAGATTGGAAGCGCAATGGCGAGAAAGCCCAGAAGGCGATGCTTGCCGAGATCAGGAACGCGGTGTACAGAACCGCTTTGCCGGCGGTCGCCACTCCATCGACGAGCGCCTGCTTTAAATCGCTTCGATTCTGACGCCGGTACTCTTCGATCATCCGCGAAACGATATAAATGCCATAGTCCTCGCCGAAGCCGACGCCCAGACTGATTACCGGCAGTGTATTGACGTTAAGTCCGACATTCCAGTACGCCATCAGCGCCATGCCGAAGGTATTTGACATCAGAACGACGCCAACAAACAATATGCCGGCGGTGAGGGAACGAAAGCCGACGGCGCAAAAAATCAATTGCGCAAGCAGCATCAATCCCAAGGTGAGCTTGTCCGAGCGGGCAATGACTTCATTGGCCGCGGCAAGCACGCCGGCATAGCCGCTGGCGAGCTTGAACTGAGCGGCTTCCATCGGGTTCCGGTCGATAAACTCCGTCGCCCGATCAATGACTTCACGCAACGTGTCGCCCTTATGATCGTAGAGAAAAAAGGTCACGCGGCCGTGCTGGAAATTGTAATTGACCCATCGATCAAAATCGCCGGGCTCGCTGCCATGCTCGGCGACCATCAAGATTCCGCCGACTTCGTCGCCGGTGCGGGGCAAAAGGCTCCAACGCGGATCATTGTAGTGTAAAACCGTATTGATCTGACGAGTGAGATCAACCAACGAGTCGCTGGAGCCGACATGGGGTGAGCGCAACATGTGACGCTGAAAAGCTTCGATCTTTTCCAGCACTGGCGGCGCCTTCATCGTGCTCTCGGTTTGTCCCTCGACGATGACGTAAAGATGATCAGTTCCCTGGAATTTGTCGTTGATCTGTTTGACGCTCTGGTTGTAGTCAGAGTCGGGCCAGAGCAGCGGCGAGCCCGGTCGCGAGTCGCCGACTGTGAGAAATTGGTACCAATAGAGGCTCCAACCGATCACCAGGGCAAATCCGGCGATGACCACGACGCGGCCCATCGGACCAACGCAGAAACCAGCTATACGGCGGAGCGGCGCTTCGAGCCAATGACCCTCACCGCCTTTTGGTGCCTGTCGCGGGGTGGGAAAGTAGCAGCAGAGGATCGGGTCGAGGATCACCACGGTTACCAGATTGCTGAGGACCCAGAAGCTTCCCGCGACCGCCAGCTTGGTGAGTATCGGCATTGGCGCGACCAGGAGAACGGTCAAGCCGATGGCATCCGTCAAGATTGAAACACTACCGGGCATGATCAAGCCGGCCGCCGACTCGACGGCGGCTTTCTCTTTATCGCCGCAGCGTTCGAGCTCTTCGAAAAAGCGTTCGCGAAATTGGATGGAATGACTGATTGTCCGAGCGGCGATCAAAAACGGTACGACCAGAATCAGCGGCTCGAAGTTATATCCCATAAGAGCGCTAAAGCCGGTTCCCCAAATGAAAGTTATGCCGGCAGACAGCAGCGGAATCATGACCCCGTTTAGATTCCGGTAATAGAGAATCAGAATCGCCAAGATGCTTAAACATGTGAACGCGACGATCAGCGTGATGGAGCTAAGATGATGATAAATCCAGCCGTAGAGAATCGGTTCGCCGGCGGCGAAAACACGGGTATTGGCATCTTCCGCTTGCTTGATTGCTTGTTGAATGCGGTCGAACAACCCGGCATAGTCGAGCCGTTCTTCGTGAAATGCCGCAGTGATGAGCGCCGCCTTGCCGTCCTCGGAAACGAGCCGCCCGACAATCGTCGGATTGGCGTAAACGATATCGCGCAGCCGCTCCATTTCGTCGCTATTTTGCGGGACGTTCGGCCACATCACGGGTTGTACTTCGATGCCCCACGCGGTGGCGCGCACGTCTTTAACCTTCTGTCGAGCGATGGAAAATATCTGGTAATTGTTCGCGCCCGGAGTTTGCTCGATCATCTCGGTGAGTTTTTTAATTTTCTCCAAAGCCGGAATGTTGAAGATATCTCCCTCGGAGACCTCTAGGGACAGGAGCACGACGTTGGCGCCGCCGAAGGTCTTCCAAAATCGGTCATGGACACGAATGTAGGGATGATCGACCGGCAAAAGATCCGAAAAGGCGGTGTACATTTCGATTTTGACTGAAAGGTAGGCAAACCACATGGTGGCGGCGACGATGACGCCTAAAATGATTGCGCGCTTATTTACAATGAAGATGGCGAGGCGTCTCATCGGGCGCTTTGTCGGTTTTCCGGCGTTCGGGTGATGATCTTGAGCCGTTGCCAGCTCTTGCCGCCGTCTTCGGTTCTCAGCACGAGCCCACGATTGCCAACCACCAGACCGAAGCCGTCTTTGCCGAAGGCAATGGCGTTCAAGCTAAGACGTGGGATCTGCAGTTCGGCCTGGCGCCAGTTTGCGTTGTCAACATCCGATTGGAGCAGCGTGCCTCTTTCGCCAACCGCCCAGATGCGCCCGTTGAATTCGTCTGCGGCGAAGAGATGGTGAGTCGCTTTTACGCCATGGGATTCTTCACGCTGCCGAACGATGTCCCAGCGGGATCCGGCCTTGGTATTGAGCACGAGTCCGTCGAGGCCGAAGGCGTACCCGTTGCCTGGTGCCGTGAATAGCAGCGCGAATAAATTCTGGCTCGCGCCGCTGTCAAACGAAACTTCGACCGGGCTTTTTTGCTTCACCCAGCTCTTACCGCCGTCCGAACTCTGAAAAATCACGCCAAATTCACCGGCGAGCCATCCCCGCGAAGCGCTGGCGAAGGTGACTGCGTTGAAAGTGAAATCGCCGGGAACTACATTCTTGCTCCATGAGCGACCACCATCGCTGGTTCGGATAGTCATGCCCCGGCTGCCGGCCAGCCAACCGTGGCTCTCATCCAGCCAATGCGAAGCAAACAAATGTTCTGCAATGTTCAGCGGCTGAGGCCGCCAACTCTTGCCGCCGTCGCGGGTCCGCAAAACCGTGCCGGAACTGCCGGTGATCCATCCATTTAACGCGCTGACGAAACGCACAGTAAATAGAGCTTGGCGCGTCGGGCTTGCTTGGATCTCCCAAGTTTCACCACGATTCGCCGAGTGCAGGATTGTCCCGTAATAGCCGACAATCCACGAGAGATTGTCTGAGACGTGAACTCCGTAGAAATTCTCTTGGAGCGCGGGTTCTTTCGAGAGAGTGGCCGCCTGAACAGGAAGAATTGCCGGAGCTAATCCCAGGATCATCCATATGAGAAAAGCAAAGATGAAACGCATGGAGCGGATTTAGATTCGGAAGTTGGAAAAAAATTGGGATCCATCAACTCAGCTCGACATTATTCAATCGATCCTCCGCGCATGATGCTCTGCAAGGTTCCGAGGCTAAACATACTGGCCGGATAACCCTGATTATAAGCGCGGGTGGCGGTAACGATCGTGGTTCGACCGTTCTGAACATTGTGGATGACCACATCGCCCACCGACCAAACTTCACGCCCATCGGCAAGCTTTATTGGGGTGAAGAAACCAAACTGCTCTTTCCAATAAGCCCCTTTGCCATCCCACATCAACGTCCAATGAGTATCAAAGGTAACCTTATTGAGATGGAGAAGTTTTCTCGGGTAACAATAGTTCGAATCCTTGGGAGTGATCTCCAGCACGTGGGTATCCACAACCTCCCACTTCTCATCCAATGGCAAGTAATCGCCGGGTTTGCGCGCAAACGGGAGATGCTCCTGGCTGATGTTCGCCAAGATCTTCTTGTCGCCCAGGTACTTGTAATTGAAATCGGTGATTTTGCCGTTGAAGCTATTAATGTCGTCAAGGTTGAATTCGCTCGGCGCCAAGGTCTGGCATCTCTGGGTTGTGGTGGCGCGCCGGATCCGGCGAATGCTCGGGAGATAAATGTACAAATCATCGGCTCGGCCGGGATCTTTATAGCGAATCTCCAGCGTCGTCGTACCCGAGGCGTCGCGCGGATAGCTGTCGACCCGAAGCTGCATGAAGTCTATATGTTCGTAGCCCGGAATTACGGGCTTGGGGTTCAAGCTGTAGCGGGTGCTGGGAAAAAGAAAGTAGGAAACCAGATCGGCGCGGCGCTCAGAGCCGTCTTTCTCGATGGCCGCGCGTAGAATTTTGCCGCCCTTAACGGCTCCGCCGGTTTTGTAATCGTCGCCCAACCAGCGATAGAAAAAATTCCAAGCTAGCTTTTGCCCGATCTGGGGATCGCTCGGATCAAACTTAGGAAACGGCTGGCCGGCCACATAGTTGAGCAGCTCTCCGTTGGGTCCGAGACCCACCTTGCCCGAATATTTTTCCGTCGCTTCCACATATTCCTTGAGTGGCCGATAGGTCTTAGGCGGCTTGATCTGGATTGTGTAACCACCCTTGATTCGGTTTAGTAAATTTTCGCCCACCATGCTCTCGATGCGCTGCCAATTTTGTGGACCGATGGTGTCCCCCGGCCTTAAATCAGCTTCGGCGGCGGCAGTGATCGCAGGAAAACATAAAAGCATAACGATGTACAAAAAAATCGACGCAGCGGGATTACAAGCGACCGAGCCTTGACTCTGGGCTATAACCTTCATTCTAAATCTCCCAATGGTAAGCTAAAATTGGTAGCGCATCTTCAGAAAGACCGAATCTTTTTCGGAGAAAAGTCCCAAACCACCAAATTTATTGTGGCCGCCGTAGATGGCGCTGGTCAGGGTAAGTTGAATCTTCTCGTTCCAGGGTGGCTGATAAGTAATCGCCGGGTTGGCCGAATAGTATCCGGCCGGATCATAGCCGAGAAAAACATCCGGGAGAATCGTATCGCCTAGATATCCCGTGCCGATTCTAAAGGTAAATAAGGTCGAAACCCGCTCGATTTTTGTTGCATGGCCGAAAGCGCGAATGCCGTCCTCATGGTTCAAAATTATGCTTTGGAAAACTTGCAAACTCATACGAAAGGGGCGCCAGGGATCGTCTTGAAGAAACGGAATAAATGTCGACCGGTCAAAGCCCAGAGCATACCGGATGGTATGCTTCTCGACGACATTGTCCGAATGCTCACAGCTGGGACCGGCTCTCAAACCCGTCGGTGCGCCCGTCGTACAATTTCGCCCGGGGAATTCGCCGATGTTGTAAGGTTTGTCCGGATAAAAAGCGAGTTCCCCCCTCATCGCAGATTTAATAGGAATACCCAACGGCTCCCCAACTGGATAGTTAAAATGAGCGGCGAAAATATTGGTCTGATCGTTGACCAGATCAGCCCGCACCAGGGTTCCTCCTGGGGGGCAGGCGGGTGGCCCGCAAGAAATCGGCGCACCTTTCAATTTGAAAACCAAATCATTGGCTTGAGGATTGTAACCGCGTATGTAACCGATACCGGCATTTAGCTCACCAAAGCTGTGCGTAATCCGGCCACCGATTTTCCACGCATCGCCGGCATCGGGATAATCTCTCTTAAAGGCAGGCACCACGACGGGTGCTGGTCCAACCGGGTTGGCAAAAAGACGAGCAACCGGCATGCGGGATTCGGGGTGCGCGGACCATCGTCCGTATCTTAGATCGCCGTCGGCTTTGCCGTCGCTGATATCGTTGGTCGGTGCAAACTCATCGACTCGGTCCTTCTTATTCTCGAAACCGGGATTGCCAAAAAGTTCTAGAATTGTGTTGCTGACCGGGCGTACCGTATACAGCATTCGGATTCCCCACTGGGGCACTCGGGTTTCTTCCAAACTAAAAAGATTGACAGCAGCGGGTGGGGAAAACGTTAGGTTTTGGGGATTGATGACGTCCAAAAGCCTCTGTCCGTCCGTTTCTCCCCATGAGATGAACTGCCGGCCGACTCTTAGATGCAATCCATCGGCGGGTAGAATGTCTGCCACTGCCTCCCACGGCACGCCTTTGTACTCAGAATAGAAATCCGCAGGCAATGCTCGGCCGGTTCCCGCTGGTTGCACAGTAGCCTCCCGGCTTTTGGTTTCGGCGCTGTAACGGGGCTCGGCAACGAATCTCCAGGAAAGGAAAAGTTTGAAACTTTCCGTGAATTCAAAATTAAACTCCGGTTGAATGGTAAACCGGTTCATGATGAAGCGATTCGACGTATCGAAAAAACGGCTCCCACGGCTTATGGAGAACCCGGTTGTATTCTCGACGAACCCGCCGAACGAGACCTTTTCTTCGAAAAACTTTTCCCAGTCATTGCTAAGTACGGACTGACCGGCTGCGGATCCGCCGAAAACAACGCTCATAAGAATCGCCATAGCCAGCGAGAAGAGTCTTCGTTGCGTCAATTCCATGATGCGCCTCCGCCTAACTCGGTGATTATGTTTTCACTAATGGTTCGTGATAATTTCAGAGGTACGATGGGATTATTCATTTATAGTTCGAAAGTTAATATGTCAAGCAAATCGGTCGCGCTGCTATCGTCAGCCATTCTTCTAGCCGCGCCGTATCTCGCGCCCAGCTTATTTCCGCTTGCTTGGATCGCCTTCGTGCCGCTTTTTTGGGTTATCGGTAAAGCGGAAACATGGCGCCGGGCGGTTCTGTATGGCTGGCTGATGGGCACTGTCGCTCACCTGCTCGGATTTCACTGGCTTGTCTACACCATCAATGTGTTCGGCGGTTTTCCCTATCCGATTAGCAGCCTTGTCTTCCTGCTCTACGCGATTCTACAGGGATTGCAGATGGCAATCTTTGCCTTTCTTGTGCGCCGGCTTGGATTCGGACCCTTACAGGTATTGCCGGCAGTATTCTGGGTTGCACTCGAATTCTGGTTTCCGCTGCTGTTTCCCTGGTACTTCGCCAACAGCCAGGTTTCGTTTTCGCTGTTCATTCAAACGGCCGATCTGGTCGGTCCTTATGGGGCAAGCTTTTTATTGATGTGGTTCAGTGCCGCGGCTTATCGGATCATTTACCCCGGCGATGAGGCTCGCCGCTCGCACCTACCGGCGCTCGTGTGCTGCGTCGCCATGGTTATATTGTCGCTGATCTATGGCTACCAGCGTTTAGGTGCCGTGGAGGAAGAAATCGCTGCGGCGCGCAAGTTGCCGGTGGCGGCAGTGCAGGGGAATATCGACATCGACCTGAAGTGGAATCCATCTTTGGTAAAGCAAAATCTTCAGAAGCACAAAGACTTAACCGGCGAGTTGGACGGCGTGTCTTTAGTGATCTGGCCGGAATCCGCGGTTGAGGTTTGGTTACCCGACCAGTTGCAGTATTTGCCCGACGATTTGATGCCGCCGCTGCCGGAGCAATCACACTTTATCTTCGGTGCAAAAAGCTTCCGCGGCAAACCCGGTACTGCGAACTTTATGGCGTTCAACACGGCCTTTTTCACCGATGCGCCTGGTCGGGTCTTGGGAATATATCACAAGCAGGTCCTGCTCGCGTTTGGCGAGTATCTGCCGTTTGCCAAAGTGCTGAGATTGCTTCCGGCAATGCCGTTCGCCGACGGTTTTACCGCGGGGAGCGGTCCTGTTGCGTTTGACATGCCGGGCGGCATTCGCATTGGCTCGCTGATCTGCTACGAAGATTTGATGCCAAACCTGTCCCGCAATTTCGTCAAAGGAACTGGCGCCAACCTGCTGGTGAATCTTACCAACGACGCTTGGTACGGCAAATCGGTTGGACCCTGGCAACACGCGCGCCTGGCGCAATCCCGTGCCATCGAAACCCGCCGCAGTTTACTCCGTATCACCAACACCGGAGTGACCTCACTGGTTAACGCTAAAGGAGAACTGGTTGAATCTTTGCCGATGTTTGTGCCGGACGTACTAAAAGCCGAGGTGGCTATCTTGGACGGACAGACCTACTATGTTCGCTATGGCGACTGGTTCGCGTGGGCTATGACAATCATCACGTTAGCGATTCTTCTTTTCCATCTGAAGAGAAGATAACCGATAAGCCCGGCTGACTGTTTGGTCCTGGCGCCAAGTAAAAAACACGCCCTAGAGGGAAAAATCGCTAGACCGAAAAATCGATGGCGCAATAATGTTGTTTCTGAACGCGCCTCCTTTCTATTTTTTTCCGTTCAAAAATTAGTCGTCGATCGGCAACGGTAGGCCGGGAATTTTCAGCTCCTGGTCCATGCAGGAGATTTTACCGATGTTGGATCCGGCCGGGCTGACTTCGCCGCCCGTATTAGGGGAATTGTCCCGCCGATTACCGTCAGACTGAGATGTGCAGAAGACTTTTCCGGTAAGGAATGGACTCGTTGGAAATTCAAGAATGTGGTTGTTGCCTACCGACTGCTCGCCCGCGTTTCTCAAACCAACTCCGAATGGCGCCGGCTGAGGTAGATTAACGGGATTGCGAAAAACTTCGATGACCCTTCGATCTTTGGTGACCACGGCCACCGCATTTCGTTCATTCGCAGCCACCCAGACATTTCCCTCCCGGTCGAGCGCGATGCCATCGCCGCCCTCGAGAATCGGATGAGCGACCAAGACGTTACTGAGGCACAGAGTATTAGCGGTAAAGGTGGTATCGCACCCGGTCGGACTTTTGAGGTTTCCATCCCGATCGAATTCGATCTTCCAAAGCGCTCCCCGAGCGGTATCGATATTGAAAAGATCGCCCTTCTTATTGAAGGCTAAACCGTTCGCCACCAGCGGCTGGGAACCAAGGACGCAAGGAGGACCCGGCGGCGTCGGACAGCCAACGTTGTTAAGAGCGGCATTGCGGCTGGTAGGCGTGACCGTTATCGTCCCTAACGGCAACGCACGGACGTCACGACCGACCCCACCGACACCATTAACGAGGTTCACCTCATTGGCCATCGGCTGAATCCTAAATACCTCCTGGCAGTTAACCGGCGGTGCGGCAGTGCAGTTTGCGCCGGAGCCGGTTATTTTCCAAACTCTTCCCTGACCGGTCGTGCCGTCGCTGGCCCAGAGATTCCCTTTATTGTCGAAGGCAAGTCCGTTGGCTCCGGGCGCGCCGGAGGCAAAAACCGTCGCCGTCGGCGGCGGCGTGCTCGCGTTTGGTTTGAAGGTATAAATGGTTCCCGCGGCTCCGTCGGCAACGAACAGGTCGCCGCTTTCATTGAAAGCGATACCGGAGAAGCCGCAGTTTCCGGTAGCCGGGTTAACCGACCCCACCTCAGTCAGGATAGGGTTGTTTAGATTGATCTGCCAAATGGGGCAAGGAGACATGCCGGAGCCGCCTGTATATAAATTGCGGTGGTTGTCGCCGGTCAGCCCCTCAATCGGGCGTGGAGTGGTGATCAGCGTGGTGAAAGTGGCATTGTTTGGAAACTGTCGGCTGTCGTCATCGTCTTGCCGAGCCGCGAACAAACCTGGGCCGATGACGGCGATAACGAAAATAATGACCATAGAGGTGAACCATCGTTTTTTCATAAGACTCCTCCTTGCTGTTTGAATACGCCAATCATTTGTCCCGGCCGTTAAACGAGGTGAGCTATCCCGAAACTGCTGAAACGTGTCAAGCCTTTTTTAGCGAGGGGCAAATATAGAAAGGACGGTTGGTTTACTGCGATAAAGTCTCACTGGCGGCGAGTATCAGTTCAACTTTACGCTTCGCCGTTACATCAACGGATTGATGCAAGCCGATGAGGCAGGGTAAATGCTAGTTTGTTGACCAGAGAACTCGTCCCGGCAAACTTCCAACCCTACTTCGGCACAAACACAAGAAAATATTGATACGGCAAGAAGGTGTGCTCTTTCGTAAGGCGGAAGCCGTTACTTTCCATCTGTCTGATCAGATCCTCGCGAGCAATCTTCATCTGCATCGGCGGACCGACGGGAAGTTCTTTCTTATGGAAGTCGATCATGATGATTTCGCCGCCGGGTTTTAGCATCTTTTTGATCAGCGAAAGATACTTCGACTGATTCTCGATGTGGTGCCATGAATCCGAAAAGAAGAAACGATCTATCGAAGCATCGGCCAGGAGCGGGTCATCCGCATCCGCGAGAATAGCTGTAACGTTCATAGCTTTGAGCTCCCGGATGCGCCGATTGAGGTGCCGAATCATGTCGGGGCTAATGTCAACCGCATAGATCCTTCCTTTATCGCCCACGTGATGCGCCAGGCGAAAGGTAAAATAACCGGAGCCTGCGCCGATATCGGCGATCACCTCGCCTGGCTTGATGGCCAGAGCCGTCAAAACCTCGTGCGGCTTTTGGTAGGCGTCGCGTTTAGGATCTTCGAGCATGCCGATGTAGGCTTTTGAGTCGCGGTGAAGTTGGTGCATCTGCTGATGATCGCGCTTGACTGCATCCTGAGCCGGTGCTGACAACGGCAACGCCAGCAATGCCAGAAGACTTATTAAAGCCTTCATTTTCTCCTCACTGTTTAACTATTCGATTGGAACTAATAAGCGGCGACTACTTATTACAATCAAGGTTAGCAGTTTGCTGAGAAACTCTGAATCAGTCTGGTCAAAAGATTTAAAGGTAGGGCGACTTACACATCTGAAAGCGGAAATTTGAAACCGGAAATCATTGAACGTTCATAACTCGGTTTCCAAAAAGCATATGAGTTTTTTCGGGGCGCTGCTAGATAGTGCAGTTGAGGAATCCGATTCTCATGACGTCCAAGGCTACATCAGTTGCGAGCTTGGCCGCTTCCCTGTAATGGTAATCGCTATGGCGCAACAAGAGTTGAAGCGACAAATAGGTTTGTTTAGCGCGGTGATGTTGATTGCCGGCGATATGATCGGCACCGGCATCTTCATCTCAACGGGCGTCATCGCCGAGACATTGCCATCGCCCGGCGGCGTGCTGCTGGTGTGGTTGCTCGGCGGGCTGCTAGCTCTCACCGGGGCGCTTACTTTCGCGGAGCTTTCAGCGAGTTTGCCGTTTGCCGGCGGCGACTACATCTATATCCGCGAGGCCTACGGCAAATTGATGGGGTTTCTCTCCGGGTGGTCCTCGTTCCTGGTGACGTTCTCAGGTGCAATCGCATTTCTCGCGGTGAGCTTAAACGGGTTTATGGCTTTTTTCTTTCCGGTGCTGCGTTCCGAAACGATTATATTCTCCGTGGCAATGCCTTGGTTGCCGATCACTGCCACAGCGGGGACGGTATTTGCGATTGTCGTCGTACTGATCTTGTCGGGACTGCATTGTCTCGGGGTGCGGCAAGGGACGATGGTCCAAAATATTCTGACGATTCTAAAAATCGCGCGCTCTTGGCAATTATTATTTTCGGCATTCTTTTTGGCAAAGGCGACACCTCCCATTTTGTTCCGCTTTTTGATTGGCAAAAAGTTAGCTTCAGCGTATTCGCTGCTGCTTTTATACCGGTAATCTTCGCCTATTCGGGCTGGAACGCGATTACTTATATCGCAGGCGAAGTGAAAGATCCGGAGCGAAACTTGCCGCGCGCTTTGCTATTCGGTGTGCTGATTGTCACAGCGCTCTACTTGGCAATCAACGTCGTGTACATCTACGCCGTGCCCGTTACTGAGATGAAAGGCGCGCTACGCGTATCGGAAGTGGCGACCACGGCATTGTTCGGTTACCAGACCTCGGCTCTAATCACCGCGATTATCACGATATCCATTCTCGGGGCGCTCAACGTCGTGACGATGATCGGCCCGCGAATTTACTATGCGATGGCGCAGGACGGAGTTCTCTTTAAGAGACTTAGCCGCATTCATCCTCGGTTTGGCACTCCGCCAGCGCGATCATCCTCCAGGCAACTTGGGCTTGTTTGTTAATATTGACCAATACCTGGGGAACCTTGTTTACCTATGTGAGCGTAGTCATCACCTTGTTCTCGGCGTTTACCGTGGGCTCTGTGATCGTGCTTCGCTATAAGAGACCGGAGCTCAAGCGTCCTTACAAGGTCTGGGGCTACCCGCTCGTGCCGCTTCTGTTTGTCCTGATACATCTATGGATTGTCTGGGGTTCGGTGAAAGAGAAACCATTCGAATCACTGGTGGGGGTGGTTATCGTCGCTATCGGCATCCCGATATATTATATTTGGACGACCCTGGGTCCGGAGCAAAAGCCGAGTTTCGCTTCAAGATCGTAAAGAGAACCTCCCCGCCGCTAGTTCTGCAACAACGACAACTATCCGCCAATGGCAATCCGTATCACCAGAGTTTACACCAGGACCGGCGATGGAGGAGAAACCAGCCTCGTCGGTGGCAAACGCGTGCCTAAGGATTCGCCGCGTATCGATGCTTACGGCACGATCGACGAATTGAATTCGATTATCGGGTTAGCGCGGGTGTTCAATGAGGAAAACCTCGAGGCCGGCGAGGCGCACCGTTTTTGGACGAGGTGCTGTGCAAAATCCAAGATGAGCTGTTCGATCTCGGCAGCGAGTTAGCCACCGCGCCTGAATTTTTTCAGGAAGGCATGTTTCGCATTTCCCAAACTGAGATAAAAAACATCGAAAAGCTCATCGACAAGTGCCAGGAGAATCTTCAGCCGCTCGAGTCTTTCATTCTTCCCGGCGGCGGGCGTATTGGCGCTTATCTGCATCAATGCCGTACCGTATGTCGGCGAGCGGAACGAGAGATTCTGCGGCTTGTCACGCGAGGAGACGATCAGCGAATGGCCCCTGAAATACATCAATCGCCTGAGCGATCTGTTCTTTGTCCTGTCACGCTGGATCAGCAAGGAGACGGGAGAAAGAGAATACCTGTGGCAGAGGGGACTCCGGAGCAAAGCAAAGGGCGAATGATTTAAGATTTTGGACTCCGATTCGGTTCGAAAGGATGCGAAGAGCAAGCCTTCCGGACCGCAGCAATGATCTAGGCGCGAGGCGCCTTCAGTCAGTCGCAAGTTCCAATATATCCGTCGAGGGTCTACGAGACTTGCAGGATCACATCGCTAAAAGTTACGAGGAAATCGACCGTGGCCATGGGACAAAATTGAGGGAGAATTGAATTCCGAGGAGTCATGTCTAGTTGAAAAATCAAAAGCGGCACTAAGCGGAAATGGACGGGGGAATCTGATGGGTCTTTTGGATGGTAAGAAAGCGGCAATCTTCGGAGTGGCGAATGACCGGAGTATTGCATGGGCGATTTCGGAAGCGCTCCATGCCGAAGGTGCGGAGCTGGCGTTCACTTTCGCCGGCGAGATCTTGGAAAAACGGGTGCGACCGTTGGCCGAGGGCATCGGGTCGAGGATCATCTTGCCCTGTGACGTGACCAAAGACGAAGAAATCGAGAAGGTTTTTACGAGACTCAAACAAGAATGGGGCGGGCTGGATGTCATGATCCACGCCATCGCCTTCGCCAAAAAGGAAGACTTGGCCAACCCGTATGTTCAAACCAGCCGGCACGGGTTTCACTTAGCTATGGACGTAAGTGCCTATTCCATGGTCGCGCTGGCGCGCCATGCGGCGTCGCTAATGGAGGGAAGGGGTGGGTCGATGCTGACCTTGACCTACATGGGTTCTGAGAAGGTCATTCCCAACTATAATGTAATGGGAGTGGCGAAGGCGGCGCTCGAGGCCAGTGTTAGATATCTAGCTCATGATCTCGGGCCCAAAGGGATTCGGGTCAATGCGATTTCCGCCGGACCGATTAGAACCCTTGCGGCTTCAGGCATTGCTGATTTTAAAGAAATGCTTCATCACGTCAGTGAGCGAGCGCCTTTGAAGAGGAACATCGATGCCGCAGAAGTCGGCAAAACAGCGCTGTTTCTCTGCAGCGAGTGGGGGAGCGCTATTACCGGTGAAGTGCTGCATGTGGATGCCGGCTACAGTATCATGGGGGCGTAGAGTAAGAGGGGTGAATGGAGTGTTGGGGATAGTGGAGTGCTGCTCGAGTCACCGAAACCCGTCAATCCAGTACTCCAACACGAGGGAGGTTTCCATGGCGATAAAAGAAGTCACGCCGCATCAGGCTCACGATATTCTCACGAATGAGCGAGCGCTGTTTACATCGACGTGCGTAGCGAAGCGCGAGTTTGCCAACGGTCATCCGCAGGGAGCGGTGAATATCCCGGTGGCTTTTCCCGATCCGGCGCGCGGCATGATGGTGAACAGCGACTTCGTCAGAGTCGTGGAAGCGAATTTTCCACGTGATAAAAAGATCATCGTCGGTTGCCAAGCAGGACCGCGCTCCACATCGGCGGCTAATATGCTGCAACAGGCCGGCTTTCAAGATGTTTCAAACTTGCTGGGCGGCTTCGGCGGCATGCGCGATCCGACCGGAAAAATCAGCGCACCGGGCTGGGCGAGCTCCGGGCTTCCGGTCAGCAACGATAACGGCGAGGGGGTGAGTTATCAGTCGCTTTCGGCAAAGGTTCGCTGATAAGCTGGTTCAAGGAAGACTTTCACTGCGCTCGAACTGACAAGTACGCGCTTGCTGCGGGCGATGGACAAATAGAAAATTGCGGAAGCTGAAGCACGAGGTGGATTCTTCTCCCGTGGCGATGAACCCGTCACTTTATTTCAAACAGATCGAAATCGGTCCGATGCACAATTACGTTTATCTCATCGGCTCGATGGAAAGCCGCAAGGCAGCGGTGGTTGATGCGGCCTGGGACATCGATGAAATTCTCCGGATTGCGGCGCAGGACGAGATGGAAATTACGCATGCTCTTGTGACCCATACCCATCCCGATCACGTTGGTGGCGGATTTGCCGGCATGGAGATAGCAGGCGCGACGGAGTTGCTCGAGAAGTGTAAAGCCAAGGTCGTCGTGCACAAGGCGGAAGCGGAGTTCATCAAGGGGCTGTCTTCCTCCGACATGATCAAGACCGACAACGGCGACAAAGTGGATGTGGGCGGCCTGGAAATCAAGCTGCATGCACACGCCCGGGCATACGCCGGGCTCACAGTGCTTTCTGGTGGATGACCGAGTCGTTTCAGGAGACACGCTTTTCATCGACGCATGCGGGCGCGTGGATTTTCCCGGCGGCAATCCCGAGCAGATGTATTACAGCTTGACTCAAAAGTTGATGGCGCTGCCCGATGACATGATTCTGTTCCCTGGCCACAATTACGCGCCACTTAAGCACGCCACCATGGGCGAGCAGAAGAAAACCAATCCCTACCTAAAATTTTCCTCGTTGAAACAGTTTCTGGCAGCGATGGGACATGCTTGAACACCGGCCGTTAGCCGGATCGTGATCTGAGTCAGTAAAACCGCCTGTTTCGAACGTACAGGACTGTAAATCCTGGGCAGTATCTTGATTTGTACCCGCGGGCGGCACTGGAACAGCCACCCATTAAGTTCAATTGATCTCCAAGCTCCATCCGCCGCTACGGGGACCGGTTTGATCAGGCTGCGGGGTTGCTGGTAAGAACTCCGGCATTAACGTAGCCTCGACGATCTTCTTCGTGGTAATCCGGGCGGATAAAACGTCGGAAAAATATCACTGTCCGTTTTATCTTCCATCCGTAGATCGGTTGGGCTAGGCCACTACTGGTGGAGTGATGAGAACGAGAACAAGGCTCGACGAGTATCTGATCAAGTCTGGTCATACCTCACAAGTCCAATGCCTCGGGCTGTAAGTGGCGCCATTGAATATCGCGCGAGCGGCCTACGAATCAACGGTGCTTTGGCGATTGAAGATTATCCAATGTGAACGGATGCGGCACACCACAACGAGGACATGCATCGGCAGACTTGTTGATTCGCGCTGCGCACCGAACGCACAGCTTTTTGCGCCGTCGAATCAGAAGAAGCAAGGCGATAATGATAGCCGCTGCTGCGAGATATTCGATCATACGATGCCCAGTGATCCACATGAGAATCTGTTGAAGCTCACGTAGCAGCACAAATGGCGTGAAATACATTTCACATCCGACCTTGACTACAGCACGGCAATGATGAAGCAGGCAGCAAACAATTAAACCGCCAAAATACCGATCATCAGTAAAAAGACAAGTGATATGTCTTCGCCATAGTTCGACCAGAATTTGCCGGACTTGATCATATGACTCTCCGATGATCTCGCTCCAATGCAGTTGATTTCACAGATCTTCCGTTTCGAGGGGACAGCCAAGCGGCGGTGGTAGTTGGGCGGCCAACCAAGATCAGCGTCGCTAAAACAGGGCCAACTACTTTGCGATAGCCGCGCGATATTGAGCAACTGCCGCGCTCGTTTTAGGCTGGGATTTCGTTTGGATCTAACAATTCTCGGATTTTGCGCTGCAGATCCAAACCTGTGAACGGTTTGACGATGTAGGCGGTGCAGCCCGAGTCCAAACACGACTTGAGATCCTCAGAACGAAACAGCGCGGTCACCGCCAGTATTGGGATCCCCTTCGTCTCGCGAGAGGCGCGAAGCGTTCTGGCCGCTTCCCACCCGTCCATCACTGGCATCATCATATCCATTAGGATCAAGTCAGGCTTCTCTGCGGTAGCCTTCTCTATGCCCTCCTTACCGTGACTTGCGAGAAGCGGAGTATAGCCGGTTAGCTGTACTCTGAGAGCTATTAGGTCGCGCATATCCGGGTTGTCTTCTACGATTAAGATTTTCATTCGCTCACCTTTATCTAAATCATCATCAACCTACTGAAATGGAGAGAACGACGCCGGGAACAAAGAAAATCTGTGGACGTCGTAACAAGTTGCGCTTCTTCGTTTCCCGGCTAATAGGCCGGAAAGCAAGCGGTGGGCCCTCACTGTTGATCAGACAGCTTACAACTCTGCAGACATTCGGAGCATGTACGGGAGTTCTGTCCCGGCATGCTCGACGGCAACTTTGCCTGTTTACCCCGAAGTCATCTCAAGCATCGGGTTTACTTGTCACCGCTTTTGGCCAAGAGACGGAACGCAATTGGACAAACATAAACAACCGCACCCGGCATGCTCCCTGCTTTGATGGATGTATCCTGAGGATAGATGTGCTCAGTCTTCGAGAATTTTCGAGGGGTTCATAGGAGTAATCGCATGTCCAGAATCGACAAGGAGCCTTTTGCCCCACGAAGGCACCGGGATATCGTCAATCACATCGAGGTAGCGAGCGTTAGCTCTTTATATCAGCGCTTACTGAGGTCAGCTCTGCGGGTTAATAAGTTGGCTGACGCATCGCTCGAAGATCTTTGCATGGTGGTTCTGTTATTCTTTTTACTATTTACCACGCTGCTTCTGCCGTGGGTGCTCTTGTGAGTTTGGTGCCTCGCTCAAAATCAGCCACTGCATAATTGTTAACTCATCGTCATCTAAACAGCCAACGCTGCCAGCGTTAAACCAAACGGCTATTGGAAGTGCCGCCAGTGAACTGGTTAGAAATTCCTGCTCATAGAGTCCTTGAGGTGGAGTCTAAGGAACTTGAAGAGGAGTTCGATATGTATGATAACGACGGGAAGCTTTGCGGTGGTAGCAGCGTATATCTCTTGTTCCGTAGGAAAGACGGCAAGAGATTTAAGTTCGCTCGATTCGGTGACCTCTACGGCGCCATCAAACGAAATCGCGCTTACCTGGAAGAGGTTTAGAGGTCAGTGTAGGGGCATGATTACCGTTCGTGATATCCGTTCCTTAGCTATGAATTCTCCCGCATCAGGCTGCAAGACGTTTAATCGTCCCTCAAAACCGCAGAACTTTGAGTGCTGTAGATACCCATCAGGCGTACACTCCGCGAACACGATCTGCGCGAACTAGCCGCGGGTTGAGCCATACGCAATTTTTCACTTTCTTCCACGTGGAGCGCGTGCTGGGTGCGCCGTCTCTCGGGCAAGTTAGCAAAGGACAAACAGTGGTCTCCTGCGTTCAGCTTGCTCTCATCACGAACGGTAGATGATACAACGATTGCGCACCTTGCTTGCAGTTAGGAGCTTGCCGCCTCCGATCATTGGATCTATCAGGTTGTCAGGTCTGTAGCGCCCAATGACGAACGCATGGGCCTTGTTGACCTCGTACTTGAACATACGCCGATACGCCTCCGGATCTCGTAACAGGAGTCGCGCCGCTTTCCGATGACGCCACCACTTCCGGATTCTTTAACTCACTAGGAAAATCAGCTCGGTCGGCGTCGGATCAAGTGCATCGGACGAGCCGACCAGAGGAGTGTGACTCTGTAACTCTGCAGCTATTTGGCTAAGCAGTTTACATCTGGTTCCGAGCGATACCAGAATGAGGCGACGTCCTCAATAAATGATTACATGAACGTATAGAACAAAATCGCTTGTGCTGGGCGCTGATGCTGGAGGTGATTGGATGAGTTGCGTCGATTGCTGTAGCGCATTGATCTCACCGGCGAGCAAGGGTTGACTACTTCCCGGCATACTTGTTCGTCCACAACACACCTTCTTTTGCCGACGGCGCCTTGGCGCGGTCTTTCACGATGCCCGCGCCGGTCGAGAAATCGATGACTTTTTGCCAACCTTCCTGATTCATGTTGCCCCAGGTTGGCATCGCGGGAGCAATCATCGAGTACGCCAGGTCGAAGACGTTGTCTTCAAGCTTCGATTTATCCGAAAAACGATGCGCGCGCAGCGCGGCTTTGAAGGCGCTCGGATTGCTGTGATAAAGCGCACCGGCGCGCGAGATTGCGCGCGCAGCAGCGGTCGCCAGAGCGGGATTCTGCTCGGCCCAATCCGGACGCGCCATCAAAACTTCGTAAGGATAATTTGTTAGTTCCGTCACTTCGCCAAGGCCGAGCGGCAGGAGGACGTATCCTTTGCCGGCTGCCTCGGTGATTTCCGCTGACGGCGGCGATTGCGCTAGGGCATCGATCACGTTGTTCATGAGCGCCGGCGGCAATTCGGTGCCACCCAGATAGACGAACTTGAGCTTGCTCGGGTCGCCTTTCACTTTCGGCACGAGAAATTTAAATATTTGCTCAGACACTGCGCCCGGGACTTGTCGCCCCTATGGTGCCAAGCTCGGTTAGGACTTGAATCCGATCGTTCAACGGGCTTTTGCGCGTCACTTTGAATTTGTCGGTGATCGCTTTGCGAATGGCGATGCTCAAGGTCAGATTGCGGTTATGCGCCTGAATCGCGATCAAGGGCGCGCCTTCGATCTGCGCCAATACCAGCCCTTCGGAGCTCGAAGCGCAAAGGTGTCCCGAGCGGCCGACTACGGCGTTCTGACATGGCGCGCCGCCGCCGGCGGGCGTGATCTTGGCGCGAATGCCTTCCTGTTCGAAATACTTCAATTGCTCGGCGACCCACACGGCGGAGAAAGCCATGTTCGACACGGCGGTGAGAATGGTCACGTCCCCAAGCTCTTTTTGTTGCGCATGGATTCGCGCCGAGGACAATATCAGAGCAAGCAGCGCGCTGACCGAAAACAGCAAACCAAGAATATACTTGCGCACAGCGCCAAATCTCATCATCGTCCTGTCTCCTTTTCCTCCATTCCCATTGCTACGGCTTGCCGACGTATTTGTTGGTCCAGAGCACGCCCTCTTTACTCGAAGGCGCTTGCGATAGATCCTTGACGATACCGGCGCCGGTGGCGAAGTTGATCACCTTTTGCCATCCCTCGGCGTTCATGGTTCCCCAGGGGGGCATGGCGCCGGCGACCATGTTGTATGAGAGATTGAAGACGTCGTCAGATAATTTAACGGAGAGCCGGTGGCTGCGCAGCGCCGCTTTCGCCTCTTCGGGTTTGCTGCGGAAGAGCGCGCCGCCGCGCGATATCGCGCGCGACACCGCCATGGCGATTTTCGGATTCGCCTCGGCGTAATCCGGGCGCACCATCAGAACTTCGTAAGGGTAATCGGTCAATTCCGGTATCTCGCCCTTGCCCAACGGAATCAGGACGTAGCCCTTGCCGCTTGCCTCGGTGATTTCGGCCGAAGGAGGGGAAAGCGCGTAGGCGTCAATCACGTCGTTCATCAGCGAAGCGGGGAGCTCGGCGGCTCCGATGTAAACGAACTTAAGCACGGTCGCGGTGGCGCCGGCTCTTTTCACAAGAAATTTTATGACCTGTTCGGAGGCCGCTCCCGGGCCCGTCGCGCCGATGGTGCCCAATTGCGTGAGAGCCTTGAGCCTTGCGCCGATAGGGCTTTCGCGGGTCAGGCCGAGCTTGTCGACGATCGCCTTACGCAGGGTTACGCCCAAAGTCATAGTGCGGTTGTGCGCTTGGATCGCGATCGCCGTCGCGCCTTCGACTCGTGCCAGGACGAGTCCCTCTGACGTGGACGCGCAGAAGTTGGTGGAGCGGCCGACCACCGCGTTCAAACAGACCGAGCCGCTCGGCGCAGGTGTGATTTTTACGCGCACACCTTCTTGCTCGAAGTATTTAAGCTGCTCGGCCACCCAGATCGCCGCGAAGGCAAAATTGGGTACGGCGGTTAGCATGCTGACCTCCGGCAGCTCTTTTTGTTGCGCCCATGCCGGCGTAATGATTCCAACACTCGCCACAATCATCGCTGTCGCAGCCAGCCTGGAGAGGAATCGCCTGAGCCTCTTCATCAGCAATCTCCTTTCGGTTAGCCCTGGATTTGAACATGCTCTTTTTGCGTTTGCCAACGTAATGCTTTGCGCTCCACCGCCTCGGCAATTTTGTCCATGATAATGACCATGATCATCAGGACGATAATACCGACGAACACGTCGGCGGTTCTGAAAATGCCGGCCGACATGCGGATGAAGAAACCGACGCCTTCGGTAGCGGCGACGAATTCACCGACAATGGCGCCGATCACCGCGAAGGGTATGCTTGTGCGAATACCGGTAAAAACATAGGGAGAGATCGCCGGGAAGATAACTTTGAACGTCAACTTCCAACCGCGCACTCCCATCAGGCCAGCCAAGTCGACGTACTCTTGGTCCATCTGCCGCATGCCGGTATAGGTGTTAAAAAAATTGAAAAAGAACGTGAGAAGAAAAACCACGCCGACTTTCGACCACAGGCCGATGCCCAGCCAGACGATGAAGAGCGGAGCCAGGGCGGTGCGTGGGATGCCGTTGAGCGCGATAATAATCGGTTCGAAAACCTCGGCGAGCAATCGGCTCCGGCCGAAACCGTAGCCGAGGGCGATACCAGTGATAGCGCCGATCGGAAAGCCGATCGCGACTTCTAAAAAAGTCACCCAGGTGTGCTGGACTAAATCACCCGAGTAGAAACCGGTGAACAGAGACGTAAAAATACGGCTCGGGCTGCTGATTAAAAATGGTTCGATCCATCTGCCGGACGCGAATTCCCACGCGAGGAAAAAGCCGACGACAATGCCGCTGCGGATTAGCGTTACGGTAACAGCGCGCGAAAATATCGACTTTGGCGTTGCGGTTGGTTTTGGCTGGGTTGTCTCGGAGCGTTGTTGGCCGACTTGGTCCGTCATGTATCTTGCTCGCTGGGGCGGCCGATATTGAGCTCGTGACGAAAGATGTTCCACAGACGCCCATAGGCATCGTCAAAACCGTCCTGTCGATGAATCTCAAAAATATTGCGCGGCCTGGCCATGTTGATTTTGATAACATCCTTGATCTTGCCGGGACGATGCGTCATCACGACCACGCGGTCGGCTAGAGCGACGGCTTCAACCAGGTCATGTGTGACAAAGACAATGGTCTGGCGTTTCTGTTCCCAAATTTTTAACAACTCATCCTGCAGCACCATACGAGTCTGCGCGTCCAATGGACCGAACGGCTCGTCCATCAAGATCACCGCCGGTTCATAAGCAAGCGCGCGTATAATCGAAGCCCGTTTGCCCATGCCGCCGGATAGCTGCGCGGGGTAGTATTTTTCAAAACCGGAAAGGCCCGCGAGCTTGATAAAATAGCTCACCTGCCGCTCTCTATCAGCCCGCGAGTACTTCTTGGGACTCAATCCGAAACCGACGTTCTCCTCGACTGTGAGCCAGGGGAAAAGCTTGCTCTCCTGGGGGACGTAGCCGACTCTGGTGTTGAGACCGCGTACTTCCTCGCCTTGGAAGAGAATACGGCCCCCGGAGACCGGTGAAAATCCGGCGATCAGCTTGAGCAATGTGGACTTGCCGCAGCCGCTGGGGCCGACGATGGTAACAAATTCGCCGTGCCGGATCTCCAATTCGATGTTTAGCAACGCGCCGAGGTTTTCTTGGCTCGGTGTTTGAAAAAATTTTGAGACATCTTCAACGTTGATGACGGTGCCGGCTTGACTGCGCGCCGATGGGGAAGGAGTCTGTGCGAGGTCGGGCATGAGATCGTTGCTTACCTTGCGCGGTATTTATCCATCTAACCCGGGATGTGTCAACCGCATTAGGACTTTGCTAATGGCTCAATTAAAGAACAGCGATTCGAAGAAAGGGGTTGTTCAAATCGTTCAAAAAGTTCAACCGGCTTTGCCTCCGTCCAAATCGTTTCTCGGAATCCGGACGGCTTGAACCGAGCGACAGAAATGGAGCGGTTGAATGATCTGAACAGCGAGCGCAAGCCAACGCTTGAACGGTGCGAGACTGCCGCCCAAAGAGTCGGTAACAAAGGCCGACGATCTCGCCACAATTAGATTCTAGCTAACCTCTGTAATAGTCTGGTAAGTTGGCTAGGCGATCAACATCAACAACCCGCGGGGTGATTTATGAGTTACCGAACGATCGACGACATGTTCGAGCGAGGCACTTTGGTCCAATTGACCGATTTATGGACACCGGCGCTGGCCCGTTACCGCGATCGGCCCGCCGTAGTCATCGATATCGAAGTGCTTGGTTATCCGCGTTCGATCACTCGCCAGGTAAACGGCACGTCTGTGAGTGAGAAATACGACTGTATCTACACCGTCGCATTGCTCCCGGTCGAACGAGCGGCAAGCCTTGCGCGGGAACAGGTTCCGGTGATTCGGGTGATCTCTTTGGACGTGGCTGGGATTCTCCCAGCGGAACCGCAATCGTCAGAGTTCGCGGCTTGGTGTGCGAGGGAATTTTGCGGCGCGGAGCCAGCGTCCGTTCGCAATCCGAGCGCGGCCGGCAACGGCCGATTCATCGGCGCTGCCGTGTTGCCGCATACGATTCCGATGTACGAGGCGCGCCACCGCCCCAACGATCATCGCAATAAATCGCTGGTCGCTATCGAGCAAGTGCGGCGGCACTTGGAGCAGTGGCAACCCGATGTGATTGTCTTGGCGTCAACTCATTGGATGCCGCGGGACGGCTTTTTCATAGACGATGGCGCGCAACACCAAGATGGCTGCGATGCCTCTTACCAGGGCGTGGAACCGCAACTCTTCAGCTTTCCCGGCGACCCGGAGCTCGCGACCTTGATCGGAGGCCTTGCGCGCGGCGCCGGACTTCCGGTTAGACGTATTCATCGGGTCGCGCAGGAGCACGCAGTCTGGGTGCCGGGCCATTTACTGTGCCAGGAACGGCGCATTCCGCTGTTGCCGTGCTCGATTTGGTGGCGCGGACCCCGCGAAGCGCATCGGCGGTTTGGCGAGATCATCGCCCAAGCGGTGCGGCGACTGGATCGCAGAGCATTTTTCGTCGCCAGCGGCGGGTTATCTCACACCTTCGATTTTTCCAAGCCACCGGAATACGTGGTGCCGCAGGGGGAACGTTTCGATCGGCTCGCTCAAGAGTGGCTCGAGAAAGGCCAGCATGGCAGGCTCCTAGACATGAGCGAAGATGATTTCGAGACCTGGAATCCCGAGGGTCGCGCAGGCCATCTTTATATGATGCGCGGCGCTCTAGGCCAAGATGTCAAAGGTCAATCGCTATGCTATCAGGGGAGTAATGGGACCGGATATCTGACGATGGTCTTTCAAAATTACAGGTTGCTGAAAAGGAGGCATAGGGTTTTTGGAAAGATTGATTGTGAAGGCTGAAAAATGAACTCCGCTTTTCAGATTTCCGCTTTCATCCTTGTCATTCGCCCTCTGAGATCATTTTGAGCAGCTGCAGCAGAGTTTCCAGCACACCGGTAGAGGTTCAGATGGTTCAAAGCATCAAACGTCCGGAGTGGGATGTAAACCTGCAGCAGATTGGGCTTAGGGCTTCCAGCCTTTTGCTTGCAACTCCGCTGTGACTTTTTTCGTGATTGCGAAGTTGAAGAACTTGTCCGGCGGCAGAGATTCTTTTGCGCCGGCGATGCGCAATACTGCCTCCACCGCCTTTTTCTGAGACTCTTCGCTAAATGTGCCGTCTTGGGTCAGCGCTGGAAGAGCGGCGTCATAACCTTTAGCCGCCAGATCGTCTTTTATTTTTAGGCTACGGGTAATGATCGGAATCGTTGCGCTGCGCCGTTGCAATGCGAAATGCAGGCCTTTCAAAGTTGCGCGGGTGAACTGTTCGGCCACTGCCGGCGCGCTGCGGAGCAATTCCTCGCGCACGACGATGGCGCCGCTGGGGGCGATAAGATCGCTTTTGGCCATAGAGCCGGCTTCATGCATGCCGATATCTTGCGCCATGATATTCCAAGGTAACGGCAAAATCGTCGCATCGACAAAATTGTTTTGCAGCGCCAGAAGCCGCGGCCCGCTGTCACCGGCCTGAAGCAAGGTATAATCCTTTCCGGGCTCCATTCCATGCTTAGAGAGATACTCTCGAAGCAGGAAATAGCCCGCCGAGTTGAATCCCGGTACGCCCATTTTCTTGCCGTGGAGCTCTTTGATGTCGCGTATCGGTGCGCGGGTCATGAGCCAAAACAAAGGCCGCTCGTAACTGGAAAAAAGCACGCGCAGATTGGCGCCGCGCAAGTTGGCGTTCATCGCCGCCGCCGGAACACTGGTGAACGGCACCTCGCCGGTCATGAGCGCCAAATTGGCCAGTGTGCCGGTCATCTGAATAAGATCGACATCCAAATTTTCTTCTTTGTAGTAGCCCCTATCTTTGGCCACGAAAAACGCGAGCTGCGTAATATTGTAGCCCGGTATGGCGATCCGGACATTGGCCGCATCGCTGAAAGAGAATGTCAAAAGCGCCAATGTAAAGAACCAAGCAGCGGCTAAACGCGGTTTCACAGATAATGCCCCCTTAATCCGGCTAACTTATTTCCCGTCAAAGAAGCGCACGGTGTTATCGCAAAGAATCTTGCGCTTCTGAGACTCTGAAAGATCTTGCCGTTCAAGAATCTCTTTCATGGCGTCGCCGCGACCTTCGTCGTGCGGAAAATCCGATGAAAACAGAATTTGACCTTCGCCGAGCAGCTCCATTTCCTGCGTCATCATGGCATCGTCGGCTTCGGCGGCGACGAAGATCCGTCCGGATTTCAAGTAATCATCGACATCGCGCGTCAGCAGTCCCTTGCTCGATGGCATGCGCCGCTTGTTGAGCACGGCATAATGCTTTAATCGCCCGGCCATATAGAAGATCCATTCGGCGCCGAATTCGAGAAAGCCGACCTTGAGATCTGGGTGTCGGTCGAGCATGCCATGGCCGACGACGGCGACGAAGGCGAGATTCGCGGGCAAGGCTTTGCTGATCAGGTTGGAATCTAGGATATTCTCGCACAGCTCGGCGAGAGCGGCATAGCTTGAGCCCATGTGCACGCACAGCGGCAAGCCTGAACGCGCAAACTCGTCCCAAATCGACGCGAAGCTGGAATGGCTCAGCATGCGGTTGCCGACTGTGCCATAGACGATTGCCGCCGCCGCGCCCAGTTCTTGCATCTCTGCGATCGCTTCGCAGGCCTGGCGCGTATCGCGCATTGGCAGCAGCCCGGCCCACCTGAGTCTTGCGGACTCTGTCCCGCACTGCCGGCCCATGTAGCGGTTGTAAGTGCGATAGAGCGCGGCTTCGTAAGCCGGCTCGTCGGTGATGTTGGCGTAAAGCGTGCTCGGCATCAAAAATTGCACGTCGATACCCAATTTGTCGAGAATTCCCAGCCGCTCCGTTGGATCGGAGAGATCGAGGCAGCCGATGGGAATGGCGCCATGAGCTTTGTCGACGTTGGTTCGAGTGCCCAACTCTTCCATGACGATGCCGGGTGTGTTGGCGGCATGCGAACCCGGGCCGAAAACATGCGGCTCCATTCTGCCTTCGATCAGCCAACCGGTGTTCCAGCGGCCCAAATCTTTATCGTCGATGATCCGCACCGCTCGGGGCCGCCGCCGGAGGAAATCTTCCGGCAACTCCCGCCACATGGCCGGACTCATGATCGCGTGCGCGTCGGCATCGTAGACTCGAAAACCGTTGATCATTGAAAGCTCCTTAGATAATTGGCTCCTCGCTTATATGTCGCACCGCAAACGGCGTCAATGTTTGACGGCTTTTCGTAGTTGCAATTCTTGCGTTTGCCGCGTTCGATCGGCTAACGTGTGACGAATTCAGATCATACGGGAGGAAACGATGAAAATCATCAGCGAAGCAATGGTCAAGAGCAACAGCGGCAAAACTTTTGAAGTGAAGAAAGGTCAGATCATTAGGGTCATCGGCGAGTCCACCGCCGATTATGTCGTGTTTAATCTCCGTAACGTCAAAGAGCGCTTCGACCAAGCGAGAACCAAGGTCGATCAGGGGAAAATTTTTGTCACCACCGGGGACGTGTTGATTTCGAAATTCAACAACGTCATGCAAACCATCGTCAAAGATACTTACCGCGGCACTCATGACATGGAGAAAGGCATGTGCAGCACGTCTTTCTATAAGAAATGGGGCGATGAAATTTTCAAGATCTATGGCGATGTTTGGAAAAAATTGGGAAGACAAAAAGTCGTCGCGCCGAAGCACGGCTGCTGGGAGAATCTCGCCAGAGCTTTGAAGCCGCACGGCGTGCCGATGGAGGATGTGCCAAGTCCGCTCAATATTTTTCAGACGATGGTGATCAACGCCAAGACCGGCAGCATGCGTTATTCTATGACCCGACCGCGGCCCGGCGGCGACATGATGGATTTACGTTCCGAGATGGATTGCCTGGTCGGCATCAGCGCCTGTCCGGAAGGGGGAAGGGGCAAGGATTGCGGATCGTGATTTACAAAAACTGACCGGTTCAAACCGTTCAAGACGTTCAAATCGTTCAAGCCCCCTGTCTTCATCCTCCCCCGCGACGCGGGGGAGGAAAGAGGTGGGGGATTAAACGGAGCGCAGCGGTTGAACGGCTTGAACTGATTGAACGCTTTTTTTACTTATAGAGCTTATCGATGTAACCGCTCGAGTCGAGCTCTTTCAGGAACCTGATGTCGGTGAAGTCGGACGGTTTGGCTTGCGCTGCTTTGGGATTTTTAATCTTTAACTGATCTAGGTAGAGCTGGATGCCGGGCTCGGTCGGGTAGGGAATCTTAAGCGTTAGTTTGGCGACGATCTCACTATAAGATTCTTGCACCGACTTATCGTCTTTGATCGCGAGATATTTCTGCAGAATCTTTTGCGCGCCTTTGGGATTGGTCAAATTGTAAGCACTGCCCTCGACAAAGGCTCTAATAAAACGACGCACCGTGTCGGGTTTTTTCTTAATGTAATCCCGAGTGGTCGCAACGCCGTTTTGCTGCCATTCGACATCGAGCTTGGTGAAATCCAGCAAGGGGCGCATGCCGATCTCTTTGGCTTTTAAGGTTTCCGGCGCCTGCAATAGCGTCGCTTGCAACGCGTTGGTCTGCATGGCTGCAAGGCGCGCAGGAATCGATCCGGCTTGCACGTACGTTATCTCCGTATCTTTTATGCCGAATCTATTGAGCACTGTAATCGCCGCGGCATTATCCGCGCTGCCGATGCGGCTCACCCCGAATTTCTTGCCTCTTAGGTCTTCCACTCGTTTGATCTCATCGGTAACGAAAAGCACGTAGGGGAAGCGATTGGCTCCGCCGGCAACCAGAACGGCGCCGGATCCTTGCAGATTACTGGTAATGACTGCGGAGGCGCCGGCGTGAACGATTGGAGTTTCCCCGGCTACCAGGGCCGTGACCGCGAGCGGCGCGCCGACCAGGAGCACCAGCTCGACGTCAAGCCCGTGCTTGGCGAACAGGCCGAGTTCATTGGCGGTCCACAAGGTCGACTGAGTCGGCGCTATTACGGTATAAGCGACGCGGAGCTTTTCCGGCTGGCTTTGCGCGTCGACGAATGAGTAGCTTATCGACAGGACCAATGGCAGGCAAAGAAATGAAACCAATGCTCGGACAGAGAGATCTATCATCACGGTTCTCCTCTGGGAAACTCTAGCGGCATCTGTGAAGGATCATATCCTCGCAGGCGGGGCAATATCCCAAGCTTTCGCCGATATCAATGGCCTGGATAGTTCGATTGACGCCTTTGTCCGGCATGGCTAGGTCATTGCGCGCCACGGCATCAGGCGCCGATCTAAATGCTGAATCAACGCGAGCAAGGCGACGGCAAGCAACACGATCGTTAGGATGGTCGCAAACAGCGCGCTCGAATTGAACGATGCGCTAAAGGTCATCAGCATGGCGCCGAACCCGACGACGGAAAGAATCATTTCTCCGGTGACCATGCCGAGCACCGCGCGGCCCATGCCGAGGCGAATGCCCGCCATAATCATCGGCATCGCGGCGGGCAGGATTATTTTTAAAAATAACTCGCCTTCGCGGGCGCCGAAGGAGCGGGCCATTTCAGTCAACGTCGGATCGACACTGCGCACCCCAGCGGTGGTATTGATCACGATAATCACAAAGGCAAAGAGGAAAACGATCCAAACACGAGACTGGAGGCCTAAACCGAAAGCAATCACTAGAAACGGGATAAACGAAATCATCGGCACGGCGAGCAGCGCGGTCATGTAAACGTCGAGGAACGACTCGAGTCGCCGGTAACGGCCCATCAGTAGTCCGAGGGGGATTCCGAATACGACGGAGATAAAAAACCCGAGTGCGAGGGCTTGAAAGCTTACGGCTATCGCCTGGAACAGCTGCCCCGAAATCAGCAGTTCCGCCCAGACGGTCATAACCTTTGAAAGGGGCGGCAGCAGATGCGCGTTACCCGTTCGCCCCGCAACCTCCCAAATCGCCGCGAGCGTGACTAGCGACATGATTCTGAGCGTGCTCGCCTTCACAATTATTTGCGTCCGATCTTCTTCAAAACTCTATCCAATGGAGCCGTGTCGAAGGACTGTGTGAAACTGACGGCGTTTTTTTTGAGCAGTCCCGATTCCTCGAAAAATTTGATGCTCGCCTCACCGCGCTCTTTGTCGGCGCCGCCGTTGACATCCCAAATTCTAAGCTCTTTGTAAGTCGCTGCGGTGGCTTCGACGAGCTCGGGTTTAGTTTCGGGCAGCAGCCTTAAAGCATTTTCTTTCACCGATGCCGGTCGTTCTTCGGCGTTGCGATGCGCTCTGAGAATCGCCTCGAGCACGCTTTCAACAGTTGCTGCGTTCTTCTGCAAGTAATCGCCGCGCGCGAAATACATCGAGCCGATAAGCTGGGGGAAAGTCTTGGCATAGGAGATCAAAACGTGAAACTGGCCAGGCTTGGCACTGAGGATATTTAGCACGTCGCCAATCTCCGCCGGCGTGGCGTCTAATTGGCCGCGCATCAAGGCTTCTGAGCGCACGTCAGAACCCGGGATGATCATCCAGTTTGGAGTGATCTTGTAGTGTTGCGCCATCCATTTGACCAGCGCTTCGGTCACCGTAATCGGCGCGTGATAACCGACCCGTTTGCCGTCCAGTTGTTTTGGATCCTTGAGAGACACCGGCGTGACCAATTGCCATTCGTTGCGCACCTGCTCGCCGATGATGCGAATATTCATGCCGCTCTCGACGGCCTTGATCACGGCAATGCCGGCTGCCGAGCCAATGTCGGCTTCCCCTGCAACCACGGCTTGAACGGCCAGGTCGGTTTTGGGAAAGAAGGTTGGTACCACTTCGATCCCCTGTTTCTTGAGCTGCTCCCATGCGAGCAACGAGGGAATATCACCCATATCGGCCGACGACGGGTAGGCAAAGCGCACCTTTTTCGGCGCTTGTGCTTCGCTGCCTGAAATGAATCCGAGCATGATCACGATCAAGGCGGATAATCCGCAGATTGATTTCATCATACGATTCCCTCCTTAGTTTGACTGACTATTCGATAGCGATCTCCGCCTTCCACCCGGTTAATCTGCGGTCGAGCCAGTGCACCGCCTTCATTGTAAAAACCGCTATTAACAAGACGGTGAAAATCACCGCAAACAGCGAATCGGTGGCAAAAGATGAGCCGTATTGCATGATCATGGCGCCGATGCCGGTGAGCGTTAACAACATTTCCGCCGTGACCATGCCTTTTACGGCGCGGCCCATGCCGAGCCGAAGACCCGCCATAATTGCCGGAAGGGCGGCGGGGAGTATGATCATGAAAAAGATCTCTTTTTCTCGAGCTCCGAAAGAGCGCGCCATCTCGACGAGAACGGTGTCGACCTGTTTAACGCCGGTCATGGTGTTGATGATGATGACGAACACCGCGAAGAGAAACACGACCGCAATGCGCGATTCCACGCCCAGACCGAACCATAGAATGAGCACCGGCACGAAGGCGGTACTCGGAGCCGACATCAGAGCGTTGACATAAAGATCCAAGAAATGTTCGACGGCGCGAAAACGTCCCATGAGGAGCCCGACGACAACCCCGATCAACACGGCAAGACCAAAACCGGTCACCAACGTGGTGAGGCTCATACTCAGGTTTGACAACAGTTTGCCGCTGCTGAGAAGCTTCCACCACGCCGCGCCGATTTGCGACAATGGCGGAATCAAGGTGGAATCCATTGCTCGCCCCGTCGCTTCCCACAGCAGCGCCAACGAGAGAAGAGAAAAAAAGTTGGTGCCAAAGCGGCTCTTCACGGGTGGTGGTTCTCCATCGCCTTTTTAAGACTTTCCCAAATATAATTCGTCAGGTCGACGAATTTGGCATCGCGGCGCACCGCCTCGGAGACACGCGGCCGCGGCAGCGGCACGTCGAGGATCTCAGCTACTTTCCCAGGTCGCGGCGTCATTACGACGACCCGGTCAGAAAGATAAACCGCTTCATCCATGCTATGGGTAATGAAGATCACCGTCTTGCGTTCACGTTGCCACAGCTCCAACAGCTCCTCTTGTAAGAGCTGCCGGGTTTGAGCGTCAACCGCGCCGAACGGTTCGTCCATCAGCAGAATCGACGGGTTGACTGCCAGCGCGCGAGCCAGTCCCGCGCGTTGCTGCATGCCGCCGGAAAGCTCGTGGGGATAATGATTTTCGAAATCGCTCAAACCGACGCGTTTAAGATAGTCGCGGGCGGTCTTTGTGCGAGCTTCTTTGGGCAACCGGCGCAGCTCGAGGCTGAACTCCACATTGGCGAGCACGGTGCGCCACGGCAACAAAGCAAAAGCTTGAAAGACGACGGCTCGGTCGGGCCCCGGTGCGGTGACCTGCTTGCCGTCAATGAGGATCTTGCCGCCATCGTACGGGATCAAGCCGTCGATCATTTTAAGCAAGGTGGTTTTGCCGCAACCGCTCGGGCCGATTATACTGATAAACTCGTTCTCGCGGATGGAGAGACTCACGTCCGCCAATGCCTTGACCTCCGTCGTGTGCTCTTTGACGGTTTTGTGAAAACTCTTTGAGACCCCCTGGATCTCAACCAAAGGGTTCGAGTCGTTCAAATTGTTCAAGAGTTCAATCCGTTCAACACGTTTGAAGATCCGAGTGGTTCTCGGACGATTTGAACGTCTTGAACTGCTTGAACGTTTTGAACCAGGCTTTCATTTGCCGGTGATCGCCTCATCGTCTTTCCCCGGCTCATACGGCCGCGTATCGCGTGCAAGATCGATTCTATTCAACACCTCGTCGGGCGCTTGTGCTTCCTTGGGAAAATGGTACGGCGGCAGCGGCTTGGTCGCGTCGAAGATCAATTTGGTTTCCATGGGACCCTTTTCCATACGGTTGAAGCCGTACGCAGTGGGATTTAGATGCGAGCCGATGATGTTGGGAATGATCACCAGATCGCGATCCGCTTGAAAGCGCATGGCCAGCGCCCAGAGTACCTGGGTTTCGTTAAACACATCGACATCGTCATCGACGACGATCACGTGTTTGATATTTGGGTCGGTAACGATCGCTGCGAGCGCCGCCTGTTTGGGATCGCCTTCGGCTCTCTTCTTTACCGAGATGTAACAATGCGAGCGGGCCGCGCCCGAGATTGGCATGTTGACGCCGGTGGTGCTCGGCACGACTTCTTGAATGCGCTTTAGCAGACTGCCCAGTCTAGGCGCGGCGCCGATGATGTTGTGCTCGAAATGCGCGCTGTGGATGCACTGATAGATCGGATTTTTGCGCATGGTAATGGCGGTCACTTCGATGTATGGCTGCTCGCCTTCCTTGTAGTAGTAATGCGGCCATTCGCCGAAGGGTCCTTCGTAGTGGCGCTTTTTCGGCGGCACGATCCCTTCGATGATGATCTCGGCGCGCGCCGGCACCATCAAGTTCACCGTCTCCGCCTTGACGACTTCCAAGGGCTCGCCCAAAAATGCGCCGGCGATCTCGAGTTCCGAGCCGACGCCGGCTTGCTTGCTGACTGCGGCCATATTCAATGCCGGATGATGGCCGATGGCGAGAGCGACTTCCATGGGTTCGTTATGATCTTCGTATTCGGCGCGGACATAATTTGCGTGATTGGCGGGGTTGACCATCAGGCCGAGCTGTCTTTTGCCCTGTTTCTGGTGCCGATAGATGCCGACGTTGACCGCGCCTGTGTCGCGCTCCTTACAAATCATGGCCGCGGCATTCACGTAGGCGCCGGCGTCGCCCTCGTTGAGGGTCAGGACCGGTAGAAGATCGAGATCGGCGGCGTCGCCTTTCAGGATCACTTCTTTGCACGGCGCGTCTCTGGCTGAGATCTCTTTGACCGGAACCGGACTGTGCTCGCGATGGGCCAGATCCTTGACCATCTGCGGCACCGAAGGGGAGCCCAGCGACAATGCCAGCCGTTCATAAGTGGCGCCCAGATTGATCACCAAGGGGATCTTCGAGCCCTTGATATTTTTGAAAAAAACCAAAGGAAATTCATTTTTTCGTTCGAACTTCTCGACGATCGCGCTGGCTTCGTACTGCGGGTCGATCTCTTTATCGACAACCACTACATCTTTAGGCCGCCTTTCCAATAACTCGTCTAGATAACTGCGAAAATCTTTGGGCATTTTGACTCACCTCCGGGCTCAGTTTTGGATCACATTGCACCTAGGGACAAGGTGTCGCCAGGCTGATGCTATGCTATGCGCGCAATCGCGCGCGGCTGTCAAGATGAACTTTGCTGGGTGTGGTGCACCTGGGAAAGATCTCTCTTTTCGTTGGGGATGACCCAAAAAGGAGAGATCGTTTCGCCGTCACTCCGACCGAAGAGGAGTCCTGTTCTCTGAGTCGTGTTCGGGCGCAGCTAAATGAGCCTCTATGCTTGCTTGACAGCTTGGAGGCGTTCTTCTAACAGTGGACGGGGAAAACGAGGATGCAAAAGCTGCCGGTAAAATGGGGCATTAGCCTGCCGAATCGTGGCGCGCTGTTTGGCCTTACCGATGTGGATGCGCTGATCGGAACAGCCAAGGCTGCCGAACAATCCGGAGTCTTCGAATCGGTGTGGTTCGGCGATAGTTTGATTCACAAGCCGCGCTTGGAAGCGATCACCATGCTGGCGGCGGTTGCCACCCACACCACCAGAGTACGGCTCGGGACGATCTGCATGGCGTCTTTCCCGGTGCGCCATCCGGTCTTACTGGCGATTCAGTGGGCGTCGCTCGATCAGATCTCTCAGGGACGAGCGGTGCTCGGCGTCTGCATCGGCGGCGGGCACGAGGGCGAGCTCAGAGCGTTCGGTGTCAAGCGCGAAGAGCGCGTTGGACGCATGAAAGAGGGCATTCAGTTGCTCCGCCAAATCTGGAGTGACAAAGAGGTCGTGCACAAGGGCAAATATTACACGGTCGAAGGCTACAACATCGTGCCGAAACCGGTGCAGACGCCGCCGCCGATTTGGATCGCGGTGAGTCCCGAGCGCGACCAAGTCGGCGACAAAGTGGTCGACGCAGCGATGCGCCGAGTCGGCGCGCTGGCCGACGGCTACATTACCATGGGAGTGACGGCGCAAGAGCTTGGCAAACGGTTAAGAATCATCGAGGCAACCGCCAATGAGATCGGCAAAGACTTATCAAACTTCGAAGTAGCCATTCATGGCATGGTCAACGTGAACGACGACAAACAATCAGCCTACGCCCAGGCGAAGGACTACTTCAATCATTATTACGGCCCCACCTATCCGCCGGAAAGCTTGATCAAGGTCTGGCTTGCGCACGGACCGCCGAAAGACTGCGCACGACTGATTCAAGAATGGATCGACATGGGCATCACTACGCCGGTGCTGCGATTTACCGCCAAGGATCAACTTGAGCAGGTGAGGAGATTTATCGACGAAGTGCTGCCGCTGTTGCGGTTGAATTGATGCCTGTGCCGCTGATAAAGAAGCACAGTGAGGATCCAGCGCGTGATCCATGGAAATCGGCGAACGAGATTCTTCGGTTCCCCGGGATGACAAACCGTCGAGGTGTCATCCTGAACGCAATGAAGGATCTCGTCTAATTTTAGGACGAGGCCATGTTTGAAGATCTACGAGGCTTTTTAACTCATCTCGAAAGTCAGAAACAATTATTGCGCATCAAGGAGGAGGTCGGCGTCAAATACGAGATTGCCGCAGGCATGCGCAAGACTTCCGACATCGAAGGACCGGCGTTGCTCTTCGAAAACGTAAGAGGCTATCCCGGCTGGCGCGTGTTGGGCGGATTGTTCGCAACCAGAAAACTGGTGGCCCTCGGACTCGGCGTGCCGCAAGAGCAGATGCTCGAGCGTTACATGACTCTGGAAGACAAGCACATCCCCCCTGAGGTTGTTTCGAATGCTCCGTGCAAAGAGATCAAGTGGACCGGTGACCAGGTCGATTTATCCAAGCTGCCGATCGTCACCCACGCGAGCAAGGATTGCGGTCCGTACGTCACCATCGGCGTGCAGGTCGGTAAGAATCCCGACACCGGTATACGCAATTTGTCGGTTCATCGCATGCTGGTGCTCGGCAAGGACCGGCTCTCGCTTTGGGCGCCCGCCGACCATCACTTGGGCCGCATGATTCTGATGGCCGAAGAGAAGAAGAAAGGTTTGGAAGTTGCCACCGCTGTCGGCGTCGATCCCGCCATTGTGGTCGGTTCGCAGGCTCGAGTGCCGTTCGGCATAGACGAGTTTCATATTGCCGGAGCGTTGCGCGGAGCGCCGGTGAAGTTGACGAAGTGCGAAACCATCGACGTCGAGGTGCCGGCCTATGCCGAAGTCGTAATCGAGGGCGTGACCATTCCCGGTGAGCGCGTCGCCGATGGACCGTACGGCGAGTATCCCGGCTGCTACAGCGAAGCCAAACAGGCTCCGGTTCTCAAAGTCACAGCGATCACGATGCGCAATAATCCGATCTGGCAGACCGCGCTTACCGGCATGCCGGTGACAGAAAATCATACCCTGATCGAATACGGCAATGCCGCGGTGGTGTATCGCGAAGTCAAAAAGATCGTGCCGGAAGTGCGCGGTGTCAATATGACGCCCGGCGGGACATTCCGCCATCACGTGGTGGTGTCGATCAAAAAGCGCGCCGAGAACGAAGGGCGCAACGTGATACTCGCGCTACTTTCGATGGGCATAGGCCTCAAGCAGGTGATCGTTGTCGATGATGACATCGACCCTTTCGATCCGATGCAGGTGGATTGGGCGATGGCGACTCGTTTTCAGGCGGACAAAGACGCCATCATCATCCCAAACATTGCGTGCTCCACCTTGGACCCGTCTTGTCCCGAGGCGCGCGTTACCGCCGGTTTGGGGATCGACGCCACTGCGCCGATGAAAGACCACTGGCGCTTCGAAAAAGTCGAGATCCCCGGCGTCGAAAAAGTAAAGTACATTTAAACGCAGAGGATCGCGACCGGCGCCAGGACGCAAGGCGCAAAGGCTTGGAAAAATGGTAATCCCGTTATTTCGGCGGCGTTCCGTCTTGGCGGGATAAAGTCTCAACGTCCTTCCAAGACATGAGAAACTTTGACTATCTCGAACCGACGACCGTAGCCGAGGCCTGCGCCATGCTCAAGCAGCATGCCGGCGAAGCCAAAGTTTTTGCCGGCGGCGCGCATGTCATGATTCTGATGAAGCAGGGGCTGTATCAGCCCAAAGCCTTAGTCAATATCAAAAGGATTCCTGAGCTAAAGAACATTTCGTTCGACAGCACCGAAGGGTTGATCATCGGCGCTCTGGTGACGCATCGTGAGATTGAAACATCCTCTGTTGTCAACGAAAAACTTCCAGTGCTCTCGGAGGCGGAAAGAGAAATCGCAAATATTCGCGTGCGCAATATGGGAACGGTCGGAGGTAATCTCGCCTCAGGCGAACCGCTGACCGATCTATCACAAATTTTCATTGCGCTGGACGGTAAGTTAAAAGTCGCCGGCCCATCTGGGGAGCGCACGATTCTGGTGGAGGAGCTATTCCTCGACTTTTATACGACCAGTTTGGCGGAAGACGAAATTATCACACGAGTCGTGCTCCCGCCACCACCGCCGCGCTCCGGCATCGACTACATCCGATTTTCCAGCAGCTCTGCGGTTGACAAACCTTCAGCCGGTGTAGCCGTGCGACTGACATTGGACGGAGAAGCCGTTCAAATTGGGAGGATCGTGCTCGGCTGTGTCGGTCCGACCCCGGTTAGGGCAAAAAAGGCCGAGGCCCTTGTCATCGGCAAAGTATTAAACGCTGATCTTATCAGGGAGGCGGCCGCTCTAGCGTCGCAAGAGTGCAGTCCGATGGGTGACCTGCGCGGCTCCGAAGAATACAAACGAGCGATCGTCATGACGCTAGTGAGGCGGGCGGCAGACGCGGCTTACAGGAAAGCTCTCAGCGAATAATCGCCAGGAAAGACCCGAGCATTCACCAGCCCAGGATGATTTTGTGACAAGTCCGTTTCATTCGTTCCCTCTAGTGGGGAAAGCTTGTGAGTTCTGAGTGGAGATAAACCTATTCCCGTGCGCGGCGGTTTAACGGCGCGGCAGCATAATGAATCGCAAGACGATTTCAATAAATGTTAACGGCACCGAGCGCAGCGTCGAAGTTGAAGCGCGCACCACGCTGCTCGATCTAGTGCGCGAACAATTCGGATTGACGGGCGCCAAGCTCGGCTGCGATATCCAGGTGTGCGGTGCTTGCACGTTGCTCGTCAACGGCAAACCGGTAAGCGCGTGCTCGGTTCTGGCGATCGACGCCGATACTTGTGATGTCTTAACCGTCGAAGGATTGGGCGGCAATGGTAAGCTCGATCCGATCCAGGAAGCGTTCATGGAGTTTGGCGCTTTGCAGTGCGGCTATTGTACGTCGGGATTCATTTTAACGACGAAAGCTTTGCTGGATGAATGCCCTAAGCCATCCGATGAGCAAATTCGAAATTACTTGGCCGGCAACTTTTGCCGCTGCGGCTGTTATCAAGAGATTATGCAAGCGGTTAAGAACGTGGCGAGCCTGAGCCGTCGATAAGGGGCGCTTGCGGCGTTGTCGCTTCGGGCTCGCATTCTCACGTACTGCTCATGTACGCTGCGGGTGCGAGCCTTCGCTCCGCCTCGCAATCGCCGCCTTCTTGACGGTGGGGTTTTCGCAAGTGCTGCCTAGGTTACGATGATGGAAGGATCCGATTCAATGGAAATGATGGGCATCGGCAAATCGGTGCGAAGGCTTGATTACGAAAGCAAGATCTCGGGCAGGGCATTGTATCTGGCGGACATGCACATGCCGGGCATGTGCCACGGCAAAATTCTGCGCAGCCCGCTGCCTCACGCCCGGATAAAGAGAATCGACATTTCCAAGGCACTCAAGGTTACCGGCGTTGTCACGATCATCACCCGCGACGATATTCTTCATGATCAGGGTATTGAGCCTTATTACGGTCCCGTCTTTAAAGATCAAACCATCCTAGCTGTAGAAAAAGTACGCCATGTCGGCGATCCGGTAGCAGCCGTTGCGGCGGCAAGCATCGATGCCGCGGAAGAGGCGCTGCGCCTGATTGAAGTCGATTATGAAGAATTGCCGGCGGTGCTCGATGTGCATGAAGCGTTAAGAAGCGGCGCTGTATTAGTGCACGATTCGATCAGACTGCCGAGTTCCGGTTTCGCCGATCTCGCCGAAATCAAGCCGGTGGAAGGGACTAATATCTGCACCCACTTCAAGCTCAACCGCGGCGAGGTGGAGAAAGGGTTCGCGGAAGCGGACCGCATTTTCGAAGACACCTTCACCTTACCGGCGACGCAACACTGCTTTTTGGAAACTCACGCATGTATCGCGTCAGCGGAGGCGGGGCGCATCACGGTCTGGGCGACGACGCAGAATCCATTCGTCGTACGCACTCAGTTGGCCAACATATTTAAAGTTCCGGTGTCAAAAGTGCGGGTGATCGTGCCGTATCTCGGCGGTGGTTACGGCGGAAAAGTTTATCCCAAAGTCGAGCCGATTACAGTTGCCCTGGCGCAAAAGGCTCGCCGGCCGGTTCGGGTGGTGCTGTCGCGCGAGGAGGTCTTCTACACGATCACCAAACACGCCGCCGTGATCCGGATGAAAACCGGCGTGAAAAACGACGGCACCCTAATTGCGCGCGAATGTGAGATCCATCTCGACACCGGCGCCTATGCTGAAATCGGACCACGGGTGGCGAAGAAGTCAGGCTACACAGCGGCCGGCCCATATCGAATTCCCAACCTGAAGATAGATTCCTATTCCGTATACACCAATAAACCACCGGCGGGCGCTTTCCGTGGTTTCGGTGTTTCTCAATCGGCATGGGCCGTCGAGTCGCAAATGGATATCATGGCGGCGGCCCTAAAAATGGACCCCCTCGAGATTCGGCTCAAGAACGGCTATGTCGATGGCGATCGATTCGTGACCGAAGAAACACTGCGAAGTGTTGGCTTGAAAGATTGCCTCGACGGAGTCGCTAAATCAATTGGCTGGGAAGACAGGCGGCTCGGAAGTTCAAAGGTCCAAAACCTCGATGGAAGCCTGAAGCGCGGCAAGGGATTGGCCTGCATGATCAAGGCGACGATCACGCCGTCGATATCATGCGCCGCGCTAAAGCTCAACGAAGACAGCAGCCTTTCCATTTATTGCGGCACAGTCGAGATGGGCCAGGGTTCCGAGACAGTGCTGGCGCAGATCGCCGGAGAAGAGCTAGGAATTTCGCTGCAACGCATTCAAGTCCTCGGCGTCGATACCGATGTCGTCCCTTATGATTTGACGACGTCGTCAAGCCGTTCAACCTTTCACATGGGCAAGGCGGTGCAATTCGCGGCGCGGGACATACTGCGGCAGCTAAAGGAGATCGTCGTTGAAGAGTACGGCGTGCCGGCGGACCAGGTGAGCTTCGGCGATGGAAAGGTGCGCCTACCCGAGGGCTCGCTCGATTATGCTGAAATCATGTTTAAGAGATTTGGCATGCAAGGTGGCACCTTGATCGGTGAGGGGGAGTTGAAGACGTCGGTGAAAGACGAATTCGGTGAAAAGAGCACTTCGGCATTTTGGTTCCTTTCTGCCGGCGCTGCCGAGGTCGAAGTGGACGTGGAGACCGGCAAATTCAAGCTGCTCAAGTACGCCACGGCGGTTGATGTCGGTAAAGCGCTCAACCCACTCGGCTGTCGCCAGCAATTGACCGGCGCGGCAATTACCGGGATCGGCCAGGCGGTGTTCGAAGAGATCGCTTATGACAATGGCCAGCTGATCAATCCCAATCTTATCGACTATGTCTTACCCTCTCTGGCCGATATGCCCGCTTCGATCGATCCCATCGCGGTTGAGATTCCGGACCGGAACGGTCCATTCGGCGCTAAAGGCATCGGCGAGAGCGCCTTGATCCCGGTGGCGCCGGCCATCGCTAACGCGATCTTCGATGCGGTCGGCGTGCGCATCAAGGATTTACCGATCAAAGCCGAAAAAGTTTATCTGGCCTTAGAGGATTTGAAGAACAAAACATAGCTCACGGCTGCGCCGTTAAAGAGATGACTCGCAGGTCCGGCTTATTTCCATTGGTTATTTTCGCGGCGACTATGTTTGCGTGCAATTCCGAAATCCTCCAAAAACAAGCCGAGCAGATCAAACAGCAAGAGTTGGAAATCGCCCAACAGCGCAAAGATCTCGAGGCGATGCTGGCGAATCAACAGCTGCAGGATCAGAAGCAGCGGGACTGTAACCGCGCTTTCCGCGATTATTTCGAGAAGGCGCAGATAGCAACCGCTGGCGATCAGGCCATCGCGCTTTATCGCGAAGGCTTGTCTCTTTGCCCCGCGGATGAGGTTGCGCATTACGAGCTGGGCAGGGCTTTGGCGGATCGCGGACGCTACCTTGAGGCTGAAAAGGAGTTCGAAGCTGCGCTCAATCTCAGGCCAGACTTTACCGATGCCAGAAGACAACTCGAGTCTATCCGTAAGAAGCGGTAGCTCCACAACCCCAAGAATAGCCAGCGGGTAGAAGTTTCACCCTCGAATTCTGCTGGTGACGCTGCAAAGCAGGAGCTTTTTCGTCGCCGTCCTGCTCGCAGCACAGATCACTCTGTTTGGCGCTTTCTTTATTGTAGGAGGTAGATCGATGCGATCCGTCGTCGGCTTTTTACTTTGCGTAACTTTATTTGCGTCTTCGGCGCACGCGGCTGATGCCAAGAAGCTAATCGATATGACTTACCCCTTCGCCGAAGATACCCTGCATTGGCCGACCGCCAAGCCTTTTCATCTTGAGAAGACCAGCGAAGGACGAACCGCGGCGGGCTACTGGTATTCCGCCTATGAATACAGCGGCGCAGAGCACGTCGGCACGCATCTGGATGCGCCGTTTCACTTCGCCGAGGGTAAGTGGACCACCGACCAGATTCCTTTGGCCAGGACAATCGGTCCCGGCATCATCATCGATGTGCGCAGCGCAGTCGGCGCCGATCGCGATCATCGATTAAACCTCCAAGACATTCGCGCATGGGAGAAGCGTTTCGGGCGCATTCCCAAGGAGTCAATTGTCTTGATGTACTCGGGATGGGGTAAATATTGGGGTAATCGCAAGCAGTACTTCGGCACCGATGAACCAGGCGACGTAGCCAATCTTCATTTCCCAGGATTTTCGAAAGAAGCGGCGGAGTTTCTGGTAAAACAGCGCGGCGTCAAAGCCGTTGGGCTGGACACCCCGAGTATCGATCACGGGCCCTCGCGCGATTTCATCGTTCATCAAATACTCGGCGGCGCCAATGTGCCGATCTTCGAGAACGTTGCGGCTCTGGATCGTCTGCCGGCAAAGGGCGCAACGATCTTTGCAATCCCGATGAAAATCAAAGGCGGAAGCGGCGCTCCACTTCGAATTTTTGCCCAGCTACCATAGTTTCATCGCGAATTTCTGGCCGGACAAGAGTCACTGCTGTGCAGTCCGCGGTTTTTGCTTTAACCCAGCAAAACCACTATAGTCTGCCCGCACTAAGCTAAGGGAGGGACTGTATGACTTTGTGGAAATCGACCCTGTTCCCATGTCTTGTAGTGTATGTTTGGCTGGGAACGGTTTACCCAGTGTCGGTTTCCCTGGCGGCCGAAATGGCGTTGCAGCTCCAGGCGACTCCGGCCCCCCAGGCTCCACCGCAAGGCAAGCTTCTGACCATCGAAGACGCAGTTCGCATCGGTCTGGAAAACCACCCGAGGATCAGGGCAGCCAGGGAAAGAATTGGCTCACAGGAAGCGATTCTGGGCCAACAAATGTCCGCCTATTACCCGACGATCAATTTCAATAACTCCTACCGCACAACCAATTCCTCCGGAACCAGCGGGACCAGTTCCAGCGCAACCGATACGTACTCGAGTCAAGCCAATCTGAATCTGACGTTGTATAACTTCGGTAAACGCGAAGGCACAGTCCAGGCCGCGCGGGAAACGGTGGATGCCACGCGCGAAGATTTTTCGACGACGACCCAAGATATCGTTTTGAGTGTTAAACAGGCCTACTACACTTATTTGGGCACTCAAGCGCTGGTGACAGTACGTCAGGAAACGGTGCGTAACCGCGAGCTGCTGGTCCGTCAGGCTCAAGGATTTTACGAGGTCGGTACGCGCGCGCGAATCGATGTCGCTCGCGCGGAAGCTAACCTTTATACCGCGCGTGCCGATCTCATCGCCTCGGAGAACTCGGTTAAAATTGCCTGGGTTACGTTGAGAAATGCCATGGGATCGCCGCGCTTACCCGAGCAACCGGTCGCTCAAGACTCGCCTGAGGTCGAGCTAACGATGAACTTGGCGGCCGCGCGGACGATTGCTTTCGATAACCGCACGGAACTGCGTAGCTTTGAAGCACAAAGACGGGCTTCGGACCAGTTGATCGCGACAGCTCGAAGGGGTCATTTGCCCGACATTGTTTTCGACGCATTCTATGGCCGGAGAAATTCCAGTGGCGGTGGTGAGAGTACCTTTCCTCTTCAACCCGCCTGGCAGGCGCAGGTGAGTCTCAATATTCCCATCTTCGACGGTTTTCGCACAACCAATCGGGTCGAGGAGACTTTGCACAATTACTACAATATCAGAGCTCAGGAAGAAGAGCGGCGGCAGCAGATTGCCTTGGAAGTTGAGCAGAGCTACCTCAGGGTGGTAGAGACTCAGGAGCGGATTATAGCTACGGAAGCCGCTACAAGGGCGGCCAAGGAAAACCTTGATTTAGCGCAAGGGCGCTACCAGGTCGGGGTGGGTTCAATTATCGAAGTAACCGATGCCGAGACTTTATACACCGACGCCCAAACGAATTACGTTCGCACGCTTTACGACTACAAGAATTGCCGATGCGCAGTTGGCGCGGGCTATGGGCGATAACCGCGTTGGAGTTCTTAAGCCTGGGTCTATAAGGTAGTTTATGCAAAGTGGCCTAGGAGGCTCGAGGTAATGAAGCGTATTCTCTTGCTTGTCATACTGCTCGTGGTCGTAGGCGCTTTTGCCGGCTTCCAGCAATACTCTTCATGGTCATTGAATCGATCCCAGAATAATCCGGAAGTCAAAGCGCAAGAAGGTGTAGCGCGAAGTTCGTCGAGCCAAAGTCGCGCCAATAATCAGGGGCGCGGCGTCGCGGGCGGCGCCCGATCGCGCGAGGCTGTGCCGGTCCTCGTTGCCACAGCGGTTCAGAAGGCCGTTCCGGTGCAACTCCGCGCCGTTGGTAACGTCGAGCCTTTTACAACGGTGTCAATCAAAAGCCAGGTCACCGGCGTTCTCATGGAAGCTCATTTCAAGGAAGGGCAAGACGTAAAAAAGGGACAGCAGCTCTTTACTATCGATCCGCGTCCTTTCGAAGCCGCTCTCAGGCAGGCCGAAGCCAATATGCAGCGCGATAACGCGCAGCTCAAAAACTTGCGCGAACAAGTGCGCCGCTATGCCGAGCTGGTGGAAAAACAGTACGTCTCCAGAGAACAGTATGATCTGATCAAAACCAACGCAGATGCCGCCGAGGCGGTGGTGGAAGCCGACAAGGCGGCGGTAGAAAACGCCAAGGTTCAGCTCAGCTATTGCTACATTTATTCCCCAATAAACGGTCGAGTCGGCAGCTTGCTGGTGAACGAAGGTAACCTGGTCCGGGTCAATGACGGAGCGCCGCTGGTTATCATCAATCAGCTGAATCCTATCAATGTTACATTCTCGGTTCCTGAACAACATCTTAGCGACCTCAAACGTCACATGAACGCGGGACAGCTGAAGGTCGATGCGTCTTTTCAATCCGACGAGGGACGTCCTGAAAAGGGCCAGCTTGAATTTGTCGATAACGCCGTCGACCGCTCTACCGGAACTATCAAACTTAAAGCGGTGTTTGCTAATACCGAGCGACGTTTATGGCCAGGGCAGTTTATCAACGTCGCTCTGACCCTCACCACCCAGCCCGACGCCGTTGTCATTCCTTCCGAAGCGGTTCAAGTCGGACAGGATGGCCAGCATGTATTTGTCGTTCAACCGGACAAGCGGGTTGAAGTGAGACCGGTGACCTTGGGAACCACGAGTGGTGGCGAGGCGGTTATTATCAAAGGACTTGCGGCCGGGGAACAAATTGTCCGTGAGGGACAGTTCTTACTGGGACCCGGATCGCGCATCGAAATCAAAGACACCGCCGTCAGCCAAGGCAAAGAGGAAAAAAGGGAACGCAAAGCTAAGGCAAAGACACAAGAAGGGGATCCGTCATGAACATCTCGGCGACTTTTCATCCGCAGGCCGGTGACGACGACCCTGGTCATGTTAGGGATTTTGATCTTTGGCATCATGGGATATAAGTCGCTTCCAGTTAGCGACCTGCCGACAGTCGATTTCCCAACCGTCACGGTCAACGCCAATCTGCCGGGTGCCAGTCCCGAGACGATGGCGTCCTCGGTTGCCACCCCGCTGGAGAAAAACTTTTCTACGATAGCCGGACTCGATTCAATGAGCTCAACAAGTTCCTTGGGTCGGACTCAGATCACGCTGCAGTTTAGCTTAGGCCGTAACATCGACGCCGCGGCGCAAGACGTCCAATCGATGATCGCGCGTTCGGCGCGCGACTTGCCGCAGAATATGCCCAGCCCGCCGTCTTATCGAAAGGTCAATCCGGCGAACAACTCCATTCTTCTCCTGGCGTTAAAGTCGCCCACGCTGCCTCTATCGACGGTCGATGAATTTGCCCAAACCATCCTGGCGCAGAGAATCTCGATGATTAGCGGTGTGGCTCAAGTCGATGTCATCGGATCGCAGAAATACGCAGTAAGATTGCAGCTGGACCCGAATCAGCTGGCGGCGCGGCAGATCGGCATCGAGGATGTGGTGGCGGCAGTTCAGCGCGGCAGCGTGGATTTGCCGGTAGGGACTTTGAACGCGCCGAATCGCGCTTACACCTTAGTCTCTGACGCGCAATTAACCAATGCGGAAGCTTTTCGCCCGATGGTGGTGACCTATCGCAACGGTGCGCCGGTGCGGGTTCAGGATCTCGGCAAGGCCGTCGACAGCGTTGAGAACACCAGAGCTGGGAGCTGGTTCAACAATGAAAGGGCGGTTATCCTCGGCGTTCAGCGACAGCCTGGGGCCAACGTCGTTGAAGTAGTCGACGCCATCAAAGCGGTCCTTCCCACTCTCCGCGCGCAGATTCCACAGTCCATTGAGCTCGAGCTATTTTTCGACCGCACGCAGTCCATCCGAGAATCGGTCCACGATGTCCAGCTCACCTTGATAGGAACCGTTTTCCTGGTGGTGCTGGTGATCTTCCTGTTCCTGCGAAATATCTCAGCCACCGTCATTCCCAGCCTGGCACTGCCGATGTCTATCGCCGGTACGTTCGCAATCATGTACCTGCTCGATTTCAGCATGAACAATCTATCCTTGATGGCGCTTACCCTGGCCGTCGGTTTCGTGGTCGATGACGCGATCGTCGTGCTGGAAAACATCGTCCGCCACATGGAAGAGGGTGAGCATCCCTACGATGCGGCGGTTAAAGGAGCAAAGGAAATAGGCTTTACAATCATTTCCATGACCGTTTCGCTGGTGGCCGCCTTTATCCCAGTGCTGTTTATGAGTGGTATGCTTGGCAGACTCTTGCGCGAGTTCGCGGTCACCATCTGCGTAGCTATTTTAGTTTCGGGGTTCATTTCTTTAAGCCTGACGCCGATGCTGTGTAGCCGCTATCTGCGGCCTCCTTCGGAGCAGAAGCATGGACGGCTTTACCGCTTTCTCGGCCGCTGCTTGGAGGGAATGAACCGAGCCTATGAAGTGACTCTGCAGTGGGTGATGAGGCACCATGTGATCACCGCGGCATCATCGTTGGTGGTACTACTAGCGACGATTTACATGTTCGGTCTGGTTCCCAAGGGTTTCATCCCCAGTGAAGATACCGGACAAGTGCTTATCAATACCGAAGGAGCCCAGGGCGTCTCGTATGAACAAATGGTGCAGTATCAGCAAGAATTAGCCGCCATCGTCGCCGAGGATCAAAATGTCGAGTCTTTTTTTTCCAGCGTTGGGGTTGGTGGTTCGGGTCTCACGGGCAACACCGGTCGAATATTCATGAAGCTCAAGCCGCGCTCCGAACGCCCGCTTTCTGCTGATGAGTTGATTCGTGAGTTGCGGCCCAAGCTGGCGCGAGTCCCCGGTATTCGCGTTTCGTTGCAAAATCCGCCGGTCATTAGAGTCGGCGGCCGGCTAAGCCGAAGTCTGTATCAATTCACGCTGCAAAGTCCCGATGCCCCTGAACTCTATCGCCATGCAGCCTCGTTTGAAGAGAAGCTCAGAGCGCTGCCCGATATGCGCGATGTGGGCAGCGATTTGCAGCTCAAAAACCCGCAGTTGCAGGTTGTGATTGACCGGGACAAGATGGCTACGATGGGGATTACGGCACAAGGCATTTCTCCTCGACAAGTTGAAGAGGCTTTTTGGAACGCCTATGCCACGAGACAGATTACGACTATCAACACGCCAAATAATCAATATCAGGTGATCGTCGAACTAGATCCCAAATTCCAAAACGATCCCTCAGCGCTGTCGCAGCTGTATATTCGATCGACCACAGGCCAAACCGCTACAGCCCAACCGATGGTACCCTTCGGAGCATTGGCGAGTCTTATTTATTCCGCGGGGCCGCTATCGGTAAATCATTCGGGACAGCTGCCGTCGGTGACGTTTTCCTTTAACTTAAGGGAAGGAGTTGCTTTGGGAGACGCGGTGGAGACTATCAACGGGTTGGCCCGGGAGAATTTACCTGGAACCATCAGCACGACCTTCCAAGGCACTGCCCAGGAGTTTCAATCATCAATCAAGAGTCTCTGGGTTCTCTTGGCGCTGGCCGTGTTCGTGGTCTACTTGGTTTTGGGAATTCTCTACGAGAGCTTTATTCATCCGCTGACTATTCTTTCCGGTCTTCCTTCCGCGGGTCTGGGTGCATTGATCGCGCTTTACCTGCTGCAGATGGATCTGAGCATTTATGCTTTCGTCGGTTTGATCATGTTGATCGGTATCGTAAAGAAAAATGCCATCATGATGATCGACTTTGCTCTCGAGCGACAACGCAACGACGGGAAAAGCCCAGCCCAAGCCATCTATGAAGGGGCGTTAGTGCGCTTTCGGCCGATCATGATGACAACCATGGCCGCAATTGTTGGCGCAATACCCATCGCGATAGGCTGGGGCGCGGGCGCCGAGGCCAGACAGCCTTTGGGCATCGCTGTAGTTGGCGGTCTGCTGGTATCGCAGATCCTGACGCTCTACATAACTCCAGTCATGTATCTTTATCTCGAACGAGGCCAAAATTTTGTGATTAGCCTTCCTGCGAGACTGCGAGGAGGTGATAAGGGTGCTCCAGCCAATGCCGCAACGGCTGCGATCGGCGCTAAACTCGGAGTGGAAAATCCAGGGCGGCGTAACCCCTGACCATTGCTTGCATATCTCGCGATCGCTGAGCTCTTCAGACAAGCGCAAGCGTCAAAAAGGCGGTTCATTGGGTAAGCGCCCCGAGCTGGCTTTCGAACGCACCGATTCGTTGCAGCAAATGACACAATCGGCTTCGTTCCACTGCATCGGTTCTGCTGTACTTCAGTTGATGTTCGCCCGCCGACTTTAGTCGTGCATGAGGATGAGATTCCTCCGACTTGCACGGATAGTCGAGAGTCTAATTCGGTTCTGTTTGACTAGAGGGAAACTTCGGTCGGGATAATGAAGAATACCGGTAAGTATCAACCAACGCCGCGGTTGTTTACCCGGACAGTCGCACAAATCCGGTGGCCACGTGTTAGGGCAAAAGGTGGGAGCGCTTAACTCTGGGTCTAGACTCGCCTACCAACGAAACGGATTCAATATTTTACTGACGTTCTCAACATCGTCCCGCAGGTGGTCAAATAATCCTTTGGTTTCTTCTTCGCCCGGCGCCGCCTTTTTCTGTTCAGCGGGGCTTGTCGCTCGATTCGCGGGTTGCGATTGAGTAGGTCCGCGGACGAGATTACGCGGAGCTATCCTGTCGGCAGGCTGAGGTTTTTCCGCAACGTTGGGCTTGGCATTAGTAGTATTCGCATCATCCGCGCGGTCGCTTGTGGCGCTGCTCGGAAGCTCCGCTGGTGCCAGGAACAATGGCCCTTTCTCCGCGCTTACCTTCGGCTCCAATTCGACTTTCACTGGAGGAGTATTCTTAACTGCGCTTTCAGTAACCTCGGCCGGGGAAGGCGCCAATTCGAATCGGGACGGCTCCACTCCCTGTGATTTTAGTTTTTGATCTATACTACTCAAAAGTCCGCTCGTGTCGGGGCTTTGCGCTGGAGCGCTTGTTTTGACCGTTACGTTTTGAGTGGCAGCCGGATCTTTGAATGCCGCCGCTGCCTCGGGTGCCGGTGGCAGTTCGGAAGTTTTACCGTCCTTCTTGAGACTCGAATCGATCGAACCCAGAAGCACACCAGTATCCATTCTTTGTGGAGGCGCCTCGTCGTTCTTGGGTAGATCCGCCACCGGCGGAGTTAGGCTTGCCTGCCCGGCGTTGTCGATACCCTTTTGCTTTAAGGAGTCGTCGATCTGACCCACGAGTCCAGTGCCTTGGCTGGGCTTGCTGTTGGAGTTCGAGCTTTGCCTGCCGAATGGCCAGAGCGATGCGAGAATACCGCTGGACTCTTTGGTCTCAGCTTCTTTGCGTCTGACCAGCAGTTCCGTTGCGCTTTCTTTTGGCTCATCGGATGAAGAGAAGGGATTTAACTTGTCTGCCACGCGGCGCAGAATTCCTTTTTCGTCTCCCGGTTCCTCATACACCAGATCTTTTTTTGCGATTAGGTTCAGGTTCTTCAATTTGCTGAGCGCCGGCTCCTCTTTGGCCTCCGTCGGCAAAGCGGCGCCCGGCCGACGATCTCGCATCAACAGCAGTGCCAATGGATCCTGTTTCTCTTTATCCAGTTGCGCCAGTTGAGTTTTGGCCTCGACTGCGAATTTGGTTTCGGGATAATGCTGAATCAATGCTTCGTAGGCGAGAGAAGCTCGAATCCAGTTTTTTTCTTTTCTGTAACTATCGCCCAGGTAGTAGAGACTTTTTATCGCAGTCGGCGTTCCCTTGTACTTACGGACAATTTCTTCGAAACGATCTCTCGCGGCAGGATATTTTTCCTGCTGATAATAAAAGATCGCGACGTTGAATTCGTGCTCTGAAAGGTACTGAATGCATTTGGCCAGCTTCTCTGCCGCTTCCGGCGCGTGGGCCGATCCTGGATAGTTGGTAATAACGGTTTCGAAATAGCCCTTGGCGATTTCGGTATTTTTTTGATCGCGATCGATGGAACTGAACTGGTTCAGGTGGGCTTGTCCAAGCCTCAAGATGACAAAAGGAATCTTTTCGTTGGTTGGGTGAAGGCTCTGAAACTCTTTGAATGCGGTGATCGCCTCCGGATACTGCTCGTTAAGATAATAGGCATCGGCAACTTTCAATTCGGTTTCGGTGAGCAGTGGACTGAACGGATATCCCGATTTTAACTTTTGCAAAACGTCTATTGCGCGAGCGTATTTCTTTTCATTGAAATAGCGGCTTCCCTCGGCGAATAAAGCTTCGGCGGTAGGATCCACTGGAGCTGCGGATTTGAACCAGGGCACGGACGGCATCGAAACTGACGAGCAACCTGATACTCCAACGACAACCGCGAAGAGAGCGAGCGGAAAGTTATTTTTCATTTTTTCACCTATCGAATGAGGTTTTTCCATAATATGCCCACTGAAGACAGAGTCAAGCTTATTGTGTCGGTGAGTTGCGCTCTGCGCCAGCTGCTTGCGCTGCGGATAACCGCGATGACTTACGCCGGAGCCACGGATGCATGCAACCGATCCAAAAATTCTCTAACATCTAACCTGCACGAAGGCGCTCGCGAAAATCCGAATTACCAAATTAGTCGGCGCACCATTCATGCGCGACGAGAGACACACGAGATACAAAGGAGAGCGCGGCGGCGGCAACAATGAAACTTCAATACGACAATCGATTGACCCTTCCAGACTGCCTTCATCGTGAGAGGATCGGTCAGTCCAGATTTTTGCCGAGACTATTACGACCGGCGATCCACAGCGATGCTCGCGAAGCAAATTGCTCTGGCTATAGCAAGTTTCTGAGGCCCTGTGTCTCTGCTGTGTTGTACGTTTGATCCTGTGAACTATCTAAGCCTGGCTCGATGTCGGCCTCGGGTCGGCGAACTTCTCAGGGTAAAGCTGGATCACGCCACCTGTTCTGATGATACTGAACGACCCGCTGCGATTCTCTGGAGCCGGCCAAAGACAAAAAGCTCTCAGGCTTGTTGTGGAGTCTCGTTTTTAGCCTCCGATAGCTCTCAATTCTATGTCGACCGAAAGGCTTAGTGAACTGAGCATTTGCCTCTGAGCTGGCTGCTTCGAAAGGCGGGTGGCTATCGCTTGCGTTCAGAGTGTCTGATGTAGAAACAGCCGGTTTTACCTGTGCTTGAAAAATTTGCTTGGTTGATCATTAACCCGCTAACGATTTCACCCGGTTTGATATCTATTCTTGAGCTACTACAGCAAAACTCCTCGTAGAAAATTGGTTTATAGCATTTCTTTAAGTCCTTAGTCGTAGAAACGATACGCCCGGGGAGCGTTTAACGTCAAAATCATACTACTCGCGTATTGAAGGCACCGGGGCAATTCAAGTACAACCTTGCGAGATTGATGACAGGAAGCGTTGGTACGGACTGCTTCTTGTCCTCGAAAAATTCGCAGCAAAAAGATTCAGGGAAAGAAGGAGGCAAAATGAAGATGAGGTTTCTGGGATTAGGAATGCTATCTGCGTTCCTTCTGGCTGTCCCGGCCCTTGCGCAAAACGTCGATCAGAAGATCCAGGCGCTTGAGCAAGAGCTGTTGCAGTTAAAGGAGCAGCAGATCGAGTTGAAGAAAGAGGCCACCGAAGCGGCAGCCGCTATGCCGAATTTCAGTTACCGTCCGGGTAACGGCCTGAATATTGAGGCAGCGGACAAGTCATGGTCTTTCCGCCCCACCATCGAAACTTATTTCCGCATGCTGTTCGAAGAAGGGCGAGATCAAGTAGGCCGCACCAACGGCGAGATCATGGGCCGCCGTTTCCGGCCGGGATTCTTTTTCTGTATCAACAACTGCTTGTGGGAGCTCGAGGCAACATTTGATATGGACGGTTTCGGAACCGGCAACGCCAAGAACGCAACCGGCGACGATGTCGGGTCCATATTGCAGCGCGGCGCTCTGAACGTTCATCTGGAAAACTTCAATCCGTTTTTGCCGACCGTGCAGCTTGGCATGGAAGTTTCCGGTAGCATGAGCAGCGCGCGCCAGGGTTCCGGCGCCGTGGGCGCGCAGGCTGAGTACGATCTGCACACCCGTAACAACGGCTTTCAACACCGGCCGCGCGGGCCAGGGTATCATGCTGAACTGGGACGACAGGTCGCTCTCGGGAATCGGCATTCCCGGTCGGATCGGCCGTTTCCAACTCGGCATGGGATCATTCGGTGAGCGGGACGATGGACTCAGCAGTTTCACTGATCAAAAAAGATTTCAATACCTACCTGAGCCTCCAGCCGTTTTCGCAACTGAAGAGTTTCTGGATCCAGGGTCTAACTCTCGAAATGGGCGCCTGGTTCTGTAATGTCGATAACCGCGCAATCGATAACGGCTGCAACCGCTATCGCATCCAGGATCATGGCGACGGCGGACGTCAGACACTGTTTGACAGCGGCGCCAACTCGATCGGCGACGGCCTGCATATCGCTCTGACCCCAGGCATCGTCTGGAACATTGGTCCCCTGACGTTGCGCGGCATGGCGCATCGCCAGAGAAGTGAAGATGATGGCGGAACCCGGGGGCGGAAGAAAGGTGACAGTTGGTTGGCCGGTCCGACCTGTTCCTGTGGAGCCCCAAGGGTTTCCTGACAGGTTCTTCGGCAACTCCGGGCTCGATTCTGTTGGGCACTCACTTTGAGCGAGTCGACATGGAAATCGATTGCAATGGCACCACCGGCATCTCCAGTGCGGCTACCGGGTGGTCACCTGGCTCAGTTCCACCGCAATCGAATTCTCTTGCGGGAAGCGGACCTCTGGTATTTCGTCGCGCCGCGCATGAGCATCGGTGTCAACTGGCTTTGGTATGATGCTTCGAACTTGCGCAACGGGGCCAACCAGGCCGCGCCATAACTTGGGTTATGCGACACGCCAAACGTCACCACGCCGCGACTGGTTGCAGAAACGGTAAAGGCGGCGACTGGCATGACACTGCTTCCTAAACTGGCGCTATACGTTCTAAACGCGTTTAACGCTCGCAACCAAAAGGGGAGTCAGAAATGACTCCCCTTTTTTTTGGGACTGAATAGCTGCTGATTTCACATATCCACTCCTTGCAAATTCGGAATGACGCCGTATTATTTCGAAAACAAACCCGCGCCTGTAACAAGCGCGAGCAAGCCCAAAAGGAACAAAGTATCTATGAAGAGTCTAGTCATAGACCGAAGAAATGTTCTATTTTCGTTTTTCACGCTGATTCTTTTGGTGGCGCTTATCGGCTGCAACCATGCGATCCCCAGATTTGGCATCGGTGGCCGGTACGAAGAGGGGCGAGATCAATTCTTTCGCGGCAAAGGCGGCGATATGGACCGCGCGGTGGAGGCGTTGGAGTACGTCGTCAGCCGTGATCCGTTATACAAGGACAGCTTGACCTATTTGGGCCGGGCTTATTACCGAAAAGGACGCTATCAGGACGCCTTCGCTATCTTGCAACGCGCCGTGGCGGCAAACAAAGATGATGAGGTTGCCTGGATCGCGTTGGGACTAACCCAAATGCGCTTGGGACAAACCGACAAGGCGATGGATTCGCTCAAGGGCGGCATCACCTTGGCGCATAAGGTGATGGTGGAGGGCTACCACAATCACAAAAATTGGGACAGCCGGGGCGTGGTCCGCGGCGCGCTGCGGCGCTCCGCCTTTCTCCTGGCTAAAGGTCCGGAGGAAAGAGACAATATCCTCCAGACCAATGACCGACTTTTAGCGCTCGTCGACGATGAGGAAAATTTTCAGAAAAACGCCCGGCTCCAAAACAATAATCAGATCTACAATTAATTTTCAGGGCTCTTCGCCGCCACCGCCGTCATTCTCGCGGTTTCTCTCCAAGGTCTCGTCGCGTCTGGCACGATCGTTCTCGAGTTCCATTTGCTTTCCGACCCATTCACCGGCAGTGATAAGCTTAGGCCAATCGATATCTCTCCCGGAAATCATCGCTAAGTCCGTCTGAATCGCCGAACGTATTTCGCGCCCCGGATCCCAGAATCTGCCAAAGGACGAGCCGTGGTTCTGATCCACATACTCCAACCATTGATGCACTCCACGCAGGCCACCTTCGATCTCCTTAAGGCCTCTCTGGCGGTCGCCCTCTCGAGCTAACGCAAGGCCGAAATAGAGTCTGGAAAGATCTTCTTGACGATTAGCGGCAAGCGCTCGCTCAAGCGCCTCGCGCGCTTGAGGAAGCCGCCCCATATCGTAATTCACCCGGCCGACGTAACTCCAGACTCCCTGGCGTAGCGCGGTGCCGTAAACATAGTTTGGGTCCACTTCCGCAGCCTTTTGGAAATGTGCATAGGCGGCTTCGTTATTGCCGATAAGGTAAGCCTGTCTTCCTGAGTTGACCTCCCGAGCGGCTTGAAAACCGGCGCAACCCGAAAGGAGCAGAATTAGCGCGACTGAAATGCTGGTTTTCATGATTCCTCCTGATCAACAAAGATAATCCTGCGCATCTAAAAAAACAATATGCACGTCACTGGCCGTCAGACGCCGGGGAACGCGGTCTGGCTAAGATGTGGGCCACAGTTAGGGCAAGAGATTCGATCATGAGCCGATAAGCTGGACGACGTGATGCCCCCAATGAGTACCCGGCTACTCGTGCGTTAGATCTCTGAGGTCAACTAAGATGGTTTCGAACAGTGATCAGGTTCCCCTAAGTAGCGAATCCAAGTAGGGTCATCCACACCCGGGCAGCGATAACCGCAACCATTATGCCATAAATCTGCCGAAGAGCTTTGGCGGAAATGTTGCCGTGGAGCTTTTCTCCGAGTAACGCGCCGATAGCTGCTCCGATGACCACGGTGGAGGCGAGCAGTAAGGGAATCTGGCCAGTCAGAAGCTTCCCTAAAAAGCCGCTTGAGGTATTCATCATAGCGATGAACAGGCTGCTGCCGATGGCTATTCGTGTGGGCACTTTCAAGACGTAGATCAGTAAGGGTACAAAAACGAAATTACCGGCACCGAGGAGGCCGATAACAGACCCTGCAGCGAGTGAACAGACAATCAGCGGTAGCAGGACTACCACTACCTGCTCTTGCGAAAGATCCTCTCGAGCGTTACCGGGTGGAGGCAGAAACATCATGCCCAGTACGAGCACGGTTATGATTCCGAACAGCGCCAGCAGCAGATCTTCGGAAACCCTGTCCGATGAGACCGCTCCGGTAAACGAGCCCAATGCGGAAGCCGGACCCGCTCCTAAAACAATCCGCCGGTGCACGCGCCGGTGGCGCAAATGAGCCATGCCGCCGATGATCGTGGAGAAAAATACCTGGCTAATAACCACAGCGGCGACAGTCTTTGCGTCCAGTCGGGCGAGGCCGAGCAGCGGCGGAATATAGTACAAAAGAGGGAACATCATTACGCCGCCACCGAAGCCCAACAAACCCGCAAAAAAGCCGCCGAGGACTCCCAATGCGGTTAGAGTCGAGATGAGGGAGAGGCTGATCATCCGATGCTGGTGCCGGAGATCAAAACATCGGCCAGTGTGATCAAGAAATAACCGATGCTGACGTAAGCATTAAAATTGAAGAAAGCGCGATTGATGCGGGAAAGATCGTTAGGCCGGACAATACGATGCTCCCACATCAAAATGAGAGAAACTGCCAGGCATCCGATCCAGTAAATAATCCCCAGCTTGGCGGCAACACCTACCAGGATGAGGAAAACTACGGTGCAGACATGAAAGAAGCTCGAGAGGCGCAATGCCCAAGTGACGCCGAACCTAACCGGAATCGAGTGTAATCCATGCGCGCGATCGAATTCGCGATCCTGCAGTGAATAGATGATGTCGAAGCCCGCCAGCCAAAATACCACCGCCAAACCGAGACAAAGTGGAATCACCAACTCCGCCAAATTAGTTGCGGAACCAGCCACCGCCAGCCAAGCGCCGATTGGCGCAAGCGAAAGAGCGACTCCGAGGAACAGGTGTGATGTCCAGGTGAAACGTTTAGTGAGCGAATAGAAGAAAATGACCGCCAAAGCTACAGGAGACAACACGAAACAAGTCCAATTGAGTTGGTAGGCGCCGAAGACGAAGATGACCGACGCGACGATCGTCAGAAGTCCCGCTTCCCACGTCTTCACCGTTCCCCTGGGCAATTCCCAACTCTTGGTGCGCGGGTTCAATGCGTCGAAATTGCGGTCAGCCAGACGATTAAAACCCATGGCAGCGGTACGCGCGCCGACCATGGCAACCAATATCCATAAGACTGATCTCAGAGTTATCGGATGGCTTGGCCATGCAAGAACCAGTGAAGCAAACGCGAACGGCAGCGCAAAAACAGTATGAGAAAAGCGGACGAGACTTGCGTAGCTGCGAATTTTTTCGACGAGCATGGCGGTTCAAGCCTGAAAGTTAGCGCGCTGCTAAGCTAAACGAGAGTCAATGATGGCCAATGAGCGCTGGACGTTGTGAAAGCGCATTTCAAATGCCCAGTTTTTGCCAGATCGAATCGATATAATTCTTGGTCTTTTCGTCCATGACAATGACCTCGGGCCATTCGCGCTCAAAGCCTTCACTGCGCCATTTGCGTGTTGCGTCAATGCCGATCTTCGACCCGTAGCCGAGAACCGGGGCCGCATGATCCAAGACATCCACCGGACCTTCGACAATAACCGTGTCGCGTTGCGGATCGATATGGTTTCCCGCTACCCAGGTTACTTCCGAAAGATCGTGCACATTGACGTCGTGATCAACGACCACCAAAATCTTGGTAAACATCATCTGACCCATGCCCCAGAGAGCGTGCATGATCTTGCGCGCATGGGCGGGGTATTCTTTCTTGATCGAGATGATCGCCAGGTTATGGAACACTCCATGCACGGGCAAATTCATGTCGACAATCTCGGGAAAAGTCATACGCAAGAGCGGCAGAAAGATTCTTTCGGTCGCTTTACCCATATAAGCATCTTCCATCGGCGGTCGACCGACGATTGTCGTTGGGTAGATCGGATGTTCTTTCTGGGTGATGCAGGTGACGTGAAATACCGGGTAATCGTCCGCCAGTGAATAAAAACCGGTATGATCTCCAAACGGCCCTTCGCGGCGCAGTGGCTCCGCCGGATCGACGTAGCCCTCAATCACGATATCCGAGTTTGCCGGTACTTCCACGTCGACGGTTACGCCTTTGACCAGTCGCACGCCTTTCTTGCGCAAGAAACCGGTAAAGAGTACCTCATCGATTTGATCCGGCAGCGGCGCTGTCGCGGCATAGATCATGGCGGGGTCCCCGCCGAGGCAGACAGCCAACTCCATGCGCCGGCTTTGCTCTTTCTGGTGCTGATAATGGCGCGCCCCTACTTTATGCAAGTGCCAGTGCATGCCGGTAGTCCGCGAATCAAAAACTTGCATTCGATAAAGACCTACGTTTCGAGTTCCTTTGCCCGGATCTTTTGAAAAAACCATCGGCAAGGTTATAAACGGTCCGGCGTCTCCCGGCCAGCAGGTGAGCACGGGCAATATGCTCAAGTCTGGTTGCCGGTGAATGATCTGCTGGCATTCGCCCTTACTCACAATTTTTGGTGGGATGCCCGCGAGTTTTACCAGTTCTGAAACGAGATGCAGCTTGTCACTGAATGATTTCGGCGGCTTGGTTTGCACCAGCTTTTGAACCTCACCTGCAAGTTCCTCTATATCGTCGACCCCTAAGGCCAGAGCCATGCGTTTATGCGAGCCGAAGGCATTGATTAAAACCGGGATCTGTTTGCCGTCGACGTTCTCGAACAACAACGCCGGACCGTTATTTTTCATCACGCGATCGGCAATCTCCGTGATCTCCAACTCGGCTTTCACCGGATAGGTAATGCGCCTGAGTTCGCCTTGGCGTTCTAAAACTTGTACGAAGTCTTGCAGACTGTTATATGCCATGTGCTCCCTGATATCTTTCGAATGAAAAGCAATAAGCCGACAAGAAGGCGCAAGTCAAGTAACCATGCGCGCGGCTGTCTGCGCAGCTCGCTACAAAGGATGCGGCTCCTGTTGATTTTGGCTGGATTTTACCGGCTTTTTATGAACTATGATGGTTGACTTGGAATTCGTGGAAAGGCTCTGATCCGAAATCGATACTCTGCCTCCTCCATCGGATCAACACATTTCAGCATTATCGTTGAGCAGTCACAACTTCCCCATGGCGTAGCATGGCCACAATTCTCCGGCTGTAAAACGAGCTGAATGAAAAAGGCGTCGCGGCAACAGAACATTAAGGCCAAACCCGCAAAAGCGTCCGGCGGCGCGGCATTGCCCGGCCGAATCAATCCCCTAAGGAAGCGGTTTTGGTTTCTGATGATTTTCACCGCCGCGTTTGCTCTTCGGCTCGTTTATCTCTTCGAGATCGATACCATCCCGTTGTTTGAGCATCTCGCGGGAGATGCAAGGACTTACTACGAATGGGGCCAACGGATCGCGGCAGGGGACTGGCTGGGCGCGGGAGTTTTCTACCAGGCTCCTTTGTATCCCTATTTTCTCGGAATCTTACAATTCTTTTTCGGTGAAACTCTTTGGTTAGCGCGGCTCATACAGATTACGCTTGGGGCGCTTTCATGCTCGTTGATCTTTTTGATCGGACAGCAGTTGTTCTCACGTGAAGCAGGGATCATTTCGGGATTCATTCTTGCCGGTTATGGGCCGGCGCTGTTCTTCGACGGCTTGATCGAAAAAAGTATTCTTGATTTGTTCTTACTTACGGCCATTTTGTTTCTCATTTTTTGCGTCAGCGACGAAATGAAACCGGCTAAGTGGCTTGGTGTCGGCGCGGTGCTTGGTCTATTAGCCTTATCGCGCGAAAACACGCTTATCTTGGTCCTGGTGGTGCCGTGCTGGATCGCGTTCTCTTCCGCACCGCTATCGCCAACAGCACGCTGCGCCGGACTGGCTTGTTCTTCGCCGGCTTAGTCTTGATCCTCCTGCCGGTCGGGCTGCGCAATCTTGCTGTGGGAGGGGAATTCAAACTGACGACGTCGCAATTGGGGCCGAACTTCTACATCGGCAACAATCCAGCCGCCGACGGAACCTACAACTCGATCAGGGCCATGATCGGCGAGCCGCAACTCGAAGGTCCCGACGCCGAACGATTGGCGGAAAGAGAGTTGCAACGCAGTCTATCTCCAGGTGAGGTATCCAGCTACTGGTTAGGCAAGTCGTTCGATTACATCAAAACACAGCCGTTCGATTGGCTGCGATTGCTGGCCAAGAAGTGGGTCCTGGTATGGAACGGCCGAGAGATAGAAGATTCGGATGATTTCTACATCTATCGGCAATGGTCATGGTTGCTTGGCGTGCTCGGTCGGCTTGAACCATTTTGGCGTTCTGTCACCTCTGGCCGCTGTCGGTCTCTTAGTTTCACGCGGACAATGGCGTCGATTATGGCTGCTCTACCTCATGATTTTGGCGCTTGCAGCAAGTGTCGCCGTTTTTTACGTATTTGGTCGTTATCGCTTTCCGCTGGTCCCGTTGCTGGTTCTTTTTGCCGGCGCGGGATTGATGCGAATAGTTCGCTTCTATAAACAGGGACGCTGGCGTCCGCTGTTCGGGACCATGGCTGTATTCTGCGCCTGCGCGATGTTCACTAACTGGCCCCTGTTCGAATTTAGCGGGCCGGGTGCTGCGGGTTACAACAATCTGTCGAATGCCTATTACAAACAGGGCAAAGTCGAGGAGGCTATCCAAACAGCGCTCAAGGCCATCGAAGTAGAACCGAGCTATGGAGTCGCCCATTACAACATCGGCAACCTCTATGCTGGACGTGGTCAATTTGCTTTAGCGCGACGACATTTCGAAGAGGCGCTGCGGATCTATCCAAACTATGCTGAGGTCCGGAGCAATCTTGGACAGCTTCTCGCCGAACGAGGTGATCTGCAGGCCGGTATCGAGCAATTCCGCAAGGCGATCGCGCTCGATCCGGCGCTTTTCAGGGCGCATCTCAATCTCGGAGTCGCCCTGGCGAAGCAAGGCAACATCAATGAAGCGGATGCTCCGTTGCGAGAGGCCGCCCGTCTGAGGCCGCAATCCGCCGAGAGTCGTTTCTATCTGGGCAGCGTTTACGCGGCTCAGAATCGGTTCGATTTGGCGGCGCAGTCCTTCAAAAACGCGCTGCAGATCGATGCTAACCTGGCCGCCGCACACGAGAGTCTTGCGCGAGTCCTATCAGCTCAGGGGAAGAGAGAAGAGGCGATGGCGCACTATCAGGAAGCGATCAGGCTGATCAGTGCCAGAAGAGGCGGACCTAAGGCTCCGTAGCAGTTCTTTGAACAGGCCTTGCTCCGCCCGAAGGGTGAGTTTGAATCACCTCTAGCGTACGATTTTTAACGTAAAAGATCGGGGCGGATCGATCACCTTGATGAAGGGGATCGGATCGTCATAAATCTTAACCGGGATGATGGTTGCCGGCGGGTTGCTGACCAGCCCGTCCAGCCAATGGTATTTTAAAATCACTTCCTTAGCTCCGCTCGTCGAGACTTCCAGACGATTGAGTGTGGCTGTTATTTGCCCCTGTCCTTGTACAAACCAATCCGACGGCTGGTTCACTGTCATAAGATGCACCGGACCTATGCGCCGGTCGAGTGTGATTAATCCCGGAATTGTCCGTAGCCGTTTGATCGAGGCCGGATGGAAGGCAACCACCGCGCCGATGTTGTAGAGCCGAAAATACTTTTTGATCTCCTCATCCGTGAAAGCCTGTATATCTCGTCCTAATAATCTGCCCGAGTGAAATTCCGCGAAGTGGTGCCGATCGTTGTAGAGATTGATGGGCCCGCCGATCAGCTCGCGACCGCTCCAGTGGGGAATGAAAGAGGATAAATACATGCCATCGTACACGAAACCGGTTTCGTCGCCTGATTCTTCAAATAGAACGCGGGCCTCGTCAGGCGTGTTTTGTCGCACCCAGCGGGCTATCTCGGCGATCTCAGGACGGATGAGAGTTCGCAGCCTAAGTTTACCTTGAGACTCGGTTTGGACGAGATTGATCAGGAAAGTGACGCTCGCGGCCAACAGCAAAGATGGAACTGTATAGGAATAGAGACGCGATGCTGCTGAATTTGCCATTAGCCAATCCGCAAGCGCGTAAGCAGTGGCAATGGCTAGAAAAAGATCAAAGGGAACTTTAAAACGCATCGGCTGCCATGCCTGGAGAGCCGGAATGAGAAAATTGAAATAAGTTATCAGGAAAAGACTGATCAAGCCGGCAAGGAGCAAAATTCCAAGATTTTTGTCGCCGCGGCGCAGCAGCTTCACCGTGCCTGTTGTGCCGAGAATCAGCAGCATCAAGCGAACGCCTTTCTCCCAAAAACTTTGGCGAAATGACCAGTAATTCTTCGGCGCGAGATAATCCTTCACCAACGTTAGTGGGTCGGCGCTCACGAACAGCGCCAGCTGCTCGACAATGGTTTGGGAAACATCATCGCCCCGGTGGGTGAAGGCGGGCATTATCCAGATCAGGTTCAGCGCGAGCGAAATCGTTGCTGCGCCGACGGTCGACAGTACCAGGTGGCGCTGGATCAGCCTGGGCCGAGCGATCAACAAGGCGAAAATGCAAGGCAGAAAAATGATCAGAGACTGAACGTGGAGCGGTAGGATGGTGATGGCAAATAGCATCCAGGCAATGTGGACAGGCCCAGGATGTTTGCTGTTGCGCTAAACGGTAAAACAGCGAAACCCCCAGGATGGTGGCATAAGCAGCGGTCGGATAGCCGATCATGCCGTAAAAAAACATTTCTCGCGGCAGTGAATTCCACCAATAAATCGTTCCAAGAAGCGCCGCCGCCACGGCCGCGGCATTTCTGATTTGTTCGCGCGCGAACAGATTACGCGCGCTGAAATACATCAGCCATGGAATCGCCGCCATTGCGATAAACGCCGAGATCTTGAACCACTGGATCGGCGTTAAAGCAATTAAGGACAAAGCGAGCGCAAGGAACTCGAACAGCTTGATGCTTAGATCTTGGATGGTGTTGGACGGGTAGCCGGCCATGAACAGGGGATTATAGCCCCAGGATAGTTTGTCCTGTTGCCAAAAGGCCTCTAACGATTTGAGATGATGAAAATGCAGACCCCAGTCCTGTTCGATGATCGGATCAGGATTGTACAGGCCGGGAAGAACATCGAAGAGAGACAACAATCCAAACGCATGAAGCGAGAAGATGACGACGATCAGAACCACTGGGCGGTCAAACAGCCGCGGCGTAGGCCCTATGAGCAATTTAGTTAGCCGCGCCGTCGCGCCCGGGCCTGAGTGGCGGTGCGTTTGTCGTCGAGAAGTTTTCCGGATTTTCTGTTTAGGTGGCACGTACAGGATCTATACTAGCGGTAATTGTCTAAAGAAAACAAAGCTCGCCAGTGTATTACCATTGGGTTTCGCCGATGTCTCTTACCCTGCAAGTACAATCTGTAGAACACCGGGTGTCATTATCGATCACCTGGCTGGACGTTTGGGCACAAGTTCATCTCGCCACACCGCCTGACGACTTCACGTCGCCGTTGCCGGCGCGTTAGCTCAGCGTGGGATGATGCGCGTGCCACCCGTTCGCTGTGTGAATCCGAACAGCCTCTCTGGCTCAATCCGGCGCTTTGTCAGGGTCCTTCTTAGGCGATCATTTGCATCCCAAGATCAAGTTTGTCAGAAGAGACGGATGCTTAGTGTCGCTCTCGCTCTCGGATTGTTGACTGCGTTGGCCAATATCTTCGGCAGCGCTCTTGCGGTGCTCCAGCGAGAACCCTCGCGTCGGTTTACCGCGGCGGCACTTGGCCTAAGTGGCGGATTTATCCTGGCAGCGGCGCTGCTCGAGATGCTGCCGGAAAGCTTATCACGGGGACCGTCGATGCCCGGTTACGTGGCCGTCGGATACCTCTCTCTATTCCTGATCGAGCAATTTACCGATGTGCACCTGCATAGTTTGCCGGACGATGAACATTTGATACCGGTCCCGGTAGCCGCCGGATTGGCGTCCCTTGTGGCTTTCAACGTCCACGACTTTATTGATGGATTGGCTATCGGTGCGGGCATGATCGCTAAAACCGATCTTGGAATACTGGTCTTTCTCTCGGTGTTACTCCACGAAATTCCCGCCGGCTTTGTGATTGCCGCGATCATGCGTGCGGCAGGCTGGAGCCGATGGTCTGCTATGGTCGCCGGCGGGAGCTTGGGGCTCGTCACGATCATCGGCATCGTTCTGCCATTTTGGGCTCGGGAAATTAAACCAGTCTTTGCCGACGCCCTCTTGGCATTTGCGGCCGGAAACTTTATCTATGTGGGTGCGACTCTGCTCGTCCCGCTCTCGGAATCCGGTAAATCGCGCTGGATCACACTCCTGGTGGTCCTCGGCTTTGCTATTTTCTACGTTTCGAGCCGGCTCGTTGAGTCCTTTTTCTAGATCTAGGTAGTTCTTGTGACAAAATAAAACGGGGGAGTACTATGTTTGTAAAATTATTGTGCGCAACCATATTAGTGAGCTTGGCGGCGGCTTGTTCTATGTCCACCGAGCAGGCTGCTCAAGCGACAGCCGAACTCAAAGACAAGGACGGCAAGACCGTCGGGGTGGCCACGTTTCGCGAGAGCTCAGGGGGAGTGAGGGTCAACGTGAATGTCAAAGGACTCACGCCGGGTTTGCACGCGGTTCATGTTCACGCGGTCGGTCGATGCGATGCGCCGGCGTTTACCAGCGCCGGCGGCCATTTCAATCCTGCGCAAAAAAAACATGGTCACAAAAGTGCCGAGGGCGCTCACGCAGGGGATTTACCCAATATGCTTGTTGCCAAGGATGGCACAGGCCGTTTTGAGGCTTTCACCGATGGCATGACCCTTAAACCCGGCGCGACATCGGTTTTTGACAAAGACGGCAGCGCGTTGGTGATTCATGTCGGCGTTGACGATTACGTCACCGATCCTACCGGCAATGCCGGTGACAGAGCCGCATGCGGGATCATTACAATGGCTCAATCCAGAATGTAGCGCTCGACCGACTAGAGGTAATGGAGCCTTACCTCGCCCCCGGCGAGGCTGTGCTCTGCTTGCCGGATGCGTTCGGCGGTTCCGAGATCCTGCCAAAATCCGTCAAAGCAAAAACCATAGAGCGATTGCCCGGCGGCCAGCATCCGCGGGTAAGTCTGCCGGGTCGTGCTGAATTTATGAGCTCCCGTTTCCGTGTCCATATAGTCGAAGACCGTAGGCTCGAGGACTTGTACGCCGGTGAACATCAATTTGCGAATCGGCCCGGGTGGCTGCATCGGCATTCTTGTTTCGAGAAATCGGCAGATCCGATCTCGTTCGTCGATGTCCATCGAGCCATATCTGTCCGCATCCCTATCAGGCCGCAAAACCAACGTTGCCGCGGCTCGTTGCTTTTGATGAAATTCTAGCAACTCGTCGAGATGCAAATCGATCAAGACATCGGTGTTGATGACGATGAAAGTGTCGTCCTGCAAAAATGGCTTGGCCTTGAGCAGACCGCCCCCGGTATCCAACAGCTCCGGCTCGACGGAATAACTGATCTGTAGTCCAAGTTGGCTGCCGTCGGCCAGCCGGTTCTCGATCTGCTCGCCATGATGATGCAGGTTGATGACGACATCGCGAATGCCATAGTGCCGTAACAGCAGCAGCGAATACTCGATCATGGGCCGGCCGCCGACTGGCACCAGAGCTTTGGGCTGGGTATCGGTCAGCGGCCTCAGGCGTGTTCCTTGCCCGGCAGCCAAAACCATCGCCTTCATCGCATCTCCTCGTAGTGCTCAGCCAGGATCGGGATGATCGGTTGGAGCTGCGGTAAGCGCGCCAAATTGCGTTTCAATCGACGGACCGTGGGCGGAATGAATTTCCGGTATCCCGGTTTGCCCTTAACCAGATCGAGATAATAAAACCGGCCGACTACCTTGAAATCGCGCTGAATCGCCGAGAGCAGGTAGATCTCACGAAAATCGTCACCGTCGACAGCGCGACTTTCGAGAGCGGCGCGCTGGTGTAAATAGTAGCTCACAAGATGATCTTCAATATGGGGTCTAATCACGCTGTCGGTGATCCGATCATTCAGGAGCGAGGCCAAATCGTACTGCGGCGGCGCGAGCAAGGCGTCTTGGAAATCTATTACTGCCACAGCTTCGTCGTGAATCATCAGATTCCAGCTGTGATAGTCGCGGTGGTTTAGACAACCGGGATAGCGGTCCAGGCGATGGGCTATGTCCGAGAATATTCTTCGCAGCGTCTCGATTACCGTTCCAGCTACATGGGCGCCGGGGCGCTTCTCTAATCCGTATTCGAGGAAGTGTTCGAACTCCCACATGTAAAGCCGGAAATCAAATCGCTGCTGAAATGCAATGCAGTCTTCGTCCCGCGCCGCTGTGCCTCGGATTTGTAGAATCAAAAGCTCGTCGATGGCTTTTTCGTACCAGCTAAGGACCTCTGCTTCCGGCAGGCCTTGGACGCGGTCCCATAACGCTGTATCGCCTAAATCCTCCAGTATAAGAATGCCGTCGTTTTGCCAATGAGCGTAAAGCTTGGGCACCCGAACACCGACGCCGCTGAAAAATCGGTGCATATTGAGGAAGGGCAATTCTTTAGGAGCTTGCTTGAAAACGGCAAGCTCTTCACTAGAGAGGGGCAGAGCACTGCCGGCCGGGAGCTCCATGATAATCACTGATTTTGGCGCTTCGGAGGATTTTATGACAGCGCGGTAGTAGTGCCGGCTCGAGGCATCCCCCGCGAGCGGTATTAGAGAAGAAATAGCCGTGTTCGCGCCGAAAACGGCGATGATCTTATCCGCGAAGACTTCCTGGTGATTCATAACGCAGCGTTCGACTCTATTCGTGCCAGCGCCGCTGGCCGTTAAACCTCTCAGCTACCGCCGAAACCTATGGTGACCTTGCCGGCATCGACGATTACAGGTATTTGGCGGCGGCCATTGGAGTGTTTCAGCATACGCGCCAGACCGGCGTCATCTTCGAGCACGTTGATGTATTCGAACGGAATTTTTCGACGGGAGAAATCCTCACGGGCTCCCGAAGTATAGGGTCAAAGATCTTGGCCGAAGATAAGGACTGGTTCGCTGCTCATCGAATTTGCTCCCTCATTGGCATTGATAACCAGATGTTACTATGAAAGACGAATAAATTCCGCATATTTCAAAGACAGGGCAATTTAAAATAAATTTATGTCGTGCTTTAGTTGAGGGGTACTCTATGCCCGGCACTCTGTACATCGTCGCAACGCCGATAGGTAATCTCGAAGACATCACGCTACGGGCAATCCGAATTCTGAAGGGCGCCGATCTCATTGCCGCCGAAGACACCCGGCACACGCAAACTCTGCTGCGGCACTTCACCATCAACACGCGTTTAACCAGTTATCACGAGCACAATGAACGAGCCAAGACGGCCCAATTGGTCGCTCGCCTCGAGCGCGGCGAAAGCATCGCTCTGGTCTCGGACGCCGGCACACCGGCCATCGCCGATCCCGGCTACCGCTTAGTTGTCGAAGCCACTCGCATGGGCATTCCCGTTGTACCGATTCCGGGTCCGTCGGCATTAGTCGCGGCTCTCAGCGCCAGCGGTCTGCCCACCGACGGATTCAATTTCAGGGGATTTCTTCCGGCACGAAAGCGGGAGAGGAGGTCCAAGCTGCAAGAGCTTCGTGTCGACCGCTATAGCCTGGTCGTCTACGAGACACCGCACCGACTCAAGGAGTCGCTCGATGACATTCGTGAAATTCTTGGTGACCGCCGAATGGTGCTGGCGCGCGAAGTCACCAAAATTCATGAGGAGTTCCTCCGCGGCCGCATCAGCGAAGTGATCGGAGAAGTCGGTGGACGCGAGATTCGAGGAGAAGTAACGCTTATTATCGAAGGCTGCTCCGATCTGCATCATCCATCCCAAGAGACACTGCGCGAGGAGATTGCGAAACTGCTAGCCGACGGGCTGCGGGTGAAAGAGGTCGCCGAAATGCTCGGGGAGAAATACGGATATTCTAAACGCCAGATCTACGGTTTAGCTATGGATCAAGACAAAAATCTCAAGTCTTGACCCTGTACTCTTCCAATTTTCGATAAAGGGTCGTCCGATCTACGCCCAGTATCCGGGCCGCTTCGGCTTTATTCCCATACGTGCTCTCGATGACCCGCAAAATATATTCTCTTTCCAGATCTCTGAGAGTGTACCCGTTTGCCACAGCGGCCGCGAGCGGCACAGAACTTCCGTCACTAACCTGCGACTGCAATGGTAAATCTTTCAAGCCGATGCTGGTCTCTTTGCCAAGCAGCACCGCTCGCTCCATGGTGTGCTCCAACTCCCGCACGTTTCCCGGCCAGCGGTAATTCATCAGCGCAGCCAGCGCCTCCTGATCGATCGAGTCTATTTTTCGGTTCGCCTGAGGCGCAAATTTGTGCAGGAAGTGCTCCGCGAGAAGCGGAATATCTTCCGACCGCTCGCGTAGCGGCGGCAATTCGATGCGAATAACATTCAGCCGGTAATAGAGGTCCTGCCGGAACCGGCCTTGTTCGACCAAATGTTCAAGATCGAGGTTACACGCTGAAACAATGCGTGTGTCGACTTTTTCGGACTGATTAGCTCCCAACGGCCTCACTTCCTTGTCTTCGATGACGCGTAACAGCTTGGCCTGCAGATTGATGGGAATCTCGCTGATTTCATCGAGAAAAAGGATGCCGCCGCTGGCTTCCTGGAAGAGTCCGCGCCGGTCTTTGCGCGCATCGGTGAAGGTGCCGCGCAGATAGCCAAAGAGCTCGCTCTCAAGCAGGGTCTCCGGGACGGCAGCGCAGTTGAGCGGTATAAACGGCCCTTGGGCGCGCCAGCTATGATGGTGAATCGCGCGCGCCACCATTTCCTTGCCGGTGCCGCTTTCACCGAGGATGAGGACATTGGCGGCAAGCTCGCTGGTTTGCCGGACGATTGAGAAAACTTCCCGCATCTTCTCGCTCTTGCCGATGATGTTCTCAAAACTGTTGCGCTCCAGTATCTCACTGCGGAGCCGCTGCACTTCTTCACAGAGCCGGCGCTGCTGCAGCCCGCGGCTCACATGTAAAATCATTTCGTCGGTGCGAAACGGTTTACTCACATAGTGAAAGGCGCCCGCTTTCATTGCCTCGACTGCGCTTTCAATGCTGCCAAAGGCCGTGATCAAAAGGATTACCGCTTCGGGATCGATCCCTTTAACCTCTTTAACCAGTTCCGTGCCGCGCATTCGTGGCATCATCAAATCGGTGATCATCAAGTCGCAGCCCTTTGTGCGAAACTTCTCCAGCGCGGATCGCCCGTCATGCACGGCTTCAACGAAATAGCCTTCTTCGGCCAGCACATCGACGAGCAGCTGGCACATCTGCCGATCATCATCGACAATCAGGATCCGGCCGCGCGTAGCGGCGGGTAGTTTAGAGTCGGCTGCCATTTTCCAGATTGCCCTGAGCCGGCGCTCCTTTCTGTTGTCGTTGAGGCAGATGGATCAGGAAGCGAGTATACTTTCCAGGTTCGCTTTCTACGGTAATCTCGCCGCCGTGCTCTTTAATGATGCCGTAGGTTACCGCCAACCCGAGTCCGGCTCCTTCGCCGACATCCTTGGTAGTAAAAAAAGGATCGAATACATGATCAATGATTTCGGGCGCGATACCGATCCCGTTATCTTCAAAGACAATTCGAACGCCACCTTGGCCGTCAATAGAGGGCGCGGATGAGGCGCGAATTTTGATCGCTCCCTCGGGGCCAAGCGCGTGGAGAGAATTGGCGAACAAATTGATGAACACTTGTTGGAGCAGATCCGGATCGGCTTGAATGAGCAACGGCTTCGGCGAGACATGGATCTCAACCTTGAGGCTCTTGTCGAATAGTTGGTGTTCCAGAAGATAACGCACATGGTTGATCAACTCCGATAAGTCGACCGATCGAAACATGGGTTCCCGACGGCGGGAAAACTCCAGTAGTTGGCGTACGATGGCGGTGATGCGATCGCTTTGCGAGCGGATCACCTCGAGATTACCGCTAAGTTCTTCGCTGCTGCGCGGCCGGCGCAACAGGTATTCAGCTCTGCCTCGAACGATGCTCAATGGAGTGCCGATCTCATGGGCAAGACCCGCGGCCAAGTGACCTACCGATGCCAAACGTTCAGAGTGGCGCAGATCTCTTTCTAGCTTTAGCTTTTGTTGCTGCTCTTCCAAGAATTTGGAATAACTCCGATTGAGTTCTTCCGACATGGTGTTGAACTCTCCAGCCAGCGCGGCAATTTCGTCCCGACCTTTGATCTCGATGCGCTGCCCCCAACGGCCGCGGCCGATCTCCCGAACGCGCTGCACCAGCTGATCGATGGGCCGGGTGATATTGCGGCGTACGATGATCAGAATGAGCACAGACAAAAGAATGACCAGTGCCGCGCTGGTTCCGATGATTCGCTGACGTCGCGCTTCGATGTTGCTAATCAACTGAGAGCCTTGACGCGCTAAGACAAAGGCGCCGGCAATCCGGCCATCGCGCGCGCTAAACGGCTCGATACGGTAGTAGACCAAAATGCCACTTTCGCGAACATAACCCTCCACCCCGTTGGGTTCCCCGAGAGCTGGTCGCGGATCCAGTTCGAGAATGGCAGCAGGGTGCAGTTCGGCAAAATCGTCAGGATACCTAAGCGAGGATGAGACCGCTACGCGCTCGGCATTAGCGTTATAGACAATCAGGCCGTGAATATTTCCTCGTGGCCCGACCGTATCGGCGAATTCCTGAGTTGCATTAAGATTGTGACCATCGGCATACAGATCCCGGAGAACAGCGTGAATGGCTCGGGAGAAACCGCGCATGCCGACCCGCATTTCCCTCATGGCGTTTTCTCGATCCTGCTGAATACTCAGGTAGCCGTGAACAGTCATCGTCACCAGGATGATGACGACCAATGAGACGATCAATTTTGTTCCAAGTTTCATGCACGTAGTTTCGCAGTCTCGAAGGAGCAAGGCCTATACCGCGTTCATCGCTAATCGCAGCAGCGTTAAAATCAAAGTCTCGCCATAATTCGCATAAAAATATCGACGAACTGTGTGGCAACTTACGACAGCGTGTGGTTTTTCACAATCATTGAAATTTATCTCGTTTATTCAAGCAATTGAGACTATTGCACGGGCGCACAGGCTCTTAGCGCGTTGCATATTACAACGGAAAGAATCGCCGAGCCCGGCGCAAAGCCACTGAAACATTCGCGTTTATTGCAAAGAACATCAGCCGGGGCCTGCGGGCACGTCGCTTGCGTCTACTCCCGGATACCAATCGGCTATTCGGGATTGCGCAAACTTTCAGATTCGAAATTTAGAAAGGAGGAGATAACATGAAAAAATTGCTTTTGGCATTGTTGTTGGGAGTGACCGTCGTGAGTTCGATCGTCGATCTCGCCGCGCCCGTGAGCGCCCAAGATGAAGAACCCAAACCCAGGAAGCCCGAAACGGACTAATCCGTAGAAGTTGATCTCAGCTTGCAACAAGGGGGCTCTGTGCCCCCTTGTTGTTTACGACAGGCCTCGTGAGATCTGCTGTCGGTTATCGTATTCGAAATTCATTAAACTCTCCTCGAAACTCGCGCCGCTGCAAATCCACTTCGTCGACTCGAGCTCCTGGCGGTCCCCGGCGGCACCAGTCGATAAGTTCTTCGATGCTATCCGATCGCCCTTCGGCCACCAGCTCCACTGAGCCATCGTGGCGATTCATGACCCAGCCGGTCAGGCCCAAGTGCCGTGCCTGTTGCGCCGTTGAAGCTCGGAAATAGACGCCCTGCACTCGACCTTTCACAATCAACCGAATACGCGCATGGGACGGAATGGTTGGCATTGCTGCGGGTTTTTTAACCCAGCCACCGCTCTGGCGCAAGCCGGTTGACTCAGCGTGCGGCCGCAAAATTATTTGACAACCGGCCCGCAGTTTCGATAGGCTTTCGCCGGTTCTAAGGGTTTACCGAAGAGCCCGTGCCGTGGTCCTCCAGACCGATTTAGGCCCTGCCCTTTGGCGACTCGATCCGCGCAAATGCGCACTCGTGAATCAAACAGGAGGGTCTGATGGGAGCCAAATTGTATGTCGGCAATTTGCCGTATTCGGTGACCGAAGAGAGATTGCAGCAGCATTTTGCGCAGCACGGCTCGGTGATCAGCGCTCGTATCGTTACCGATAAGTTCACGGGCCGTTCCAAAGGTTTCGGCTTTGTCGAGATGAGTTCCGATGCTGAAGCCGAGCGCGCCATTAATGCTCTGAACGGAACCGATTTCGAAGGACGTAACGTGGTCGTCAGCGAGGCTCGTCCGCAGGCGCCGCGAGAGTCTGGCTTCGGTGGCGGCGGAGGCGCCGGCAGACCCCGTCGGGATCGTTACTGATCAGGTTATCAGGAGTTTTAGCAGCTCTTGCTCATCGATGATCCGGACGCCGAGCTCTCGAGCCTTCTTGAGTTTGGAGCCCGGCTCCGAACCAGCGACAACATAGCTGCTATTGCGGCTGACGGCGCTGCTCACCCTGCCGCCCAGGGCCTCGATACGGCGCTGCGCTTCCACCCTCGACATGGTCTCGAGTCCACCGGTAAGGACGAACGTCGAACCGGAAAGAGCGCCTCGTTTGATACTCTCCGCCTTGAAGCGGATGCCGGCCTGCTAAAAGTTTAGCGATCACTTGGCGGTTTTCGTCTTGGGAGAAAAACCGCGCGATACTTTTGGCCACCTCCGGTCCGATCTCGCGCACCTCCATCAATTTCTCCTCGCCTGCATTCATAATCGTCTTCAGGTCGCCGAAGTGCTGGGTCAAGAGTTTCGCGGTGGCTTCGCCAACGTGCCGAATGCCCAGAGCGGTCAAAAAACGAGTGAGAGTCGAATCTTTGCTGCGTTGCAAAGCAGCGAGCAGGTTTTGCGCCGATTTTTTAGCCATGCGATCCATGCTCGCCAATTGCTGTTCTGTCAGGCTGTAAAGATCGCCAAGATCTTTGATCGCGCCCCGTTCGACCAGTTGATCGATTAGCTTGTCACCGAGCCCCTCGATATCCATGGCGTTGCGCGAACCGAAAAATTTTACACTCTCCTTGAGCTGCGCCGGACACGAAATACCGATGCAGCGGTAAGCCGCCTCGCCTTCCTCGCGGTAAACTGCAGCGCCGCATACCGGACAGTGCTCGGGCATGCAAAAATGTTTCTCTTGGCCGGTTCTTTTCTCGGCGATCACCTTAACCACATAAGGAATGACGTCGCCGGCGCGCTCGACCACCACCGTGTCGCCCATGCGAATGTCTTTTCGCTTGATTTCATCCATGTTGTGCAAAGATGCGCTTTTGACCATGACGCCGCCGATGGCGACGGGTTCCAGGCTCGCCACGGGAGTTAACGTGCCGGTGCGGCCGACCTGGGGTAGGATGTCGAGAATGCGGGTTGTCGCCTGGCGCGGTTTAAACTTGTAGGCAATCGCCCAGCGCGGCGAGCGGGCGATTTCGCCAAGCCGGCGTTGTAGCTCGTGAAGATTGACTTTGACTACCAGGCCGTCGATCTCATACGGAAGTTCATCACGTCGGCTTTCCATTTCGTCGCGAAACTTTAGAATAGCCTCGGCGCCGCGGCACAGACGCGCAAACGGCACCGGCTTTAAACCCCAGTCCTGAATCGCCGCGCGAAATTCACTGTGGCTCGCCAAGCTGGTTCCGCCGACGACTCCCGTCCCATGAAAGAAGACATCCAGAGGCCTTTTCGCGGTCAATGTTGAATCGAGTTGCTTCAACGAGCCGGCGGCGGCATTACGCGGATTGGCGAAAACCGGTTGTCCCGCTTCCTCGCGTTCACGATTCATCCGCTGGAAGGCCGCGCGCGAAAGGAAAACCTCGCCGCGGACTTCAAGCCGCTCTGGCGCGGGGCGGGTTGCGCCGCGCAACACCAGCGGGATCGAACGGATGGTTTTGAGATTGAGCGTGATATCCTCGCCATTGATGCCATCGCCGCGAGTTGAGCCAACAGTGAACCGGCCGTCAACATAGACCAGCTCCACGGCAACTCCGTCGATTTTGGGCTCGACCAAGTATTCGACCGGTTCCGTTGACCTTAGAAACCTGGCTATTCGTTCCTCGAACTCTGCGAGATCTTTTTGATCGTTGGCATTGCTGAGCGACAACATCGGCAAGCTATGCCGGACCGTCCTGAACTTTTCCAAAGGCGGCGCGCCGATTCTTTGAGTCGGTGAATCCGGCGCAGCAAATTGTGGATGAGCCGCTTCGAGCTCGATCAGGCGGTGGAATAGCCGGTCGTACTCGGCATCACTGATCAACGGATTGTCGAGCACATGGTAATGATAGTTGTGCTTCTCAAGCTCTTGGCGCAGCGCGATAATCTCGTTCTCGGCCGCACTTTCAAGATTTTTTGCCATAGGATCAGCTAATTGAATTTCACTCGCTGAATTAATCAGCATTAGCATAGTTGGCGTGCTGAATGAAGCTTGCTGGAGCGTCGTTCATTGACCGACTCTGGTGAGTATGTTAACCAAGTCGATGATGAGAACACGGTTTTACGGGAGCGCTGTCGGAATTTTGATCTTGTCCGGTTGCGCCTTCCGCAGTCCCGTGATCAAAGCTCCCGCCAACGGGCTGTTCGGAACTTCTGAAGCCCCTTTCGTGCAGCACCAACGAGTCGAGGTCCCGGCTGAATCCAAAGGTCTTTCGCACTTCATGAAGGGCAACCTTCTGCTTGGCGAAGGCAGATTTGATGAAGCTCTCGCGGAATTCGAGAGCGCTGCGGACGTCAACCCCGAAGATGCGTTCCTGCGCTTTCGCTTAGCCACTCTTTACGTCAGGAAAGGCGATCTTAAACGAGGGCTGGTGGAAGCTGAGGCTGCAAGACGGATGGACCCCAATAGCCTGGAAAACCGTTTGCTACTGGCCGGGCTCTATTCATCCCTGGGAGAAAATCAGAAGGGCATCGCCGAATACCACGAAGTTCTCAAACTCGATCCGAAGAACCAGGAGGCTCTGCTGTACTTAGGCGCGCTCTACTTACAAAACGACGACAACTCTCGAGCAACCGAAATGCTCGATAATCTGCTGAAGCTCGACAGCGACTCGGTACTGGGTCACTATTATCTCGGGCGTGTGCGCGCCAAGACCAAGCTCTATCTAGCGGCCGAGCAGAGCTACCGCAGAGCCTTGGAGTTGAATCCCAAGTCTGAAGCGGTGCTGATGGACTTGGCGCTAGTCTATGAACTGCAGGGCAAGACCGAAGAGGCCATTCAGACCTACCAAAAACTCCTCGGACTGAATGCGCAGAATGTTTGGGCGCGAAAACGGCTGGGCGAGCTATACGTCGGCCAAAACAAATTGGACGATGCTCTGGCGCAGTTCGAAAATTTGAAAAGCAACGAAGCGGATCCGCGCGAAACACGGATCAAAATCGGACTCATTTTCTACGAAAAGGGCGACTTCGAACGGGCCGCTACCGAATTCAATCTGGTTTTGGCCGGTGATCCCGAGAACGACCGGGCGCGGTACTATCTCGGCGCCACCTATGTCGAATTAAAGGCCGATGAAAAGGCGCTGGCCGAGTTTTCAAGAATTGCCGAGAAGAGCGACTTGTATTTAGACAGTCGTTTGCAGATGGCCTATCTCTATGAGCGCACCGAACAGTTACAAAAAGCCATCGATTCGGTTCAATCGGTGCTGCGAAAGAAAAGCGACCGCAAAGAAGTCTATGCGTTTCTTTCGAGCTTGTACCGGAAGGCCAAGGATTTCCCCAAAGCCATTGAGGCAATGGAGCGCGTAATCGTGCTGGATCCGAAGAGTGATCAGGCCTATTTCCAATTGGGAGCGCTGCACGACGAAGCCAAGAACAAAGAGCAAAGCGTCGCCAACATGAAACGGGCCATCGAGCTCAATCCGAAGAACGCCGCGGCGCTTAACTATCTCGGCTATACCTGGGCGGAGATGGGCGTGCAGCTCGATGAAGCGGAACAGTTGATACAGCGAGCGCTTGCAAATTGAGCCTAACGACGGCTTTTATATCGACAGTCTCGGCTGGGTATACTTTCAGAAAGGTGACTACACCAGTGCGGTCGAACAGTTAGAGCGCGCCGTGGCTATCACGGTCGATGATCCGACCATCATCGAGCATCTCGGCGATGCTTACGTAAAAGTTGGAAAATCCGATCGTGCCTTGTTGCGCTATCGCGAGGCGATGCAAAAATCGAAAGAAGACGATCAAGTCAAACGAATCCGTGAAAAGATCGAGCGCCTGGAGAAAAAAATTTGACGGCGTCTCTGCGGCGCGGGTTATCCGGTCGCGCGCGGAATCTCGTTCTTTGTTGCTGGCAGCAGTTTGCGACGATTATCGGCTGTGCCACCGTCACTCCGCCGGCAGCCAAGCCACAGCTCCCGGCCAAACAGTGGCAAGCCGGCGAGCTGATCAACTCCCTAAGCAAGCGTCATGAACAATTTCGCACGTTGCGCGCTTTAGCCCGGCTTGATTATGCCGGGCCGGACGGTAAGGGCAATGTGCAAGAAGCAGTTCTGGTCCAGAGGCCGGACCGGCTCCGGCTGGAAACATTGACCTTCCTCGGCGCTGTCTTGATCGTTACCGTCAATGATCGAGAGATCATCGGATATCACCCGCGCGAGGGAATCTTTGTGCGCGGACCGCGAACCAAGGAAAATTTGTTGCGCTATACACAAATTCCTCTCGAACTAGCCGAAATGACCGCGTTAATGTTGGGCTTGCCGCCGGTTGACACAGGCGCGCAGCTGCGGCAGGAGGGTCCCGCTCTGGTGTTCTCGCCAAACGGAACCAAGCAGGATGCCGTGACATTCGAGGCGCAAACCCCGGTCCCGACCAAATGGGAACGCTTTAATGACGCCGGCGCGGTGGAGTTAAGCGCCGAGTTTTTGGATTATATTTCAACGCCGGCCGGCCCATTTCCATCGAGGATCCGGATTGAGGCACATCTGCAGAAGCGAAAACTTGAGATCCGCTATCAACAGCCCGAGGTCAATGCTTCGCTCCCGCCGGAAATCTTTACACAGGAAAAGCCGGCTCATGCTGAGGAACTGCGGCTGGAGACTCTGGGCGGTTAGCGATGCTTCTGACGAGAGGCTTGGCGGTCCTATTATCTTGTTTCCTGCTGATCGGCTGCGGAGACAAGGGCGAAATTAGCGACGGCGGCTCCCAAGCCACAGTCGATGTCAAAAACCCCGGCCCGCCGGTCAGCGGCGACTGGTTGATCATCCATGCCTTGAGCGATCCTGAACAGCTCAATCCCCTCACCAGCAACGACGCCGGTTCCAGCGAAGTCAATGGTTATATCTTCGAGGGTCTCTTAAGCCGCGACCCGCGTACTCTGGAGTTGAAGCCGCTGCTCGCGGAATCGAGACCGGAGATTTCGGATGATAAACTTAGCTATACTTTCAAGATTCGAAAAGATGCGCGGTTTCAGGACGGACGGCCCGGTTACCGGTGAGGATGTCCTCTTTAGCGTCAAGGCGATCAAGTGCCCGTTCGTCAATGCGCCCTTTCTAAGGGTCTATTTCAACTCCGTCACTGATGCTCAGCTTATCGATCCTTTCACGATCCGATTCTTCATCAGAGAACCCTATTTTTTAAACGAGAGTGTGCTGGGTGGGGTGACTGTGATGCCGCGTCATTACTACGACCGAGAGAACCTTTTGCACTCGATCACGGTGCGGCAGCTATCGCAAGATCCAACGAAATTACCCGCTGAGGTAAAGAAATTTGCCGAACTGTTTAACCGCAACTACAACCGAAATCCGCTCGGCTCCGGACCGTATAAGTTCAATCACTGGAAAACCGGCAGTGAAACCGAGCTGACTCGCGACACAGATTATTGGGGTAACGGTAAAGAAGGAATCGACCAGCCCCACGTCGACAGGCTTAAATTTCGCGTGGTCAACAATATGGACGCGGCGCTCACCCGTCTCAAGAGCGGCAGTTTGGACTACATGGAGAGTTTGCAGCCGGTGCAGGTGGTGCGGGGGACTGGCAGTGAGCGATTCCAACGTCAATTCAAAAAATACGAGTACTATGCGCCAACCTACACCTATATCGGATGGAATAACGATCATCCGATATTTGGAGACAAACGAGTACGCCAGGCAATGACGTATCTCACCAATCGCAAGCAAATCGTCGATACCGTGCTCTTCGGCCTGGGCGAGGTCGTTGACAGCCATATTTATCTTTTTCGGCCGGAATACGACAAAACTCTAGTGAGTTATCCTTTCGATCCCGCAAAAGCCCTCGCCTTGCTCAATGAAGCCGGTTGGAAAGACACCGATGGCGACGGCCTGCTTGACAAGGTGATCGACGGCACCCGAATTCCCCTGCGTTTTGAAATCAAAATCAACGCTGGAAATACGGTACGGGAAAGTATCGCGTTAGTGCTGATGGATGAGCTCAACAAGCATGGCATCGCCGCGAGCGTGCGTCAGTTGGACTGGACGATATTTCTCAACGACGTCAAGAATCATCAGTTTGACGCCGTAGTCCTGGGTTGGGCGATGTCGACGACCGAGCCCGATGCGTACCAGGTCTGGCACTCTTCTCAAGCGGCCAATAAAGGGTCCAATGCGATTAGCTACAAAAACCCGCGCGTGGATGAAATTCTGGAGCAGTACCGCCGCGAGTTCGACCCGCAAAAACGCATTGAGCTGTACAAAGAATTTCAGCAAATCTTGCATGACGAACAGCCTTACACGTTTCTTCACGTCCGAAAAACCGTTTCCGCGGTGCATCGTCGTTTCCAAGGTGTCGAAGTTTTTCCCGACGGGCTCAAGCCCATCGACTGGTGGGTGCCGGCGGCGCAACAAAAATACGCAAACAGCATCGCTGCGCAATGACCGGCTATCTCATAAAGCGCCTGTTGCTGATGGTACCTACATTCATCGGCATTACCCTCATCGGATTTCTGATCATGCGCCTTGCGCCCGGAGATCCCGCGGAACTGCGCGCGGCAGGCGGTCTTGGCGCAGCAGCAGGGGGCGGAATAGCGATGGAGAAACGTGGCTCGGTCGACGAAGCCATTGCGCAGTGGCGCGCGCAGTACGGACTCGATAAACCGCTTCACGTCCAATATCTGGTCTGGCTTAGAAATATCGCCACCCTAAGCTTCGGCGAATCCTTCAAAGACAATCAGTCGGTTTGGTCGAAGATCGCCGAACGCCTGCCGGTTACAGTTAAATTAAATTTTTGGTCGATAGTGGTGGTTTATCTCGTCGCCATTCCTTTGGGCGTCTACTCGGCGACCCATCCAAATTCCTGGGGCGACCAGATCACGACGTTGGCGGCTTTCATTTTGTTTGCCGTGCCATTGGTTTGGGCCGCGACCATGGCGATTGTGTTTATTTGTGGCGGGGATTTTTACTATCTGTTTCCGCCCGGCGGCCTGGAGTCGATTGATTTCTCCGATAACTGGCCGATCTGGCGAAAACTCCAAGATCGCGCCTGGCACATATTCTTGCCGGTTGTTCTGCTCTCTTACGACGGCTTTGCCGGCCTGTCGCGCTACATGCGCGCGAGCATGCTGGAAGTGCTCGCGCAGGATTATGTCCAGGTCGCGCGCGCTAAAGGACTTTCGGAGAAAACGGTCATTTTCAAGCATGTGTTGCGCAATTCCTTGATCCCGCAGGTAACGATATTAGCATCCATCCTGCCGGGGCTGATTGGCGGCAGCGTCATTATCGAAACTATTTTCTCGATTCCCGGGCTTGGACAGCTTGGGTTTGAATCGGTCCTGGCGCGAGACTATCCCACGGTGCTGGCGCTCTTTACGGTTAGCGCGCTGCTTACGCTGATCGGCATTCTGATCTCCGATCTGCTTCTTGCCGCAGTGGACCCGCGCATCGTCTTTGGTCGACGACAGCAATGAGCACGGCGCAAACCAACCCAGCAGCTGCAGAAGAACTGGCAATGGCCGGGACCCCAGTGTCGGGCGGGCTATGGCGCGACGTTTGGAAACGTTTTAAGCGCAACCCGATCGCCATCACCGGATTTTACGTCGTTTGTGTTCTGGCATTCATGGCGTTGTTTGCTGATTTCCTGGCCAACGACAAGCCCTATTACCTGCGGTACGGCGAGAAAATTTACTTTCCGATTTTCCGCAGCTACATGGTTGGCGCCGGACTCGGTCATTGGCCGCCGGAGTTGCTTAATGTGGATTTCAAGAAACTCGACCGCGCTCAAGCGCTTTTTCCGCCCGTTCCATATCGGCCGACCAATATCAATTTACTCGAGCCGTTGGAGCCGCCTTCGCGAAAGCATTGGCTTGGCACGGACAAGCTCGGACGCGATGTCATGGCAGGAATGATCCATGGATCGCGAATCTCTCTTTCCATCGGCTTTGTTGCGGTCGGGATTGCGGTGATCATCGGTCTGTTTCTTGGCGCCATCGCCGGTTACTTTGCCGGTTGGGTGGACCTGGTGATCTCGCGATTTTTCGAGATCATGCTGTCGATCCCGACATTCTTTCTTCTGATCACTGTGGCAGCGCTGCTGCCGCCGAGCATCTTTCTGACCATGGCAATTATCGGCGCAACCAGTTGGGTCGGTATCGCGCGCTTTACTCGCAACGAGTTTCTCCGAATCAGAAGTCAGGATTACGTGACATCGGCCATAGCGCTTGGAGTGGCTAATCGAAAAGTCATGTTCAAGCATATCTTGCCGAACGCCTTGGCCCCGGTCATTGTCTCCGTCGTGCTCGGCATCGCCGGTGCGATTCTGGTGGAGTCGAGTCTGAGCTTCCTCGGCATCGGCGTGCCCGCCGAGCTGGTCACCTGGGGTTCTATTTTACAGGAAGCCAGTACCACGACTTTTGCTTGGTGGCTCGCAGTGTTTCCTGGTTTTGCCATTTTTATCACCGTGCTCGCCTACTATCTTGTCGGGGAAGGCTTGCGCGAGGTTCTTGATCCCCGATTGCGGGGCTTGCGCTGATCGCGCTGTTTCTGCTAATTCGGTCCCAAGTCCAAATTTCTTATTCAACTTCCGTTATCGACGCCAAGCGCGCTGCGACGATCTTGCGAATCCGCTCGCCTTTCACAGGAGCGGCGGAACAGTATATCCATGCGTAGTGATACCGCTAAGAAAATGGCTACGAAATTTAGCGCATGGAGGCAAGCCTTTAAGAACCGCTTGGGCGTAAACAAGCGGCAAAGCGTCCAGCGCGCATGATGCTCCGAAAGACGCGCCGACGGAGAGTCAAAACTTCGCATAACACCAGCTAAAGGAGAGAAACAGCCATGGCCCGAATCGCTATCATTGAGAAGAAAGAAGACTTGCAGCCGGAACACCAATCGATTTATGACGCGATTGCGCAAAGCCGGGGCGTAGTCGGCGGACCGTTTGTGGCCCTCCTGCACAGCCCTGAGCTTGCCGGTCGAACTGCGCATCTCGGCAGTTATGTGCGTTTCCAATCGAGTTTGGACCCGAAGATCATAGAACTGGCCGCGCTGGTATCGGCCCGTGAGCTTCAATGCAAGCATGAATGGGCCGCTCATGTAAATCACGCGCAGAAGGCAGGTATTTCCCTGGAGACCATCCGCGCCGTTCACCAATGCAAAGATGCCGCGGATTTTACCTTCGAAGACGCACAGATCGTCAGTTTCGTCCGCGAAGTGTTGCGCGCGCACCGGGTCAACGAAACTACCTTTCAAGCGCTGTATGCTCGACTCGGGGAGCGCGGCCTGGTCGAGCTCAGTGCCACCGTCGGCTACTATGCGATGCTTGCGTGCACGCTCAATACTTTCGATATCGCAACGGCAAGCGCGCCGGAAGAGTTCAGGATCTGAACACGAGAGCGAAGCGTTCAAAATTGTTAAGTCACAGTAGAGCTCGACTGATAGAAGGAGAAAAGAATGAAGTTGAATAACCAAGTGGCGGTGGTTACCGGCGCCGGCAGAAATATCGGCAAAGCTATTGCCAAATTATTCGCCGATGAGGGAGCGAAAATTGCGGTCATAGAGATGCATGAAGGCCGCGGCCAGGCGGTCGTCCAGGAGCTCGAAAACAGCGGCCACGAAGCCATGCTTGTGCTCTGCGACGTCGCCAAAGCAAGTGACGTGCAACAGATGGTTCAAAAAGTCGTGGCGCGTTTTGGCGGTATCGACATCCTCGTTAATAATGCGGCTCTGACGGATCGTGCCGATATTCTCATTAGCACCGAAGAGGAGTTCGACAAAGTAATTGCCGTGAGTCTGAAGGGGCCGTATCTGGTGACGAAATACGTTGCCGCGCAAATGGCCAAACAGGGGCGCGGCGGAAAAATCGTCAACTTCGGCTCGACTTCTGGCATGCTCGGTCGCACCGACGGCATTGCTTATGCAGCGGCCAAGGGCGGCGTTATCAACCTGACTCGCGCCATGGCTGTGCAGCTTTCACCGTACAGGATTCGCGTCAATTGCGTGGTGCCAAACCGTTCAGGTTCGCCGGTAGGCTATGACGACGACGTTGCCGGCAGCAGAATTTTCGAGAATCTCGCCGGCCGGTTGGGAACGGCAGAGGATCAAGCCAAGGCTGCGCTCTTTCTGGTCAGCGACGATTCTGATTTTATCTATGGCCATCCCTTAGTCGTCGACGGCGGTGTCGTCGCCACCGCGAACTTTCCCAAGGAGCAGTTCGTCAAGTAGAGCAAGCGCGCGGCACGGTCGTCGATGCGGGCCCTGCAAGGTAAGCAGACGAGAATCGATAACGGAACCGGCTGAGAGATTTTGATTGCTCGGCGTCGATCATAAAGGGGTACGTTGCATGACCAAGTTAGTGCGCATCATGCTTGTCTTCGTCGGGGCAAAACTTCTGCTGGCAATTGCCTGCATCCCTTTGCAGGCCGCATCAGCGCCTCGTGAATTCGTGATCGGCCATGCGGCGATGAACGCTAGGGTGGCGCCTCTCTGGGTTGCCGAAGACCTCGGCTTTTTCGCCAAGCAGGGTGTTTCCGTAAATGCCATTTTCATCCGCCAGGCTCCGGTCCTAGTCGCAGCTCTAACGGCGGGAGACGTGCACGCCGCATATACGGGCGGGACCACTGTGCTGACCGCGGTAGCCGGCGGAGCCGATTTAAAGATCATCGGCTCCCTCACTAATCGTCTGGGCTACGACATGGTCGCCGCTCCGAACATCAAAACGCCCAAAGATCTGCGCGGCAAACGCTTCGGAGTGCAGACGCTGGCGGGAACTGTCTGGCTAGGTGCCATGCTCGGACTGGAGCACTTGGGCCTAGACGCTAAAAGGGACAATATCACTTTCCTCGTGATCGGCGATCAAACGGTGGCGACTCAAGCTCTTGAAGGCGGTCAAATCGACGTGACGGTGCTGGATGGCGTTTTTAGCCGGCGATTGAAGCAGAAGGGCTTCACAATCCTGGCCGAGCTGCAAAAGGCCAACATTCCGTTTTCCTCTCAGGGACTGGTGGCTCGCGGCGCTTTCCTTCAGGAGCAGCGCGAGACCATGGAAGGTGTCATGAAGGGACTTTTGGAGAGCATAGCCTTTTGTCTCGCGCCGAAAAATAAGAGCGCCGTTCTCGGGACTATTACCAAGCGTCTTAAACTGGCGGACGCGTCGGTAGCCGAAGATGGCTACCGGGATGTGATCAACGGTGTGGAACGAAAACCTTACCCGGTCGTCGAGGGCCTGCGCAACATCCAGCGGTTGATGAAGATCCGTAACCCTGCGCTCGACAAGGTCAGGATAGAAGATATGATCGACGATCGGATCCTGCGTCAGTTGGATGAAAGCGGTTTTATCGATCAGCTGGCGAAGACCTACCCCGCGAAGTAGGCATTTATGGGTGATGGAATAGAAGGGGAGAATGAGAATGCGGCGCGGCTGGTCGCCGGCCAATCATCCTAGTTCGAGCATTATGGGCGAACTTAGGATCTGTGATACCGCTTCTGCTAGAGAAGATTCGTAACCAAACCAAACGCGTGATTTACCTAGGTGCCCGCTGATCTCATTCCTTAACTTGACAATAGCTCCAGCCCAAGTAATATCCGCTTATTTTGCCGGCGGGCGCAAAATCCTGCCGCACTCTTCGCCGTGCGCGATTTAGATGATATGTTGTTTCGACAAATCACGTTTCGTTGCTTGATTCGCCTGCGCGAGGCAGAGTAAATGGCCGAGCTCATTAAAGTCAAAGATCTGCGCACGTCCTTCTTCACCCCCGAAGGTGAAGTGCGCGCCATCGACGGCATCAGTTTCGAAATCGGCGAAGGCAAGACTCTGGGTTTGGTCGGAGAGTCCGGCTGCGGCAAGAGCGTGACCTCGCTTTCGATCATGCGACTGATCGCTTCGCCTCCGGGAAAAATCGTCGGTGGAGAGATTCTTTATCGGGGCCGGGATCTGCTCAAGTTGAAGAATGAGGAGATGCGCAAAATCCGCGGCAACGAAATCTCGATGATCTTCCAGGAACCGATGACTTCGCTCAATCCGGTGTTCACTGTCGGCAATCAGATCGGCGAGGCGATCCGGCTTCATCAGGGCCTCGGCAAAAAGGAAACCCGGCAAAAAACCATCGACATGCTGCGCCTGGTCAAGATCGCTGATCCGGAGTCTCGGGTCGATGCCTATCCGCACCAACTGAGCGGCGGCATGCGCCAGAGAGTCATGATCGCAATGGCGCTGTCCTGTAACCCGAGCTTGTTAATCGCCGACGAGCCGACCACGGCGCTTGACGTCACGATTCAAGCGCAGATTCTGGATTTGATGAAAGAGTTGCAACAAAGGCTCGGTATGGCGCTGTTACTGATCACCCACGATCTGGGCGTGGTGGCGGAGCAAGCCGATGAAGTTGCGATCATGTATGGCGGCAAGATCGTGGAGCGCGCCAGTGCGCGGGGGATTTTCACCAGGCCATTTCACCCGTATACCGTGGGGCTATTAAATTCTCTTCCCGGCACCGGCCGTTTGAAGAAAAAACGCCTGGATGCGATCCCCGGGGTGGTGCCCAATCCTTTGCATCTGCCGAGTGGCTGTCGTTTCCGCGATCGCTGTCCAAGGGCCGCAGATCTATGTGCTCAAGTCGAACCGGAGCTTCTGGAGCGAGAACCGGGCCATACGGTAGCCTGCCATTTTCCCCATACCGAGTGGAAACAAAGGGCCGTACAGGAGATAGAAATTGAGAAACAGGGATCAGCATGAATAGAGGCAAGCCGGCGACTATTCTCGGTCCTATCTGATCCTGGTAGCACTATGAGCCTGTTAGAAATCCGAAATCTCAAAAAGCATTTTCCCGTCGGTCAGGCGTTATTTTCGCGCAATAAGGACGTGGTGAAAGCTGTCGACGGCGTCAATCTTAGGGTCGAGCAGGGCGAAACGCTGGGTCTGGTCGGGGAGTCCGGTTGCGGCAAGTCAACCTTGGGACGCGCCATCTTGCGGCTGATTGAGCCAACCGATGGTGAAGTTTACTTCGAAGGCAAAAACTTGTTGGCCATGTCGCAGCGCGAGCTGCGCGATATGCGACGGCAGATGCAGATTATTTTTCAAGATCCCTATGCGTCTCTCAATCCGCGGATGCGGGTCGGTGATATCGTCGGCGAGGGGCTGGAAATTCACAAGATCGCCAGGGGCAAGGCCAAACGAGATCGGGTCATCGAACTGCTTCGTCAAGTCGGTTTGCGCGAGGACCATTATGATCGTTACCCGCATGAGTTCAGCGGCGGTCAACGGCAGCGCATCGGTATTGCCCGGGCGCTGGGTGTCGGTCCCAAGTTTATTGTCTGCGATGAACCCGTCTCTTCACTGGATGTTTCGATTCAGGCGCAGATCATCAATCTGTTGCAGGAGCTGCAAGAGAAGATGCATTTGACCTACCTGTTTATCTCGCATGACCTGCGGGTGGTCGAGCATATCAGCCACCGGGTAGCGATCATGTACCTGGGCAAAGTGGTGGAAATTGCCCAAAGCGATACTATTTATCGGGACGCCAAGCATCCTTATACGCGAGCGTTGCTGTCATCCGTGCCGATCCCCGACATGGATGGAAAAAAGGAACGGGTGCTGTTGCAAGGTGATGTGCCCAGTCCGGTGAATCCTCCGTCGGGGTGTGCTTTTCATCCGCGTTGCGCCTACCGCGCGCCAATTTGTGATCAGATGGAGCCGCCATTGGATTTCGATGCCGATTTTCACGGCGTCGCCTGCCATGTTTTCGGCCCTGTAAAACGCGCCTGATTCTTCCGTCAGTTAAGCCTCTCGCCAGCATGGCAGATGGTCCATTAGGAAGTGCTTCCCGAGAGTTGAATTAACCGCCGAGGATGCTAACATCCGTAGGCAGTGGCGCTTCACGGGTCGGAAGGTGGAGCGAGCAGCGAGAGCCTCTCAGGAGCCATTCCCGAGAGGTTTTGTTTTGTATAGGAGTTTAATCTATGGCAACACAGGATGAGCGTGTCCCGATGACTAGTCGGGGATATCAGTTTTTGATGGACGAATTAAAACGCCTAAAGAGTGTCGAGCGTCCTAAAAACGTTCGTGAAATCGAAGAGGCGAGGGGCCATGGTGATCTTTCCGAAAACGCCGAGTTTCATGCGGCCAAGGAACGCCAATCCTTGCTGGATATTCAGATTCGCGAGATCGAGGATCGCCTGGCCCGCGCTCAGGTAATCGATATTTCAACACTGTCCGGCGATCGGGTTGTGTTCGGCGCGACGGTCGCTCTCGCCGATGGCGATACCGGTGACAAGGTGGTATATCAGATCGTCGGTGATCATGAGGCGGAGCCCAAGAACGGAAAAATTTCTATCAGTTCTCCCGTTGCCCGTGCTTTGATCGGCAAGAGCGAGGGGGACGAGGTTCAGGTCCAGACCCCCACGGGCGTGCGTTCATTCGAGATTTTAAGCGTCGAGTACATCGATTGATCTCTGCTGTAGTGGGGCGGGCCTTTCTGGAAAGGGATCATGTCCTTTTCGGCCCGAAAGGCAGCTCAAGGTTTTAGCCGCGGCCAACTAGTAGGTTGGCCGCGCCGGGCGGTTTTGGCGCCGCCTAACTTTCCGCTCAAATCATTTCAGGCCGGTTCGCGATCAACCGCTCTTATAGGCTGCTTTCTATCGAGTCTTCTTTTCTCTTCTTTCAGTTACGCCGAAATATCCATCGAAGCGCGCGTCGGCTTTCACGGCGTATTTCAGCTCGGACGTCCGTTTCCGCTGGAACTCGAAGTCACTAACTCCGGCCGTCCCGCCGACGGCTTTTTGGAAGTTCAGGTTTGGAAAGGCGGCGCCGCCAAGAGCGGCGTTCCTTATCCGCTTCATTATCGCAGGGATCTTTTCGTTTCCGGCCATTCGCGGAAAACCATTCAACTTACTGTCGATCCCGATTTCATCAGCCGGCCGCTGCTGATCTCTTTTATCAGCCCCGCCGGAAACGCATCGCGCGAGTTGGATCTGCGGCGCTCACTTCTCGCCGTCGCCGGTCATGCTGCTGGTGAGTGAAGCGAGTTCCCTCTCGATCTCTCTGGGATCGGCAATGACCAATCGGTTGGTCGCTGTTTCATTGAGCGAACTACCTTCCGATCCGCGAGCTCTGCTTGGGGTTTCACATGTGATTCTATATGACCAATCCTTGCGCGAGCTCTCGCGCTCGCAGCTGTTTGCCTTGGAAAGCTGGCTCACCGCCGGCGGCAGGATGGTCATCATAGGCAGCCTCAACCATGCGCTGTATCAGGAGACATCACTCAGCCGCTTTCTGCCTGTGCGGGTCACCGGCAGCGAACGGATCTCTTTCGCTCCGCAAAGTATCCAAGGTGAACCGGTAACCCCGATCGCCGGCGTCTGGACACAGGTTTCAAGCTTGCTGGATGGTAAAGTTATGCTGGAATCGGCGGGAATTCCGCTTCTGGTTGAGAAGAGCCGGGGCAAGGGCCGGATCACCTATTTTGCCCTCGATCTTGGACGACCTCCGATGGCTCAATGGGACGGTCTGCCCAAGCTTCTGCGCAACCTTGTGCTTCCAGTCGCCGTTGACGCTCTATCGCCGCGAACCCGTTGGGACGATTCGATCTTTTCTCAGATTATCATCAGCCCATCATTTATCTCGACTTACGTGCCGACTCGTTCCTTGTTGCTGGCCGTGATCGGTTATTTCGCGGCTCTTGGTACGTTAGCCTGGCTGTGGCAGAAGAGTCGTTTGCCGGCGCGCAAAATCGTCATCTGCCTGGCGATAGTCGTCGGCCTTGCCGCGGCGGCAGGATATCCGCTGTTTAGCCGCGGCGGTAATGTCCCTGACGGAGTGCTTCTATCTTCCACCATGCTTGATAGTGTTGCCGACGGCTACGTGGAAGCTCAATTGAACATGGCCATGTTTTCAACTCAAATTCGCCAGTACAACCTTCAATTGGCTCGTGGTTGGCTCGATATGGCGCCGGTGTCCAACCCGGCCAAAGATCGACCGCAGGAAGCGCTGCTGCTGCAGGATGACAGCGGTTCCAGCCGCTTTCGTTTACCGCTGCGCGAGTGGGATTATAGGCTTTTCCGCATGCGCTTTATCGACCGCTTTCCATTGTTCGCGGAATTTGACATTCAAGGCGATAAGCTGGTGATGAAGATCGACAACCAAACCGGCAAAGATCTGGTGGACTGCTGGTTGCTGTTACCCGGCGGGCGTCATGCTCTGAACGAAATCACGCGAGGTTCACGATGGAGCAAAGTTTTTTCGTTGAATGCCGGAGAAGCGCGCGAGGCAAATCAATCGAGCCGCGGCGATGCACTCAGCCTGCGTGATTTGTCTTTCAACGATAAAACCCGCGATATCTTGTTTCATTCTTCTTTTTTTCCGCGCGACGGTGAGACGTCGCGATGGAATACCGGCGCGGCGATTTTTTTCGGCTGGGTAAGAGACTCGGAACGGCGGGTTAGTGTCGATGACTCGCGCATCTACGCCCATGACTACACATTATTTCGGGCGATCATTCCATTGCCCGGGCCGGAGGATGAATGAATAGCAATCCGGTTTTGCGCGAAAGCATCGATATTTTTTTCGTCGAGGGGCATGGGTTCGCGGTTTATTTTTATATTCTGGTGATCCTTGCGCCGGTCGAGTTTCTATCGCTTTACTTGCCCTCGCTGGATGCGCAGATGTGGAGCGGTTCGGCGAGTCTTTTCAAGGTCACCGCGGTGACGACCTTGTTGCTCACAATCTATTTCGCGATGCGGGTGGCGAATCAGGAGTTTGCTTCCTGGAGATTCCGGACACTGAAACACTGGCATCGCGAAAACGGCCAACCCATTGCCGCCATCGCTCAGGCGCAGCTTTTATTTCTGTCGTTGCACGTCGCGCTTTCTCTGCTCCTGTGCGCGCCATTGTTGATCTGGGCAGCCGCCATTGCGCGGACGCCGGTTTCGATGGTGACGCTTACCTTCGGGCTGTTGTTTTTCTATGCATGGGGTTACGCCACCTGGGGGTTGTTCGCATTAACGTTATGGGAACGCCGTGCCGAAAGCCGCCAAGTGTTCATTCGCTCGTTTTTCTTTGTCTTGACGATCCTCTCACTGCTCGTCTATCTGCCGCTCAACCCCATCGCCTTCCTCTTGTCGATGCTGTCGCGGCAGGAATTTCCGCCGTTAGGTATCGCCGGATATAAATGGCCCGCAGGCACAGTCCATTTCGCCGGCCATTTGCTGTTCATCGGCTCGGCTCTGCTCGCCCACCGTTGGGCGCTACGTAAGGAATTGAGCCAATGAACGAGGCGCCGGAAATCCTTCGTGGAAAATTTCTCCAATTGTTTGGTTGGGAGAAGCGCAAAAGAAGGCAGGAGATACTGGCCACTTTGGTGTGCTATTCACTACTGGCGGCATTATTGTTACTGCCAATCTATTTTCTGCTACCCGCAAGCTTTCTACGTTGGTTCATACCACTGCCGATCTTTCTTGCGTTAGCGCCGTTTTCATTTGTCGCTCGCCGGTGGCGCCCGGAAGATTCGGCGCGGGCGCTGGCCGATCTCGATAAAACGCTGCATTCCGATGAGCGGGCGATAACCGCCTGGGAACTAATCGAAACCAAAGCGGATCGGCCCGCGGCGCTTCTGGTTCTCAAGCAGGCGGCGGAGCGTCTGAAGATGATCGATCCCAAATCGCTGTTCAGACGGTCCCGGCGCTGGCAGGACTACGCGGTAATTCCACTCTTGCTGGTGTGGGCCGGTCTTCTCTGGTTCGATGTCGATGTCCGTCTCAGACCTGATGTTCATCCGCTGGCGCAGCAGGGTCTGGCGCAGAAGCTACGGCAATTCTCCCGTGAGCTTCAAGAAAAGGCCGGCAGCGAAGGGCTGCGCCAAAGTCTCCAGGTTGGCCGGGAACTGGAAAAGGCGGCGCAGAAAAGTATCGAGGCGAAAATCGCCGATGACCAATTTAGAAACGAGATTGCTGGGATGAGCAGCAAGGTTGAAGCGGTGGGAAAATCGACCGGCGATGAGCGATCGTTTGCCACTGCGGAGAGCAGGCAAAGCCTGCAAGATCTCAAAGCCGAACTGGAAGCGGCCCAGGAGCTGCTGAACCTACCTGATAGCGCCAAAGGAGAGCGGGAACTTGGTCAATCATCTCTGGACCGGCTGGCGACATTACCGCAGCTCAAGCGCCAATTTGACCAGCAGGGTCAGGCAAACCGCTCGATGAGCCAAAGTGAACTGAAATCGTTTCTCGATTCCATGGATAAACAGGTCACCGGCGAACTGGACCGGCGCACTCTGCTGGATGCTCAACAGTTCCTCGAACAATTAGCTAAACAGGGACAGAGTGAGAAGACGGAAACCAACGCGCGCGTTGCTGGACGGGGCGAGCAGGACCTCCCGGGCGACGGCGAAAAAGCAAAGAGCAACAGCAACCGGCCGGGAAGCGAGCCGGGAACGAAGGAAGAAAGTCAGCCGGCGCCACAGTTGCCCGCGGCAGCCGCGACTCAGCTGAAAGGCATGATCGGTGAGGGCAACAGTAGCGGCGTTGCCCTGAAGGGAAAGCCCTCGGCGGGCAAGACCGAAGTTTCGCAAGAGGAGTTGATTGCCACTTACCGGCGACAGGCTGAACAGGAGCTCAGTACCGAGCGCGTTCCGGAAGCGTTGAAGGAGACCATTAGAAGATATTTTATGTCTTTGGAAACCAAACAACGCGGCGATGATCTAGGAAAGTAGCCAAGCTCATAACAGCGTTGCAGGAAATCCATGACCCGCCGGCATAGCCGGATGCAAGAGTAAGGAGTTTAATCGTGGAATCCGTCGCAGAGATCGAGCGGCGTATGCAGAGCGCGCGCCGCTCCTTCGATGAAGTAAAGGCCGAGATGGCGCGGGTAATCGTTGGCCACGAGGACTTGATCGAAGATATCTTTATCGCGCTTGTGTGCGGCGGCCATTGCTTGCTTGAGGGCGTACCCGGCTTGGGCAAGACATTGCTGGTGCGCAGTCTCGGTGAGATCCTAAGTCTGAGTTTTTCACGTATTCAGTTCACGCCCGATCTGATGCCGGCTGACATCACCGGCACCAATATGCTCACTGACGATCCCTCCGGCAGAAAAGTTTTTGAGTTTCAGCGCGGTCCGGTGTTCGCTCACATCGTCCTGGCCGACGAGATCAATCGCGCCACGCCCAAGACCCAATCCGCTTTATTGGAGGCCATGCAAGAGCAAAACGTCACGGTCGGCGGCAAACTGCATCGTTTGGAAAATCCCTTCATGGTCCTCGCAACGCAAAATCCAATCGAGATGGAAGGAACTTATCCGCTCCCCGAAGCTCAGGTAGATCGCTTCTTCTTCAAGCTGCTACTGCAATTTCCAACGCATGCGGAACTTAGCCGCATAGCCGAACTGACGACCGCCGCGCCGCCTGGGCCGCTGCGCGAGATTGTCGATGGTTCGGCGATTTTGCAAATGCGGCAGTGGGTCAGGGACGTTCCTTTGGCCGAAGTTGTCAAAGATTATGCGGTGCGGATTGTTCTCGGTACCCATCCGCAAAAACAGCAAGGCAACGGCGCTGCTATGGCGCAAAAATTCGTCATGTACGGCTCCAGCCCGCGAGGGCTGCAGAGCCTGATTCTGGCCGCCAAAGCCCGGGCGCTTTTTGCCGGAAGACCCAACGTCTCTTTCGAGGACATTCGCGCGATGTTGCTGCCGAGCCTGCGCCATCGTCTGATCCTAAACTTGGAAGCCGATGCCGAAGGAATCGGTGCCGAAAGGATTCTCCAGGAGATCGTCGCTCAGGTTCCAGAGATTGCGGCAAAAAGCCAATGAATTACGGATTTCGCGTCGCGAATTTTCAAAATCGGCTCAAACAGTCCTGCGCATCCATACAACAGGGTCTTATCTCGTCGATGCGGTTCTCTGGCGCGCTTTTCCTAACGCGCTCAGCACAAGAGCCCCCTCAGGCGGCCGCTCCGCAGGAATCCCCACAGACCTTTTTCGACGCGGAATTCCTCAAAAAAATCGAACGGCTTCGGCTGGTCGCAAAGCGGCTCAGTTGGGCGGGCGCCAAAGGCGAGCACGCGGTTTCACGAAAAGGTTTCAGCTTGGAGTTCTCCGATTACCGCAACTATCAACCAGGCGATGATTTACGTTATGTCGATTGGAACATCTACCGGCGTCTCGAGCGGCTGTTGGTGAAAGTGTTTACCGCAGAGGAAGAAATGAATATCTACCTGTTGGTCGACACGAGCCGCTCGATGGCGCAAGGATCGCCTACGAAAATCGACTATGCCAGGAGAGTTGCTGCGGCGTTGGGCTACATCGGCCTGAAAAACTTGGATCGGGTTGGCGGCGCGTCGTTTGCCGACACGTTGCACACGCCGCTGACCTTGGGGAGGGGACGAAAGCAGATCCTGCGCTTATTTAACTTTCTCGGCGGGCTGTCCTGCAGCGGTGCAACCGACTTGCGCCTGGCCGCGCACTCGTTTTGTCGTCTGTTTCCTCATGCCGGCTTGGTGATCGTCGTCAGTGATCTCTTCGATCCCGCCGGCTGGCGCGCCGCGCTCCAGGAACTCGCGATGAAAAAACACCAAATTCTGCTGATTCACATCATCGACGAACAGGAAAGCAGTCCCCAGCCCGCGGGTGACATCACCTTGCGCGATGTCGAAGGCGGGCATGAGCGTAAAATTTTCTTGGATGCGGAACTGGTGCGTCGTTATCAGCAGGAACTGCGCCGCTATCTCGGTGAAATCGAGGCTACTTGCGCCAGCCGCCAGATCGATTACCTGCGCACCACGACGCAAATTCCCTTCGAAGAATTTGTTTTGAAAACGCTGCGGCAAGCGAGCAGCGTAAACTAAAAAGATGCTCTGGGGTTTTCCGCACGCACTGCTGCTTCTCGCCGGCGCTGTCCCGCTGATTCTTCTCCTGCATAGTCTTAAACCGAAAGGGTTCAAGCTCGACACCACCACGCTGTTTCTCTGGGAGCGTGTGCTCAACGAGCAGCCGTTGGCGACTCGGCTGGGATGGTTGCTGCGCAAGAATCTGCTTTTGATTTTACAAATTGTTGCCGCGACGATGCTCATCACCGCCCTCGCTGATCCGGCGTTGCGCCATTTCGGCGCATTATCGGGAGATACCGTGGTGGTCATGGACCTGAGCGCCAGTATGAAGGCCAAGGGCAGCTCAGGGCCACGTTTCGAGGCGGCGCGTCGCGAGTTTCTATCACTGATCGATGGCTTGGCCGCGCATCGAAAGATTATGGTCATCGGCGCCGGCGCGCAGCCGCGGCTGCTCCAACCGTTTACGGCGGACAAGAGAAGGCTGCGCCAGCTGGCGCGCGATATAACTGCCACTGACGCTCCCGGTCGGGTGAAAGAAGCAATTCTTTTTGCTCATGCGTTTCTCAAGCGGGACAGCCCCGATCGGGTGGTGGTGATCAGTGACGGCGCGTTCGCTGGTGCCGAAGAGTATAGCCGTCCGGCGAGCCATCTTCGTTTCATCACAATCGAAGGTGGAAATAACAACATCGGCATTGTCGGCTTCGAATTGCGCCGTCATCCCGAGCGCAGGTCCCAGGTCGAAGTCATGGTGCACGTGAAGAACTTTACCGCACGCTCGGCGCGTGTGCCGCTGACATTGGCGATGGGCGAAAAGACGCAGGTGCAAGAAGTCGTCGAGTTGGAGCCCGACGGCCGGAAGATCTTGATTTATCCCCTTGAAAGCTCGCCCCACGGAACGCTGGTCGCTCGCCTCGACATCGAGGACGACTTTGCCACCGACAATCGCGCTTATCTGGCGCTAAGCGATGCGCCCCCACTGCGAGTTCTTTATGTCGGTCCGGGAAATCCGTTTCTAGCCAATCTGTTCCGTTTTTTTCCTCATGTGCAAGTCAACACGGCGCCCGAATGGGATCCCAATGCAGCGTCATCTGACTACGATGTCGTAATCTTCGACAGTGTCCCGGCGCCTCGGTTGGCGCAAGGAAATTTTATTTTGATCAACACGCTGGCGCCGAATTTGCCGTTGCGGCTGCACGGCGCGGTCAAGACGCCGCGAGTTGTTTCTCAACCGGCAAAGCATCCTGTCACCGAAGGCTTGACTCTCGGCGATCTGCATGTGCAGGCATCACTGCGCTTGGCCCTCAGCGGCGAAGGAACCATTCTTGCTCGTTCGCCGGAGAGCCCACTAATTGTGGCGATCGAAAAGGGCAACCTCCGGGCGCTGGTGATCGGCTTCGCTCTGACGGACTCGGATCTACCGCTTAGAGTGGCCTTTCCAGTTCTGGTTCATAATGCCTTGGAGTGGTTCCAGCCCCGGCACGTCGAATTCCCCGCGCGCGGCACGCAATCGGGTAGTGCCATCTCGCTGCGGCTTCCGGCGGGCGAGGGCGACATCGAGTTGACGACGCCGTCGGGCAGGAAAGAAACTTACACGTCCGCGACCCAGCCGTTGCTATTCACCGATACTTTTGAAGCGGGTATCTATACCTACAGAAATTCCGCCGCAGAAAACCGCTTTGCGACCAATCTTTTCGATGAAGGCGAGTCGCAAATCGCACCGCGTGTCAACGTCGGCGTCACGGCCACGGACGCGGACGTTGGGCTCAAGCAAAATCTCGACGCCGGGTTCTCGTTATGGCCGGCGCTCTTAGTCGCGGCGCTGGTTGTGCTCGCCCTTGAAACGGCTCTGGCGTTTCGTAGCCGAATGCCGTTCTTTCCACTCGCGGTACGCGCCGCAGCACTGGTCGCTTTGATCCTGGCGCTGCTTAATCCGGAGATTTTTCAATCAACCACGGCTCTGGACGTTGTGCTCGATGTCGATCTCTCGCGCAGCGTTGGACAGGAAGCCAGGGAAAAAGCGCGGCAGGTGCTCGAAGCCGTCGGACATGCGAATAAGCCGGAAACGCGCACCGGCATGGTCGTGTTTGGCCGCGCGCCCGAATGGGAGTTTCTGCCGCGCGAGAGATTTCCCGCCGTGGATGCGGCGTTGCGGTTGGATCGCGAGGAGACAGACATTCAAGCGGCCCTGCAGGCGTCGTTAGCGCAAATTGGCGAGGGGCGTCAGGGCAAGATTCTTCTGATCTCCGACGGCAACGAAAACCGCGGCGAGATCTCGCGCATTATTCCCCTACTGCGTTCCCACGGTACTCAGGTCTGGACCCTTCCAGTAAGCCTGTCGCGGGGCAGGAATGAAGTCTACCTCAGCGATCTGGCCTCGCCGCGCCAGGTGGACAGCGGCGAAGGTTTTGAAGTCGCCGGCAAGATCGAAAGTCTTCGAGACGCACCGGCGCGCATCAAACTATTGCGTGACGGTGTCTTAATCCATGACCAGGAGCTTCAATTACGATCCGGAACCAACCAGGTGAGCTTTCGTGAAAGCTTGTTCGAGCGCGGCAACCACAGTTATGAACTGCTTCTGGAGTCGCGCGACGATACCCTTGCTGAAAACAATTTGCTGCAAGGCGTGGTTGAAGTGAAAGGGGCGCCAAGGGTTTTGCTCCTGTCGGGAAACAATGACAGCCAGCAATTCCTCTCCAAAGCGCTGCAGGTCCAGGGTTATGCCGTCGTTCAATCGGCGCCGGAAAAAACATCCCTGACGCTCACGGATCTTTCTTCGTTTGATCTCCTGGTGCTCGATAATGTGCCGGCTTTTCAATTGACGGATGCCAAGATGGAAAACATTGAAAAGTACGTGCGCGATCTGGGCGGCGGTTTGTTGGTCATTGGCGGCTCGCAGAGTTATGGCGCCGGCGGCTACTATCGAACCGCTCTGGAGCGGGTTCTTCCGGTCGACATGCGCCCGCCTGCAAGGCTTGATTTGCCTCACGTAGCGCTGCTCTTCGTACTCGACAAATCCGGCAGCATGGGCGCCGGCCAGGAGGGCAGCACCAAGCTTGACTTAGCCAAGGCCGCGGCGGTCGCGGCCGCGGACATCATGAACCCGACCGACCAGGTGGGCATCATCGGCTTCGATGCCGCGTGGGATTGGGTGCTGCCGTTTCGTCCGGTAGGCAACGGTGAATGGATTTCAGAAAAGCTTGCGGCGCTGCAGTCGGATGGCGGCACCGACCTCTACAAGGCCTTGGTGGAGGCGCATCGCGCCGTTGCCGCCAAACAAGCCGCCATCAAGCACGTGATTGTTCTTTCCGATGGACTTACCGACAAAGCGGATTTCCAGGGGCTCGGGCAACGGATGGCGCGCGACGGCATTACCGTTTCGACCGTTTCCGTCGGCAGTGATGCCGACGTCCAGCTCATGGCCGATATTGCCAAAGAGGGCAAAGGAAGAGGCTATGTGGCGTTGGACCCACAAACCATCCCGCAGATCTTTACCGCGGAAACCTTGCTGATCTCGCGCGATCTGCTGGTCGACAGACTTTTCACCCCGAGCATTGTCGCGCCCGTGGGCCCGCTGAAAGGCATCAGCCAAGCCAGTGTGCCGCCGCTGCGTGGTTACGTTCTCACCTACGCGAAACCGCGCTCTGAGCTGCTTATGAGCGCCGACAAAGATCCTCTGCTGGTGTCGTGGCGCTACGGTGTCGGGCGGGTAATGGCGTTTACCTCGGATCTAAGCGGCCGTTGGGGAAAAGAATGGGTGACTTGGCCGGGCTTTCCGCAATGGGCCAGCCAGCTGGCTCGCGATACAATGCGCAAGTTTCTTGAAACTACAATGCGCGCCGAATTACAACCGGATGGCGAGGCTGTAAAAGTTGTAGCCGACTTGTTGTCCAAAGAAGGCAAGTTCCTAAATCATCTCAAGCTCAGGAGCAACATCGTGACGCCGAACAAAACGACCCTCGAGCAAGCTCTTCAGCAAAGCGCGCCGGGACGGTACGAAACCAAATTCATCCCATCACAGCGCGGCATTCACTTATTGACGCTCTATGCCGAAGGAGAGTCGGGCGAAGCAGGCCAGCCGGTGGGATCGATTCCTTACATCGCTCCCTATCCGAAAGAATACCGTGAACTGAAGCCGAACACCGGTCTCCTCAGCCGCCTTGCCGAGGAGACCGGCGGAGAAATGATCGATGCCGATAAGCTCGAAGAGGGCGTCGCCCGCCTCTACACGCCGACCCCGGGCAAGGGCAGACGCGGTCAAGAAATTTGGTGGCCGCTTGCGGGTTTGGGGCTAGTGTTATTCCTTGTCGATCTGGTAATGCGGAGTTGGCCGCGCAGGTCCGCGCAGGTATAGGGCCTATCATGTTCGTCGATTTTGTCGATTGCGCCCGATTCGCTCTCGGCGTAAAACGCCCATGGAGGCGAGGATCTCAAGGATATCGCTCGAACGCTTTAGGACAACCGGCAAACAAACTGTCAGGCGAGCAATATCGAGTGGGAAATATCGTTGACCAGCTAGTAATCAACTCGAACGGAAAATTACTTAGATGACATCCTTCATAGCCCCGGTGATATGCGGCATATGCAAGCGAACTTTCGGCGAACTAAGTGGCGCAGCGTGCAAACAGTGTCGAAGGATTTTGTGCCGAAGACACTTCCTGAAAGGCTTGTGGAAAAAACAATCCGGCATCTGCTCTGAATGCATGGACAAGAACTCTGCGGCACAGCAGCCGAGAAAATAATTGGTCTTCATCGCTTTTCTGTGTCCCAAGTTGCCCGATAACACCGTGGCGCTGCGCTTTGGCCTTTCATCGGCCGTAGCACTTTATCCGCGACGGTAAGGTGTATGTGTATATGGTTACATGGCGAAGGCGGTTTGGAATCCTGCGAGCAGATTTGCTACAACACTAGGAAGCTTCAAGGAGCCCATGTATGAGCCAGCGGGAAATAAAAGGATATCACGCGCATATATACTATGATCCGGCGAGCCGCGAAGCGGCGGCGCGGGTGCGCGCAGGGCTGGCGAACTTCAATGTTCAGCTTGGCAGCTGGCATGACGAGCCCGTTGGACCTCATCCGCAAGGCGATGTACCAGGCGCTGTTTGCAAATGACGAATTCGCCCGAGTTGTTCCCTGGTTGATGGTTAATCGGCAAGGCTTAACCGTGTTGGTCCATCCATCGACCGGCGACGCGTATGGAGATCATATTGACCGTTCTCTTTGGCTGGGAGAAGTTTTGCAGCTCAAAACAGAGGTGCTGCGGCGCAGCTGATGAAAGTGATGGAACGATAATGAAGAAGGTCTATTGCGCCAAAGATCCCCTGATGATCGGCCATCTCAGAAACGTTCTGGGCGCCTACGGTATTAGGTGCGTCACCAAAAATCTTGATCTCTCCACTGCTGCGGGCGAACTCCCCCCCATCGATTGCTGGCCCGAACTGTGGGTTGAGGACGAGCAGCTTATCAGAGCCAGGTCGATCTTAAAAAAGACCATGGCGCCGTTGAAGTCGGTCAAGAAGCCATGGACCTGTGGCGCCTGCGCTGAGGAGATCGAAGGACAATTCACCGAGTGCTGGAAGTGCGGCAGGAGTCGTTCTCATGGACTTACTCGCCGGGGTAATGTCGTCTCTCTCTCTGAGTTCTTGCGAAACAGATAATTCTCTCTCAATCGCCTGAAGGAGTTTCCATGGAGTACCGTCAGCTGGGCAATGCCGGAGTGCGCGTTTCTGCGATCGGACTTGGCGCCAATCGTTTCGGTTCAAAGGAAGTAGGCCAGGCGGAGGTCGACAGCATCATTAATCAAGCTCTCGATCTTGGAGTAAATTTTTTCGACACCGCTAACGTTTACACCGAAGGCCGGTCCGAAGAAACCTTGGGACATGCGCTGAAAGGGCGCATGGATCAAGTGGTCATGGCCAGCAAGTTTTCATTTCCGAGAAAAACCGATCCAAACTCTTGGGGCGCATCGCGTTACCACATGATGCAGGCCCTTGACGCGAGTTTGCGCCGGCTGCAGACCGACCATATCGATCTTTATTATAGCCATCGCTGGGATGCCTCGACGCCGATCCAGGAAACGTTGCGGGCCTTGGATGACGTCATTCGTATGGGTAAAGTGCGCTACATTGGCGCGTCGGCTTATGCGTCATGGCAGTTGGCTCACGCCAACGTTTTGGCCGAATTGAGGGGCTGGTCCGCCTTTGTGGTTATTCAATCCGAGTACAATTTGCTACGGCGCGATGTTGAAAGAGAAGTGTTACCTTACTGCCGCGCTCATCGAGTGGGCTTCGTTCCCTATTATCCGCTGGCAGGCGGCTTTCTCACCGGCAAATACGAGCAAGGCAAACCGGCGCCGGCGGGCTCTCGCGGCGCGACTACCAGAAATGTGCAAGAGCTCATGACCGAGTCTAATTACGATCGGGTCAGCCGATTAGCGGCCTGGGCCAAGGCTCGGGGGCGTGGCATCAATGAGCTGGCGCAGGCATGGCTACTGGCGCAGCCGCCTGTTTGCTCCGTGATCTCCGGCGCGACCAAGGCTGAACAAGTCGTGAGCAATGTAAAAGCCAGCGATTGGCAGCTAACAGCTGAAGAGCTCAAAGAAGTAGACGCAATGATAAAGCTGTATTGACTATCAGCCTGGATTATTCGAATCGGCAAACGGCAAGCTAAGCTGCGCTGGAAACGACTGCCGCCGGGGCGCAGCCTTGATCAGCTTGCCGACTTCTGTTTCAAGCCATTGAATGTAAAGCCGCTGGCTGATCCGCTGTTCGATGGCTGCGATGCACAATCTGCGCACTGGTTCAGCATAGTCGAGCCACTGCTCGCGCACGATTCGGGGCATTTTGATGTAGGTTGGTGGATCGTCGCAGAAGAGCTCGTGACGTGCCAGCGTCCAGATGTCGCACGGCTTCTCGCCGTACGGAATTTTCGGCGAATCGATTAAATTCCTATGCGGGCGGTCACCGCGCACCAGTGCCTGCACCAGATGCGTGAGCTCATGCCCGATCGTCTGGTAAGTTAGTTTCCGGACTTTAAAGCGGATGATCAGCCGCGCGATTTTGCCGCCGCGATAAATGATGCTCGCGCTTCCGAGGTGCTTGCGCGTATATCCCACGGTGATCGTTCTTCCGTTCAATTCGGGAAAGTGCGGCAGAGAGCGCGCGATCATTTCCTGAGCGCGGCGCGTAAGCCGTTTCTTCATCAGAGGTGTGAGCTTAAGCGGCACGATATCCGAGCTGATTTAAGATCGGCGAGTTTGAAGGTTGCTTGGACCGTGCCATAATCTAGTTTATAGATCGGAAGTTATGACAAAGGAAAGCGCAAAGAAAAAGAGCGACAAAGAACCGCCGTTTCGATCAGGCTATATTGCAATCGTCGGCCGGCCCAATGTCGGCAAGTCGACGTTGCTCAATAATCTGCTTGGGGAAAAAGTTACCATCGTCTCGCCCAAACCTCAGACGACGCGCAATCGCATCACCGGTATTAAAACCAGCTCGCGCTCGCAAATCGTTTTTTTGGATACCCCGGGAATACACCAGGCGCGCTCGCTGATGAACCGGCGCATGGTCGAGGTGGCCCTGCAGAGTCTGCATGAAGTCGATGGCGTGCTGTGGCTGCTCGACTCGCGCAGCAGAATCGGCACGGAAGACGAAAGAATTGCCGAAACTCTGCGAGGCGTAAAGAGTCCGGTGTTGATCCTTTTGAACAAAATCGACTTGGTTTCCAAGGGGAAGCTGCTGCCGCTGATCCAACGTTGCGCGGAACTGTTGCCCGGTAAGGAAATCGTCCCCATCAGCGCCCTCAAAGGAGAAAACCTGCCGCTGGTATTGGATCTGGTCGAAAAAGCTTTGCCCGAGGGACCGAAGTTTTTTCCGGAAGGAGAGTTTACGGATCAGAGCGAGCGATTTCTTGCCGCCGAGATTATCCGCGAGAAAGTATTCTTGCTCACCCACGAGGAGATCCCCTACGGCGTCGGCGTGAGCATCGATGAATTCACCGAAAAAGAGGAGAAGAATCTGATTGTAATTCAAGCGACAATCCACACCGAGCGCGAGTCGCACAAGCCGATTCTCATTGGCAAAAGAGGCGCGATGCTGAAAGAGATCGGCCAGCGCGCCCGCGAAGAGCTGGAAGATTTGCTGGGCTGCAAAATATACTTGGAGTTGTTCATCCGGGTCGATCAGGGTTGGACGCAAAATCCCTACGCTTTAACGGAGATGGGTTTATAAGATGGTCGAGCCGGCGCCGCGCCAGAACCACCCCGTAGGGAAGCTGCCGATCTTGGCTATTGTCGGGAGGCCCAATGTCGGCAAATCGACGCTCTTCAATCGCTTGGTGGGCGAGCGCAAAGCTATTGTTCACGACCTTCCCGGCGTCACTCGTGATCGCAATTACGGAGCCGCCGAGTGGTCCGGTAAGAAATTCCTGCTGGTGGATACCGGTGGTCTGGACAGCGAGGCTGAAGGCGATCTCGAACAGCGGGTCCAGGAACAGACCCGGAGTGCCATCTCGGAAGCTGACGTGATTCTCTTTCTGCTTGACGGCAAGGGCGGGCTTAACCCCATCGATCGACAAGCCATCAAGCAGCTTCGCAGAGCCAACAAGCCGGTATTTTTCGCGGTCAACAAACTCGATACTCTCAAGAAACAAGACAACCTGTATGAGTTTTATTCTCTGGGTTTGGATCGGTTGTACCCGCTCTCGGCGGAGCACGGCATCGGTGTCTCGGACATTATGAGTGAGATCGTCAGCCTGTTTCCGGATGAGCCGGAAGCTGACGATCAAATGGAGCAAAAAAAACCGGAAGCGCCGCTGTGCGTAACCATTATTGGCCGTCCCAATGCTGGCAAGTCGACGCTTACGAACCGGTTGCTTGGCTTTGAGCGTTCCGTCGTTCACGCCAAACCTGGAACCACCCGAGATGCTCTGGACACGCCCTTCGAACTAAACGGTCTGCCTTGTATTCTCGTCGATACTGCCGGGATGCGGCGCAAGGCCAGAATCGACGATAAGGTTGAGCGGTTTAGCGTGCAACGCGCGCTCCGGGTTGTCGATCGAGGCGATCTTGTCATTCACGTCATCGATGCGGCGGAAGGAGCGACTGACCAGGACGCTCAAATTTTGGCCTATGCGTACCAACGTGACAAGGCGCTACTGCTGGCGATTAACAAATGGGATTTGCCGGCTAAGGATGACAAGGATGTCGAAGCCTATCGCGCGGAGGTTTATTATCATTTGTCATTCCTCGAACATGTTCCTGTAGCATTTATCTCGGCTGCGACCGGCTTTGGGGTGAGAAAAATGCTTGACACCGCCGGCCGATTGCTCAAAGCGTATCAGCGCAAGATTTCAACCTCGGCTCTCAATCAAGCGCTACAGACAATCGTCAAAGCGCATCCCGCGCCGCTGAACCAGGGACGGCCGGTAAAATTCTATTATGGTACTCAAACCGGCACGCGCCCGCCGACTTTCACTCTATTTGTAAACACGCCATCTGCGGTCGGCGAAGGCTACCGCAGATATTTGATTCATCAGATGCGCGACAGCTTAGGACTGGAGCACACGCCGATTAGGCTCTACCTGCGCGCGCGGCGCGAGCAACGAAGATAGATCACGAAATGCCAAAGTATCATTTGGCTATCGGCAAGCGGTCGCGGCCAAACGAAGTCTACTTCGCAGCAAGCCTGAAGTTTCGCCGCCGACGTTGTCAGTTCGTTTGAGCCGGCTTGCGCTAAATGACAGCAATACTCCTGTCGTCTTACAGGGTGCGATCCGGTTGCGCGCGCATAGCGCAGCGATGCGTCGGCGAATATGTGCGGAAATGTCGTCTGATTGCTTCTGTGATGTCTCGTTGGCAGCAAAGTCGGTTCTGTTATGAACATCCAAGCTGTTGCTGTTGTAGAAAGGTTCGCAAATTCAACGTGCTGCCAACAGCAGAATCACCGGCGTAGGGTATCGCGGATTGCTAATAGCGAGTTCTAGCCTTGCCCGGAAATTTCGCTTATCCTTTTAATCCTGCTGTCCGGCGTTCTGCATGGCAGTTGACAAACCTGGAACGAATGTGATTCAGGCATGCGTAACTTTCTTGAGGGGTGTCGTTTGTCCAAGCCGGATCACAGTGAACATGCTTTGTGGCTTGCGCTGACTCGGATCAAAGGGTTAGGCTGTATCAGTTTTAAAAAGCTGGCCAGCCACTTCGCCGATCCCACCCAGTCGTTATCGGCTACAGCCGCTGAACTTTCTGCCATTGAAGGAATCGACCGCAAAGCAGTCGATGGGCTGCTAGCTTTCACGCGATGGGATGAGGTTGAGCAGGAGGTGCAGCGCGCCGAAGAAGCGGGAGTGAAAATCATCCCATTTGGCAGCGGAATCTATCCAGCTCGTTTGCGCAGCATCGCTGACCCGCCTCCTTGTCTATTCGTAAAGGGCGAGATTCGGCGGGAAGATGATAAGGCCGTAGCCGTGATTGGCACGCGCAGTGCGAGTCATTATGGACGGCGGGTAGCCCGTGATCTCTGTCGCGGCCTGGCTTCTCTGGGCTTTACCGTGATCAGCGGTATGGCGCGGGGCATCGACGGCGTCGCTCACGATGAAGCGCTCAACGCCGGCGGCCGAACCATTGCGGTACTGGGCTCGGGAGTGGACCGAGCTTATCCGCCGGAGCATCGGAAGCTTTATCATCGGATCAGCGAGAACGGCGCTGTGATTTCCGAGTTGCCGCTCGGCGCTCCGCCCCTGGCGTTCAATTTTCCGGCGCGTAATCGCCTGATCAGCGGTCTTTCAGCAGGTGTAGTGGTGGTCGAAGCCACGGAGAAGAGCGGTTCGTTGATCACCGCTGCGATCGCGCTGGAACAGGGGAGAGAAGTTTTTGCCGTCCCGGGAGAAGTGGGCTCAAGCCGCAGTCGCGGTAGCCATCGACTGATTCGCCAGGGCGCCAAGCTGGTTGAAAACGTCGACGACATTCTCGAAGAAATCGCGCCGCAGTTAGTCGCGCGCGATCGTCAGCCGGCGGCGCTGCGAACCTTGCCGGTCGATGCGCAACCCGAAACGCACAGGATTCTCGACTTGCTTCAAGAGCGTTCGTTGCACATCGATGAAGTGATCGAGGCCAGCGGCTTCTCGGCTTCGAGAGTGTCGCAAATTCTTTTGGAACTTGAGTTGCAGGGGTTTCTCAAGCAACTCCCCGGCAATCGCTATTCAGCGGAATGTTAACTGTTCATAGTGTTAGACAACAAGGATGGGGTTGAGGGTTATGCCAGCAAAAAATCTAGTCATCGTGGAATCTCCCGCCAAGGCCAAGACCTTGGAAAAATATCTTGGGCCGAGATTATCAAGTCAAAGCTTCCGTTGGTCATGTGGTCGATCTGCCCAAGAGCAAACTCGGTGTCGACGTCAAGAAAAATTTTGCGCCTGACTTCCATGTCATCCAGGCGAAGAAAAAAGTTATTGACGATTTGAAAAAAGCGGCCAAAGGCAAGGAGAAGATTTATCTTGCGTCCGATCCTGACCGAGAGGGCGAAGCAATCGCGTGGCATATCGCCGATCAAGTGGCCAAGAATCACAAGAACGTTCATCGCGTCTTGATCAACGAGATCACCAAGAAGGCGGTCCAGGAGGCGATCGCGAATCCGCTCGAATTGGACCGCAACAAATTCGACGCGCAAATCGCGCGACGGGTGCTCGACCGTCTGGTCGGTTATCAACTGAGCCCGCTGCTTTGGAACAAAGTCAGGCGCGGCCTCAGTGCGGGCCGCGTACAGTCGGTCGCGGTGCGGTTGGTTTGCGAGCGCGAAAAGGAGATACGGGCGTTTACCGCGCAAGAGTACTGGTCTTTGACAGCTCTTCTCGAAGGACGTCTGCCGCCGTCGTTCAAAGCCCGGCTCGTTCAATGGCGAGGAAACAAGGTAGACAACAAGAAATTCCGACTCGAGAACGAGCCCATGGTGCAGGAGATCGTCAAGTCTCTTGACGGCGCGTCATGGATTATCGGCGAAGTCGAGAAGAAGGAGCGACGGCGCTATCCGACGCCGCCGTTTGTCACCAGCAAACTGCAACAAGAGGCGGCGCGAAAGTTGGGTTTTCAGCCCAAGCGAACCATGCAATTGGCCCAGCAACTCTACGAAGGCGTTGAGCTCGGGCAGGAAGGTTCCGTAGGTTTGATTACTTACATGCGAACCGATTCGACCCGTGTGTCCAACGACGCGCTTGCCGCAGTGCGCCAGTTCATAGGCGGGCAGTATGGAAAAAACTATCTTCCAGGCAAGCCAAACAGCTATCGCTCGAAAAAGGGCGCGCAGGACGCTCATGAGGCGATTCGACCGACTTCGCTGGAGTACACCCCGGCGCGAGTTCGGCCGTATTTGCGCCGCGACGCTTTCCAACTCTACTCGCTGATCTGGGATCGGTTCGTTGCCAGCCAAATGGTGCCGGCGGTATTTGATCAGACGAGTTTTGAGATTCCGGTGCGAGAAGCGCTGTTCCGCGCCACCGGCCAGCAGATCAAGTTCGACGGTTTCATGAAGGTTTACATCGAAGGGCGAGATGCTCCGGCCGGAAAAGAAACTGAAGACGGTGAAGACGAGGCGGAACGCGAGGCTCAAGATAGCGATGGCGTGTTGCCCGATCTACAAAGAGGCGACCGCCTCTCTCTACTCTCGATGGATCCGCGCCAACATTTTACTCAGCCGCCGCCGCGTTATACGCCGGCCTCGCTGATTAAAGAACTCGACGAAAAAGGTATCGGACGGCCGTCAACTTACGCCGCGATCATCTCGAATATCATCGATCGCGAATATGTGGCTCAGGATGAACGGCGCACCTTAGCGCCGACCGATTTGGGCTTCTTAGTGACCGATCTGCTGGTAGAAAGCTTTCCGGACATTCTCAATGTTGAGTTCACGGCCGGGATGGAAGACGAATTGGACAAGATAGAAGAAGGGAAAGAGAAGTGGACCAAAGCGATGAAGCGCTTCTACACCCCCTTCTCGCGCGATCTCAAGAAAGCCGAAACCGAGATGCGCGACGTCAAGCGGCAAGAGGTACCGACGCAAATCCCGTGCGAAAAATGCGGCGCAATGATGGTCATTAAATGGGGACGCAACGGCGAGTTCTTAGCCTGCCCTCAATATCCTGAATGCAAGAGCACCAAAAATTTCAGCCGCGATGAGAACGGCGAACTTAAAGTCGCTGAAGAAGTGACGGTCGACGAAAGCTGCGAAAACTGCGGCAGGCCGATGCTTCTTCGTTGGGGCAAGTACGGCAAGTTTCTCGGCTGTAGCGGCTATCCCGAATGTAAGACCATACGTCCTCTGGAAAAACCGGTGGATCTTGGCATCAAGTGCCCGGACTGCGGCGAAGGCAACGTGAAAGAACGTAAATCGCGCTGGGGCAAAATGTTCTACGGCTGTGATCGTTATCCGGATTGTAAGTTTGCTACTTGGGACAAACCGGTTCCAGGGCCATGCCCGGACTGCAACGCTCCTATCTTGGTCGAGAAGGTTACCAAACGGGCCGGTCGCAGCAGGCGCTGCCGCAACAAAGAGTGCGGCTTTTCGATGCCGGTCCCGGAGTAACTCGATGGAAAAAATCGTCCGCATAGTCGGCGGCGGACTGGCCGGCTCGGAAGCCGCTTACCAGCTCGCGCGTCGGGGTGTTCGCGTGGAGCTGTTCGAGATGCGGCCGCGCCGTATGACCGAGGCGCACGCTTCAGGTGATCTCGGCGAGCTGGTGTGCAGCAACTCGCTGCGCTCCAATTCGTTATCCGCGCCGGCTGGTTTATTAAAGGAAGAGATGCGCAAGCTCGATTCGCTGATCATCAGGACGGCGGAAGTGGCGCGGGTGCCCGCCGGATCGGCATTGGCGGTGGATCGCGAGATTTTCGCGCGTGCCTTGACCGCTGCTGTCGAAGCATTATCGGGAGTGACGATTATCCGCCGGGAGGTTCAGGAAATTCCTTCGGGCATGGTTATACTGGCCAGCGGACCGCTGACCTCGCCGGCTCTAGCGCAAGCAGTGGCGACGCTCTTGGGCCAAGAGTATCTCTACTTTTATGACGCGATCTCACCGATTGTAACTGCTGAATCCATCGACATGGATATCACCTTCAGAGCCTCGCGATACGATCGTGATGGCGACGATTACCTAAACCTGCCGCTGACGCGCCACGAGTATTACGCTTTCGTCAATGCGCTGGTTAAAGCCGAACGTGTGCCGACGCATAGTTTCGAGCGCTTCGTGCCGTTCGAAGGCTGCATGCCCATCGAAGAGATGGCCGATCGCGGCAAGGACACTTTAGCGTTCGGGCCGATGCGGGCAGTGGGACTTGTCGATCAACGCACCGGCAGGCGCCCATACGCGGTGGTCCAATTGCGTCAGGAAAATCGCGAGAGGACGCTGTACAATCTCGTGGGGTTTCAAACCAAAATGACTTACCCCGAGCAGCGCCGTGTCTTCGCCATGATTCCGGGATTGGCGCGGGCTGAATTTATTCGCCTGGGTAGTCTCCACCGCAACACGTTTATCCATTCACCGCTCCACTTGTTGCCCACCTTGCAATGGCGCCAGCGCGGCACTTTGTTTTTTGCCGGGCAGATGACTGGTGTCGAAGGTTACATCGAATCCGCCGCAACCGGTTTGCTGGCCGGAGTGAATGCCGCGCGATTGCTGTCCGATCAACCGCCCCGGGTGCCGCCCGAGAGCACCGCTCTGGGCGCCTTGTTGCGTTACATCACTGATTCGCAGCGAAAAAAATTTCAACCGATGAACGTCAACTTCGGCCTGTTGCCGCCGTTATCCGGAGATCTCCGGGGCAGGGCCAAAAAGGAGGCGATGTCGCAAAGAGCGCTGGCCGATATGGCCGCTTGGGTTCAAGAGCTCGACCGCGATCGCACCGAGTTCCTAAACTCATCTTCGCCGCTCGATGCCGCGGCGCAACGATGATCTCTCCGCGTTGTGCTTTCATCGATATCGGTACTAATACGATTCTATGCCTGATCGCCGAGCTCAGAGACGGCGGTCGTTTCAGAGTGCTGGACGATCTGGCGGAGATTACTCGTCTGGGGCAGGGTGTGGATCGGACGGGGTTGATCAGCCACGAGGGAGAGCGGAGAAGTTCGGCAGTGTTGCGCGGTTACTTGGACGCGTGCCAAACGTTGGGTGTTGGCGAAATGATAGCGGTCGGAACCAGCGCTCTTCGCGACGCCCGCAACAGTTTCGAAGTGCGGCAACGCTGGCGGCTGGAGCTGGGACTCGATGTCCGTGTCATCACCGGCGATGATGAAGCGGCCTATTCTTTTTTGGCAGCGCAGCGAGGACTTCCACTGATCGGGGAAGAACTGCTGGTAATCGACATCGGCGGCGGCAGTACGGAATTTATCCGCGGCAATGATTCCGGTGTCACACATGCCCTGAGCCTTAATCTCGGATCGGTCCGTTTGACTGAGCGGTTTCTTCGCTCTGATCCCGTTGGCGCCGAAGAATTCACTGATTTGACGAGCGCCATCGACAACGAGTTGGCGGCCTTGGGGGAACACTGGGGCCATCTTGCTGTCGCTTCGGCTTGGGTTGGAACCGCGGGAACCTTCACCACCTTGGCCGCCGTCGAAAAAAAGTTGACTCGCTACGCGCACAGCGTGGTACATGGCAGTCATCTAACGCATGTTGAGGTCCAACGGCAGGTGCGGCTATACCGAAGTAAGACTCTCGCGCAGCGTAAGAGTATTCCGGGACTCGAACCAAAACGAGCCGACGTGATTCTTGCGGGCGCATGTTTGATCGACAGAATGATGACCTTGTTCGGCGCCCGGGAGCTAATTGTCAGCGATCAGGGAGTTCGTTACGGGCTGCTGTACGAGCGCTTGAACAGGAGATAAAGTATTTGACATTTAAGGATGAATCCATGATTATTTCGACCTGCTTTTGGACGATCATACCGAACGATCAGCTTGCAAGGAGGAGCAGAAGACAATGACAAAAAGTGAACTCATCGACTCTGTGGCGAAAAGCGCAAACATCAGCAAAAGAGCAGCGGGCGAAGCAGTGGATGCGACCTTCGTAGGTATCTCCAAGGCGATCAAGAAGAGTAAACGATTCCAAATTCCCGGGTTCGGCACCTTTACCGTACGATCCCGCAAAGCCCGCAAGGGCAGAAATCCTCAAACCGGCGACGTCATCAACATAAAAGCTAGCCGCACAGTGGGTTTCAAACCGGCGCCGAACATCAAAAAAGGTTTGTAACATAATTGACGATCAATGCCGGGCCACCACCCTTATTGTGGTGGCCTTTTTTTTGGAGAGCCCTTGCTGGCACTCTGATGGGCACGTACACTAGTGCAGCAGTGCCGAGATGACGAAAGCTTAGTTATGTCGCTCAAGACCGAAAAGATATGGCTCGATGGCGAATTGGTGCGCTGGGAGGATGCGACCGTCCATGTGCTGACACATGCGTTGCATTACGGAACCGCGTATTTCGAGGGGATTCGCTGCTATGAATTGGCGGATGGCCGTTCCGCGGTATTTCGTTTACCGGAACATCTGCGCCGGCTCTGGGATTCGGGCAACATACTCGGGTTTCCGTTGCCGTATTCAGTCGAACAGCTGATGGAGGCAACTCTTCAAGTCATTCGTGCTAATCGGCTGAAGGAGTGTTACATCCGACCGGTTGCTTTCGTCGGGATTGGAGATTTGGGCCTGTACGCGCCAAATAATCCGGTTCATGTGAGTATCGCTGTTTGGCCGTGGGGCGCCTATCTTGGAGATGAAGGGCTCAAGAACGGCATACGCGCCAAAGTCTCGTCATTCACTCGCCATCACGTCAACGTGATGATGACCAAAAGCAAGGCAGCCGGCAACTACATCAATTCGGTGCTTGCCAAACACGAGGTCAAAAAGGCTGGCTACGACGAAGCCATCATGCTCGACGCCGAAGGTTATGTTTCGGAAGCGAGCGGCGAGAACATTTTCATCGTGCGCGATCGTAAGGTGAAAACGACACCGCTGACTTCGATTCTGCCGGGCATCACTCGAGATTCGATCATCACGCTCGCTCGCGGCAAAGATTATCAGGTCATCGAAGAACGGTTTACGCGCGATGAACTCTATACCGCTGATGAGGCGTTTTTTACCGGAACTGCCGCTGAAGTGACGCCTATTCGCGAGATAGATGACAGACAGATCGGAGCCGGCCGCCGCGGCCCAATCACCGAGGACATTCAAGCATCTTTTTTCGAAGTGGTGAAAGGGAGGCAAAGCAAGTATTCGAGCTGGTTGACTTACCTTTAGTTGTCTCTCACTTAAATTGTTCCCAAGCTCTTGGGTGGCTGCGGATGGCTGATACTCGTGAACCGACTCTGCGTGTGACGATGCTTCCGCGAGACACCAATGCGCACGGAACCATCTTTGGCGGCGTCATTCTGAGTCATATCGATCTTGCTGGGGGAGTGGCGGCGTCGCGTAAAGCACCTCGAAATTTCGTTACCCGCGCAATGCGGGAAGTCGAATTCATCGCCCCCGTGTATGTCGGCGACGTGGTGAGTTTTTATACTTCGATACAACGTCAGGGAACGACTTCATTAACCGTTCGGGTGGAAGTTGAAGCGGAAAGACTTGACAAGCCACGGCATACTGTCCGAGTCACGGCAGCTGAGGTCGTGTACGTTGCCATAGATGAGGCCGGAAAGCCGTTATCCATAGGATAATTCATGCTGGCGCAGAGCTTCGGCAGTTGGACTCTGATCATCATTCTGGCATCGCCGGGATGGGCTGCGCAGGTTGAAGAGGCAGCACCTCTGGATGCCAAAGGCGGATGCCCGCACTGTCGCAACGACAGTGTCGAAATTGCGCAGCTGCACAAGAATGCCGATCGGCTCTATGCTCAATTCAAGCCCAAAGAAGCCGCCAATGAGTTGCTGAAAATTGTGCGCCTGGACGCTCAGAATTTTGAAGCTCTTATCAAACTGTCTCGCGCCTATATCGATCTGGGTGACATGATCCCCGAATCAATCTCCGATTGGAAGGAAAGACGTCTAAAGGATTATCAAACGGCCGAAGATTACGCCCGCCGAGCCATCAAAGCCAATCCCAACTCGACCTGGGGTTATTTTTACTTAGGGGCCTCCTTAGGTCTCACAGCCGTCGTTTCTCCGGTTGCAAGGCAGGTGGAACTAGCGGAGGAAATCCGCGCGGCGCTGGAAAAATCGCTTGCCTTAGATCCGAACAATGGGTTTGCTTATCATGCTTATGGCGTCTGGCATCGAAAGATCTCTGAAATCGGGAAAATGAGCCGCGTGTTCGCTTCGGTTCTGTACGGCCGCTCTCTACCGCAAGGCAGCATGGAAAAATCAGTGGAGTATTTAAAAAAAGCCATCGCGCTCAATCCGACCGTCATTATAAGCCGGCTCGAATTGGCAAATACTTATATGGCTATGGAAGATTTCCAGGCTGCCCGCACTATGCTCTCCTCGATCCGGAATTTACCTATCCAATTCTCGGACGACGCCAAGCACAAACAAAAAGCCGAAGAATTGTTGGAAGAAGTTGCAAGCCGCTAAAACCGCCCGCCCAGCTTGGCCGATGGTTAAAACGTTGCGCCTGTAGCGGTGAATCTGACACGATAATCATCAATAATGCTCGCACCACACAGACCACGCCTTTACACCGCATTATTGATAATTCTCTGCCTGCTTGGCTGCGGTGATTCCGGCAAATCGGCTAAGGTGCTTCGCGTCGGCTTCGTACCCGCGGAAGATGCTCAACAAGTAATGCAAAACGCTCAGCCCATCGTCGACATACTGCAAAAACAATTGGGTATGGAAATTCAACCCTTCGTCGCGGCGGATTATACCGGCGTCGTCGAAGCGCTCCGGGTTAACAAACTCGATGTCGCCTTCCTGACCCCCGCCTCCTACGTATTAGCGAAGAACGAAGCTAACGTGAAGGTCGTTCTTAAGTCCGAGCGCAAGGGAATCGCCTCATACTATGCGGCAATCATCACCAGAGCAGACAGCGGCATCCAAAGGCTCGAGGACCTGCGCGGCAAAACTTTCGCTTTCGGTGACGCGCTATCAACCACGGGCAACATTTTCCCGCGTAAGATGTTCAAGGAACGCGGCATCGATCCGGTTCGCGACTTCAAACAGATTCTGTATTCAGGGGGGCATGATGCGACGGTGCTCGCCGTGCTCAATGGCAAAGTCGACGCCGGTGCAACCTATGCTAATTCGCCCGACGGCGATGATACCGCATGGATGCGCTATCTGAAGAATCCCGAGGACGTGAACAAGATCCGGGCGATTGCTTTCTCCGAGCCGATTCCGGCAGACAATTTAGTGATCAACGGCAATCTCGATGAAGCCATCGCGAAAAAAGTGGAAGAGATTTTTTTGCAGCTGAGTGGCGATCCTAAAGGCAAGCAGATGATGCGGGATCTCTACCAGATCGACGGTTTCGTTCCCGCCACTGATCGAGACTATGATTCGGTGCGTCAAGCTTTCGATATTGCCGGTATCCCCCTAAAAGCAAGCTTGCAAAGAAAACAGCCGTGATCATTCTAGAAATCGAGGATCTCCATAAATCCTACGATAGCAATGTTCCGGTGCTCTGCGGCATCAATTTATCCGTTCATCGCGGCGAATTCGTCGGCATCATCGGGCTCAGCGGCTCGGGAAAATCGACTTTGCTGCGCTGCATTAACCGTCTCGTCGAGCCCAGCTCCGGGCATATCCGATTGCCCATGGGGCTGATTACAGGAAACGGCGCCGGCACGCTGGTCGATGTCGTGCGGTTGAAGCAAACCGAACTACGACGGCTCAGACGCAAGGTCGGCATGATTTTTCAACAGTTCAACATCATCAAGCGCTTGTCGGTCATCGAAAATGTTCTGTCCGGAGGGTTGGGTTATCAATCGGCGCTGCGCAGCACGCTGCGAAGTTTTACCCGCGACGAAAAGCGCAAGGCTTTAATCAATCTTAATCGCGTGGGACTGCTGGATCATGCCTACCGCCGCGCCGACGAGCTCAGCGGCGGTGAACAGCAACGAGTGGCGATCGCTCGCACTTTGATGCAAGAGCCGGCGCTTATTCTCGCCGATGAACCTGTTTCGAGCCTCGATCCCAAGCTGTCCGGTGTCGTGCTCGATATTCTAAAACAAGTCTGCCAAGAAGACGGGATTACGGCATTGGTGAGCTTGCACACTTTAGAGTTGACCCGCGAGTACGCCGCCCGGGTTGTCGGACTTAAAAACGGACAGATCTGCTTCGACGGAGCCTCTGACGAGTTAACTGGGCCGGTGGTTGAGGCAATCTATCACAACGATCTTTGATGCTTTCCGGACTTTGCTTGCGGATGCTCGGCTGTGGGGCTGAAGGCTTGACGGTGGTTCATGGCGCGAGCCGGCTCAACCTATCAACCCCAGGTGGCGCCACCACGGGATCGCGACTATGGCCGCCAGTATGTAGGCGACGGCGTACACCGGATTGATGCGGGACATCATCGGATAGCTAAATCCTTTTCCTCCGGTTGTGGCGCTTGCCATGGTATGCCAGTCCACCTGAAATCTTAGGAACCAAACCTCTGAACCCATGAGAACGATCATCGCCATCACCCACGGGCTGATGCCCAGCTCGGACGCCAGCGGCAAAAGCGCAACCGTCAGGGTAACGACCGTCAAGAAGCTGGTAAAGGCCAGCTTCACCGCAATTGCAATAACTATGATGACCGTGAAACAGAGCGCCGGGGAATTGGTGAGCGGCAGAATCACCGGCGCAAACATGCCGACCATCCACTGGTCAATCCTCGCTTGTGTGAGCAGCACGGGAATGCTCAGCGTGGCTCCCATGTAAAGCAGCATTTCCCAATCAATGCCTTTTTTCATCATGCCCCAACCGAGGACGCCGGTATTAATCAGAACACAAAGCGCGATCAGCGCTACCCAGGCGCCATCGATATTGTGATACGATTTGCTGAGCCAACCGGCAAGCGTAATGCACAAGACCCCCAGAGTGATCCATTCGTGTAGCGATAGCGGCCCGAGAATCTGCAACTGAGTTTGAACCATCTTATAAGAAATACGTGGCTGAGACTCAGGTCTATAGAGAATCAGAGTGGCCAAGATAACTACTGCAGCGACAACAAGAGTAGGGACGGACGCGGCATAAAACCAATATCCCCAGCTAAATTGCTCTCGGACTTCCTCCGGCAAAAGACCCCATGCGATTAGGCTTGTGGTCGAACCGGTCAGAAACAGAAAACCGAGTTGTCCGAGTCCTAAGAAGCTCGCCACGAAAAGACCGGTGGAAGCCTTGGACGGATTTTTATAACCAAGACTTTCGGATAAGTTCATCAGCATTTGGCTTATGATCGCAGTGCGAGCACTCTGTTGCGGAATCAACGCCATGACGACAATGCCCATGACACCCATTGCAACAATTTGCCAGCGATAGCTGAGCGGAAAGACGCGGACGAGTTGGAGCGATAGCCGGTAGAAGAGTCCCGAACTGGTGATCGCCGCGCCCAATCCGAGAACGCCAAGAGTCATGAACCAGGAGCTGTTGGCAAAGCCGCCGAGTACCGTTTCCGGTTGCCCTAGCCCGGAGATGATCATGCCGATGGCGAAAAGCAATGCCACCCCGTATTCAGGAAAGACCCGAAACATCCAAAAAATGAGTGTCAAAGCGATAAGGGCCAGCTGCTTGGTAGCGGCTGGTTCCAAGCCTATATCGGGCATCACGAACCAGAGATAGCACCAAACGCCGACACCGAGCAGTGCACCGGTCCATCGGCTCAGATCCAACCCTTCCAGCCCAGCAATTAACGACTTCGGTGCAGGATTCGTCCTATTTTTTGTCGTGAATTCTGTCTGGATCTGGCGCAGCGGCTCGGCACTCCCGGCCGTATCAAATTTTTCATCAAGGCTCGCCAGATCCGAGACCGCATCCTGTTGCCGTAATTCCAGAGCGTTGCGCAAGAGATTCAAGGCCTCAGCATGATCGCCTTTACGGGCAAGATTAGTCACGGCATGGTGGAGGCGTTTTGCCATCGCTCTCTCCCGCGGAGTCTTGGCTGAATCCAAAAGAGCCTCTGTGCAATATGCGACGGCGGATTCAATCTTGCCCAAGCGAACCAAGGCTTCAGCTTTCATGTGCACGAGGCCGAGATTGATTTGATCCCGCGGTAATTGCTCAATGACTTGTTTTACCGCCTGGGCGGAGCTGTCGAGCAAGCTCTGTTTATTTTGGTTTAGCAAAGTCGCCGCTCTTGGCCAGTTTTCGGCTTCCAGAGAATGATGGATTGCGTCCTGCCAGCGCCCAAGGTTCTCAAACTCTTCGGCCAACTCACCGTGCAATTGCTTTGCGGCCTCCGGCCCTTCCTGCTGGAAAAGCCTTTCGCGCAGAAAATCTTTGAAAAGCGGATGAAGCTCAGGCCGGCTCGAATCCGCTATCCGCAGTAAGGGTAAGTGATTGGCCTTCAGTGAGGCCAGGCACTGGCCAGCAAGCTTCGTATGAAGCACTTGGTCCGCAGTTTCGAAATCGCTCGAGCTTAGCAGTGAAAGCCGGCGCAGGAATGCTTGTTCCGGCACCGGTCTCGAGCTGTAGAATTCCTCGGCCAGTGAGTAGAAAGCCTCGCGCCCTTGAGCATACTGCTGCTCGACCTGAGAAAGCTTTTTACTCAGAGCGGCGCAGAAATGCAGCAGCCAAGTCGGATGTTTGTCGATCAGTTCGTCCCAAGCATGGCGACTCAGTCGCCATATCAAAGAGTCTTTGACGGCGACAATCGTTGCCGAACGCGGCTCGCCGGATAACAACGCCATTTCGCCGAACCAGTCTTGCGGTCCGAGAACGCGGATCACCTCTGCTCTACCGCGGTTTTCAAGCACGACCTGCACCGTTCCGGTTTGAATGATGTAGAACGCATCGCCTTCATCACCTTGTGAGAGGATGGTTGTGCCACTTAGGTAGTGACGTTCTTCCATCTTGCCCAAAACTTTGGCGATATCTTCCCGCGACAGTGCCGAAAAGAGAGGGTGTCGTCGTATGACTTCGGCTAAATCAGCCATTGGGTGTTCGCGCCGCGGCCGGCAAACGGGCAGATCTTCGGATCATACGATGACGTCAGTGCCGACGCCTCTTTGTAACGCTTTGTGATAGACAAGATGGGCAGTCGCGACATCTTGAATCGCGATGCCGACCGACTTGTAGAGAGTGACCTCCTCGGTTGCGGTTCTTCCCGGTTTTGTGCCGGCGAGAACCTCGCCGATTTCCGCCTGTACATGATCCGCCGTGATCGATTTCTCGGCCAAGGCTAACAGGACGTCACCGCATTCGGCCATAATCGCCTCGCGGGAATCTACGAATACCCTAGAGCGCGCCAGAGTTGCGCCGTCGAGTTCTCTCAGGTCGGGACGGTGCGAACCCACTGCATTGATGTGAGCGCCCGGCTTCAGCCATTCGGTCGCCAAAATCGGCTGTTTTGCTGTAGTGGCGGTAACGATGAGATCGGCTCCGCGAACGGCTTCTTCCGCGCTGTTCGCCACTTCAATGGCGACGCCGATTTGTGATTCCACTTCTTGTTTGACGCGGCTGGCGCTGGTACCGGACGGGCTGTAGATTTTGATGCGACCAATTTTTCGCACCCGGGAGAGAGCCCTTATGTGCGCTTTGGCCTGGACCCCGGCGCCGAGAATTCCTAGTACGGATGCGGTCGGGTTTGACAGAATCTTGCTCGCCATCGCCGAAGCGCAAGCAGTGCGGATCCCGGTGATGTAGCTGCCATCCATGACCGCAATCATTTTTCCGGTTTCGGAACTAAAGAGCATGATCGTGGCGAGGATCGACGGCAGGTTCTGCTTGGGATTGTTGTGAAAATAGGTGACCACTTTCATGCCAAGCGCCTGATCCTCATTCAAAAAGCCGGGCATACTGGTGATCCGCCCGCCAATTTGCGGCAGTGGCACCACCAAGCGCACCGGCATAACCGCGTTGCCGGTGGAATATTGGATGTGCGCTCGTTCAAGCGCCGTTATCAGCTCGTCGATGTCGATCAGCCCTTCAACTTGCTTTTCAGATAAGATCAACATGATCTGATCTGATAGCATAAAGATGCGACCGAGTGGTAGTGTGCGACTTTGAAGGATTCGAATCGATCGGGAGGAGCGATGGCCAACCATGATCATGTGATCAAGCTTTCTGAAGTGCCCGCGGTGCAGATCAATGCGCCGGAAGGTTCAGCATTCGGCGGCTCGCGACAAAGAGTGGGCGCCGCTATCGGCGCGCAAAAGCTGGGCTACAGCTTTTTTAGCGTGCCGCCGGGGAAATCGGCCTTTCCCTATCATACCCACACGACCAATGAGGAGATGATCTATGTCATGGAAGGCCGAGGCATTCTGCGCCTGGGAAAAGACGAGGTCGAGGTGACCGCCGGAACTGTCGTTGCCTGTCCCCCGGGAACCGAGTCCCCGCATCAACTTATTAATTCCGGTAACCGAGAGCTGCGCTATTTGGTGGTGAGCACGATGGAGTATCCGGATCTTTCGGAATATCCCGATTCCAATAAGATTGGCGCATATGCGACGCCGGCGGTGGGCAAGCAGGTCGGCTTGCGCGCGTTGTTCGTTAAGGACCAGCAGGTAGGCTACTACGAAGGAGAAGACGGTCACGAAATTGCCCGCATCCTCAAGTCTAAAAGCCGTCCGAGCGCCGAATAGTTCGGCTTCTGTTGGGCGCCTTGAGTCAATTACGTGAGAATGTTTTTCCTGCCGATACTCGCCGCGAGTTGCCCCAGGCTAATCTCGCCTGCGCGAATGATCTTGATGCGGTCGCCGATCACTTCGACAACGCTCGAGCCCGTCTTCGACGGGAGCTTCCCGCCATCCAGGAAAATTTCGATGTCGTTGGCAAAATAATTCTGCGCCTGCTCGATCGTGGATGCCGCCTGCTGCCCAGAAGGGTTGGCGCTGGTCGCGGTCAAAGGCCGCCCAAACGCCCGAGCCAACTCGGTGGCTATAAGCTGGCTCGAGATACGAACGCCAACTCCGCCCGTCCGGTTCAACAGCTGCTTCGGCGTACCCGGAGCGGCCGGCAGCACCAAGGTCAGGGGCCCCGGCCAAAATCGTTCCATGAGCGTTCGGGCGACCGGCGAAATTTTTTCGACCACGCCTTGCAGCATGGCTTGATCGGCCACAATAATCGGAATAGGAGAATCCGGATTGCGGCCTTTGAGTTGAAACACTTTTTCAACCGCCGCAGGATTCAGCGCATCCGCGCCCAACCCATAAACCGTTTCGGTGGGGAAAACGATCACATCACCGCGCTTCAGCGAAGCCATTGCATGACTAAGGTTCATCAGAAGCCGCCCAAGAATTGCGCGCTGTTTCGAGCGTGTCGTCGCGCGCTTGGTGGATACACATCACAACAACAGCGCGCATCAAACGCGAATAGGTTGTCCCAGACAGGGGCGCAAATGCGCCGATCGGCAGGGTCACCCTGAGCTTACAAGGCGCGTCGCGCAATGTCCCTGCGATAATGCATCCCATCCCAGCTGATCGCATTGACGCCCCAATAAACTTCCTGGACCGCTTCCGCAAGATCGCGGCCCCGCGCGGTTACTCCCAATACACGACCGCCGGAAGTCCGCCACCGGCCGTCCTGTTTGCTGGTGCCGGCATGAAAGACAAAGCCACTGGGCCAATTTTTCAGTTTTTCAAGGCCGCGGATCTCCGTGCCCGTTTCATAAGAACCGGGATAGCCGCTAGCGCTCAGGACCACACAGACAGCGGGATCCGGGTACCATTCCGGGCGAACAGTTCGCAATGTTCCGTCTGCCGTGGCTTGCAGCAGCGGCAGGAGATCGCTCTTTAAACGCATCATGATCACCTGGCATTCGGGATCGCCGAAGCGGGCATTGAACTCCAGAACTTTCGGTCCCGTCTTCGTGATCATTAAACCAACGTAGATGACCCCTCTATAAACAATGCCTTTGCGTTTCAGTCCGGTCATCAATGGGGTTACCACCTCGCGCAACACGCGATCCTCAATGCTTTGTGTCACGACCGGCGCCGGCGAGTAAGCGCCCATGCCACCGGTGTTCGGCCCCTGATCGTGATCGAAGACTCGCTTGTGATCTTGTGATGATGGCAATGCGAGCACGGTATCGCCATCTGTGAGTACCATGAAAGAGGCTTCTTCGCCTTCGAGAAATTCTTCGATGACGATTTTCTCGCCGGCTTGGCCAAATGCTTTTGCAACCATGATCTCATCGATGGCCGATTGTGCTTCTTCCCGGTTCGCACAGATCAGCACGCCTTTGCCCGCCGCCAGACCATCGGCTTTAACGACGTAGGGCGGCGGATTGTGATCGACATATCGCCTGGCCGACTGGGCATCGCTGAAGATACCGGCGGCGGCGGTAGGGATGCTGTTCTCGGTCATGATCTTTTTGGCGAAGGCTTTGCTGCCTTCCAGTTGCGCCGCGTCCCGATTTGGGCCAAAAATTTTCAATCCACGGGATTCAAACAAGTCTGAGATACCGAGCGTCAATGGAAGCTCCGGTCCAACCACGGTGAGATCTATCTTCTGTTCTGCGGCGAAGTCGGCGAGATCTTCGATCTGGTGCGGCGCGATGGCGACTAGTTCGGCAAACTCAGCGATACCCGCGCTGCCGGGCGCGCAATAGATCTTATCGACCTCTGAACTCTGGCGGAGTTTCCAGATCAGCGCATGTTCGCGTCCGCCGCTGCCAATCACCAATATCTTCATAATTCGAGCTTCAGAAGCTCGCAGCCGGAATTAATGCGAAGGTGAAGCGCTGTCTTGCCGCTGCTGAGTCTAGGCACGTCCTTGCTAGTGTCTGAAGTGTCTCATCCCGGTAAAGATCATCGCCATGCCGTGTTCATTGGCAGCGGCGATAACTTCATCGTCTTTGATGGAGCCGCCCGGCTGGATCACTGATTTGGCGCCGGCATTGGCCGCTTCATCGAGGCCGTCGCGAAACGGATAGAACGCATCCGAAGCCACCGCCGAGTCTGCAAGATCCAGCCCATGCGTTGCCGCGCGCAGCACCGCAATTTTAGTTGAATCAATACGACTCATCTGGCCGGCGCCGACACCGAGGACTTGATCCGGCCCGGCAAAAACAATCGTGTTGGATTTGACATGGCGGCAAACTCTCCAAGCGAAGTCGAGCGCCTCATACTCTCGTTCCGTCGGCTTTCTGTGGGTCACGACTTTACAGGCGCGTACATCCACCGATCCTGTATCCCAATCCTGCATCAATATGCCGCCCCGTACCCGGCGCAGATCGTAGCCGCCGGTTTGTGGTTGACTCATATCCAATTCCAAGAGGCGAACGTTGAGCAACCGCTTTGACGATGACAGAACCGACTTGGCCGCCGGCGTAAAGCTCGGAGCGATGACGATCTCCAGGAAGATGTCCTTGAGCTCACCGGCAGTCTCTTCATCGACCGGTCGGTTAAACGCAATCACGCCGCCGAAGATCGAAACCGGATCGCAGGCTTTAGCTTTGCGAAAAGAATCCGCCAGCGAGGTTTTCGATAAAGCCACGCCGCATGGATTATTGTGCTTGATGGCGACGGTTGCGGTATCAGAGAATTCCAGGACCGTACTTAACGCGGCATCGGCGTCTAAAATATTGTTGAAGGACAGCTCTTTGCCTTGAAACTGTTTGGCGCGGGCAATCGAAGGACCGTTATCGCCCTCAGTACGGTAGAAGGCGGCGCTTTGGTGCGGATTTTCGCCGTAGCGCATGTCCTGAATCTTGGAGATCTGAAGGTTGAGCGTTTCTCCCCAACGTGTCGGTTGCCGGTTTCCGTCCAGGGCGGCAAAATAATTTGAGATCGCCCCGTCATAGTGCGAGGTATGCTGGAACGCTTTGGTAAAAAGCCGAAAATGCGTTTGCTTTGATAGCGAGCCGTTAGTTTTCTGCAACTCGGCAAGGATCAAAGCGTAGTCTTCGGGATCGACCACGACCGCGACGTGCTGGTGATTTTTTGCCGCAGCCCGCACCATGCTGGGTCCGCCGATATCGATATTCTCGACGATGTCTTCGAATGATCCGCCTCGGGCGACAGTAGCTTCGAAGGGATAAAGATTGACGACCACTAGATCTACTGGGGCGATTCCGTGCTCTCGCATTTTCGCTACATGCTCGGGATTGTCTCTCAACGCGAGAATTCCGCCATGAATCTTGGGATGAAGAGTTTTCACTCGACCATCCATCATTTCAGGAAAGCCAGTGATCTCAGAAACATCTTTCACGGCGATTTTGTTGTCGCGCAGTAACGATGCCGTGCCACCGGTTGAAATGAGCTCGACATCTAGATCGGACAAGCCGCGGGAAAACTCGACGATGCCTTTCTTGTCAGAAACGCTAATCAGGGCCCTTTGAATCCTGGCCACGGGTAGTGATCCTCCTAGGAATTGTAATGGATACGGGGAATTCGAGCGCCGATGGAAGTGAGAATTTCGTAAGAGATTGTGTTTGCCCAAGCCGCCATCTCGTCGGCGGAGATGGTTTCATTTTCTTGGGTGCCGAGGAGAACAACCTCATCTCCCTGGTGTATTTTTCCTATATCGGTAACATCCAGCATAGTCAAATCCATGCACACGCGTCCGGCCACCGGCGCGCGCTGGCCGGCGACCAATGCCTGTCCACGATTGGAAAGCAGCCTAGGATAACCATCGGCGTAGCCAATTGGCAGGGTCGCGATCAAGCTGTCACGCTTGGTAATGAACGTCTGACCGTAACTGATGCTGGTGTGGGGAGGGACCTTCTTAAGTTGCAAGATGCGCGTTTTCCAGGACAGCACCGGTTTCAGCGAAATTCGAGTGGCCATCTCGGGTGAGGGGTAAACTCCATAAAGCATCAGACCCGGTCGCACCATATTGAAATGGGCCTCCGGCAAAGTAATCGTGGCCGCGCTATTGGCAAGATGAACCACCGGCGGCGCAATCCCTACGGCGGCAAGACGTTTGACGAGATCGTGAAATATTTCCAACTGCTTGCGGGTATATTGGCCTTGGACGCTTTCGGCATGGGAGAAATGCGAAAAGACGCCCTCTACTTTGAGCGCCTTGAGCTTTTGTATCTGAGGTAGCCATGAGTCGTACTC